>JAQTYQ010000069.1 GCA_028688225.1 Opitutaceae bacterium | reverse complement strand
TTGGAAGGAGGTGTTTGATCGGTGGACTTCATCCCACCCCTACCAGAACAGAAACCGGGTCCGGTGTCTAGCCAAAATCCATGGCCCATCTCCTCAACCATTTCCGGACCAAACAAAAAAGACCGTGGTCGGGCTGCCGGCGACGTCCTCTTGCCTTGCAGATGGATTCTGTTTTTCTGGCAAGATGGAGTCATGTCCCGATCCTTCCGGGGAAGAAAGCGCCAGGGACCAACCGCCTGGGCCGGGGGCACCGCCTCGGCTACCGGCGGTCTTCCTGACCGGGCCCGGGTTGATTGACCGCGTTGCCCGCCATGACACGCACTAAGAGCGCGATGGGGAAAGCCCGATGACGACCGGTTCCCTGCTCCTCCTGGCTGTGTTTGCGATGTTCGCCAGCATCCTGGCCGCCCGGGTTTCGTCGCGCCTCTGGCTCGTGCTGCTGCTGGGAGGAACGGGCGCGGCGCTGGCCGCTGCGATCACCGTCTTGGGCGGCGGGGCGGCCTGGGAGTGGCGGAGCGGCTTCCCGGTGTGCGGCGAACCGCTGCATCTGCGGCTCGACGGCGTGAGTGCCATGTTCCTGGCGCTGCTGGGTGTGATCGGAGGAAGCGGCGCCATCTATGCGCGCGAATATTGGGCAGACCAAGCCCATCCGCGCTCCGCCCGCGCCGGTCGCTTTTGGTGGAGTCTCCAAGTGCTGAACATGGGGCTGGTCCTGCTGTCGTCGAACGGGCTGCATTTTCTCATCGGGTGGGAGCTGTTCACGGTCAGCAGCTATTTTCTGATCACGCTCAACCGCCAGCGGCGCGAGGTGCGCGCCGCCGGCTGGCTTTATCTCGCGGCGTCTCATGCCGCCACGGTCTGCCTTTTCGGCTTTTTCGCCATGCTGGCGGTTCGCACCGGCAGTTGGGAACTCGGGCCGATGCTGGAGCAGGCGCGGTTGGCGCCGTTGTTCTGGCTGGCCCTGTTCGGCTTCGGGGTGAAGGCCGGCCTGTTTCCGCTCCATGTCTGGCTGCCCTCGGCGCATGCCAACGCGCCCAGTCATGTCTCGGCCATGCTCTCGGGCATGGCGCTCAAGATGGGCATCTACGGCCTCGTGCGCTTCAGCGGCTGGCTGCCCTTGCCGTGGGAGGCGGGCTGGGTGGTGGCCGCGCTCGGCGTCGTCAGCGCGGTGCTGGGCGTGGCCTTTGCCCTCGGCCAGCATGACCTCAAACGCCTGCTGGCCTATCACAGCGTCGAGAACATCGGCATCATTCTCATCGGGCTCGGATTCGCCCTGATCGCGGTGCGCCACGGCAACGCCGCCTGGGGACAACTGGCGCTGGCCGGCGGGTTGTTGCACGTCTGGAATCACGGACTGTTCAAGTCGCTGTTGTTCCTGGGGGCGGGTTCGGTCCTGCACGCGACGGGCACGCGTGAAATGAGCCGGCTCGGCGGACTCTGGCCGGCAATGCCGTGGACCGCCGGTCTGTTTGCGCTCGGCGCCGTGGCGATTTCCGGACTGCCGCCGCTCAACGGCTTTGTCAGCGAATGGCTGGTCTATCTCGGCCTGCTCGACGCGGTGAACGCACAGGGCGCCGCGGCGCTGGCCGCCGTGGCGGCGGTGGTGCTGCTGGCGATGACCGGCGCGCTGGCCCTGGCGTGTTTCACCAAGGTATGCGGGGTGGTCTTCCTCGGGGCGCCGCGCTCAGCGGCCGTCCGGCGCGCCCACGAAAGCGGACCGCTCATGCGCGGACCGATGCTCGTGCTCGCCGGTGCATGCGTGGCGATCGGCCTGACGCCGGTCGTGTTCTGGCCGGTCGTGGTGCGCGCCACTGCGGCATGGAATCCGGGCTGGAGCAGCTTGGCCTCGCCGGCCTCGCTGCGCCTCATCAGTGCTTCGAACCTCGCCCTGACGATAGCCGCGGTCCTGGCGGCGGCGCTGTTGTGGCGGCACACGCGGCGCCAGGGCCTGCGTCGCGCCCTGACCTGGGATTGTGGTTACGCGGCACCCGCGGTCCGCATGCAATACACGGCCGGGTCGTTTGCCGGCATCATTGTCGGGTGGTTTGCCTGGATCATGCGCCCGCACCGCCGCGAGCACCGGCCGGAAGGGGCGTTTCCGCTGCAGGCTGCGGTCGAGGACCATACGCCGGAAACCGTGCTCGAACGCGTGGTCGAACCGTTGGGCGCGATGGTGTTGCGGGCCGCCCACGCCGCTCGAAGCTTGCAGCACGGGCGGGTGCAGACCTATCTGCTTTATCTCGTGGCGGGCATCACGGCCCTGGCGGTCCTGGTCCTGGCCGGAGGCCGGTCATGAATGTCCGCCACTGCATTGTCCGCTTGAGCTTGTCCAGATTTCTTTACGCATCATGTATCTGAATCTCGTCCAGATCGCTGAATCGTTCGGCGTTTCGGAAAACGTCGTGGAGGATTGGATCCACCATGAAGGGCTCCCGCACACGCTCGACCGCGGCCGGCTTTTGTTCGACCGGACGCAGGTGGCCGAGTGGGCGGCGACGCGCGGGCTTGCGGCCAAGGCGGGATTTCTGGCGCCGGAGCCTCTCGTCTCGGCCGCGGGCGGCCGGCTCGAACCGCTGCTGCGCACCGGCCGGATCTGGCGCGACGTGCCGGCCGCTGCCGTCCCCGATGTGTTCGACCAAATTGTCAACGCCCTGTCCGGCACACCACCGCCGATCCGCCAATTGCTGGTGCAGCGGATGCATGCCAAGGAGGGCGTGACCCCCGCCCCGGTGGGCGGCGGGTTTGCGTTGCCGCACCTCGGCACCCGCGTCGCGCTGGGCCGCGATTCCGGCACGGTTGCACTTCTGCTCCTGCGGGAGGCCTGGGCTTTGGCCGACCCGCCTGATGCGATTCCGGTCACGCGGTTGTTCTTCTTCATTGCGCCATCGCCGCGGGCGCATCTCGACGTGTTGGGACGGATCTGCCGCCTCATTGCCGACGGGCCGCTGCGCGATCTGGTCCTGCGCAACGCCCCGGATGAAGAAATCTTCCACGCAGTCGCTGCGGCCGACGAAGCAACCGTGAGCGCCCGCCAGCAAAAGGCCAAAACGTGACTCCCGGACTGCTCTTGGTGCTCGCCGCGGGCGGACTGCTCGCCGGACTGATCTTTGGGCCGCGCCGGCCCCGGGTTTGGCTCGCGCTGACCCTGACCGGCAACGCCGCCGCGCTAGGCGCAGCCCTGCTGGTGCTTTTCCACGGAGCCGATTGGACGTGGCGCGGCGGCTGGCCGGTGGCCGGCGAGCTGCCCTGGCTGCGGCTCGACGGAATCAGCGCATGGTTTCTGGCGCTGGTCGGCGTGGGCGGCGGGGCGGGCGCGGTCTACGCGCAGGAATACTGGGCGGATGCGCTCCATCCCGACTCGGCCCCGCGGAGCCGGCGGTGGTGGAACGCGATGGGCCTGAGCATGGGTCTCGTCCTCCTCTCGTCCAACGGGCTGCACTTCCTCATCGCCTGGGAGCTGTTCGCGATCAGCAGCTATTTTCTGATCACCCTGGACCGTGAGCGGAAAGAGGTGCGCGCCGCCGGCTGGCTGTATCTCGCGGCGTCGCACGCCGGCACGCTCTGCCTCTTCGGCTTCTTCGCCCTGCTCGCCGCGCGCACCGGTAGTTGGGAGCTTGGCCCCCTGCACGACCGCGCGGACCTGGCGCCGTTGTTCTGGCTGGCCCTGTTCGGCTTCGGCGTCAAAGCCGGCCTGTTTCCGCTCCATATCTGGCTGCCCTCGGCGCATGCCAACGCGCCCAGTCACGTCTCGGCGCTCATGTCTGGCGTCGCCATCAAGATGGGCATCTATGGCATCGTCCGCTTCAGCGGCTGGCTGCCGGTGCCAGCCGCAGCCGGCTGGGTGGTCATCAGCCTCGGCGCGGTCAGCGCACTGGTGGGCATAACCTTCGCCCTGGCGCAGAACGACCTCAAGCGCCTGCTGGCGTATTGCTCGGTCGAGAATGTCGGCATCATCATGGTCGGCTTGGGCGGCGCCCTCCTGGGCGCGAGGCACGGAGAGGCGCCATGGGGACGCCTGCTGCTGGCCGGAGCGCTGCTGCACATCTGGAATCACGGCCTGTTCAAGTCGCTGCTCTTCTACAGCGCCGGCTCGGTGCTGCACGCCACCGGCACCCGCGAGATCAGCCGCCTCGGCGGACTGTGGCGGGCGATGCCGTGGACCGCCGCCCTGTTTGCGCTTGGCGCGGCCGCGGTCTCCGGGCTGCCGCCGCTCAACGGCTTTGTCAGCGAATGGCTGGTCTATCTCGGCCTGCTGGATGCGGCGGCGGGCCATGGCCGGGCCGCTTGGGCGGCCATGCCGGCGGCGATCATGCTGGCGATGGCCGGGGCGCTGGCTTTGGCGAGTTTTCTGAAAGCCGGGGCGCTGGTTTTCCTCGGCGCTTCGCGGACGCCGGCGGCGGCGCATGCCCACGAAGGCGGACGATTACTGCGCGGTCCGATGCTCGTCCTGGCCGGGGCCTGCGTGGCGGCCGGCCTCGCCCCGCTCCTACTCTGGCCGGCGGTGGCACAGGCGGCGGCCGCCTGGCATCCCGCCTGGACGGCGGAGGCGCCGCCGTCGGCGCTGGCCACCCTGAGTCTGGCGCAGGCGATCCTGGCAGTGCTTTTTCTCGCGGCAGGCGTGGCGTTATGGCGCCGGGTGCGTGCCTGCGGCCTGCGTCGCGCCCCGACGTGGGATTGCGGCTTTGCGGCGCCGACGGCCCGGATGCAATACACGGGCGGCTCCTTCGCCGGGATCACGACCGGCTGGTTCTCCTGGCTGTTGCTGCCGGAACGCCTGCTCCGCCGTCCGCGCGGTCCGTTCCCCGCGCATGCCGGCCGGACGGAGCGCCTGCCGGAAACCGTGCTGGAAAAAATCATCGTCCCGACGGGCGAGGCGGTGATGCGGGCATCCACCGCCGCGCGCCGGTTGCAGCACGGCCGGCTACAATTCTATATCGTCTATCTGGCGGGCGGCCTCATCGTGCTCGCCCTGCTGATCTGGTTGGAAGGAATGCCGTGATCATGATCCTGGAAATCCTGCTTCGCCTGGTGTTGTGGCTGCTGCTCGCGCCACTCCTGCCGGGTATCATTAACAAGGTGAAGGCCTGGGTTGCCGGCCGCCGCGGGCCGCCGGTGCTGCAGCTCTACTACGACCTAGCCCGCCTGTGGCGGAAAAGCGTCGTGCTGAGCACGCTGGCGTCACCCGCCTTTATCGCGGGTCCGGCCGTGGCCTGGGTTGCGCTGGCGGGCGCCGCGCTGCTCATGCCGCTGGGGCCGGCGGGTGGCGCGGTGAGCTTCCGGGGCGATGTACTGCTGCTGGTGTACCTGTTCGCCGTGGCCCGGTTCTGCACCGCCTGGGCCGCGCTCGAGACGGGTTCGGCCTTCGAAGGCATGGGGGCGGCGCGCGAGGTCAGCTATGCCGTGTTGGCCGAGGTGGCGCTCATCACGGCGGTGTTATCGCTGAGCGTGCAGACCGGGAGCGTCACGCTGGCCACCATGCTGGCGCCGACGGCTGGGGCCGGCGCGGTGCTGCTGGCCGGCGGGCTGTTTGCCGTGCTCCTGGCGGAAAACTGCCGGGTGCCCTTCGACGACCCCAACACCCACCTGGAGCTGACGATGATCCACGAGGTCATGGTCCTCGATCACAGCGGCCCGCCGTTCGCCGTGATCCTGCACGGGGCGTCGCTGAAGCTGCTGCTCTTTGCGGTGTTGCTGAGCCAGGCGGTGCTGCCGGTGGCCGGGCTGCCGCCGACGGCCGCGACCATCGTGCTGGGCGGGGCGGTGTTGGCGGTGACAGTCGGCGTCGGGCTGGTCGAGTCGCTGCTGGCACGCTTCGCCTTCCGTCGTGTGCCCCTGCTGCTGACAACGGCTTTTCTGCTGTGTCTGTTCGCCCTCCTGCTGGCCTGGAAAGGCGGGGCGGCATGAACACTGTGAATCTTTTAATCGGCCTGGCGATGGGGTTGAACCTGCTGGCGCTGGCCAGCAGCCGGCTGCCCTCGGTCATCCGCACGGTCGCAGTGCAGGGCGTCGCGCTCGGGGTGATGCCGCTGCTCATCGAGGAGCATATCGACTGGATAGTGGTGCTGGTGGCGCTGGCCACCGTCCTGGTGAAGGGATTTGTCATCCCCGCCCTGCTGCGCCGGGCGATGCGCACGGCGAACATCGACCGCGAGGTGGAACCGTTCATCGGCTTCGTGCCCTCGCTGCTCCTCGGAGCCGGCGGGACCATCGCCGGCGTGGCGGGGGCGCGGCTGCTGCCCCTGCTGCCCGAGCATGCCGGCACGCTGCTGGTGGCGGGGGCTCTGGCCTCGATCTTCACCGGGTTCGTGCTGCTCATCGGGCGGGTGAAGGCGATTTCCCAGGTCTGCGGCTATCTGATCCTGGAAAACGGCATCTACCTTTTCGGCCTTCTGCTGATCCGATCGACTCCCCTGCTGGTTGAGTCCGGCATCCTGCTGGACCTGACCGTGGGCGTGTTCGTGATCGGCATCATCGTCGACCGCATTCAGCGCGCCTTCGACTCCCTCGACACGCGCAAACTTACCGTACTACGCGAATGACAGCCTGGTTGTTGATTTTTGTCCCCTTGGCGGGGGCGGCGCTTGCGGCAGTCTGGCCGCACGAGCGGACCCGCCCGTGGTTCCTGCCGGCGGTCGGCCTCATCCACACCGGGCTCGCCCTGTGGCTGCTGGTGAACCCGCCGCCGCTCGCGCCGAACGCCTGGTTCGGCTTCGATCCGCTGGCCCGGGCGGTGCTGCCGGCGGTGTCGCTGCTGTTTCTCGCCTGCGCGGCGTACGCCGTCTCCTATCTCGCAATCCGCCAGGAACGCGGCAACCGCACGTTTGTCGCCTCGCTGCTGGCCATCCTCGGACTGCTGAGCGCCGGCCATCAGGCCCGGCATCTCGGATTGCTGTGGATCACGACGGAGGCGGTCACGCTCGCCGCGGTGCCGCTGCTGCATTTCAACGCCACCTCGCGTGCGTTTGAGGCGACGTGGAAATACCTGCTCGTCGGCGGCACCGGCATCGCCCTGTCGCTCCTGGGCTCCTTCTGCCTCGGCTACGCCTCGCTCCGCGGCGGCGGCGGCGGGGATCTCACCTTCGCCGCGCTGACGGCCCAGGGCGCCGGCCTGTCCCGGCCGTGGGGTCTGATCGCTTGGGTGTTCCTGCTCGTCGGCTACGGTACCGAGATGGGCCTCGCTCCGATGCACACCTGGCAACCCGACGCGTCTG
>JAQTYQ010000035.1 GCA_028688225.1 Opitutaceae bacterium | reverse complement strand
GCCCAAGAAATAACACACGGGGCCGCGCAATCGTCGCGGCCCTTGCACTTCCCCTCTTCAGGTTTTTACGCATGACCCAAGCCAAGCAAGCGGCCGCCCCCAAAGTGGGGTTCGTTTCACTCGGATGCCCGTAGGAGTCGCTACATATACCGGATGGCCAGCCGTAAAAAAGCCCGCGCGAAGCGGGCTTTTTGCTTGGTGGGCGAGGTCAGTGAGGGGGTGGAGTTTTCAGCGCGGCGCCCATGCCGGCGAAGCTCGCGGCGAGGGCTGTCACCATTTGGGATGCACGCTCGTGACCAAAATCGGCGGCCATAGCGCCCATTGCCGCCATGAGCAGGCCTGCGTAAAACTGCCGGACTTCTGATTTCGGGTAGGCGCCCGCTGCTTTGAGTGCCGGCATGCAGAACTTTTCAAAGATCGCGGCTCCGCACTCTGCCGGGGTGCCTTCGATGTGGGTTTGTTGGGTGTTTGGCATGGGGCTTCCTTTGCGCGAGTTCATTTGGGGGTGCTTGTGTCGGTTGTAATCGCGACGATGCGCTCCACGTTGATCAAGCGGGCCTTGCCGCCAGACTCGGAAAGCAATCGCCGGATCGTGCCTTCGGCCTCTTCCGCAGCCTGCCGATACACCTGATCAAGTTGGCACCCTGGCCCCCATGATCCTGTGGTCACCTCGACCGTTGCTGTGACGCGGGCGGTGGTGGTGGTCCTGACTTTTTGTAGGTTCATTTAATCCTCCTTTCGAGGCGGTGGGAACTTCGCTTCATAGCGGTCTTCGCCGTAGGCCTCGGAGACATATGTGCAGGGCCACGCACCGCGGGTTCCTTGCTTGACAGGCTGATACCAGCACGAATAGCCGGAGTGTTTTGGAGCCGGCATTGTCTTCATCCAGATGTGCTCAGGAACGCCGAGAGGCCAGACAATCGACTGCCGTACGGCCTGCATGAACTCGTGGATGTCGTGGTGCCCCTTGCTGATGACGGTGTATGTGTTGTCGCCGATGCTGATGGGGACAAGTTGATGTTGCTTGCTCATGGCTTAATCCGCGCCTTTCGGGGGGTCGATTGGGCGCTTGCCGTCGCCGGGGTTGTCAAGCCGATTCAGCTGCTGGCGTAGTCCTGAGACATGGCAAGCCTCATCAGCAACAGGGGTTCCGGCGTTGTACCCAGAGTCCTCGCCGACGGCTTTCAGGTGTCGGGCAATAAGCCTCGCGTGCGGAGATGTGTAACCGCACCATCTGTCGAGATCGTCCACGGCACGCTGGTAATCGGCGGCGCGCTGAAGTTGCCGCTCAACCAAGGCGTGGTGGCGGACGCGCCCGGCGAACAAGCCGGTCCAGTACGCAATAAGTGTGCAGATCGTTCCGATTAGCATCGTTACGTGTGTCTCGCTCATTTCAATATTGACCCTTCGCGGTTTGCGTCATGTGGTGGGCGAGGTCGAGGCGTGCGATCCGGTCCTCCTCGCTCTCGCCGTCGAATAGGCCCTCATAAAGCATGTTCCGGCCGCCGTCGGTGTGCCATTCGACCAGCCCCTCGAGGGTGGCATCGATGAAATCAAAGAGTGTTTCGGGCCTGTTGAGCATCCAGACCGTGTCGGTAATGGCGGCGTGGGGTGGTTTGACGGCGTGCTGCAGGGCTTCGCGTACCTCTTTCATCGCCGCGAGAAGGGTGTTTCGCTGAAAGTTGGTGGTCGGCGTGTAGAAGGCGGCGCTGGCGAGGGTGATCGGGTCGGCGCCGCGCTGGTGCAGGAACATGCAATAGTTCGCGACGTCCTCGAACGTGCCGGCGTTGCCTTTGGTCATGCACTGAGTCATGAGCTGGGCGAGCTGCGCGTCTGTGGGGTCGCCCGGGTTGCTCCAGCCGGATCGGCCCTTCGCCCGGCAGGCGGCGAGCTTGGCTTTCATCGCCGCCGCGAACTGATCCACGGCGATATCGTCGGCGTGTTGAGCTGCGTTGAGGAGGCCGGTAGGCGTCTCAGCCCGGGCGGGTTCGCCGTTGATGAAGTGGGCCGCAATGGGCTTGAACTGCGCATGCAGCGTGTGGATGCGGAACTGAAGCAGCTCGTCGCGCTGACTTTTGAGCGCTTGCGCTATGCGTTCCATACGCCGTGAGCGGCGCTCCTCTACGTCGGCGATCTTCGCCCTGTGTGCCTCCAGCGCCCGGTCGATGGCTGCGTGAGCTTGGGTGACGGTGAGGGATTGGGCGCAGGCTTCATCGCACGACCCATCGCAGCCGGCGCAAGGGCCGACATAGTCGCCGTGGTAGTTCCACATGGCCTTCAACAGCTCCGCGTCTCCGCGATCTCGCGGGCCGCGTTCCTCGCACCAGTCGAGTGCGGCGTTAGCGAGTGCCTGGGCAGGGTCGGTGCATTTGACCGAGGGGTAAAGCTCTCGCGAGATCTGCTCGAAGTATGTCGCGCAGCGTTGCCCGTAGTCCTCGACCGGCTTGCCGTCCGGCCCGAGGACGTCGCCGAAGCTGTCGGGGGATTCTGAGTAGCGGCGCGCCCATTCGTTGAAGATTGCGGCCATGCGAGTGGGCCACGAGGGCGCCGGGGTTGGGGTGTTCATGCTTTGCTCCTGGTGGTGTCCGCCTGACGGGCGGCGCGGCGATAAAGCTGGTCAAGTTCGTACGCGCAGACGAGATCCGGATCGGGGATCGTCGTCAGGAGGTCGAGGACGCGGGTGGTCGCGGCGTGAAGCGTCGCGCGCTCGTGGTGGAGGGCGTAGAACGCCCCGGCTTCGCCTCTGCGCAGGATGGTGGCCAGTGGTCCCTCGCAGCCCTCAATGACGCGCAGGAGGCCGGGGTATTCATTGCCGGTGGCTTCGGCGCAGCACTTCGCGACCCGAAGGGCGCTGACGATGGATGCAAATGCGAGGTCGCTCGGCGACACCTCCATGCACATGAGGCCGAGGAGGAGGTTTTGCCGGACGTAGGCGCGAACGGCGGCGCCGTCCTTTTCGACCAGTTGAGTCCTGGTCCCGATATGGGGGTGGGCGCCGAGGGCTTGCGGCATGGACGAGGGCCAGTCGAGCAGCGCCCGCAATGTCAGGGCGATGAATTTCAGTTTCATGCTGCGGCTTTCACGGGATGGGGGAGGCCGGGCGGGGTGGAGTGCACGACGAGGTGCCCTTGGTCTTGCAAATAGTTGCGGTGCACTTGAAGGACGACGTTCCAGCACTCCCGGGCTACGGTCGCGCCGGCCTCGATCACGTTTCCTGCGTCGTCAATGATTGCGAGGCGGGCCGGCTTGCCGTCACGGGTGGAGGCCGTCAGGCCCTGCCAGATCGATCCGGTCAGGTGGGCGTGCTGCAGGGTGTCGGTGGGGCCGGGGGTCATGCTGCGATCTCCTCGAAGTTCTCCGCGTCCGGCATGTCGGCATTGCGGCCGGGAAGGTAGAAGTTGCAGGTGGCGCCGGCTTTGACCGGGGCGTCGAGTTCGGTGCAGTGCCGGTCGTTACGGCCGGCTTGGAAGCGCAGCAGGGAGGCGGTGTGCATGGCGCAGGTGCCGCAGCGGTCCTTCGTTGCTCCGGTCTTGTAGCCGGCCTCCTGCCGGCGCTGATTGGGGGTCTTTGCGGTCATTGCTTTTTCCCTTTCTTCTTCGGGGCGGGGGTGATCTTCACGGCGAGGTCGTCAATCGATTTGCCGAGGCTTTCCCATGCTTCAACCCACATGGGCTTTCTGCCTTTGCCGTTCCACGTCACATCAACGTTTTCGGGGTGTCGGTAGATAGTGACCGCCGCCATTTCCTCGGCCTCGGACTTATTCCGGACGCGCTCCGGATCAATGCCGATCCGGATAGCAGCGTCGAGGAGGCGGCGCGGTGGGTCTGTCTGCCATGTCTCGCGGCGGGTTTCGCCAATGAGCAGGGCGTCACGCAGCAGGCCGATGAGTTCGGTGTCCTCCATCGTCTCGATGCGCTCGTGCAGGCGCTCGACGGCAACCCTGTTTTTTTCCTCGGGGTAGTACAGCTTGGCGACCTTGAAACGCGTGTCTTCGTAAAGGCGGCTCAGGCAAAAATCAGCGAGGAGCTGCAGGTCTGGGGTGGCGAGCATCAGCAGCGGCTGGCTGCGGACCTCGTGGAACAGGCGCAAGCGGAACTGGTTGTCTGCCTGGCGCTCGGCTTCTTTCTTGGCCTGCTCTTTCGACTCCTTTTCGGTGTCGCGCACATGCAGCTCGACGCCGGCAGCGCGTAGGGCGACTGAAAGGGCTTGCTTCTGGACGATCTCGACAAGACCATCTTCGGCGTGGGGGCTGTCGAGGAGCAGGACATCGACGGCGCCCACAACCTGCTCCGCAAGGCTGCGATAGGTCGGGTATTCGTCCAGCTCATAGCACTTCGCATCGAGGAGGACATATCCCTCGTCGAGGTGGCCTATTCCGGGGTGTGGCTTGATGGTCTTTGCTTCGGCGCCGTCGATGATCTTTTGTCCTGCTTTGACGGCCTCGGCGCGGCGGCGAAAGTAGTGCAGCTCTTGCTTCTCTTTGAAACAGATCGGGTCTGTGCAGACGTCTGCATCTTCGTTGAGGCGCTTCGGGCAGTTGCTGCAGGCACCCGCATGCGGGACCAGTGTCTCGTCATCCTGGGAAAAGTGGGCCTGATACAGCCGCCGCGTGAAGTTGTTCTTCAGGATGTTTGCGGCATCCCGGACGGATGGCCGATTCCCCCAGTGGTCGATGGTGCAGACGCGGACGACGGCCTGTGCCTGAAGGCTGGCCGGGACGCGGGAGACGAGGAGGGCGACGGACTCGCTCAACTCGCCGGCCCGGAGCTTGTCGCGGCCCTCCGGGCAAAGCTCCAGCAGCTTGAGTTTCGCGTGGATGTACGCCTTCGACTTACCGACCGAGTCCGCAATCTGGCCGGCGCTCATACCTTGCTTGCGCAGGACTTCGTAACCCTCGGCCTCCTCGATGGCGCTCAAGCCTTCGCGCTGCAGGTTCTCGATGATTTGGAGCGAGATCACCTGCTCGTCCGTCAGCTCGCGCAGCAGGACCGGGACAGTCGGCAGGCCGGCGATGTTCGCCGCGCGCCAGCGCCGCTCCCCGGCGACGATCTCCAGCCGGGCCTCGGTGTTGAGGCGCTGCCGCATGTCCTCGGGCATTTCACGCACGACGATGGGCTGCATGATGCCGTGCTGTTTGATGCTCTCGGCCAGCTCCTGCAGGGGCTCCTCGGCGAACGTCTTGCGGGGGTTCGTCGGGCTGGGGTGCAGCATGCAGGTGTCCGGGCGCAGGAGCTGGCCGTCGTCCTGGGCGTGGTCGCGGGCGCTCATGCTGCGCTCCGGAGCTGGTGGGATTTGTCGCCGACCGGCACCTCGTGCCAGCCAGCGGGGACGACCGGAGAGAGTGCGAAGCGGTTGCCGTTGGAGATCAGGTGCAGGTGCTCGGCGCAGGCCTGCTTCGCGATGGCGTAAAGCTCGGCGTCGTCGGGCACGAGGGTGATGATGTTGGTCATGACATCTTCCTGGCGATGATGGTGTCGAGGTGGGCGACGCCCTTGGCGGATACGTTGCGGAGGGCGATCAGTTCGGCCACGTCGGTGGCTTGTTCGGCTGCATCGAGCGCCACGGCCATTGCTGCTCCAAGGACAAGCGCGCGAGGGGCGCCGGAAACGGCGTTAGCCATCGCCGTTGAGAGTTCGTCGAGCTTTTGGAGTAGCTCGGGCCTTTGTTGCTGGTTCATTGGGCGTCCTTGTTCATCAGTTCGAGGCGGCGTGCTCCGCAGCCGAGGGTCTTCGCCGCCCAGTGCCGGTCGGCGTTCGTCATGCACAAGAGGCTTCCGCGGATCGCGGGGTCCTTCATGGCTTGCTCGAAGCTCAGGCCGAGGGCTGGCAGGCCGGCGCGCTCGTAGGCTTCACGCAGTTGTTCCTCGGTGGGTGGGCGGCGGTCGCGGGTCATGGGGCGGCGACGGTGGGAAGGGGGACCATCACGTACAGGGGGACATCGATCCCTTGGAGGCGCAGCGTCCATTCGGTGCAGCCGGGAAAGCGGGCGGCTTCGGGCAGGTCGAGGCGCGTCAGGATCTGGTCGAGCTTGTCGGCATGGATCGGGCCGACGGTGACCCATACAAGGATGTGCGAGCCATGTGCTTCACCGTGGGCGCGGGCGCTGACGCCGGCACTCTGGAGGCGCTCGGCGAGCTGCTCGGCTTGGGCGATCCGCCCGGCCGAGGCGTGCAGGACTGCGCGGATGTTGTCCGCCTGCTCCTCGACCTGCCGGGTGAGGTGTTTGGTGAGCGTGGTCACGTCAGTCTCCGGTGGTGGTGGCCGGCTCCGGCGAAGGTGCCGGCGTGGCTGGGTGCCTCCTCGACGTCGGCGCGCATGCAGAGGGTGGTGATCGCCGATGCCGCGGGGCCGTCGAAGTCACCGATTCCGACCGCTGTGGGGGTGTCGAAAAAGGAGGCGGGAAGAATTACGGCGCTGGTGATCTCCCGCGCCTGGCTGTCCTCGTTCCTGCGGTGCAGCGGGTGAGGGCGCATGCCGGGGCCGGGGTTGCGCGGGCGCGGTGCGGTGCGCAAGGCCGGGGTGTCGAGGCTCCATGCGCGCCGGACGGCGGCGCGGCGGGCGATGCGGTCCTCGGCCTCGCGGATCAGGCGCTCCGAGTCACGTCGGGCGCGCATGCGCTGGGTGATTTTCACGAGGGCGGCGCCGGCGGCAACGATGCCGGCGAGGGACAGCCCGGCGGCGATCAGGGTCGCGTCAAGCATGGTGGGCACCTCCGGTAAGGGCGGCGATCTCGGCCCGAGCGAGGCGGATGCTCCGGGCGTTGAGGGTGGCCATGCTGACCTGGGCGCGACTTGCGACGGCCGACAGGGCGCGGTAATCGGGGTGGCAAGGCTTGAGCTGTTCGAGGCGGTCGAAGGCGAGCCGGGCGGCAAAGGCAACGTCCTTGAAGCGGCGGGCGTTGCGCATAAAAAGCGCGTGGATGCGGCCGGCGCGGGAAGCGGTGGCGGCTTGTGCAGACGTTTGCACGGTGTTCTCCGTGCCCCGAACCGTTGATCGGTGATCAAGTGCGGTGGGGTATGGAGGTAGAATAGAACTGATAGTTACCTTTGGTCAAGTACCGAAAGTGCTATTTGCGCCGAACGGCGCATGGCGATGGTTTTTACGGGCGAAAAAAAACCCGCTAGGCGGGTTTGGGGGCTTGAGAAGAGGAGAGCTATTCCAGAATGGTGCGTTTCACCAAGACGGTAAGATCATCGCCGCCGTCCTTGGTGCAGGCGTCGTTCCATGCCTTGACGAAAGCGTTCTTGTCTCGTTCTTGCAGGAGCAGCTTGCCCTTTGAGGTGACCACGGCCGAACTGGGGAGTATGGCGCCAAAAGTGTTCTTAGCGCGGTAGTCGTAGCAGGCGCTTCCGTCAGTCTTGAGGACGAGTGACGTTAGCTCGAAAGCTGTTGGGTCCTTCATGCCCCTTTTGAGGGCGAGGGCGCCTGCAGCAGCTTGCTGGATCTGGGCGTCGTGCTTGGCCTTGGCCGCTGCTTTTTGGGCTTTCTGCTCGGGTGACATTGCTGCTTCGCGAGCAGCTTCAGCTGCGGCGGCAGTTTGGCGTGATTCATGGGTGCTGTTGCTTGAGGTGACGCCGCCGATGATGGCAGCGGCAAACAGGCCGCCAAGTAGCCAAGTTGTGCGAGAGGTGGGCTTCTTGTACTTAACTTTTGCGCCACAGTTCGGGCAGATCTTTGCCTCCGTGCTGACGTCGTGGCTGCATTCGCTGCATTTGATCAAGGCCATTCAGGCTCCGTTCTAGTCGTCTTCCCATTTTCCAATCACGGTTCCGACTACTCGGAAGGGCTCCAGGACTGGCGGGTGTTGGGGGTTTAGAGGCTTGAGCCAACGATGGCCCGCGTCCTCCACGAACACCTTGAACGTCACCTGGTTGCTGCCTTCGAGCTTGGCAATGATCCGCTCGCCGGAGATCGGGGCGCGGCGCTCAGGGTCAACAAACACGATGCAGCCTGCCGGGTAGCTTTTGCCGTAGGGCGCAGTCATTGAGTCGCCGTCAACGCGAAGGGCGAACGTTTTCTCGCCGTTGTTTTTGAGGAATGGCAGCCAGCGCTCGGCATAGCCGGGCTCGTAGATATCGACGGCTTCGTTCCATGCCCCGGCTTGAACATAGGAAATCAAAGGGATGCGCCCCTTGATATCCGGGGCTGGGCTGACGTTTTGAACAAGGTTTCCCGATTTTGCCCTGTCTTGCCCGCTTTGCATACCCTCGCCGGGTGCTTCATTGATCCACTTTGGGCCGCGGCCGGTCATCAGCCATTCAAAGTGGATGTCCGCCCACATGGCGATCCGGCGGGCCATGTCGATGGATGGATAGCCTTCTCCTTCGAGCCATTTCCGAACGCCTTTCTGTGTGATCCCAAAGATGTTGGCGAGCGTTGTCTGGCGTGCTTGGCCCTTCGGCGGCACCTTCATGTCGTCGCAAATCTCATTTAGCCGCGCAGCAAAAGCAGCCTTTTCGTAGTCGGTATCCATAGAACCAAGTGTTCCATTGCGGGGGGGAACAGTCAGTCCTTGCGCGAAGGTAACTTTCGGTACTAACATGCGCGGCATGGACACCTCTAACCCTGTAAGCATCGCGATTTCCTTGGTGGGATTGCAGCCCCTGGCGAAAGCCGTGGGGGTCAGTTACCAAATGATTCGGAAGTACGAGCGTTTCGGTACGTCAGCGGAGCGGGTGTTAGCTGTTGCGCGGGCTACGGGCTGGCGTGTGACGCCGCACTCGTTGCGCCCGGACTTGTATCCGAACGCCCCTGACGCGTTGCCCGCTGAGGTTGCCGAGGCTGTGGCGTGGGGTACATGGCCAACCCTCCTTGATCTTGCAGAGCAGGCTGCCGCTTGAGTTGTGTTTTCTCCCTCCCGGGGTTGTTGCCTCCCGGTGCGTTGTCCCCGGCCGGTTTGCGCTGGCCGGGGGTTTTTTTCGCCGTGGTTTTTCATGGTCTGGGCGGGGGTGTTGTTTCGATGTGGCCAGTCTAGTGACTGGCCTCCTTTAAGTGCACTGAGGGGAAATATTCATGAGTCATACAACTTCTGAGAAAACGGACGCCGTTCTCGCCCTCCATGGGGACGCGAAGGCATACCCGGGCGGGATTGCTGCGCTTGCGGCGCTGATCGGGCGCTCTCCGGGCGTCCTCCATAACAAGTTCGCGGACTCCATGCCGCAGTACGAGATCACAGACCGCGAGGCCGATGCATTGGCCTGGGCTATCCGTGGAAAGACCGGCGGGCAGGCCTACATCGAGGCGAAGTGCTCGGTCCATGGCGGGGTGTTCGTGCCGCTGCCCGAGGGTCGGGCGGGTGTCGAGGACTTGATGGCGGCGCAGCTCGACATGATGCGGCGCTTCGGGGAGCTGGCTCAGGAGTTCACTGAGGCGCGGCGCGACGGCCTCATCGATTCCGATGAGTTTTCCGCGCTCAAGGTGGCAGGCAATCGACTGGTGCGGTCGGTCCTGTCCTTTGTTCATGAGATTGGGACGCAGGTGCAGGCGCCGGGTGAAGTGGCTGGCGATGCTTGACGTGGAAGCGGTCACTGTCCGCGTGGCGGCGGTGCCTGTTGATCTGTTGCCGGCGTCCGACCGCGGCCCTTGTCAGGGCTGCGATTTTTTGAAACCGGCGCCGGCTTGTGAAGTGATGCGCGCCCGCGCGGTGGCCTGGGGGCTTCCTGCGTGTTCGGGTGGCTATGTATATCGGGAGGTTTGGTGTGAGTAACTCAAAGGTCCGGCCGCTGCCGGCGTTGATCGGCGCCGAGGGTGTGCGGAGGTTGTTGGAGCTGGACGACGGTTTCCCTGTCGAGCAGCTCGGCGCACTGCTCGTGCATTGCGGGGTGGCGCCAGTCGGGCATGACGCGGACAGTAATCCCCTGTGGGCTGACCGCTCCGTGTTCGAGCAGCGCGAGGCGATTCTGATCGCCTACCGCCGCCGGATGATTGGTGTGGATATCGAGGTGCTGGCCGACGTGATCCGGGAGGTTATGACGGCCTCGGCGGATGTGTCTCTCCAGCGTGCGCTTGATCGCAATCTTTCCGGCGCCCTTGATGACATGGATGGCCGGCTCGACAAGCTGCAGGAGGCGGCGCAAGGGTTGTTCCGACAGCAGGGGGCCAACGGCCAGACCTTGCGAGAAGTGGCGCAGCTCTGCTCCACCGTCGTGGGGGAGATCCGCTCGGGCAATGCGGCCGTGAAGAAGGACGTGGTGGCGGTTCTGGCGAAGTTTGAGCGTCAGACCGAGGCGCTGATGGAGTCGGTCGCGGCCGAGTTGCAGGGTGTGAGGCTGTCCCTCAACGAGCTGGCCAAGAGGGCCGGATGATGCGCGACGAGATCGGTCGCCCTATCGAGTTGGTGCCGGGCAAGGTCCGGGCGTTGCTGGGTGTGACTCGGGGGGAGCTTCTCCTCCCGATGCGTCCGCAGCCGAGGGTCGAGCGGGTGCAACGGGAGGCCCTTGTCGCCGAGTCGCTTCGCCTCGGGTATGCTCCCGGGCGCTCTGACGCCGAGCTGCTTGATGTTGCGTTCCGGGAGGGGAGTCTCCCGCACCTGCGCTGCCCTTGGGGGCGCGGTGGTGACCTTCTGTGGGCGCGGGAGCAGTGGGCGCCTCGGCTGGGTGGTGGCTTCCTCTACGCCTCCCGCGATGCCATTAAGGGCGGTGGGGTGGTTTGGAGGCCTGCCGCGAGCATGCCGAGGGGGGCGGCTCGTCTCGTCCTCAAGATCGACGACGTCGGCATCGCGCAGGACCCGGACGGGGACTGCGCGTGGAAGTTGGCGGTCGAGGTGCGGCGGTAGTCGGTTATGGGAATCTATCTCAACGACGCCGAGCTGCTCGCGCTCTCGACATGCTCCGGGCTTGCCGTGAAGGCCTATCTGCGGCTTCGGTCGCGGATGGATCTTGCGACGTGCCTCGTGGGCCTGAAGTCGGGATTGAGCTGGCAGGCGCTCGTTGAATGGACCGAGACGCTGACCCCGAAGGGGGCCGGGTGGCAGATCGAGAAGGCCACGGTGTCGGCCCTTCGGCGCGCGACCGAGGCGCTGGAGCGGGCCGGGCTGTTGCGCAAGAAGGCGGCGCAGGTGCTCGTTTTTTTGTGCCCCATGGCCACAGCAGGAAACGCGCGCCCAAATCAAACCCGACAAGAACCCGGCAGGGGTTTTTCCACAATACCCGACAGGGCAGAAATCCAGCATCTGCAAGGGTTTGCGGGGGTGTTTGAGGTCGAACCCGACAGCCCCGAAAAGTGGCACGAAGCCCCGAACCCGACAAACATCGGAGATCAGGGTTTATACCCTCCCCAGCCGTCGTCAACAGACTTAACCGGAGTAGACGTCGGCTTCGGCGAAAACGCGGGGGGCTTGAATCGAGATCGGGCTACGCCCTCACAAGCCTGTCCGCTAGGGCGGACCGGCGATTACGAGGAAGGCGTCTATCGAGATCGGGCTGCGCCCTCTCATGCCGGGCAGCTTTCGCAGCCCGGCAAAACCCACACAAACCCAGATCGAGATCGGGCTGCGCCCTCAGAGGCAGGCAGTCCCGCTCACCCGCTTGGCACTTCGGCCGGCGCGGGTGCCGGCGAACGCCCCGGTGGTTTGGCAGAGAACGAGTCGGCACCGCCGAGCGCGTTGTCCGCCTCGACTCCCGGGATTGGTACGCTGATCGAGGTGCTGAATCGGCGAGCGGTGCGCGTCCCGACGAAGCCGGACGTGCTTCAGGGCTGGGTGGCCATGGGCGTGACGGCGCTCGAACTGGATCTCGCCATCGAACGGGCGCTGGCCGAGCGAGTTAAAGCGGGGTCGCAGCAGCGGCTTAACGTCGGTTACGTCGCCTCCATCATTCAAACCGCGAGGTCGGAAGCCCGGCGCGCCGCCCAGGTCGCACGGGAGGCCGTGTCGGGGGCGAGCCGAAAGAGGTTTGATGCAATGGCCGACCTTGAGGCGATGGCCAAGCAGTTGGGCATTCCGAGATCTAGGCCCGGCGAGTCTCCGGAGGCATTCCGGGCGCGCGTGCTGTCTGCCGCCGAGCAGTCATTCGGGACCGCTGATGACGTTTGGGGGGCGCGGTGAGCAAGCGTCGGGGGCCGTCGATCACCGCCGAGGAGCGGGAGCGTCTCCGGCTGCAGGCGCGTGAGTTGTCGCGGGCACGTTGCGATGCTGCTGCGGCGGCGAAAACCGTCGAGGCGCGTGCCTGGCTGATAGCGCAGGGTCTGCTTGTGGCGGGTGAGGGAATCGGCGCGGGGCTGGTTCGGCTGGATAGGTGGCGGCGAGCCAATGGCTACGGGGGCGGCAGTGTGCAGACGTCTGCACCGAACTATCGCCCGACCATCCGGCAACTGCAGGCCCGTTCTGTTGCGGGTATCGAGGTGGAGGTGGAGTTTTGAGCCGGTTCATGGTGCCCATTGAATGGCGCGACGCGATCAATCAGGCGGGCCGGGATTTCGATCTGGTCACGGATAAGTGGGTGCGCGAAGGCTGGCACACCCGGAAAGAGGTGGAGGAGTGGCGGGGCGTGATTGCTCGGGATATGCAAAACGAGATTGGTGCAGATTCAGCCATTGACCCGCGGCCGCGTAGTGAGCGGATCGGGGCGTGGTGCAAAACTTGGCGAGAGCTGGCGATAAAAGTGGAAAGGGGAGTGCTGTGATTCCGTGGGTCAATACGATGTTGATGGCTTGGGGCAAGTGGGTTGTGCGGGGCCGCGATGGTGGTGTGGGCTGGCCGAGCGTCTCGGCGATGTTCAAGGATGCGCCGGCCGGGGTTAGCCCTTATGGGTCGAAACCGCCGCTCGGGATTGGTGCGGCGTCCGATGATTGCGAATTCACGCATCAGGCGGTGGCGAGGCTGAACGAGGCCGACCAAGATCTGATCCGCGAGGTGTATGTCGTCCGGGGGAGCACGAAGGAGATCGCCACGCGGCTCGGGTGGCACCGGCAGCGCGTCCCCGAGCGGCTTACCGCGGCCGGCAATCGGCTGATGGGGCACATGAACGACATAGCGGCCGGCTGTTGACCGATCCGGTCACTTTCGGCATGATTCGGGCAAATTAGGTTTCATGCGTCACAGGCCCTTCAGTTCCCGCTGTCGGGCCTTTTGCTTTTGGGGGTCGGGAATGCTGCATCAGGTAGGTGTGCGAACCAATGCGGGCGAGGTGGCCAGCCAGTTTGCCGACGCAGCCCGCGCGATGCGGGACCGGGCCACGATGCGGGCGCTCAATGAGGTGGCCGATCAGGCGAAAGTGGCCTCGGCCCGTCAGATCCGGGACGTCGGCTATAAGCTGAAAATCAGCGCGATCAAGAAGGGCATCGAGGTGAAGCGCGCGACCCTTGCCAACCTTCGGGCCGCGGTCATTGCCCGGGGGCGTCCGATCCCGTTGATTGAGTACAGCGCCCGGCAGACCTCCAAGGGCGTGAGTGTTTCCGTGTTGAACGGTCGGAAGCTGATCCCCGGCGCGTTCATTGTCACGATGCCGAGCGGTCACCGGGGCGTGTTCGTTCGGGAAGAGAACGCGCGGCACAAGAAGATGACGACGCGGGGTAAGCCGAGCTGGCACTCCCTCGGCATCCGTGAGCTGTTCGGCCCGGCTGTCCCTGACGGCATGGCGAACAAGGAGGTGGCCGACGCCTTCGAGCGGTTCGTGGATCAGGCCTTCCCCGCGATCCTTGATCGAGAGTTCGCGTTCCTTGCGAAGCTCGGGCGGCGGCGCTGACCTCGGTCACGCCCTCCAAAAATTCCCGGGTCCCTCCTGATCCCTAACCACAGCGGGCGCGAAGACCGCCGATTCTGGCTAGGTTTCTGTGTGCTAGGGGGGTCATAAACATAGGCAGGCAGGAGGCGGAATGCCAACTCAGCAGGAGATCGCGGCGCACCTGGGTATGGATCAAGGGGCGGTAAGCCGGCACCTCGGCGTGCTCGGGCTCGATTGGAAGGCGGCGAGCATGGACGAGATCCGGCTCGCGTACCTCACCCGTAGCGGGCGGAGCCGAAATCTACCTGCCCGAACACCTCGTGCGCCGGGCCTGAGTGGTTCGTCCACCGGACGTTCTCCCACATCAGCACCTGATGTTCGCCGCAATGCGGACACGGCACCCAGAACTTCCGCTGGTCACTCGCGAGATAGGACGCCCAGATCCGGCTGACACCGTCGATTGTCGGGGTCCCGCCGAAAATGATCTTCCGGCGCGGGAAAGTCTTTGTGCGCTCCTTCAGCAGCGTGATCGTGTCGCCCTGCTCCCTGACGTTCTCGTTACAGTCGTCCGGCTCCTCGACCCCCACGACTGGGGCCGGCGTCGATTTGACCGACGCCGGGGAGTTGGACCCGACGAGCTTCAGGAAGCCACCGGGGAAATCCTTGAACTCCCACCGGGACTGCTTCTTTAGCGGGAGCTTGTCGTGCAGCGCCGTGGTGGCCTCGACCATCGGCTCGAACTTCTCCGAGTTGAACTCCTGCGCCGACTTCTCCTTCGAGAACATGATGATCATCGGGCACGGATCGACGTCGATCCGGCGGCCGATGTAGTTGAGCAAGACGCCATCCGTCCACGCGACCTGCGCAGACTTCGCGCACACCAACTCGATCACGGCAGGATCATCGAGCGCCTCATGAATGCCGGCGATCCACGGCGTCAAGTCCGGGTTGTAGTCACCCGGTAGCGCGCTCCCCTTCGCCGACAACTTGCGCCGCTCCCGTGACCACGCCGTCGTGCCCATCTGCACGGGCGGCGCCAGCTGGTCCGTCAGGCGACGGAGCAAAGCCACCACGCTCGGCATCGTATCGAGCGAGCTGACGGAGGGCGGAACGTGTGTGGTCATTGAGGATGGAGAGGTCCAGCTCGATACCGTAGAGGGCATCGACCTCGGCCTTCAGCTTGTCGTCACGAGACAGCAGCGCGGTCCGGAACGCCCCGATCATTCGGGATAGCTCCGGCTCCAGCTGCTCCAGATTCACCACCTGCCCCCGCTTCTCGGCGAGGGTCAGCAGCTTGAGTTCGCGATCCACGCGCTCGGTCATGGCGCGCTCGTAGGTGAGATCGACACCGTCCGAGGACGTGTGGCCAGCAGCCACCGAGCGCAGGTGCTTGCCCGCACTGCGGGGCGCTCTGGACAGATGCCGAGAAGAACCGCGCGGTGCGTAAGGCCCACTGGCAGGCCACGGCGCCCTTCACCGGGGCCGCCGGCTTCTACATCAATGAGCTTTACAGCCCGTTCCCCGGGTCGGTCCTGTCCGAGCTGCTCAAGAAGTTCCTGACCGCCGTTCATGCGATGGCGCTCGGCGACGATACGAAGATGCGCAGCTTCCGGAATAACACCGAGGGCTTGCCGTATGCCTACAAGTCCGACGTGCCGGAAGGGGATGAACTCAAGCTGCGGGCCGAAGGGTACGGCGAACTGGAGGTGCCGGCGGGCGGGCTCCTGCTCACGTCTGGTGTGGACGTGCAGCACGACCGCCTTGCCGTAGTGATCCGCGCGTGGGGTCGAGGGGAGGAGTCCTGGCTCGTGTTCTGGGGCGAGATCTTCGGCTCGACGCTCGATCCGGGTGCCGGCGCTTGGCTGGATCTCGACGCGCTGCTGATGCGCGACTTCCGCCACGCCTCGGGGTCCACTCTGCGGATCTCGGCGGTGTCCATCGATGGCTCGGACGGCAATCGGACCGAGATCGTTCACGCCTATGTTCGCCGCCGGAAGGCGCACCGCTTCATGGCGATCAAGGGCGCCTCGGAGCAGACCGACGATAAGCGCGAGATCTTCGCGACGCCGCGCAAGGTCGATCCGGGTAAGGCCGGGAAGATGGCGAAGAAGGGGCTGGAGACGTACATCGTCGGCACCGCGCGGGCAAAGGACCTGATCCTCGACACCCGCCTGAAGATCATCCAGTCAGGGCCGGGGTGCCTGCATTGGTACGCCGGGGTGCGGGCTGACTACTGGGAGCAGCTCACGTCCGAGGTGAAGGCCCCGAGCCGGACCCGCAACCGCAAGACCTGGCAGAAGAAAGCCGGGGTCAGAAACGAGGCGCTCGACTGCGAGGTGTATGCCCTGCACGCCGCGCGCCGTCTCAAAACCAACTTGATGCAACCCGCGCACTGGGACGCTATCGAGGCCCGTCTCCGGCAGCGCAGCCTGATTGCCGAGCCGGATGATCCTCCACCGCCATCGGACGATGACGAGGACGATCAGGACGAGGCGCCGCCCGCGCCGCCGGCACCGAAGGCTGACCCGCCTCCGGTAGCAGTCCCGGCCCCGGTCGTAGTGCAGCAAGCCGAGCCCGCCGAGTCGCAAGACGAAGCGGGTTTTTTAACGTCGGAAGATCCACCGCCGGTCGCGCCGGCACGCCGGCCTGTCGTGCAGAAGCGCAAGGCCAAGCCGGCGGCGCGGCGCGGTGGCGGTGGATTCGCAAGCAACTGGTAAGGACTCATGAAAATTCCGACCATCATCACGGCGGGCGACTCGGCCAGCTGGGTGGAGAGCGCATTCTCCGACCCCTCCGGCTCCCTGCTCACCAGCTCGGGCGGGTGGGCGATGGCGTTCAGCTTTCGGGGGCCTCAGACCTCGGGCGGGTTTGACGTCGCGGCAACAGGTCAGGGCACCGGCTGGGTGCTGGCGCTGACCGGCGCCCAGACTGCGGGGCTCAATACTGGCGGCGCGCCGCTCGTCTGGACGTGGCAGGCCTACGCAACGAAGGGCGGCAACCGGGTGACGGCCGGCTTCGGCACGCTCAAGGTGCTGCCCAACCTCGCGGCCCTCGCCGTGGCCACCACCTTCGACGGGCGCAGTCAGGCCGAGCAGGACCTCGCGGCGGTCCGTGCCGAGATCTCGGCGCGCCTCGGCAACGGTGCGACCGTCGAGTACACCATCGGGACCCGCTCTCTCAAGAAGGAGCCGATGGCGGCACTTGTTCAAATCGAGCAGCGGTGCCTTCGGATCGTCGCCCGCGAGAAGCGGGCGCAGGCGGCGGCGAACGGCCTCGGGAATTCCAAGCGGTTGGCGGTGAGGTTCTCATGAGCAAGCATTGGTACAACACCGAGCGCGTCCGGCAACCGGGCAGCGTGATCCTGAACGCGTGGCGGGCCGAGCATGGTCCGGAGACGGTTCGCAACAAGCCGCCCGTGCAGACGTCTGCACAGCAGCGGCAATATGCCGGCGCCCAGATCAGCCGCCTGACGTCCGACTGGAACGCGATCAACACCTCGGGCGATTCCGAGCTGGCCACGTCCCTGCGGATGCTCCGGGCGCGATCCCGGCAGGTGTGTCGAGATAACGAGCACGCGAAAAACGCGCTCCGCATCGTCGCAAACAACGTGATCGGCTCCGGGGTCGGGATGCAGGCCACCGTCTCGACGGGCAACGGCACGCTGAAGGACAAGACGAATACCGCCATTGAGGAGGCGTTCGAGCACTGGAAAGCGGCCGAGCGTTGTCACACGGCCGGGAAGCTGCATTTCCACGACATCGAGCGGGTGGCGATGATGGCCGTGGTTCGTGACGGCGAGGTCCTGATCCGCAAGGTGCGGCAGGTCTTTGGCGAAGATAACCGGACACCCTTCGCCCTGGAGCTGATCGAGGCCGACCGGCTGGTCGATAACTATTCACTCGCGGGCAACCCGGAGAACGGCAACTCGATCCGGATGGGCGTCGAGGTGGATAAGTGGCTCCGGCCCGTGGCGTATTGGCTCTATCCGACGCACCCGGGGGATTACCAGTTCTCGACCTTTCAGCCGTCGCAATTCATCCGCGTGCCGGCCGAGGAGATGATCCACCTTCATGTGATTGACCGCTGGCCTCAGACCCGGGGCGAGCCGTGGTTCCACGCGGCGCTCAAGCGGATGAACAACATCGGCGGGTACGAAGAGGCCGAGATCGTGGCGGCGCGGGCCAGCGCCTCGATCATGGGTTTCAGGCAGACACCCGAGGCGGACGACCCGACGAACGGGATCGGGGACGCTGACGGCATCGAGGATGGCGACCGCGTCACCGATATGTCGCCGGGCATCATCATGGATCTGGCGCCGGGGGAGACTTTCACCGGCTTCAATCCGACGCGACCGAATGCGGCGATGGAGCCCTTCCTCCGGCACATGCTCCGGGCGACCGCCGCGGGCATCGGCTGTTCTTACAGCGCGATGACCAAGGATTACAGCCAAGCCAACTATTCGAGCGAGCGCGCGGCCCAGCTCGAAGACCGTGCCCTGTGGCGGGTCATTCAGGGCTGGTTTATCCGGACGTTCCGGGCGCGTGTGCATGCGGACTGGCTCGATGCGTCGATCCTGGGGGGCGATCTCGACATTCCCGACTATTACACCCGCCGGCCCAAGTACCGGGCCGCGGTGCGCTTCAAGCCCCGGGGCTGGTCGTGGATCGATCCGACGAAGGAGGTGCTGGCCTACAAGCTGGCGGTGCGCTGCGGGTTCATGACCGTGTCCGACGTGATCGGCCTGACGACGGACGGGCAGGACCCTGAAGAGATCTTTAAGGCGCGGGCGGCCGAGCTTGAGCTGATGAAGAAGCTCGGGCTGGTGTTCGATACCGATCCCGGCACGGTCACCGAGAAGGGGCAGATGCAACCAACGGCGCCGCCGGATGGTGCCGAAGAGTCTGGCGAGGCCGAGGGCGACCCCGGAGTCGCCAAGGCAGAGGAGGGCGGCGAGCCGTCGCCCGAACAATCTGAAACCCCGCCGAAAGGAGAAAGTTAAATGGCGCTAACCGTCACCATGCTGGTGTCGATCACGCACCTGGGCACGCTCTACGCCGCCGGCAGCTCGCCGTCGCTGGCCGACGATCTGGCTCGCCAGTGGGTCTATGAAGGGCGCGCGAAAATGGTGTCCGTGGATACGCAGGCGCTGCGCACCTCGGTGCTGTGGTCCGACATGACCGGCACCTATCTGGTCAAGCCGGACGGCTCGCTGATCGTCAAGTACAACCCAGCAAACGTCGCGATCACGGGCGGTGCCATCAACGGCGCCACGGTCGGTCAGACAACGCCGGCCGCGGTCAAGACCAGCAACCTGGGCGCGACCTTCACCGACAGCTCGGCGACCCCGGGAAACGTTACCAACAACAGCCCGCGTGGTCGTGTTGCGGTCGCTGCAGGCGCCTCGGTCGTCACCGTCACCAGTACCTTGGTGACGGTGAACAGCACGGTGCTGGCCGTTGTCTCGTCGGTGGATGGCTCCTTGACCGAAGTCCTGCGAACCGTCGCCGCTGCCGGGTCCTTCACGATCACCTGCAACGCGGTGGCCACGGCTGCGACGAAGGTCGATTTCCTCGTAATCAACTGAGGCCACGCCGATGCCCAATACACAACAGCGGCTCGCCTCGGGCGATCTGCTCAAGCCTCAGTGCCGCGCGCTGACGCTTCGGAGTGCGGGTGCTCAGCTCGTGGATCTGGAGGCCCGCACCTGCACCTTCCCGTTCTCGTCCGACGAGCCCGTGGAGATGTGGTTCGGGGTCGAGATCCTCAGTCATGAGCCCGGCGCCATGCGCTCCGGCGTCCGGCAACGGGCGCTGAACCTGCTTTTCAACCATGACCGCGACGACCTCCTCGGGGTGGTCGAGTCGATCACCCGCCAGTGCATCACCTTGTCGCCGCCTATCTCGATTACGAGCCGTCGCAGCAGGCCGGCGCGCCCATGACGGCCGAGAAGGAACACCAGCTCGCGTCCCTCATGCATGGCATGCCGACCGTGAGCGGCCCCGCGTTCGCGCTTGACACCAGCGCATGGGACGCCAGCCAGAAAAAGGACCCCGACCATGGGTGACGCAAACAAGCAAATCGGCTATGAGATCACGGCCGAAAACGGGCAATTTGTCCGGGCCATGGAGGGTGCCGCAAGCGTCACCCAGCAGGCCACGGCCAATATCAAGGGGCACCTGGAGGGGGTCGGCAAGGCCTTCGACGTGGTGCAGAAGCAGCTCCTGGTGCTGGCTGCGGTGGTCGCGGGCGGCGCTTTCTTCAAGGATGCCATCGCCGAATCGCAGAAGCTTATCGGCGAGACGATGAACCTCTCGAAGCGTCTCGGCATGACGGCCGAGGATGCGTCGGCCCTGAATACGGCCCTTGGGGATATCGGATCGGATTCTGACACCTATATCGGCGCGTTCGACAAGTTCGCCAAGCAGCTGCGCACCAACGAGGACGGCCTGAAGGCCATGGGCCTGCAGACGCGAGACGCGAGCGGCCACCTCCGTGACAGCAATACGCTGTTTCAGGAGGCCGTCGCGGTGGTCGGCACGTATAAGCCGGGCCTCGATCAGACGACCGCGGCGCAGACGCTTTTCGGCAAGGGCGTCGAGGACGTCATGAAGCTGCAGAAGCTGAACAATCAGGTGCTGGAGGATGCCCGAAAGAAAAACGAGGAACTCGGGCTCGTTGTGACGAAGGAGGGCGTCGAGGCTTCCAAGGCCTACAAGATGGCGATGAACGACGTCGGCGACGTCCTCCTCGCGGTAAAGAACGTGATCGGTCAGGCGGTAATGCCGATCTTCGCCGAGCTGGGCAACCTCTTCGCCGAGGCCGGCCCTCAGTTTGTGGCGATCTTTCGCGGTGCGCTCACCGCGCTGACGCTGGTCTTCCGGGGTCTGCAGGCGACCGTCAAGACTGTGGCGGCGGGGGTGTTCGAGTTCATCGGCCAGACGGTGGATCAGCTCGGGCATTTGTCGGAGCTGATGGGGGCGCTCATGTCCGGCGACTTCAAGGGCGCCGCCGATGCTTGGGACCGCATGAAGGCCCGTTATGCGCAGGGTATCCGCAACGTCGTGAACGCGGGCCGTGAGGCCTTCTCGGACGCCTCCGATGCGTGGGGCGGTGACATGGGGCGGATCTGGGGCAAGGGGACGGCCGTGGCGGCGCCGAAGGGTGGCGGCAAGACCATGGGCGAGTTTGGAAAGGACGGCGGAAAGAAGGGCAAGACCGAGGACCGCATGGGCCAGTGGGAGGCCGAACTCTCGGAGCAAAAGCTCGCGATCTCCGAACGGGCTCGTGCCGAGGGCGCATTCCGCCAGATGAGCAAGCAGGAGGAGCTGGCCTACTGGCAGGAGATCCTGAACCGGGGCGGGCTGACGCACAAGGAACTCCTGGCCGTGCGGAAGAAGGTCGCCGAGGACGGCTTGGCTATCGACAAGCAGGCATTCGAGACGCGGATGGAGGACCTCAAGGCCGAGCGGGATCAGGCCGGCCAGAACTTCGCCGAGCGCAGCCGGCTGGCGGCGCAGTCCTACGCCGAGACGGTGGGCAAGTACGGCGAGCAAAGCAAGGAGGCCAAGAAGGCTTACGCCGAGATCCTCGCCGAGCATCGGGCGTTCATTGCGCAGGCCCGGGTGTTGGAGGACAGCGCCGCCGAGGCCCGTCGCGAGAAGGCGGCGGCCGGCATCGAGCTGGAGCGGATCGCCCTGCAGGAGCGTGTCTCGCTCGGCGATGTGACGCGGGCCGAGGCGCTGCAGGCCGAGCAGCAGTTCGAGCAGCGCCTGTATGACATCAAGGCCAAGGCCCTGCAGGAGCGGCTGGCGCTGATCGATACGGACCGAGATCCGGTCGCGCGGGAGCAGGTTAGCCGGCAGATCGAGCAGGCTGAAGCGCAGCACCAGCAGCGGATGGCGCAGCTCCGGAGCCAATCCACCATTGAGGCGGGCAAGGGCTTTTCCGGGATGGTCAGCTCGATGCAGAGCGGGTGGGGCAGTCTCCTCGCTAAGATGGCGCAGGGACAGCTGACGATCACCGGCCTGATGCGGGGCCTGTTTCAAAACACCTTCCAAGTGGTGACCCAGACCCTCGGCCAGCTCGCGGCCAAGTGGGTGGCGCAGCGGATCGGCCTGTCTTCGCTGGAATCCATGCTGATGGGCAAGCAGGTGGCCGAGCAAGCCACGGCATCCGGGGCGGTCGTGGCCACCAAGGCGGGCGAAGCGACTGCGGTTGTTACGGCGAACGCAGCGGAAGGGGCAACCGGCGCCGCGGCTGCCGTGGCACCGATCCCAATCGTCGGCCCTGGTATGGCTGCTGCGGCCTTCGCCGGCACGATGGCCTTGCTCATGGGGGCGATGGGCAGCATCAAGTCGGCCTCGGGCGGGTATGACATTCCCGCTGGCGTGAACCCCATGGTGCAGGCCCACGCCGAGGAAATGATCCTGCCCGCCAAGTACGCGAACCTGATCCGCGGCATGGCGGACGGTGGGGGCGATGCCGGCGGCGGTGGTGGCGGGTCGCTTGCCGTCAGCGTCACGGCGATGGATTCCCGCGACGTTGTCCGCTCTCTGGCGCGCGGGGGGGCTTTGTCCAAGGCGATGGCCAAGGCGCACCGCAACTTTCAAAAGGTCTGATCCATGAGTAATGCCGTTTTTCCAACCCTCCCGGGCCTGTCCTGGGGGGTTCGTCGCACGCCTGTATGGAAGACCGTCAGCCATGAGTCGGTGTCGGGGATGGAGCTGCGCGCGTCGCTCATGACGTACCCGCGCTGGCGGATCGGGCTTTCGTTCGAGTTCCTGCGGGCGGGTGCGGGATATGCCGAGCTGCAGGCGCTCGCCGGCTTCTTTAACCAGCGGCGTGGCGCTTGGGACTCCTTCCTGTGGCTCGATCCGGGTGACAGCGTGGCGACCGCGGCGAACTTCGGGACGGGGGACGGGGCGACCAAGGTCTTCACGCTCTCCCGGTCCTTCGGCGGCTTTCTTGAGCCGGTGCAGGACTTCGTCGGCGTGCCGTCGATCTATGTCGCCGGGGTCCTCAAGGCGAGCCCGGCGGAATACACCGTATCCACCGGGAAGGTCACTTTCGTGACGGCACCGGCTGTGGGGGCGGCGCTGACGTGGTCGGGGCAGTTTTACAAGCGCGTCCGGTTCGAGCGCGACGAAACCGAGTTCGAGGAATTTTTAAAGGATCTGCACTCGGCGAGAAAGGTCGAGCTGATCACGGTGAAGCAATGAAAACAACGACACCCGCCTGCGCGACCCTTCTGCAGACCGTCCGGCAGATCTTCATGGTCGAGCTGCTCACCCTCACGATGCCGGACGGCGCGACCATCCGGTGGTCGTGCGGGGATGTTGCGATTCCTTACGCCGGCAATACCTGGGTGCCGGGGCCGATCATCGAGCGGGAGAGCGTCAAGCTCTCGACCGGGATCGAAGTCACCAGCTGCATGGTGACGTTTCACGCCGATGCCTCGGTGACGGTGTCGGGGGTGCCGCTCCTGCAGGCGGCGCGGCGGGGCCTCCTCGGCGGGGCCTCGCTCAAGGTCGAAAAGGGCTTTACGGATGATCCCTTGAGTCCTATCGCCGGCACCGTTCATCTGTTCGAGGGGCGGATCGGGGAGGTCGAGGTGAACAGCACCTCGGTGCATTGCGAGGTCAAGAGCTTCACCGAGGTGCTCGATACGATGATTCCCCGGAATGTCTATCAGGCGTCGTGCCTCCATACGCTCTATGGCGCGGGCTGCGGGGTGGCCAAGGCGGCAAACGGGATCAATCTGCAGGTGCAAGCCGGCGGCACGTCGAGCACGCTCAAGTGTGCCGTGACCGGCGCCGGGGTGTATGACCTGGGCGAGCTGGTCTTTATATCCGGCGTCAATCAGGGGGTGCGTCGGGCGGTCAAGCAGCATACGGCTAGCCAGCTCGTGCTCTCGTTTCCCCTGCCGGATGCGCCCGGCGTCGGTGACTCCTTCACGGTCTATAAGGGCTGCGACAAGACCCTCGCGACCTGTAAAGCCAAGTTCGCGAACGTGGTGCGGTTCAAGGGCTTTCCGTTCGTGCCGGCGCCGGAGACAGCGGTATGACCGAGGCCGAGGCGCGTGCAGACGTCTGCGCGCGGGCTGCGGCGTGGCTTCGTACTCCGTGGCACCACCGGGCACGGCTGCAGGGGGTGGGTGTCGATTGCGCCCAGCTCCTGATCGCCGTTTATTCCGAGGCCGGGATCATCGAGGCGTTCGATCCCGGCGACTACCCAATCGACAGCATGCTCCACAGTGACCGCGAGATCTTTCGCGAGTGGTGCGAGCGGTACGGCCGGCAGGTGGCGGTGCCGCGGCCGGGTGACGCGGTGGTCTGGAAGTTCGGCCGCTGCTTCTCCCACGGCGGGATCGTTCTCGACTGGCCGGGCCGGGTCCTTCACGCATACCGGCCCTTCGGCATGGTGTGCGAGACGCCGGCCGACGTCGCGCGACTGGCGGGTCGCGAGGCTGTCTTTTATTCCTTCTGGTGAGTTCCTATGTCCTTTTTTGGTCAGCAGCAAACGACGGGCACGACCCCGCAAAAGCTCACGACCCTGTCCGTGCAGACCTCGTCTTACGGGATCTGCATGGGGATGGCGTGGGGCACCTCCCGGGTGACCGGGAATCTGATCTGGTACGGGGATTTCAAAGCCATTGAGCACCGCGTGGACATGGGCGGCAAGGCCGGTGGCGGCGGGTCGAGCATCAATTACACTTACCGCACGGGCTTTGCGCTCGGGCTCGTGGAAAGCCGGCTGGCCAGCATCGAGCAGGTGTGGTCCGGCAAGGACAAGACCGACTGCGGGGCGCTCGGGCTCGATGTGTTCGTCGGCGCGGCGGGACAGTCTCCGTGGGCGTACCTGACGGCCAACCATGCCGGCGAGGCGCTGAACTATCCCGATCTGTCCTATGTTGCGGCCAGCGCCTTCGACCTCGGCAACAATGCGAGCCTGCCGAATCTCGCCTTTGAGATTAAGACCCTCACGGCCGGCGCTGGTGGGGGCCTCGATGCGGCGCCCTGGACGATTGTCTCCGACATGCTCTCGGCGGGCGGCTTCCCGGCGGGCCGGCTCGGCGATCTGTCGGCGTACACCAACTGGACCGGGGCCTCGGGGCTGTTCCTGTCCCCGGCGCTGACCGAGCAGAAGCGGGCGGCCGATGCCGTTCAGGAGATCCTCGACATAACGCATACGGCGGCGGTGGCCTCCGAAGGGGTGTTGAAGCTGATCCCCTACGGTGACACCGCGGCCGTGAGCAACGGTTACACCTTCACGCCTTCGACCGCGCCGGCCTTCGATCTGACGGACGATGACTTTCTCGGCCTCGATGGGGATCTGCCGATCCGGATCAAGCGGCGCGCGCAGTCCGACGCGAAGAATCGGCTGGTGGTCGAGTTCAAGGATCGGGCAAAGGAATACGCGGCCAACACCGCAGCGGCGAGCGACGAGGCGCACATCGCCGAGTTCGGCGAGCGCCCGGCCGAGACGGTCACCTATGACGCGATCAAGACCGCGTCGGTCGCCAGTGCCGTGGCTTACCTCAAGCTGCAGCGGGGGCTCTACGTCCTCAATACCTACGAGTTCCGGCTCGGCTGGCGATATTGCCGGCTGGAGCCGATGGACGTCGTCACCTTGACCCATGGCCTGCTCGGTATGGTGCGGGTCCCGGTGCGGATTACCGACGTCGAGGAGGATGCCGAGGGGACGCTGACGATCACCGCCGAGGACTTCCCGCAGGGGGCCGGGCAGGCGCCTGTGGTGCCTCCGCAGCCGCCAAGCGGGTACAGCGTCGATATGAACGTCGCCCCGGGCAACGCAGCGGCGCCGGTCCTGTTTGAGCCGCCGGTCAGCCTCGCGGGCCAGCCCGAGATCTGGCTGGCGACCTCGGGCGGCGAGTCCTACGGGGGCTGTGCCGTCTGGGTGTCGCTCGACAATGTGACGTATCAACAGGTGGGGGTGCTGTCGGGCAAGTCCCGGCATGGTGTGACGACGGCGGCTCTCCCGCTCGTCGCAGACCCGGACACGACCAGCACGCTCGCCGTCGATCTGTCTGTCTCCGGCGGTGCGCTCCTGGGCGGCACCGCAGACGAACGGGATCTGTTCAATACCTTGTGCTGGGTCGGTGGCGAGCTGGTGAGCTATCAGGCGGCGGCGCTGACCGGCGTCAATCGCTACGGCCTGACCAGCCTCCGGCGGGGCGCCTACGGGACGCCGATCACGGCTCATGCGCTCGGGAGCAAAGTGGTCCGGTGCGACGAGCGGGTGTTTCGCTACGCCTACGACCCGGCGCTGATTGGAAAGACCCTTTACGTCAAGCTGCAGGCGTTCAATCTGTTCGGTGGGGCGTTTCAGGATCTCGCCTCGCTCACGCCTACGGCTTACGCGGTGCAGGGCGCGCCGCTTGGCACGGTTGCCGGCCTTGCGCTGCAGCAGGCCTTTACGGGCACGGCCTGCGCTGTGAAGTGGAACGCTTACCCGGGCGCGACGAGCTATACCGTCGAGGTCTGGTCGGGGGGCGTGAAGCGGCGGACCGTCGCCGGCATCGGCTCAACCCGTTACGCCTACGCGTTCGAGGATTCAAAGGCAGACGGCGGGCCTTATCGCAGTCTGGAGTTTCGCGTCTATGCGGTCGCGGCGAACGGCACGAGCGGAAGCCCTGCTGTGCTTGCCGCGACGAACCCGCAGGTGGGGGGCGCGACCGGGATCTCGACGGCCGCGGCGGGCGCCAGTCTGGTGGTCAGCACCAACCGGCCGGCGGATACCGACTATTCGGGCACGCGGGTGTGGATCAGCGCGACCTCGGGGTTTAACCCTTCGGTCACGACCCCCGTCTATGACGGCCCGGATACGTGGTATTCCGCGATGGGGCTCTCGGCCGGCACGTATTACGTGCGCGTGGCGCATTACGACGTGTTCGGCAAGGACAGCATGACGACGTCCGGGGAGATCTCGGTCGCCGTCACCGGGGCGCTCGGGGTGCGCTCGGTCACGTCGCTGCCGGCGAACCCGGCCGCGGTCAATGGTGACCTGGCTGTGTTCCTCGATACCGGCACGGCGGCGCTGCGGGGCCTGTGGGGTTGGGATGGTACGGCGTGGAAAAACACCCGGGACGGGGCGAACCTTGTCGCGGCAAGCGTGGCAGCGGATCGTCTCGCGGTGTCGCAGCTCTCGGCGATCACGGCCAACCTGGGCGCGATGACCTCGGGGTCGATCACGCTCGACGCCGCCGGATTCATCCGGGGCGGCTCCACGGGCTACATGACCGGGACGGGCATCTGGGCGGGCTATCACAGCGGGGTCTATAAGCTCCACGTCGGCAACCCGACCGGCGCCGGCTTTACGTGGGATGGGACGGTCTTCACGATTCGCGGGGCTGACGGCTCGGTCTTGCTGGCCTCGGGCTCGGGTGTTCCTTACGCGAAGGTGTCGGGCGTTCCGACCAGTCTGTCGGGGATCAATTCGGGGGAGGCAACGAAGCTCGCCGGCATTCAGGCCGGGGCGACGGTGGGGGCTGATGCGTCCAATCTGAACGTGGGTATGGGGGGCAATTTGCTCTCCAATACCGAGTTTGGCGGCGGCATCGTGGCGCCGGTCTTCTTCGGCTGGAATCCGGGCGGCTGCACCTTTACGCCGCTTCGGGTGGATGACACGTGGCGCCCGGCAAGCGCCCAATGTCTTGAGATCCAGCAGGGCGCGAGGAGCGGCAATCAATGGAACATCGGCGCCGACGTCTACGTGAACGGGCCGTATGGCTCCCGGGCTTCTGGCATTCCCGTGATGCCCGGCAAGCGTTACGAGTTCTCCGGGAAGTTGGCGGCGCACCGTGCTGACTCCGGGCTGTGGGTCGATTTCTTCGATGTGAACGATGTGGTGGTCCCCGGGGGTACGGGGACTGGCTGGGTGGCGCGCAGCTCGGGGGGGCGCGATTTGTCCGTGTGGACTCACGCGGCGATCTTTGTGGTGGCGCCTGCTGGGGCTGTTTATGCGGCGGCGTACTGGCGCAAGAGTGACACGGACGCGGGGCAGGGCACATCGTTTGCGTGGTTGTGTCAGCCCTATTTCGGTGAGGCGACCGCAGCGCAGACGGTGCCCAGCACCTATACGCCGGGCGTCGGTCGGGGGGCGTTTGCGAACTTGAGCAAGATCACGGACGGAAATGCCAGCACCTATATCGAGAGCGCCGCCATCGGTAACGCACAAATCGGTGGTGATATCTGGTCGAGCAACTTCACCTACGGTTCGGCGGGTTGGCTGATCCGTAGGGATGGCTACGCCGAATTCATGAACGTGCTGGCCCGGGGAAATATCGAAGCCACCAGCATCAACACTGGATCGGCAAACATCGTCAGCACGCTGCACTTGCAGGGCGAGGCGGTGACGGTCCCCCGGAGCGTCTATACAGCCGCAACCTTGGCGGGGATCACGTCAGAGGTGGCGGTGCAGTCGCTGTACATAGACACTCAGGGGAGCCCCGTAATCATAATTTTCACCTGCATGCACACCTATAGGGTGTCCTTTCGGATACTTGATCCCACGGGCTCGGTTGTTTATTCAGGCGCAAATGGGGATTCCTTGGTGGCGTACAAGAATTTTGCGGTGTCGTGCATTGGTGCTGTGTCTGGCACCTACACCGTTTATGCATCCGCGGCATCCGTCGCGGCTGTAGGCCAGCGTGGATTGGTTCTATTGGGGGCAAAACGATGATTTATTTTTTCGACCCATATGGGCGCATCACTCGGCGCCTATCGGCTCCGCTCGATGAGGCTATTTACGCAGCCCAAGCTGACGAGCAGTGGATTTCGTCCGAAGATCCGTACTCGGACGATACCCACTTCATTTCGAACCTCGCCTTTACCCCTTTTCCGGATCGTCCGTCTTCCCACCATGAGTGGGATTGGCTTTCGCAGGCGTGGGTGCAGCCGCCCTCCGCTATTGCGGATGCGAGGGGGCTCGGCGCTGTGGCCATCGATGCCGCTGCCGGCCGTGCCCGTTCGCGCTACATCACGACGGTGCCAGGGCAGGGTGAAACCTACACTGCCAAGTATCAGGAGGCGCTGGCCTTCATTGCTGCGGGCTATCCCCCCGACCTGACGCCGTATCCCTTCGTGGCCGGAGAGAGTCAGCCGCACACCTGGATGACCCCGACGCAGGCCGCGACCCGCATCGCGGCACTCGGGGGCTACTGGCGCGAAGTGATCGGCCCGGCCATCGAGGCGGCGCGGATCAATGGCAAGGATGCGCTGGATGCCCTCGATGATCTGAGCGCTATCGAGGCCCACGTGGCTGCAGTCCTCTCGACTTTGGAGACGATATGAAGGAGATCTTGCGGGAGTTGCGCGCGAAGCCCTGAGTGCAGACGTCTGCACGATTTGAAACCAACCCGCTCAGGCGGGTTTTTATTTGGAGGAAGGATGGCAGAACCAACTGTAACGACGGCCTCGGGCGTCAGCCTGACGGTGCTCTTTGTGGCGCTCCTGGGGCCGATGGCGGGGCCGTATGTGCTGATCGCGCTGTCGGCGGTCGCCGGGGCGATGTGGCCTCTCTCGGCGGCTCGGACCGAGTCCCGGATCGCGGGCGCCTGGCTGTTGCTCCGCTGTACGGCGACGGCGCTGGTGCTCACGTCGGTGCTCGCCGGCATCGTTGAGCGGACATGGGGGCTCCCGATCAGCGAAGGGCTGGCACCCGTGGCGCTGATCATTGGGGCTATGGGTAATGGGTGGCGGCCGATCTTTCAGGCCCTCGGCGCCATCGTTCAAACGTGGGCCGGTGAAGGGGGGCGCAAGTGATCCTCGTCCTGACTGTCATGCACGTCTGCATGTGTCTCTATCTGTTCGGCTCGGTGTTCGTTCGGGCGGTGTTCATGAGTCGGGAGGTCGTTCACGCGGACGTCCGTCTGGTGTTTTGGGTGCTCGCTGTCGCGGCGCTCTGGGGCTTGGGCGCACCCGTCGTTGTCGGCTGGTCGCCTGATGCCTATTCGTTGCTGATCACGCTCGCGATCTGCGCCGTGCAGCACGTCACCGGGCGTTATTGGAAAAGCAGGGTGCCCGAGGAGTTCTGCAGGCCGGAGTATCGGCCGCGGTTCCGGCGGGCGACCGATCAAATTCAACATCGAGGGACAGCATGATCAATTCGCGAAAGATCGAGGATCTTCACCCTATCGTCGCGGCCAAGTGCCGCGATTTTCTTGCCCGCTGCAAGGGCTTCGGGATCGACGTCCTGGTCACCAGCACTTACCGCGACAAAGAGTCGCAGGCGGCGCTTTATGCCCAAGGGAGGACGACGTCAGGGGCGCGAGTGACCAACGCCAAGGCCGGCGAGAGTTGGCATAACTGGCGTGTGGCGTTTGACGTTGTCCCGCTCCGGAGCGGTAAGCCGGTGTGGGGGACGTCCGGCTCGGACGGCGAGCTGTGGGAGCAACTCGGCCGGATCGGCGAGGCCTGCGGGCTTGAATGGGCCGGGCGCTGGCGTTCGTTCCGTGAGCTTGCCCATTTTCAATTTACGGGCGGTCTGACGCTCGCGGACTTCCGCGCGGGGCGAAGGCTGGGTGAGGCCGCGGCCGTCGCTGTTTGACCAATGAAACAGCCGGCACTCGCCGGCTGTTTCGGGGGGTTATACGACTCGGATCTCCATTTGGCGCCCGACCGCGTGCAGTGCTCTGGCGATGGTGTCGATCTTGGTCGCGTGGCCAAGATCGACGATCCGCTGTACCTCCTGCGGGCGGGTGCCCATTCGGCGGGCCAGCTCCGCATTGCTGATCCCGCCATCGATCAGCTCGTTCAGCAGGAGCACTTTTGCCGAAATGCTGGGAGGCAGTTCGACCAGGCGCTCGCCGGCCTGCAAGGGGGACGGGTCGGGGACGCGGCGGCGATCCTCGAAATAGAAGTCCATCGAGGACACCAGCGCATCCTCAGCCATGGCCAGCGCCTCGGCGTCGGTGTCACCTTGGGTGATCGCCTCGGGGATGTCGCGGAAGGTGACGACAAACCCGCCCTCGGTGGCCGGCTCAAAGTGTGCAGGGTAATACATGGTCGAACTCCTATATGTATATGAGGGTGCGGTGTTGGAAGCCCCTTTCGGGGCCTCCCTCACTTGATACCGAGTTGTTTCTTGACGCCTTCAACGAGTCCCGTTTTGAGTTCTGCTGAAGGGTGTCTCGGCAGGATGGTCTGTTTGCCGTCTAGGTAGACCTTCAGGTGCCTGCTGCCATCCTTGAAAGTCGCTCCCTGTTTGGCGAGCCATCTGACGAACTCGCTTTGTTTCACCGCACCTCCCGTATCCGTTGAACATGTACAAAGTATAAACAAAAATGTTTACACCCTCAAGGGAAAAGAAAACATTTTTGTTTATGGTTGTGTGGGTGCCGGAATGTAATCCGCGGCTGTCGTGAAGGCGCCCGTCCTGCGATTTATCTGCAGTGTTCGGGACTGCCCGCTCTTGGCCGTTAGCTTCACCTCGATGGGCCGCTTTCCCTCGGCGTGAGGGTTGGTGCCTGCGTGATAGACAGTTATCCGTGCGAAGGTGTCAGCGACGAGCCGGCGCACCTGCAGGCGGGCGTCTTTGTCCATTTCAAGGGCGCGCGTCGAGAGGTCTGCCCACGTCTCGGCGAGGGCCGGGGCTTCCGTCCTGGCTACCGCGGCCAGCTCGTTTTCCGTGCTCTGTGCGTCGGCCTTCTGGCGGTCGAGCTGGGCCTCCAGATCCCGCGCCCGGCGTGCGAACGCAGCCGGCGGGGCGTCGTCGGCGAGCATTGCGTCTGTGACTCGGGCGATCTGTTGCTCGGTGTGCGCGATCTCGGCTCGTAGGGTGGCCAGCCGTCCGCGCAGTGCTGCCTCCTGTCCGTCTCCGGTCAGGAGTGCCGTAAGGTTGAGCTGGTCGGAGCAGTAACCGAGGATGGCGCGCTCGATGGGCACGACCGAGCTGCTCCCGGGTACGGGGCACCCTGTGCTGTGGCTGTATCCGCAACAGAGCAGGCGGCGGTGTCCATCGGCGAGGCTCCCGTCTGGTTTGGCTCGTCCCATCAGGTTTTGGGCGACGACGGCCTGCCCGCAATATCCGCAATAGGTCAGATTCAGGCCGGTGATCAGTCCGACGATATCGCCGTGGCCACGTCGGCGGTGGCGCTCTGTCGCGAGGTGTTGCAGCTCGGCCCATTCGGCGTCGGATAGAAGGCGGGGGTAATAGTCGTGCAGCTCGTAGGCTTCGCCGTCCGCTTCGATTCTCTTCACGCCCTTGAGAGCGGGTAGGCGGATGGTTTTGTAAAAGTGGGAGGCGTTCGAGCCGTCAGGGGTGAGCTTTAGGCCCTTCTCTGCAAGGGCTCGCGTGACGCGCTGGCCACCCTCTCCGAGCTTGAATAATTCGATAGCGTACCGGACGGCGTTCGCGTGCTCCTCCACGATCTCGAAGCGCGTGCCGGTCCATCGCGCCCAGGCGGGGTCCTTCCCGTTCCGGATGATTCCCCGGAATGTGCCGGCGACCCAGCCCTCGCATTGTCGGCGCACGGCGGCTTTTATTCGCTTGCTCTTGGTGTCGCTTTCCTCGTGGGCTCTGATCATCACTATCAGCGAATAGACGAGATCCATCGGCTGTGCCTTGAGGCGCTCCCGGTTGTATTCCTTCCCGTCCGATGCGGTCACGACAGTAATCCCTGCGCTGATGATTTGCGAGAGCTGGGCCTGCGCGAGAATGGGCTCGGCGCGTGATAGTCGGTCGAGGCCCTCAACGATCAGGACCGAGCCGGCGGCGATCCTGCCCTCGGAGATCGCGGCGAGGAATACGCCGAGCGCGCCGACAGTGATGTGGCGCTGGTGGTAAGCCGAGAGGCCCTCGTCCCGCATCGAGAGAGCGGCATCGAGTTGGAGCCCGCGCTCCGCGGCCCATCTGTGTGCGTACTCGGTCTGGCGGTCCACAGAGCTGCCGGCGGCTTGCTTAGGATCAGAAAATCGTAGGTAGCTGTATACTCGGGGTTTAGACATTGCAGGCCGCAACATGAGCAAGAAACCGCCAAGTATAGGTGTAGTCTCCCTAGGGTGTCCTAAGGCCTTAGTCGATTCCGAGCACATCCTCACCCGTTTGCGCGGCGAGGGTTACGAGATTTCTCCTTCCTACGAAGGTGCCGACCTCGTCGTGATCAACACCTGTGGCTTCATCGATGCCG
>JAQTYQ010000034.1 GCA_028688225.1 Opitutaceae bacterium | reverse complement strand
AGAAGCCGGTCAGCAAGGACATCGTCCGCCGGACCGGTGAGTTCTTCAAAGCAGCGGGAGCGCTGGCCCGCATCAACGCCTACATCCCGAAACTGGTGGAGATCGACACCAAAAGCGGACCCCGGCAAGCCAAGACGCTTCGCGATCAGGACGCCTTGCTTGAGGCATGGCAACACGAGGCGGAGGCGGTGCAAGCCAGGCTCCGGGAAGCGCAGGAAAAGACCGACCGACTCTTCAAGGAATGGCGAGAGAGCCCGGACCGATACCGGATGGTGCAATACGTTCCAGGTGGGCCACTGGTCAGTCCCAGCGGCACCCGCAGCTACCTGGAGGGGCTGATCCGCAACCAAAGGCCGGCCTGGCCGGAGATCCAGGATGCGGCCAATTCCCGCCTGGCCCGGTTGGATGCCCTGCTAGCCCGTGAAGTCACGAACATGCCCGCCGGGCCCGCCCTCGACCCGAATTATACGACCGAACGGCTCGTGCGGGGCGGAGCCCAGTTTCTCCTCGGCCGGCAGCTCTTGCTCTCCCTTTGCCGGCGGCGCGGCCTGCCGGCGCCCTCCCTGGATCATCCGCCGCTCACCATGCTCCCGGATTTTACCGCGGATGATGCGCACAAGGCCTTCCTATCCCGGTTGAACGAGGTCGCCCGGCGCATCGGGATGGACCACCATTCCGCGTCAATGGAGGAGTTGCTCGCGCTTTACCAGCGTGCGCGGGTGATGATCCGGGCGGGAGAGGATCCCAATGAGGAGCCCGTGCCGCTCTTCCTGCCCGCCTCATCCACACTGGTCCCGCCGACTGCCAACTTCCTGGAACGCGAGGCCCACCATAAAGGAATCCGCTCACTCAAAGACATGGCCCACGAGCAGGAGGAACTCCTGCGCAAGATATCGGAAGTTCTCCTTCGCGAGCCCGCCCCCACGCTCCCCCTCTACCACTGGTAACCATGCGCCATATTTCCGACCGCCTTTCCGACGAACTCCGCCAGCAACTACTGGGGGATTCCATTCTGACCGGACGCTACGGCTCCGATCTCCACCTTTGGCCGGAAGACGCCGTCCGGGAAGCCGTCTGCCTCCAGCTCGACCTTCCTTGGCTGGAAGTATCGCCTGAGATGGTCGACCCGGGGCTTTTCGCCAAGCAGGCCGGCCTTTGCCGCGAGCATGGGTTCCTGCCGGCTTTCCAGGGGCGGATTTCCATCCATGTGTTCATGTCGGATCCCTTCGACGGGCCCACGATCCGGGAGCTGCGCAACCTTTTTCAACGCGAGATCCATCCGATCGGAACCCCGGCCCTGGCCCTGGAGCGGGCGCTTTCCTGGCTGGAGTCCGGCCTCGTCAAGCAAGCGCAGGCCCGGCCGCGACCGCCGTCGGCCGCCGGTGAATTGCTCTCCTGGCACTACCGGCCGAATGAGGGTATCACGTTCATCGAGCGGGTCCTGCGGGAGGCGTATCACCGGCAGACCTCCGACGTATTTTTCGAGACGTATCCGGACCGGCTCAACATCCGGTTCAAAATCGGCGGGAAATGCGTGGTGATGCCGCCCATCGACACGGATTACCGGGCCAAGGTGCTTTCAGACGCCAAGGCCTTCGGCAGCATGTCGACCCGCGAATCCCGCGGCTATCGCGACGGGAGCACGGAAATGGTCATGCCCGACGGCAATGTGCTCAATATCCGCGTCGTGGCCCAGAAATCCCTTTCCGGAGAGACCATGACCCTCCGGCTGCTCGACAAGAAGGTCGTCGAAAATCTCGCCCGCTCGCTGCCTTTCCCGGAGGCTGAATCGGCCGTCATGCGCGAGCTGCTCGGCCGCAGCCAGGGCATGATCATCGTCTGCGGACCCACGGGCTCGGGCAAAACCACCACCCTGTGGCGGTGCCTGTTGAGCATGAACGCATCCGAAAAGAAAATTGTGACGATCGAGGATCCCGTGGAATACCGGTTCGACCGTTTTGTGCAGCTGCCGGTCAAGGGGAGGGAGTCCACCGGCAACGAGGAGTTTGCCGAAACCTTCCCCGCCGCCGTCCGCTCCTGCCTGCGCGCGGCGCCCGATGTGATCCTGGTGGGGGAGATCCGCGACGAAGAGACCGCTTCGGCGGCCGTGGAAGCGGCATTGACCGGGCACCTGATCCTCACCACCCTCCACACGCCGGACGCCCTGGGGGTGATCCCGCGACTGCTGGATAAGGATGTCAGCCCGTTCAACCTCCGCCAGGTCTTGCTCGCGGTCGTCGCGCAGCGACTCGCGCCCCGCCTTTGCCCGGATTGCCGGGTGCCCATGGACGCCGGACCGGCCCAGGCTGCGCATTACCAATTCCATGGCCTGAAGGTCCCGCCGCAATTATACCGGCGCGGCGGATGCCCGCGCTGCGGATCCACCGGCGTAATCGGGCGGGTGCCGGTATTCGAGCTTTTCGTGCCCGATGATGAAATGCGCGCCGAGATCACCCAGGATATGAAGGAGAACGTGTTGCGCCGGAAGTGGGTCGACCGTGGCGGACGCTCGCTCGGGCGCCATGCCCTTGAGTTGGCTGCGCAAGGCGTGATTGCCTATGAAGAAGCCGCCAGTCTTGAGACCATTTATGTGCCGGGGGCCGTTGTCCGCGCGGACGCACCGTGAGACTGGGCCGCCGACCCCGTCAACGCATCACATCGTTCAGCCGATGCGTCGTTCTCAGCGCGCCGATCAACGCATCAGGAATGTGCGTGCGGAAAAAATCTACCCAGTAGACCGCGTCGTGTTCAAGACCGGGCTTGAGGGCCCGGTCCATCCCGTGGATGAGATCGTTGAAACCGAGCGGCGGACAACTGGGCATGGAAACACAAACCGGCGGCTCATCCAGACCGCGTCCGTTGATGACGTACCGGTGGTTGATGATTTCCATCGTGGCGGGGTAGCCGGCGATGCTGACGGCGGCCGCCAGGTCATGCCCAAAAGGCGCAAGGATGTCATCGCCAATCCAAGCCAGAATACCCGTGGGGACGGTGATCTCCGAGGAAAACCATCGTCGTTGATATTTGGCACCGATCTTGAGGATATCCTGCAAGTCATTCAGGGGCAGGGGGAAGATATAACCTCCGGGAGGAGGGACGGGCTTCAAGGGGATAATGCGATCAACATGGCGGGACATGCTTCCATGATAGCGGTCGGCATCCGGGTCGAAATCGCGGCCGCCAGGACGCCCCCTTGGCGGGCGGCTATCATGGAGGCATGCGTTCATCCGTCCTGATTCTCCTGATTCCCTTTCTCGCGCTCGCCCAGGAGCCCGCCAACACCGTCAAGGTCATCCAGGATAGCGATGTGGGAGAGGTCTTCACCACGCCGCTCGACGCGACCGCCAAAGCCGTGCAGGCGCCAGCTCCCGTCACCAGTTCAAAGACGGAATCTCCGGCGACAAAACCAAGCCCGGCCGCAGAGTCGGCGAAGGCAGCACCCACACCGACCAACGCCGCCGGGAGCACCGCGGCAACCGGGGCCGCGCTGCTGCCGCCCATGCCCGAGTCCCAGCTCGCCCGCGTGACCCAGCTCGGGGGCCTGACCGTACGTTTCGATTCAACTCCGCTTGACCAGGTGATCCGCGTCGTCAGCCGCGATCTCGACCGCCCCTTGCATTACGCCGTTACCCAGCAGATCCGGATCTCCGGGGAGTGGTCGGCCACGCCGGCCGCGACCATCCTCAAGGACATCGCCGACAAGTACGGCCTTCGTTTCGTGACGGCCGAATCCGCGTACATCCTCGACGACCATGGAAGAGCGATGCCGGTGGGGGTGGCGACCGTGGCCACGGCCGCGCCGTCAACCGCCGGGCGCAGTGTGATCGACATGCTCCAGGCGGATACCACGGTAAAACCGGTGACTCCCCTGGAAGGGAAGGCAGCAGAAAAAGCACTGGCGGCCATCGCCAGGGATGAAGCCAAAGCCCAAGCCCGTCGTCAGCGACTCCTGCAGGAACTCGGCGAATAGCGGCCATGAGCAAACCCCGACAGGCCATCTACCATGCGGTCTGCATGCTCCTAGATTTCCGGAGCCCGCAGCACTGGCGGAAACTATCCTTCCATCTATCCGGTCTGCGACGCGCCTTCAGTCCGCGACTATAGCCGAGGCTATGACCCGATGGAGCCGCGAATCCTATGAGCGAGACTCCGATTCAACGGAGGACTGCCAGGGCAGACTATGCTCCCGCCACCCATGCCTTCTTGGTGGAAAAAGCCCGGTGCTGGCTGAGTTCGCCTACTGGCGGCGGTTGCCCGGTGGTGGTGACGGAACTGGCGACATCGGGCGAAGAACCTGATGCGATTGGCTGGCGCGGGGGCTGGTCGATCATTGTCGAATGCAAATCCTCGCGGGAGGACTTCCGGCGTGATGCACAAAAACATTTCCGTCGATCCAGCGACCGGGGTATCGGCGGTCAGCGTTATCTGCTCGTTCCGGTCGGCCTCATTGAGGCAAGTGAGATTCCGGAGGGGTGGGGGCTACTGGTGCTGTCCGGCCGGACCGTGCAATTGGTGAAAAAGCCCCCACTGCATGAAGCGATCAATTGGCGCCACGTGATGGAGATCTTGTCGTCAACTCTGCGACGCGTGGGTCACGCCTGTCCGTCGGGTGTGAACATTCGCTGTTATCCCCTGCGAAAGGTTCCGGAGCATGGCATGGCGACCCGCGCTACCCTGACCACGGTTGGTGAATCTTAAGGTCGTGGCGCTGAATCGGCAGGGCTAACTGCTGCTTTCTCCGGCGATCGTTGAACCTGGGTCGCTGCCGCAGGCCGGGCTGGTCCCACCGGGGCGCCTTCGGCCGGTCCGCGGGTCTCCGCCACCGGGGGCGGAATCATCCACGCGCTTTCGGCCTCGGGAACGGGTGGGGCATGCCGGACCGCGGCCGCAAATGGCGCGGACGGCATGGACGAAACGTCCTGCCGGGGGGGCAGGGTTTCGACGGCACTGGTCAGCTGCTGGACCGCGCGCGTCATCTCTTCGGTCGCCTCCTTTTGCGCAGCAATGGCATCGTTGACCGGCGGGGACCCCGGCTTTTCGCGCAGCTCCTCGCGCCGATGGTGCTCCTCGCCGGATTTCTCCATCCGGGCGATCACCCCGGAGGCGCCCTCGCCATGAAACGCCGCCAGGATCCCGCTGCGGCCCGCCGCCTTCTGCGCGGCCATCAGGCCGCGCCGGTTCTCTTCGGGGGTGTAACTCCTGTCGATGTACTTCTCGTCGACGCCGAACATCTTTCCCGCCGTCTCCTGCGCGTAGTCGACCGCGCCCGCCAGACCCCGCAGGGTGCGGGCCGCGGCGCGATGCCGCGCGGCGGCGGCGGCACTGGTGCCGGGAGCCCGCGCTTGGTTCTCCGCCCCGGCCGCGGCATTGCCCAGGGCACCCGCGGCCGCAATCCCGGCCACGCGGCCCATGGGGGTCGCCGCCACGGCGATCGTGCCCAAACCGGTCAGCGCGCCTTTGAGGACACCGCCGACAAAGCTCATGCCGGTCATGATGTTCTTCAATACCTTGATCGTGATCACGACCGCCAACAACGGACAGGCTAATGCAATGAGGGCCAGCCACGCCACGCCCCACGGGCCAAAGAGCATGGTGAGCCCGAGGATGCCGCCATTGCCCGCCGCGCCCAGGGTGAAATAGAATAGCCGATCGCACGCAAAAAGCACGGGAATATAGACCGGGATAAAACAAGCGACCATGACGAGGGCGTGGAGCGCTTTCGTGGCCGAGGCCTCGGTCTTGGGGTAAATCCACAGCGGTAGAAAAAGCGTAAACTGGAGCAGGAGCAGTTCGATGAGCCCCAGCCAGACAAAGCACAGGGCCGGCAGGATCCCTCCCATCCATTGGGTCATAATCAGCTCCATCATGAAATTCGCGAACGTGCTGTGGGTTTGCTCCTTGGTGGCATCCAGGAGCTTCTTGGCGCCGGTCTCGCCGGCGGCCTCCACCTCCGTCGCATTGGGCCCGGTCTGATTGGCGGTCACCGTCGCCAGCGCGCCGATGCCGGTCACCGAGCCGATGCCGTTCGCCATCGTTTGCGCCGCCCCGGCCAATCGGGCCGACGCCGTCTGGAAGAGGGGCAGGACCTCGATCACGCCATGGTTGAACTCGGCCTTGACCCCTTTGTAGACCCGCTGCCGGATCGTGTTCCGATCACTCATCTGGTCGTTGACGCGGCCGGCGTCCGCGGCGATCCGGGTCCGGCCTTCGTCATAGGCGGTCAGCACCACCAACTTCAACCGCTGCGCCGCGTCGTTGCCCGCCGGATATTGCCACTCCGGCCAACGCGAAGCCCAAAGCAGGGTGGAGGTGCGGATGTCCTGGAGCAGCTGCAGTCCCTCCTGTTCGTTGAGCGGCATGGCCTTGTTGGCCGGATTGCCCGGGGGAATCTGCACGAGTTCGGCGTCCTTCATCACGCCGCTCAGCTTCATGAAGTCGTTCAGTTGCTTGGTGCCGGCAATGATGCCGTTGACCTGGTCGGCATTGCTCTTGCGCGCCAATTCCTGCAGCGCCGCGCACATGTACGCCTGGGCCGCGTTCATCCCGTCATTCACCGCCTGGCCGGCCATGACCTTGATCGCGCCCTGGCCGGTCTGGCCCCGGGACGCCCGGATGACCACGTTGCCGATGAGCACGGGAAACGTGACGATCAACGCGTAGATGAATCCGGCGTAGAAAAACATCAGCAGTCCGAGGAAGGTCTTGGCCAGGGCCCAGCCCAGATCCGACAGTGCCCCCCGGCCTTTCACCACCCCGATGGCCGCGGCCATGAACGTGACCAGTAGCGAAAGGATGAATCCGAGCCGGACCAAGGCCATCAGCCCGATCGGATTGCTTTCGGTCACGGCCGGGTTCGAAACCTGGGCCGTGGGATCATTCGTGGTCGCGCCGCCGAGGAATTGCTCGAAATTAAAGTTCAGGCTCTTGAAAAGCGGGCCGCGGCTTTCGCGATAAGCCCGGTAGGCATTGCCGAAATCCCCGTTCAGATTGGCGGCGCCAAGCGCCTTGGTGTAGCCGTTGACCACCGCCGCCGAAGGCGTTCCGTCCTTCGCGAGCGGCGGATCGCCGGCCTGCGCCCTCAGCGGGAGGGCGCTCCCTGCGGACAGCATCAAGAACGCCAAGATTACCCGACGGATCTGCTTCATGGCCATGGTTCCATGATAGCGGCCCGCCGGGCAGGCGGATGCGTTCGCGCGGGCCAGCCAAGCTTATGCCGCCCAACCGTTAACGCCGGCTCAAGGAGCACCCAACATCGCATTGACCTCGGAGGCGCGGGCCTTGGTCCGCAATTCATCCTGGGCGTCCTGCATCCTTTCCAAGGTACCCGCCACCGTGGCCCGGTTGGCGGCGTCCCTGACCTCCTGGTCGGCGATGGTCAACTGCCCCTGCAAAAGACCCATTTCCGCCGCCAGACGAACCCGTTGCTGGTAATTGAGTTTGCCGTTATTCACCGCGATCAGGGCGTTGACCCGCTGGACATAGGCCAGCAGGCGAGCATCATGGGCCTGTAATGCCTCCAGGTAGAGTATGAAGGGCTGGTAACGGGCGCCGTCCGTTTGGGCGCGCAGCTGCTGGAGAGCCAGCTGCCGGGCCTCAAGGATCGCCGGATCGAATTTGAGCACATAGGGATCAACGGCCATGCCGGCCGCCGGCTGCCCGATCCCCTTCAAGACCTCATCGGTCAGGCCGACATGGCTCTGCGGACCTTTCCCCGAGAGGTCGCTCACCGTTCCGGTAAGATTGGCGATGTTTTCCTCCAGGGCGGCAATCGTGCTGGCGGCGGCATCACCCGGGATGTCGACAATGAGCACTCCACCCTTGCCGGCGCCCGGGCCGCCCGCAGCGGTGCCCTTCGGCCCCCGGAGGAGTAGATCCGTCAAGGGATTCGCGCGAGCCGACAGTATGCCCATCGCCCCGACGACGACGGCCGTCAGCACCAGGCGGCCATTCATGGCGCACCTCCGAACATGGCCGTCTCTCCCTCATCACGCTGCTCCAGTTCCCGGGTCCGTCGCAGCGCCTCAAGCCGGGCGGCCTCCGCGGGCACAATCACATTCTGCACCCGGATGTCGTTGGCAATTCCGTCCGCCGACGCCTTGAGGTTCAAATTCACAACCGCATTGCGCGTCTGCAAATCCTCGACCACGGTCTTGGGCTCCGCCGGCGCCATCGAGGCGGTGGGCTGCACCTTGTCGGCCAGCCGGTTGATCACGCCGCGATAATCGGCCGCCTGCTGCACCCGGCGGCCCATGTCATCAAACCACTCGCCCGATGCCACCAGCGCATAAGCCGGGCCGAGCAAGGCCCCCATTTGGTTTTTCTCCCCATCGCTCAAGCCGTTCACGAATTTGCCCCAAGCCTGGCCCCGCGACGCCTGTCCCTGGGGCCCTTCGCCCAGGTAATACTCCGAACGCATGATGGCGATCCCGACTTCGCCATTCTCGAAGGCCTGCCAGGGGTGCCGGGCGACGATCTTCCAATCGTCGACTCCCATGCGGTTGAAGGTGTCGTACACGATCCCGTTCGAAAGGTATTGCTGCACGTCCTTGACCGAAAATCCGATCTGCGCCATCTGCTGCTGCGCCTCCAACGGCAACTCGCGGATGTCGCGATAGAGATACATCGCGTCGGTGTACGTCTTTTGCATCTCATGCAGCGGGGCGAGGATCTCGTTCAGCCCGGTCTGTTGCGCCAGCGTCCCCGCAAGGCCGCGCACACTTTCGTGCACCACGTCCTTCAGCTGGTAGATGGCGGCGGACACGTGCTGGAGCGTGTCGATCTGGGCCCGGATGGCCCCCACGACCTCCGACCACGATTTGATCTGGGCCTGGATGGACTGCAACTCGGCTATAAACTGTCCGTATTTGTTCGGGTTATACGTGGGCACCACGTACGCCTGGACCGGGGCGGCGAGCATCACCGCCGCCAGGACCGCCGCCAGCAATTTTCGTCCGATCGTGCGCATGGCCCGGTTCTCCGGCCGTTCAGGGTCCGGCCACCATCGCGTCCGCCGTCTCTTCGCGCTGCTGGCGGGCCTGGCGTTCGCGCATGATCACGGTCTGCTGACCCAACTGCAAATTTCCGTGTTCCTGGGCCTCGGTCTGGAAGCGCATCGCGTCGGCCTGAGCCTTCAACTGCGCCGCCGCGAGGGCATTCTGCCGCAGCGCCTGGTCGACGAGATTCTCCGCGGTCCCCGCATTCGGGTCATCGGGCTTTTTCGTGATGATCTTGTCGGCGACGACCTGGTAATCGACCGCCTTCGCGAGCCGGCGCTCCATGCCCTTGCCCCAATCGCCCAAATTGAGCAGGGCCGAATTGACCCCGATATCCCCGCTCAGCCGGGCGCGCTCGTCGGGCGTCAAATTCTGGATCTTTTCTAGGTACGCCTGCCGCATCTGCGTCGTGTCGAGATAGGCATCGGAACAGTCGACCGCCCGGCCCACCGCGCCATGTTCAAAGGCATCGATCGGATGCTTGAACGTGCGCTCCCAGTCGGGCAAGTCCATCCCCTGGAATACATCGTAGACCACTCCGGTGGAGAGATACTGCTTCAGGTCCTTGACCGAAAGTCCGATGTTTTCCCATTGCTGCTGCGCCTCCACCGGGAGCTCGCGCACATCACGATACAGGTTCATCCCGTCGGTGAACGTCGTCTGCAGCTCCTTGCCGACGGCGAACACGTCCTTCAGACCGACCGCATCCGCAGCCGATCCCATGATCCCCTGGACGCCGCCGCCGATCACCCGCTTCAAATTGTAGATGCCATTGGAGACCTTCTGCAGCATCTGGATCTGGTCGCGGGCGGCGCCAACGACGCTGCTCATCCACTGGATCTGACTGTCGAACTGTTTGATCTGCTCGACGAGCGCGGCCAGATTGGGCGCATCGATCGTCGGGATGCCCGAAGCGTACGCGGGCGGGGCGACCAGCCCGACAATCAGAATGCCGATCAGCAGCCGTTTCACGGGGAGAATGTGGTTGGGGCGCACCGGCTAGTTCGCGACCGGCACCTCTTCGGTCCGGGGGCCATAAAGGACTCCGTCGTAAACACCCGGGGGATAAACCATCGTCGCAGTCTTGCTGTTCTTGTCCGATGAAGAGACCGGGCGCTCATGAGCCTTGTCGACCGCATTGGATTTCCAGTATTCGTTCATCACCTTGATGCGCTCGTCACGCGCGCCCTGTTCCCGGGCCTCGGCGATTTGGTCGTTATACCACGTGCCCACGGCTTTCTGTCCGAGGGCGGCCGCCGCGGCGCCGGCCGCGGCGCCAATCAAGGCTCCGTCCTTGCCCTTGATGCCATAGCCTATCGCCGCACCACCCGCCGCGCCCAGGGTCGTCGCCATGGCGCCCCCTGCCCCGACCGATGGGGCCTGGCCCGCGCCGGGGCGAGGGTAGACGCAGCCGCTCAACAGCGCGACCATCAAGGACGCGGATAGGGTAAAATGCATGGTTCGCATGTTGCCATGATAGCGGCCCGCAAACCGGGGCGGACGGATTAGGCTAAACGTCGTCCTCGGGAGCGGGACCGCCGGCCGCGCGTACACCCCGCGGGTACCTGCGGGCGAACTCCAACGTGGCCTCGGTCACCGACTTAAGCCGGTCCTCCAGCCGGGCCAGAACCCGCAGGTCCGCGGGATCCGTGGTCGACATGGCGTATTCGATCGGCTGCATCCGGTTGATGCAGACGACCGATTGGCGCCCCTGGGGGGTAAACTGGATCGCCATGGCCTCGGCATACGAGCCATGCACCATCTGGAGGTTCTGCAACGCCGCCTTTTCGTTGGCGCTCAGATGATAGATGTTTGCCAGTTGGTCCGCGCTTTCGGGCGACTGGCCGCACGCGAGCACCGCCGACACGGTCTGGAGGATCGCCATCGGCTTTTCGGGGATGATCCAATCCTGGATGCCCTGGGAGATGCCCACGATGCCGACGTCGAGCTTGCGGAACGTGCGGAACGCCAGCTCGACGAACTGGCGGATCGTCGGCTCCGCGAGCAGCTGGTGCGCCTCGTCCATGCCCAGGACCTTGAGATCGTCCGGAAAATCATTCGCGAGTGCCACGATGTGCTGCAAGATCACCTGGAAGACGACGGGCAGAAGTTCGGGGGAGTTCTCCTTGCACTGCTTGAGTTCGAAAACGACGATCTTGGCCTGGGTGGGCACATTGGAGGGCCCGTCGAAGATATGGGCGTAGGTGCCCCCGGCCACATAGGGGAGGAGTCGCGTCGCCAGGTCGTTGGCGGCGCGGGTGCCGAGTGATTGCAGGGTCTCGCGATAATCGCCGAGGAAAAAAGTCTTGCCCTGGCGCTGGCGGATCATGGTCGTGAGGGCGTCCTCCAGGGCGGCGCGTTCCTCATTCTTCAAGCCGGCGGCGTTGCCGCCTTTTTCCTGCACCATCATGGCCAGGAGCAGGATCACGGCCTGGAAATGGATCGGGTCCGCCGAGCGGCCGCGAAAAACATCGAAGGGATTGATCCGGCAGTGGTCGGATCGGATATCATAGCGGATAAACGCCCCGCCCAGGCTCTCGCAAAGCCGCCGGTAGGATGAGCCGATGTCGATGATCGCGAGCCGGGGCTGGTGCCGGCAAAGCTGGGTGAAGAGGGTGTTGGCGTTCGCGCTCTTGCCCTTGCCGGGAGCACCCACGACCAGGAGGTTGGGCGAGGACATCTTCCGCGGGTTGTGCAGGAAGAGGTTGAACAGGCTCCCGTCGGTCGTTTCGTAGACCGCCCCGATCCGGTCGCCCTTTTCCACCCGTTCGCCGCCGAAGGCCGGGAGCGTGGCCACCAGCTGGCGGGTGTTGAAGATATTGTGGCGGTTGAGATCCTGATCGCGGCTCCAGCCCGGCTGGGCCGCGAGCCAGTAGCCGAGGACCCGGTGGATTTCCTCGGTGATTTCCGCACTCTGGGCGCGCTGGCCGGCCGACTGCAAGGTCTGCGCCTGCCGGGCGAGTTCTTCCGGCGTCGGCGCGCGCAAGAGAAACAGATGCTGCGCCAGCCAGGTTTTCTCCTCACCGGTGCCGAGTTCCCGCAACTCCAGGCTGATCTCCTCCAGTTTGCGGGCGTTCAGTTCGCTTTTTTGATTGTTTTCGATCGCCTTGCGCTCGTCCTGCAGCGCCTTGATCCGATCGGCGGTGCTGCCGGGCTTGAGATTGACGACCAACTCCAGCCGGTTGAGGCCGCTGAACAGGCCGATCTCCTCAAAATGGGGGAAGCTGATCCATTCGGGCGGCATGCGCAGGGTCAGCACCTGATGGTAGTAACCATCCAGAAAGAACAGCCCTTTGGGCACCCGTCGGCCGGAGGGATCCCAGTCGAAATCGCTCGAAATAAAGTGCTCCGCGACCGGCACGGAGGTGTTGGCGCGGTAGGGGCGGGGCACCAAGCCGGCCTCGAATTTGCCCGGATTCCACCGGCGGTAGAGCCGGCGCAGGAGATCGTCGGCCTGGAGCGGGCGGGGATTGAAACCGCCCTGCAGCAGGCTGGTTTGCACCTGTTCGGCCACGGCCACGAGTCGCGCCCGGGCCCGTTGATACTCATCAAGCGCGAGGATGGCGGTCCCGGCATAAGGATCGAATAGCGAATTCAGGGCGGCCTCCACGGGCCGGAATAGCCTGCGATCCACCGTGTCCATGAAACCCGAGAACCGGGCCGGGGCATTGGCCAGATAATTGCCGGCCAATTCCGAGACGCGGCGGCTGAGCTGCCGGGGAGGAACGGGCGGAGGGACACTGACATAGAAGTCCAGGGTCGTCACCCGCAGGCGTCCGGCGGCTAGGGCGGCGGCCAGGGCGGCCGTGCGGGCGCGCACCGCCGCCTGCACCAGCGAAGGCAGCTCGCCCTTGAATTCCAACAGGGGCACGACATCGGCGGGGCGGGACTCCTGCCCATATACCATTTGGGCCCCGATGTCGGGCGGCAGCAGGCGCAGGGCCACCCGCAGCCCGTCGAAGTATTGATAGCGCAGCTCGTCGGGCAGCAAACTCGTCACCGGGACCTGCAGGGAAAAGCCGGCCGCCAGCGAGCCGTCGCGGAAGATCATGATCCCGCCCGAAAGGTCCACCAGCGGCACCTGCGCCCCCAGGGCCTCGAGTGGATGACTGAGCGTGGCCAGGCCGGAATGGCGGTCAGCGACCATGGCGCATCCTTTCCCGGAGTTTTTCCCAGAGGCCGGGCGCGACCGCCACCTCGTCCCGCACCAGGATGCGGCGGAGCGTGTGGCCGGCCACCAGCTGCTTGGGGGCGAGGAAGCCCTGCAGCACATGCGCATCCCAGCCGCGGGGTTTCACCGCGACCACCACGCCGCGGTAGAGAATAAAGGCCACGCCGGCCAGGCTGGCCCAACCGACCGGATAATTGGTCCAGAGCACCACCGGTAAATACAGCACGAAGAAAACTCCGGCGATCACGCCGACATCGCGGTGGGTGAAGCGCCAGATGATATAGGTCGGCCGGTTCAGATTTCGCGGGTAGCTGATGTTGTCGATGTTCTCCATGGCCATGGCCTAGTGCTTGATTGCCTTGGCGAGCGGATTATCCTCCGGGGGATTGTCCGCGGGGGGCGCGGGTTTCGCCTCGGTGGTTGCGGCGGCCTTGACGGTCGTGACGGGCGGGGTGGAGTTCTTGCCGGCCGGGGCTGGCGCCAGTTTCACCGTCTCGGATTGGGAGGTGATGCGATCCAGCGCCAGAAACAGCGTCATCAGCCGCTGCGGATCTACCGGATCACGCTGCGAAGCCAGCCGCCCCAGTTCCGCCTGGATGGCCTTCAGGCCGGCGAGTTTGCCCGCGACGAGATCGGCCTCGGGCAGGTACACGAAGAGAGGGACCTCGACGGTCACCCGCTTGTCGCCCAAGTCGAAGACCAATTCCTTGGTGCGGTCGAGACTGACCAGCTTGTACCCGTCGAGGGAGAGCGGAAGGATCTGATCGGCGGGCAGGCCGAGGGGAAGATTGCTCTGGCCCCGGGCGAGGGCCGACGCGCCCAGGAGAAGGCAGACGAGAGTAACGCGGTGAAAGGACATGACGCCATGATAGCGGCGTGACGCGGGGTCGGGCCGAAGACGCGGGCGGGCAGGGTCAACGGCAGGCGGCCGGGCCCGGCAGGCGGCGCCCCCCCCCGGCGGGCCGCTATCATGTCAGCACAACCTGAAAACCACATGAAAAGATCCAACCTGACCTCACGCTACGTTTTCGCCTTCCTGGCGGTGCTTGCCGCCGGGATGCTGCTGCCGGTCGAGGCCCTCGCCCAGAGCGCCTCGAATTTCTGGAACCTCCAAGACGGGAACCTGAGCGACGTGAGCACCAAGCTCGGCACCGTGGGGAACATTGTCACCCGCGTGGCGCAGCTGGTCCTCTTCGTCGTGGCCACCGTCGAGTTCATCCGGTTCTGGAAGAATAAGAAATGGGTCGACCTGCTCTTCGTCGGCATCGCGATCATCGGCGCGGCTTACGCGTCCCGGATTGTGTACGCCCTCTGGCAGTTCGGCTCGAACAGCTAGACTTTCACCCCCGGATTCCACCCGCGGCCTGCGCGCGGGCGACAGACAGGTTGTCCTGGATCCCAGGAGCGCCCATGGCTGAATCATTATCCGCATACCGCCTCACGATCGCCGCCCCCGGCTCTAAAATCCGCACCCAACGCACGGTGCTGGCCCGCTCCCGCGAGTTGGCCCAGCGCCTGGTGATGGTTCCCCGCGGCGGCCGGCTGACGATCGCGCGGGCGGGGCTGATGGACGAACTGGTCTCCCGGGTCGCCCGCCAACGCAGACCCAGCGGCCGCGATCTGCGCAGCTTCTATATCGAGCTGCGCAGCGCGCTCCGCGCCGATGCCTCGCTGCCGAGCGCCTTTCGGACGATGGCCCCCTGGATTGAAAATGCGCTGCTCGCCGATGCCGTCGCCAACGCCATCGATCCCGTGATCATCGCACGCGGGTCCGATGCCATGCTCGACTGCCTCAAGGGGGTGCTGCCCCTGGAGCACGTGGAACGCCTCCGGGCGGCCGTGGGCGTGGGCGAGACCCCGCGCGTGGTCGAAATGCTCGCGGGCCTCTCGGAGAGACGGGTCAAGCTCGCCGGGCGGCTGGTGCAGGCCTTGCTCACCCCGGCGATCACGGTGGTGGGCGCGTTGGGCGCCGCCATTTTCATCGCCACGGTCCAGGCTCCGGCCATGGCCCAGCTCTATGCCGCCGCCAAGGCCAAGGGGCAGCTGCCCGTGCCAACCCAAATCCTGCTGTTTGCCGTCAATGCGGTGAAGGATAACCCGCTGGTCGCGTTGGCCGTACCCGCCCTGCTGGGTATCCTGGTGTGGGTCGCGCGGCGGGCCTACCAGCAGTACGAATCCGTCCAGGACAAAGTCGACCATCTGCCCGTGCTCGGGAGACTCCTGGCCCAGATTCGCAACAGCCGCATGCTCCGCACGCTCGCCATCCTCATCGACAGCGGCCGCTCGGTCACCGTGGCCCTGGCCATGACCGAACGTTCGGTCAGTCACCGGCGCACCCGCCGCTTCCTGCACGCCGTGCATGAAACCATCGCCATGCAGGGCATCGACTTCTTCGAGGCCGCCAGCCAGCACCGCGACATCATCGGCGATGTCGAAGTCCGCTGGATCGACCTGCTGCATCTGGGCGCCGCCACCGGGTCCACGTCCGAATTGCTCAATTCCGTCGCGGACGACTGCGAACAGCGCGCCGAAGCCAAGCTCGACGTCCTGCCCAAATTGCTCGAATTCGCCGCCCTGGTCATCGCCGCCTCCCTCGTGGGCTTCGTCGTGATCGCCTCGCTCCTGCCCACCTTCCGCCTGGCCGCCGTCCTGAAATAATCCCGGTGCCGGTCGGGGCGACCAAAGGCCTGCTAACTTCGCGCCAACCGATGGATACCCCCATGAGCTTGGTCTACAGCGCGGAGCAGGAGCGGATCTACGAGATGACCTCGGGCCCGGTGATCGTCGTCGCCAACGCCGGCACCGGCAAGACCACCACCACGGCCGAACTGATGGTGCGCCGCTATCTCGACGAAGAGCACGCCCTTTACCCGAACCTGGCCGGCCACGTGGCCGACGCCGACCAGCGCCGCATCCTCCGGCAATTCCTCTGCCTGACCTTTACCCGCAAGGCGGCCGCCGTTTATGACGCCGAGATCAAGGGCCGGCTGGCGGAACGCGGCGTTCCCATCCCGGTCAAGGCCAACGGGGACGACTATCGCATCGCCCGCACGCTCGACAGCTATGTCCGGAGCTGGCTGCGACACCCGCTGGTCTTCAAGGCCTGGATGGAGGTCGATCCGGACACCCACGCCCGCCTGCGCGCCATCCTCAACCTGCCCACGTTGCGCGCCGACACCCAGGGGCAGCCGGCGCCACTGCCGTTCGCCGAAGCCACCGGCGCCGAACTCCAGGCCTGCCATCGATTCAGCGGGCGCTGGCCGTGGATGGCCGGCGAGGATGTCGGCGAGATGCTGCTGGACCTGATCCTCCGCCATTATGCCGAACAACCGCTGCCGGACTGCGATGTCATCAAATGGGGGGAGGACTTCGATCAAATGCTCGCCGGCCTCGAGCTGGCGGCCACCGACGCGATCGACCCGGATTTCTGGCGGGGCCCGCTGCAGATCTGGCACCGGCACCAGGAACGGCTGCGGCAGATGGACCACGCCCTGAAGCAGGGCAAGGCGCTGGAACCGACCGACCAGGCCAAGGGGCCGGGCGAGGTCCTCGCCTGGGAACGGCTCAACCAGAAACGCGAGGAATTCATCGCCGTCCAGGAGCTCGGCCGGGCCCGGGGGTATCATCCGATCTATGCCCCGGAGAAGCTCGCCTGCGGCATGGTGGAGGAACAGCTCGCCGCCTGCGACCATCTCAAGGGCTACAAGGAATTCCTCTTCCTTTCGAAGAAGTGGCATGACGTGAAGACCCACTTCCTGCTGCGCGAATTCGGCGATCAGACGACCGCCTTCGTGCACGCCTGCGAGGTCCACCCCGAGCTGCTGGAACGCAACGAGGAGTATCCCCGGATCATCCGGGCGAAATATGTCTTCTGGGACGAATGCCAGGACAATTCCGATTTTCAGCACCGCATCCTGCGCCTGTTCTACGCCAAGGACGGCGTGCCGTACATGAACGTCGCGATCGGCGACCCCAAGCAGCAGATCTACGTCTGGCGGGGGGCGAGCCCGCGGGGGTTTCTCGAGATGATCGAGCGTCATCGCGCCAAACATCCGGCCAAGCTCCTGGGACTGACCTGCTCGTTCCGCTCCGCCCGGGCGATCGTGGCCCTGGGCAATGAGATCATCACGACCCTGCCTTCCTACCGCGAAAAGGTGAAGCCCTCGACCACCATCTTCGAAGAGGAAGGACGGATCGAAGTGACCAAGCCCTTCCTCTCGCAGGAGGAGGAGGCGGAATGGGTCTTCAACCGCATCGAGCACCTGCTCGAGCGGACCCAGTCCCGGATCATGGTCGTCTCCCGCACGGATCCGACCGACCACCCCCTCTATTACCGCCACCTGCGCAACCATCCGGCCATGGACAAGCGGATCTCGGTGCTGACCATCCACCAGGCCAAGGGGCTCGAGGCGGACGCCGTGTTTGTCCTGGGGCTGCACGCGGGCCGGCTGCCCGATCCGCGCTCCAACCTCGACGAGGAGGTCAACCTGTTCTACGTGGCCTGCACCCGGGCCAGGCATACCCTGATCCTCTGCGGGCTGGTTTCCAAGCGCATCGTCAATCCGGCCGGCAAGGTCGAATACCAGCAGGTCGGGCCGACGCCGTTCTTCGCCCAAGTGCCGAGCCTGCGCGCCCTCTGCCTGCGCGCGGGCTGGACCAAGGAACTCCTCAACGAGGGCGTCGACACGAACAATCGCGCCCTGGGGGCGCATTATGGCCGCATCGCGAAGAACCGCAGCAACCTCAAACTCCAGCGCAATGAGCTCTTCCCCCAAGTCGTGGCCGACGGGGAGACCCTGGGCGGACTCACGGATTACGGCACGACGGAGGCCGACCCGCGCCTGGCCGGCATGACCAAGCTCAAACTCGGCGCCGAGGAACGCCCCGGCGGGCGGACCCGGTCCCACCTGGTTTCGGAGCGGGCCCGCGAGCGCGTGCTCAAGAAATGCATCGAGATGTACAATGTGGCCCACCGGCTCCAGCGCCTGGGGAACGACGATTTCTACGTGGCGCTCAAATGCGGGTGGGTCGCGAAGCCGGAGGGGGCGCGATTTTTCGATTTCACCGAGACGCTGGTCCAGCACTGGAAGAATGCGAAGAAGGCGGCCGGCTGAGGCACCGGCGGCGGGCGGGGGAGAATCGCCCCCCGGCTAGAGGAGCTTGCCGCTCGGCTCCGGTTCCACGAAATCATCCGGCCGGCGCGGAACCGTGACCGACGGGGCGTGGGCGAAGATCCGGGCGGAAGCCTTCAAGTAAACCTCGCTCAGCGGCAGGTCCGGATGCTCCTGCCACGCCTGCTTCACCAAGGCCAGAGCCTCCTCCAGCGTCATCTCCATGCAGCGCTTGCCGTGCTTCTGGACGAGTTTCATCAATAGCCTCCCTGGTAAAGGGCGCGGAGATCCTTCAATTCGGCCAGGGTGGGGGCGACCAGCATCAAGCGGGCCCCGAGCGTCTGCTCCCAGCGGCGTCGCCACTCCGGCTCCCCCTTGAGCGACGCGCAGATCCAACTACCCGCCGACAAGCGGCAAGGGAGCAATCCCTCGTCGAACAACATCCGGCGGGTCGCCGGCGGCAAAGTCAGCCCCGCGATCCAGTCGGGATCCGGCACGAGCGCGTGCAAGCGGATGAGACCGCGGCCCGAGGTGAGCCATTCGAGCCAGGAGGCGCCATCCACCTTCGCCGCATTCAACAGCAGCGTGTCGAGCAGTCCCAGCCCCTCGCGCGTCTCCAGGCCCGCCAGGCCCGTCGCCACCACCCGGTGATCGACGAGTTCCTGCAGCCATTCGTTATCCGTGGCCTGATGAAAGCGCATGGCTATTGATAGACCAGCGTCGTCCCCTCCGGTGTCGTGACGGTCACCGGATTTCGGGGATCGTCGGGAAAGGTGAGGGTGTAGCCCTCGATCATGAAGCCCCCGATGGTGTCGGCCGGATACTGCAGATAGGGCTTGATCAAATTGTAACGCGTATCGTTTGTCTGGCCCGCCCACGCGGTCAGGGCCGCCCGGACGCTCTGATCCTGCATCCAGTTGGACATGGCGGTATTGATCTGCACCGCCTTGGCCTTCATGTTGCTGTCTTCGCCGGAGCGTTTGATCGCCGGGATGTTCGCCAGCAACAGCAGACTGATGATCGCGAGCATCACGACCACCAGGCTCACCTCCAGCACCGTGAAACCACGATGGCGGGAAAGGTGCGGGGGTGGCTCAATTGGGACGGATGAGGTTGGCATGGGGATAGTTCTGTCGGTAGGGTTGCGGCCAAATGACGTCGATGTAGCAGCCGGCCCGGGTCATCGCATCGGTCGTCAGATGCCCGTTCGCCACCTTCACCGAGTCGTTGTCGGTCATGAAGTAATGATTGATCAGCCCCGCGAACACGGTCAGGTCGGCCGGGACCAGATCGCCGCCCGGACCGGCCTGAAACTGCGCGGCTGAGGCGGCCAAAGTCGGCTGTTCCGCCACCCAGGCGTTGATCGCCTCCTGGACCTTGACGGTCTGCTGGTTGACGGTCACCTGCTGGCCCCGCGTGACGAGGGCACCGACAGTCGGGCCGAGCACCACGGCCAGGACCGCCATGACGGCGATCACGGCCAGCACCTCTAAAAGCGTGAAGGCGGAGGACGAACGCATGCCGCCATGATAGCCGCCTGCAACCGGGGGGCTGGCGGGCGGCTATCATGGCGGGTGTGAGTTTCCTGACCCACCTCAGCGAATTCTGCGCCACCCAGGCGCCATCCGACCTGCTGCTCCAGCCGGGCGCGCCCGTGCATTATTTCAAGCACAACCGCATCGGCATGGAGGCCGGCTTGATTTTCCCCCCGGAATCGGTACCGGAATTTCTGGCCTTGGGCGGACTGACGGAATGGCCGCGCGACCGCCATCTGACCCTGGTGCTCGAAGGCCATCGCTTCCGGACCTGTTTCTATACCGCGCAGGGCAGCCAGCGGGCCGAGGCCCGGCTGCTGCCCCGGGACATCCCTTCGGTTGAATCCATCCGCGTCCCGCCGGCCATCGTGAATGCCGCGGTTTCCTCGGACCATGGCCTGATCCTCGTCTGCGGCCAGCAGGGCACCGGGAAAAGCACCACCCTGGCCGCGCTCCTCCAGCATATCTCCCGGGAAGGGGTCCACAAGGATCACCACTTCTATACCGTGGAAGACCCGATCGAATTCGCCTTTTCCAGCCAGTTCCCGCTGCAATTCTCCCAGCGGGCCCTGCATGAGGATGTCGAATCCTACGCCACCGGCCTGGCCACCGCGCTGCGGGCCAAAGCCACGGTCGTGCTGGTCGGGGAGATCCGGGAGCCCGAAAGCGCGCTCGCCGCCATCAATACCGCCCTGACCGGCAATCTCGTCTTCGCGACCCTGCACACCGGCACCGTCTCCCTCTCGATCGAATCGCTGCTCCGGCTCATCCCCGAATCCCGCATCAAATCGATCCAGGGCTTGCTGGCCGAAGTGCTGCGGGCCGTCGTCTGCCAGCGGTTGGTCCCCGGCCGCGAGGGTGGGCAGGTGGCGGTGCACGAAGTGCTGATGCCCAACAGCGAGGTCGAGGCCGCGATCAAGCTGGGCAATTTCCGCGGCGTGGGCGCCTCCCTCGAGACCGGCCTCAACCGGGGCAGCATGCCTTTCCGACTCAGCCTGCAACGGGCCTACGAAGAGGGCCTGATCACTTCCCGCATCCGCGACGAATTCACCGCCTATCTCAAATCCTAATGAACATCCAGGCCGCCTTCACCTTCTCCGCGTACCGTTACCATCCGCTCGACTTGCGGGTCCCGCTGGCCGAACGCTTCCCGGGCCGGGCGCTGGGCTATGCCTCCTATGGCCCGGGCGGGCTCAGCCTCGCCAGTGTCCGCCATGCCAACGGCCAGCTATTCGTGAGCCATCATACGACCGATCCACAGGCCGGCGGCATGCCCCCGGCGGAGATCGCCTCCCGGATTCGCGCGGTCGCGAGGCCCGGCTCCCTCTTCGGCCCGACGCCGGTCATCCTCGGGGTTTCGTCCAAGCTGGAGTGGCACATCAAAACCGCGGTCGAGGCCGCGGGCCAGGAGGATTTCGTCTATCAACTGCGCACCGAGCCGCAGAAGATCCTCAGCGGCGCCAATGTCGCCATCAATTACACGGGCCTCCTCCATGATGGCTCCGGGCTCATCTTCGGGGTCCATGGGCATGACCTCAATCTCGCCGGCGAGGCGTTGCAGCGCGCCCGCTACCAGGTGGTCCGCCGGACCGTGCCGGCCCTGGCGGTGATGAATCTGCTCCTCGCGGATCCGCGCGTCACCCGCCACGAAATGCTCCCGCTTGTCGTGGACCAGGGTTTCGCCGTCTGCCTGCTGACCGACAGCAACGTCTGGAAGGAAACCCAGGGCCAGCCCTTCCTCGGCGCCAACACCGGGACAAAGGATCTCGCCGATCTGGTCGAGCGGATCCGCAATTTCGACGCCATCGGCAAATTCCTCGTCGCCATCTCTCCCGCCAACGGGGGCATGGCCGTCGAGGACGCCCTGCGCGGAGCCAACGCCGAACTCACCCGTTTCACCCTCAACCACCTACCGGAGGAGGATCTGTTTCCCTATGCATGTGCCCTTTTTTAAGTCCGCCAATGCCGACGGGTCCATCGACGTCAAGGCCCGCCCGGTGTCGTCCGCTCCCACCGCCACCCCCACGGCGATCGCGAGCCGGGTCGCCCCCGACCTGGGCGATTACGCCACGGAGCGGCCTGAGCCGCTGCCGGCGTCCGGCCGGATCGTTCCGCTGCTGTTCTGGGTCGCGATTCTGGGCGCCCTCGGCGCCTGGGCCTACAGCATCCAGCAGCAGGGCATCATGCGGCGCGCTTCCGCCCAGGTCCAGCAACAGCTCCGGAGCGCCCAGGCCCGGACCTCCGGGCTCAACGGACGGATGGGCGCCCTCGCCGGCAAACTGGACGACCTGCATGTGCTCAGCCGCTGGGCCGACCTGGTCAGCCCGATGCGCGAGGTCGTCATCGCCGTCCTCCAGAGCGCCAACGAGCGGATCCAGATCCACTCCCTCCAGCTCCAGCGCAAGGAGCCCACGGTCCTGCGCTACAGCCTCCAGGTCATCTGCGTCGGCAGCGACCAGAACTTCACCGCCATGAAAAGCGACCTCCTGAACCGCCTGACCGACGCGGGCTGGACCGTGACCGACAACCCGCCGGAATCCGAAGACGCCCGGCTCATGATCGATTTCTCGATCATGCGCAAGTTGAACTAGCCCCCAGCCCGCCTCCCATGAACCGTTCCATGCTCCCTCCTGTCCTGGTCATGCTCTGCACCGTGGCCTACGCGGGCTATTACGGCCTGCAGCGCTTCGACGTCGCCCGGAAACTCCACTCCAAAAACGACGCCGACCAGCGCGCCCTCGTGAGCGCGACCCAGACCAATCAGCTGCTGCAAAGCCGGATCGCCGAGGCCAGCGCCGAGCTGGCCCAGGCCCGGGAGTTTCTGGCCAAATGGGAGTCGGCGGACAGCGGCGCCCGCCGGGGCGGGCTGGAGAACCGCTTCATCGAGCCCGCCAACGCCTACGACGTGATCACGCCCTCGCCCCGGATCGAACAGAACCCGTCCGTTTTCCTCCAGACGGACGCCTGCAAGATTGAGACGCGCGCCCTGCGCTTCTCGGCCGAGGGGCGGGTGACCAGCCTCGCGCGCTTCTACGCCGAGGCCGAGCGGTCCATCCCCACCGGACTCGTCCGGCTGCTCCAGCTCAAGGCCGGCCAGCGCTCGCCGGAACTCACGGTCGAGATGGCGATCCTGCAGCACACCTTCGCCGCCATGCCCGAACTGGCGGAGACCCCGGCCACCCCCGCGGGCAAGGTCCCCGCCGTGCTGGAGCGCCGCCCCGACATTCACCGTTCGGCCGTACCCAACCTTTCCGAAAACCTGATCGCCCGCACCGTGCAAAAAAACAATGCGAACGGTGGCGCCGGCACCACCGACCTCGGCCAGTTCATCCCCGACCTCAAGGTCACCGGCCTGATCTGGAACGTGGAGGGCCGCAAACGCGCGCTGCTCATCAGCGGTTACATGCTCCATCAGGGCGCCTACCTGCCCCAGGCGATGGTCAAGGGCAAGGCCCGCGTGCTGCTCACCGAAGTCGGCCGCGACTTCGCCATCTTCACCATCGAAACCGACGACCTGAATCCCGTGACCGGGAAAAAGGAAACCTCCGCGATCACCCGCGAATTCCACTTTGCCCTCTTCAATGGCCTCTCCTCCGAAGGCTGAACGCGGCTTCACGCTGCTCGAGGTCCTGATCGCCCTCACTTTTTCCGCCTTTCTCCTCGGGGTGGTCGCGGCCGCGAGCGCCCTTTACCGGGGCGCCCTGCGGACCTCCGGCACGGACATCTTTGCCGGGCGGGTGCTCCCCATCTCCCCGGACGATTCGATCGCGAGTGCCGCCAACACGCTGGCCGCCGAACTCGCCTCGCTGGCCGCCCAGGCCGACTTCATCGTCGTCCTGGACCAGCCCTGGGACGCGACCGATCTCGCCACCCGCACCAGCCTGGCTCCGCTCGGCCAGCTCGACACCGCGATCCTCAGCCACCCGGGCGCGCTGCGCACCGCCCTGACCGCGGCCGGCTTTCCCATCGGCGGTGACGGCTACACCGTGATCATGATCGGCCGGCAATTTCGGATCATGGGGGCCCTGACGGTCACGGCGGCGGACGTGACGGCCCCCAACGGCGACGGCTTCCGGGATTATCATGCCATCCTCCTGGGCGACACCGGCGGCGGATACGGCCAGCTTTACCAGTATGAATTCGTCACGGCCAATGCGGTCAAACAGTCGGTGCTCATCCCCACGCTGGATGGCGCCGCGTGGACCGTGACCTTGCCCGATCCCGGCCTGGCCGCCGAAACGCCCGGCGGCATCGCCCTCACCAATCCCTTGAGCACCCTCAGCTATGCGCTGCCGGCCAATCTCTAGGCAAAAGGGCTCCGCGCTCGCGGCCCTCCTGTGCATCCTGCTCGTCCTGGGTGGAGTGGGGGCCGTCATCCTTTCGACCAGCGCCGCCCGGCTGGCCGCGGTGGACAGCCTGCAGGCCCGCCTTGAGGCCGAGCGCATCCAGCGGGCGTACGCCGACAGCATGCGCTCCGCGGCCATCCAGGCCGCCCGGATCGACGCCCTGCATTATACCGCGCCCACCTTTTCGTTCGCGGGGCAAGCCTGGGCCGTCGGCCTGGCCGAGGTCACGATCCCATTCCCCGCCGACGCCCTCGTCACCCCGCGCTACGCGGCGATGGACGGCCGGGACCAGGGCCCGCCCGATTCGCTACCCTGGCTCGCCGCGGCCAGCGAAGATCTGGTGGCCCAGGGACACCTCGTGCTATCCCGGCCGGGTTTCGCCACCGCCCAGCTGCTCTCCCGCAATCTCTCCTTCGAAACCCGCCTCTGGCGAATCCCCGCCGGCGCGGTCCGGTTCCTCAACTCCTCCCAGCACCTCGATGTCGCCGGCTTTACCCTGGAGGCGGACGGCGTGGCCGTCTTTGCGAGCGGATCCTGCCCGGACCGGCTCACGGCAGCCTCCGTCTACACCGATACGCCCGCCACCCGGATCACCGACGGGGCCGATCCGGCCGCCCGGCTCTACCAGCTCTACGACAACCCCGCTTATCCAGGCACCACTGAGGTCAGCTTCGACTCACTGGACGCGCCGCCCTCCGGTTTTGCGACCGCAACCTGGAACGGCGTACGCTACGCCGCCCTCGACCTGGGCAGTTACAACGGGCCGCCCGTGCTCGCAGTCAAGGGTCTGGCCGTCAAGGGCGGCCTGGTCCTGATCGGCAGCGGCACCTATGGAACACCGATCTCCGTTTGCGCCCCGAACGGACCGGTGCTGCTCGCCGGCACCAATCTGCGTTATGCCACCATCGCCACCGCCGGCGCCCAGGTCGGACTCTTTTCCCAGGTAACCCAGGTTCCTGCGACCGGTAATTGGAATCTGCCCGCCCCCGGCGCACAAGCCGTCGATTTCACCTGGACCGGACATCTCTTCGTGGCCGCGGTCGATCCGCACTTCAACCTGGAGGAGGATTGGACCAATGCCCGGGCCTCGCTCAAGGGCTCGCTGCACGTCCTCGGCGGCCAGCTGGGACTCACCGGCGGCCAGGCCGGCACTTTCAGTCTTCTCACCATCGGGGCGCCGGACTGGAGCCAGGTGGGCAACCCTTTCAGCTCCGCCCTGCGCCAGGAGTCGTTTCTCGTCTGCCTCCCCCGATGAAAGCCGCCCGCAACCAAGGCTTCACCCTGCTGGAGACCCTCGTGGCCACCGTCCTCGTGGCGCTCGTGATGACCGCGCTCTGCGCCTACGTGGTCGCCAGCCACAAGGTCCGCGCCCACGTGGAGGCGGCCCGGGAAGCCAGCTACGCCGCGCACGCACGCTGCCTGTTATTTGCCGATGGCGTCATCTATCCGAACATCTTCAGCCAGGCCCCCGGCACCACGGTCACCAATCATCCCGCCCTGGACACGCTTCCGGGCGGCTGGCCGGTCGACGCCGTCACCGAGACCGTCTCGGTCGCCGCCGACGGGCAAAGCGCCGGGATCGCCGTTACTTACGTGGTCGAGACCGCTTCGGCCCAGACCGCCACGGTCACGGCCACGGGCCGGCGCTGGCAGTAACACCCCCGCCCCGGGGTGGGTGCGGGCGGCTATCATGGAGCCATGACCGCCATGCGCTACCTTACCGTACTCTTCCTTGCCGCCGGCCTCACCGCCCGGGCCGACCCGTCCGCCGCGGTCGCCGTGCCCCAGGTCCGGACCGCCGACCTCGCTTCACTGCTGCAGGGCGCCCACACGCCCGTGCAGGTCACCGCCCGGCCGGGCGAGAACGTACCGGCCCCCAGCATCAACGCCGAGCTGGTTGACTGGCATGGCGAACAGGGCGCGGAACTCGCCCGCATTGCCGCGCTGGCCCCCATCGATCTGCAAAGCAACGGCAACGACCTGCGGACCGTCTTGCGCGCCATCTGTGAAGGCGCCCAGATGCATGATTTCATCGTCGCCGACGATCCGGTCATGACCTCCCCGGTGACCCTCTCCGGCGTGCGCCACCCCTGGGAATTCCTCCGGACCCTGGCCCAGACGTACAATCTCGACATCGTCTACAAGAACGGACTTTGGAACATCTATCCGCTGGATTCGGGCGAATTGATCGCCAAGTCCTACGTCCTGAAACATAACACGCTCGAACATTTCAAGGCGAGCGGCGGATCCGGCGGGGGCGGGGAAAGCCAGGCCGGGGGGAACCAGACGGCTTCGGGCAACGGTTCGGGCGCCAGCGGCTCCATCTCCCCCGGCGGCGGATCGGGTGGGTCAGGCGGGGCCGGCGGGTCCAGCCCCTCGATTGACCGCGCGAGCCAGTCCGTCTTCCAGGTCGATAGCAAAGCGATCACCACCGAAGTACAGAACTTCATCGGCCTTTCGCTGGGCGATCACGCCGTCGTGGTGCCCGAAGGCGGCACGGCCGGCATGGCCGGGCCGCGGCTGGCCCCGCGGCCGAATGCCGCCGGCGCCAAGGGCCTGGTCAGCTTCCTGTCCGACACCAACACGCTCTATGTCGTCGCCACCCGCGCCCAGCACGAGATGTTGAAGGCGTGGCTCGCCGACCTCGACCAGCCGATCAAGGAAATCTACATCGAGACCAAATTCCTGCTGACGAGCGTCAATCCCAGCTCGCATCTCGGGCTGAGCAACCCGCTGCTCACCACCAACGGCGTCGGCGCCAAGCTCTCGGGCCTCTCGGCCACGATCGATCCGCGGCACCTCGCCAACTACCAGTTCCCGTCCGCGATCTTTTCCGCCGACGACCTCACCGCGCGCCTGAACCTGCTCAATTCGGACAGCCGCACCTCGACCGTGCAGTATCCGATGCAGACCACGCTTTCCGGACGCGAAGTCGTGCTGATGAGCGTGAAGCAGGTTCCGATCGTCTCCTCAGTCAACCAGAACAACAGCGGCGGGGCCACCAACACCACCTCGTCCATCCAGTTCGTCGACGTCGGCACCAAGGTCGCGATCCTGCCCAAGGTCCTCAACGACCGGGATGTGCTCCTGAACATTTCCATCACCGTCTCGAGCATCACCGACACGGTGACGATCAACGGGAATCCCTATCCGGTGGTCGCGAACCAGACCTATAACCAGCAGGTTATGGTCGAAAGCGGCTACTCGCTCGCCCTCGGCGGACTGGAGCAAACCCTGCAGACCGACCAAACGTCGAAGCTGCCACTCCTGGGCGACATTCCCTTCTTCGGCTTCGCCTTCCGCGAGACGCAGAAGAACCGCGAGCATTCCGTCCTGACGATGATCGTGACCCCGGCCATCCTGCCGGGTTACAACGGCGGCAATACGAGCGGCACGGCCCAATACGGCACGCCCTCGCAGAATCTCCCGCCGCGCACCCCCCTGGCCGCAGCGGCGGGGGCGGGCATCGAGGACGTCCAGCGGTCGCTGCGCGGCTTCGACCGGGACATCGACACGATCGCCGCCGCCGTCAAGGAGGGACGCAGCAACCGGCACGATCACGTCCGGGCCCAGCTGCTCCTGAATGAGCTCGACCTGATGGGCGTGGTCCTCAAGCGCGAACGCGTCCACGGCGAGGCCGCACCGGCGATCGAGGATGAAATCGCGGGCTACCGCCGCCGCCTGCAGCGGCTCAACCACCAGATTTCGAACGACGCCCCGCTGGGCTAGGCCCGGGCCGCGCTGCTTCCGCCCATGCCCCCCTCCGATCGGCCCCAGCTCGATGCGCGCCTGCGCCCGGCTTGCACGCAGATCCCCCATTTCCCGGCCGACGCCTTCGCCGCGGGCGCGGAACCTGATCCCTGGGTCTTCTTTCAGCAGCACGACCCGGCGGCTGCCGCGGCCGCCTTCGCCGAGGTCCTGACCCGGCAGGCCGTTCCCTTTGCCCCGCTCGACCAGAATAGCTGCGAGAGCGGTGCCGTGATGCTGGCCCTCGAGACTGCGGCGGGCGCGGCGGAACCGCTGGACCGGCTGTTGGAAGACTACGGCCCCGTCCCCTTTGCCACCGTCGGCCACTTGCTCGTCTTCGCCCACTTCGACCCGGCGCAGGCCCTGCCGGCGTACTTTCCCCGCCATCTCTGCAGCCCGCTCTGGGTCTCGCTCGCCGATTACCTCAAATTGCGCGAGGATTTCCGCGACCGCGCGCGCTCGTTGCGCGCCGGGGTCACCCCGCGGCCGTTGCAGGCCGATCCGCCCAACGGTCACCTCGCCACGCTCCGGAGCTTCCTCGCCTGGGTCGTCCGCCAGCCGACCATCGACAGCCGCGAGCGCGCCACGATCGAGTTCCTGCTGGCCTCGCCGGACAACGAGCTGCAGCCCGCGCGCCTCTCCACCGCCCTTTACTGCTCGCTCACCGCCGCCCGCCGGAAGGAGCCGGTGCTCGTGCCGGCCACCGCCCTGCGGATCGACCGCGACATGCTGGCCAAAATTCCCAGCCGGGAACGCTGCTCCAGCATCGGCTACATCCCCTTCGTGCTCACCCCGGGCGTCGTGCTCATCGGGGCCGAGAACCCGGAGGAGCCCAGGCTGGGGGACGAGATCGCCCGCAGTTTCCCCGGCCGGGCCCGGCATGTCTTTCCCGCCCCGGTGGACGGCATCCGTTTCCTGCTCACCCTGACCGACGCGCACGCCGGGGCGGTCAAGGCCGCAAGCGGCGCGCAGGAGGAGGACCTGTCCAACACGCTCTTCAAGCTCAATCCCTCCGACTGGGCGGGCAAGAACCCGCGGGCTTACGGCAAGAATCTGCCAAGCCTGCTGCAACTCCTGCTCTCCGAAGCCGTGACCGCGCGCGCCTCCGACATCCACGTCGATGTCTTCCACCGGATGACCCGGATCCGCTACGTGATCGACGGCGACGCTGAGATCTTCCACTCGCTGCCGCGCGAATACGCGAGCCAGCTGGCCAACCATCTCTACGACCAAGTCTGCAAGAAAAGCCAGGAATCGGACGCACCGACCGCACCCAAGGAAGGCTCGTTCTCCTTCGCCTACATGGGCCGGCCGGTGATGGTCCGCGTGGCCATGGCCTATGCCAACGGCAAGAAGGAGGAGCCCAAGATCGTGCTCCGGCTCCTGGACCGCTCGGCCGGCGTGCGCGACCTGTCGCTGCTGAACCTGCACCGCGAGGAGGTCGAGATCATCAAACGCTACCTGCTGCAGCCGCACGGCATCGTGATCGTCTCCGGTCCCACCGGCTCGGGCAAATCGACGACCCTCATGACCTGCATGCAGGACATCAACGACCCCAAGCGGATCATCTACAGCCTGGAGGATCCGGTCGAATACATCATCCCGGGCGTGACGCAGATCGCCGTCGCCTCGCAAAAATCGGAGCGCACCCGGGAGCGGGTCGCCTTCGCCGAGGGTTTGCGGCTCCTGCTGCGCATGGATCCCGACGTCATCATGGTGGGGGAAATCCGCGACCTGCAGACCGCCAATGCCGCGATCGAGGCCTCCAATACCGGCCACTTGATACTGACCACGCTCCACGCGAATTCCGCCCCCGACATCATCAAGCGGCTCCTGAGCATGAAGGATCAGGACGAGGAGGTCGACCGGGCCAATTTGGGCGAGAACATCCGGCTCCTGACGGCGCAACGGCTGGTGAAGCGCCTGTGCAACTGCTACAAGCGCGTCCCCCTGGCGGAAGCCGACCGGGCGCTCTTTACGCGCCATGGGGTCGAACCCCCGGCCTACGTCGGCGTGCCGGCAGGCTGCCCGCGCTGCCGCGGCAAGGGCTATTTCGGCCGCACCGTGGTGATGGAGCTCCTGCCCGTCACCCAGGAGATCTCCGATCTGATCAGCGAAGGGGCGCGTACGTGCGAAATCCGGAAGGCGGCCGAGCGGGCCGGTTATATCACGCTCGCGAAATCAGCCTGCTGGCGGGTGGCCTCGGAACAGACCTCGCTCCAAGCCGTGCAGGCCAAGATCGCCCTGTAGCAGGGCAGGGGACCCTTCCGCCATGAGCCGTTACGCCCAGTGCGACAATTGTGGCATGCGCGATGATTGGAGCGGGCCCGGGGGGCATTCATGGAAAATGGCGCCGTGATCCAGCTGCGCGGTGACAATGGCGACATGGAGCCGGTATGCGAATTGGAGCTGTGCCCGGCCGGCAAAGAAAATCTACTCGTGCTCTTCCCCCATCTCAACGCCGCCAGAACGCCGGCGGGGAGGCGTTCGCGAAGGGCCGGCATTAACTCAGGGGCCGGATACACCCAAGGCCGGCACAGCTTCCGGCATGGCCGCAAGCTTGATCCCCCTGGCGCGGGCCGCTTCCATCACCCGCGCGGAGGCCGCAACTCCAGGCTCATCCCGGTCAAAAGCGCACGCGAGCGCAGTCTCGTTTCCAGCTGCAAGATCGAGATAGGTTTTCGGCAGGTCCGGACCGATTGCGCAAACCACGCCGGCTTCCCCGCCGCGACGCCATGCTTCGCCGGCGTGTTTGAGGTCGCCGGCGGCGACCAATAATGGCGCACGTTCCAGCCGCCCGAAAGTGACCGCGGCCGCCCAGGTTGCCCCGCAGGATCGCGGAAGGCCGGTACCCAAGGGTACCGCCTGATAACCGAGCGGGGTGGGGGAATCCGGCGCGAGCGCCGGCCAGATGGCAAAGGGGTGCCCATCGATCAGTCCCGGGAAAACGGTCCCCGCGGCGCGCAAGGATTCGGCCTCCTCGTCGGTGAATCCGAGGGCCCGCATGGCCGAGCGCAGCTCCGATTCCGCCTCCGGGCAGGCTTCGGGCAGGCCGCCGGCGGTCTTCGCCCGAGGGTGGTATTCATGCTGCAGCAATTCATTCCAGTCCTTCCGATGCCATTGCTCGGCCATCGGCTCGTGCATGGGCTGCTGCCGCTGATATTCGAGCTGCAGCCGCCATACCTCATCGGGATCGCGCGGCTCCGGCCGGCCGTCGACCGCCTTCGCCGGATGGTGCTGATTGAGCCAGGCCGTGAACTCCGCCTCCTCCAGCTCCCGGGCCGACCGTTTGAGTTCTGCATGCAAAGCACAGGCCGCGGCCGTCGTCCGGAGCACCAGGTGGAGCCGGCCGCCGGAGGCCGGCAGGTAGTGGAATAGCTGCCCCATCTCCGCCAACCGCCGGGCGGTCTGCACATAATGCTCGCGGCCCCAGGCGTCGTCGCGAAAACTCCACGTCGCCTCTCCCAGCGGCGGAAGGCCGACCGTATGCTTCACCCCGTGGGCGGCGCACCAGGCAGCGTTGACCGTCGAGGCTCGCAAGCCCGCCGGATCGCAATCATAGGCCGAGATCACCTCGATGCCGCGCTTCTGGCAGTGCGCCAGCAGCCGTTCCAGGTCCCGTGAACCGGCCGGCACGAGGATCGCCTCGTCCGCACCCAGCGGCCGGCCGCGGCGCTCGCGGAGCAGCCGCAGGGCCAGCCCCGAATAGACACCCTCGGTGATGATGATGCGCTTCGTTTCCGCCGACCAGCGGCCGATGACGACGAAGCCATTCTGAATCCGGCCCAGATTCTTGCCCTTGGCCGGACCGCGGAAGAAGGCCTTGAACTCGCGCGAGGCGTGACCGAGCAGCACCCCCGTCTCCATCCCGATCACATCCGACACCGCGAGCGGGCGGTGCGAATTGACGACCTCGCCCGTTTGCCGGTCGCGATAGCGCCATTCGCCGAACCAGATCACGCCCTCCTGCACGGCCCGGCGCGCATAGTCCAGCGGGAACGCCCGCTCCCGGGCCATGAGCCGGGTGAGATCCTCGATCTTCCTGCGATCAGTGACGCGCAACGGGACCACCGCCTGGTCCTCCGCGGAGAGCGGATCCTCGCGGTTCGCCTCCTCCGCCAGCCGGATCGCCAGCGCCTGCTGCTGGCGGCGCATCTCCTCAAGCCGGCGCTTGGTGTCCTCACCCAGTTTCACCTGCTCCTCCCCGATGCCGGAAAGGGCCATCACGGTTTCCTTGGCCCGGAGGAACGGCCTGGGATCGCCGGCCAGTTCGAAGACCGCGGTGGCAAGCCCCAAGGCCTCGCGCATCCCGCGCTTGCCATTGGCGAAGGTGGCACCGTCCCAGCGGGTGCAGGTCCGGTTCGCGAAATTGACCTCGAATTTCACCCCGCCAATCCGGTACTGGAAGCGGGTGCGGCCGATCTTGGCCACGGGACCGGTGCAGAGGCTTTGCACGACCGCATCAAAGCCGCCGCCAGCGCTCCAGGCGGTCACCTGGTCCATCCATTGGCGGCGCGTCACTTCGCGGGCTTCCTGGTACGCCTGATTTCGTTGGGCGTCGCGCGCCTTCATCCGGGCGAGGATTTCGTTATACCAGGCCTCGCCGCGGCGGGGCCGCTCCTGTTCGATCCAGGCCAGATACTCGGCCCGGGTCTTTTTCGGACGAGGGGAGGCAGGGGCGGTGGACGAAGCAGCGGAAGGGGCGTCTGACATGCTTCCATCCATGATAGCGGCCCGACCATTTGCCCCCGGCCGCTATCTTGGAATCATGGCATCCGCTCCAAGTCCCACACCCGGCCTCACTGCCGAACAATGGCAGGCCAAATTGTCCCTGATCGCAAGTCTCGTCACCCGAGAGACTTCTCTATGCCTGATGGGATCGGCCTGCAATCTGTTCGAAGGAATGAGGGATCGGACCAGCATCGACCTCGATGTGTGGCTGAAAAAATCGACGTTCGACCGCCCGGACCTGAAACATGCCGTTGAAGCGGCGGGCCTATTGTTTGATCCAAAGGAGTTCGTCGAACCCGACCAGCCGTATCTTCAGCTCGTCGGCTCGGATGAGCCTGCCAGCGCCGGAGAATTCGACCAACCGGAGGAACTTCTACCCAAAGAAGGCCGGCTGGAGGTCACCCGGCCGCCCATCGCAAACCTGAGCGCGTCAAAGATGGCCCGCATGGCGCGCAAAGACGTGACGGACATCGGGTTTCTTCTGGAACGCAACCCGGCGGTCACCGACGCTGATGTGCGTAAAGCGATCCGGACCCTGCCGGCGGCCTTGCGGTCCAGCGCCGAGGAAAATATCGTCTTCCTATCTTTGCTGAAGCCAACCGCCACCCCTTCTCCCGGCAAATGAGACTTCCCATCCTGATTCGCCTGCGCACTTCCTTCGGCGGACGTTTGTCCCGCGATGGCAGTTTGGTCCGCTATACCCGGGAGGATGTCGCGCGGGGCCGCAAGGACGCCCTGCTCGCCGAGGAGTACCTGTATCACCCAGCCAGGCTCCCGCTCTTGCAGGATGCGACCGACGACCTGAAGCAGGTGCGTGAATACATCGAGCAGGAGATGGACATCAATCTGGCGCTGACCGATCCCGCCAGCTTCCGATGGCTGATGAACGGCGTGACCCAATTCTGTCTCCTTGGGTTCCAGGGTGAGGGAGGCAATGCCCC
>JAQTYQ010000068.1 GCA_028688225.1 Opitutaceae bacterium | reverse complement strand
CATCCCGGAGTTGCGGTTCAGGACCTGGGCATTGTGCTTCGCAGAGAACGGGGAGAAGCTACCGGTGCGGATCTAGTCGAATTCGGGGCAGGCCGGCTCGGGTTCGAGCATCCGCCGTTCGACCACATCAAGGCGTTCCGCCGGAAGATTCGGTACTTCGATCTGCGGGTGGGCAAATCCCATCACTTCGGCCAGCGCAGCTTCCTGCGTGACGTCATTGGCGAGGTAGTTGCGCCCTTCGGCCTTGAGTTGGGGATCGCCGGACAGCCAGAGCTTGTGGAAGTTGGCGCCGTCGCCGTTTTTCCCCTTGAGGCCAAAGGCGTCACAGGCGGTCTGGACCGAGGCATACTCGCGGGGCGAGCCGGTGAACTCCCACATCAGGTCGGTCACGCCGCGATAGCGCACGTACCCCGTGCCGGCCCGGCTGCGGAAATTGGCCGGCACCCGGACGTTGAGCAGGAGCGATCGGACATACAAAAACTGCAGATCGAACTTGAAGAGATTCCATCCATTGAACCGTTCGCCGCGTTCGGCCCGGCTCCAGAAATCCTCAAGCAGGGCGCGTTCATCATATTCGGGGATGTCGATCGTCCCGCCGGCGCTCCGGTAGCCAATCGCGCAGACCCGGCCGAGGAAGGGATTGAGCAGGCTCGCCTTGATGAGGTCTTGGTCGTATTTGGCGCGGGCCCGGTCGATGATGGCCTGGATGGTCTCCGGTTTCCTGGCATGGCCGGTCTTGACCTGGGCCGGATCGAATTCCCCGCACAGTTTTTTGAGTACGCCGGGGTCGCCCGGGGCGGTCTCGATGTCAAGGGTAGTGGGGCCGTCCAGGCTCGCGGCGGCGGAGCCCGCACTGCGAACGGGTGGAATCTTTTCAAAGTCGGCGCGTTCGATGCCCATGCGCACCCCCAAATCGTGCAGCTGGCGCAGATCGTCCTCAATGTTCGCCAGGGCCAAGGCCTTGGCCGCCGTCGGCTCCGGTTCCCGCATCGTCACGACGGCGGAGGCCGGATCGGTCGTTTTCACGCCCTCCCAGCCGAAGGCCTTGCAGACCTGGTCGAGATCAAGCGCCTGGCTCGGTCCGCCGGCCAGCTCGCGTTTCAAATCGGTGAAGCCGACCCAGGCGCGGCGGCCGGTGCCGGCTCGACGCGTGGCGGCTGCGGGGACCGGAACCCGATTGGCCCAGGATCGCACCAGCAGCCAGTGCAGATCGGCGTCAAAGATGTTCCACCCCGCGATGTCTCCGGCAAAATGCCGGTAGTGCTGCCAGAAATCTTCGAGCAGGGATTTCTCTGCGTGCGTGTCGACGGTCAGGGTGCCGTCCGGTTGGCGGTAGGCGATGGCGCCGATCATGCCGTAGGCCGGATCGCTGTAGGAGCGCTTGCGAAGCTTCGCTTCGTATTCCCGGCGCGCCTTGGCGATCGCATCGGGATCATTCCGAACCTCTTCATCGAGGGAGGACGCGTTGAAATCGCCGAGCTTGGCCTTGAGTTCATCCATGGGCCGGCCGAGGGGGAATACCTTGAAATACAGGGGCTGCATATGAATCATGATAGCCGCCCGATCCGGTTGCCCGACGGATGCGACCCGGTCGGCTGGCACACGGATCTGTGTCACCAGGTTAATCCGCGGATGAGCCGCCACTTAGCCGATGCCGATGGCCGGCGGAGGGTACTCGCCCCGATGGTAACTCAGGCGACCTGACGTTCCGCCGCCGGGTCGAGTCCCAGCGACATCTGATCGGCCCCGTCCCTGGGTTTGCGTTCCGGCGGATCGATCTCCGCCATCAGACTGGCGGGCACCTGCCGGCGGTAGCGCCGGACCAGCCGCAGGGCGATCCGGGTCTCTTCGGGCGTGAGGCGTTTGGCGGCCGCCAGCCCGTGCCCCACTTTCGCGTCCATCTGGTCGAAGCCGGAGCCGTCGTGGCTGCGGGCGTGATCGCACCGGCCGGCGAGAAACTTGATCGCGCGATGGATGGCTTCAGAGCGAGCCACCGCGGCGGCGGCCCACGGATTAAGAGGGGCCGTCATCACGGCGGTGGGCGGCGGTGCCGGGATCGGGTCCGGCGCCGTCATCGGGCCGGGCTCCACGCGGGTGTTGAGCGAGCGTTCGATCACCTCGAGTTTGGCCATGAGTTCGGCGGCGATATGCGGATCCAGGCTGCCCTCGGCCACGAGGATCTGGACCAGGATGCTTTTGGTCTGCCCGATGCGGCATGCGCGGTCCTCGGCCTGGATCATCTTCATCGGCCGGAAATCCAGTTCGAGAAATACCACGATGGACGCGGCGGTGAGATTGAGGCCGGTGCCGCCGGCGAGCAGGCTCACCGCCGCCATTCGGATGGACGGATCATCCTGGAAACGGTCGATGGCGTGCTGGCGGGGCCCGGCCGCCTGCGCCCCCTGGATCGTCACGCATTTTTCCCCGAACTCCTTTTGCACGGCATCGATCACCAGGCGATGGTGGGCGAAGCAGAGGACTTTTTCCCCGGCGTCGATGAGCGAGTGCAGGTGGGCGATGGCGCTGGGCAGCTTGGCCTCCGCCAGGGCCAGCCGCTCGCGCGAGAGGCTGGCAAAGGGGGCGGATCCGCCGCGTTTCAGGGCGGCGATGGCCTGGCGGTACGCGTGGGTGTCACCGCCCACCGCCGCCCGGGCCAGGGCTTCGCGCAGGCCGGCCAGCCGTTCATCCGGCTGGAGGAATAGCCCCAGCCTGTCGTCGGGGTCGCACAGCTCGGCCGGCAGTTCGATCACCTGCCGCCGTTTGCGGGGCAGTTCCGGCAGGACCTCCGGCTTCAGCCGCCGGATCATGACATAGGTGCGCAGGAGCTTGCCCAGTTCCTCGGAATGAGTGGCGCCATTGAAGTCCCAGACTTCGCGGTCGCGGCTCACCTTCTTGCGGCGGGCATCACAGTAGCGGCGGGCGAAGCCCATGAAATCGCGGAACCGTTCCGGCTGCAGGGCATGGATCAGCGGCCACAATTCCTTCGGATGGTTTTCGAAGGGGCTGCCGGTGAGAAACACCTGGCGGGGGGCGGTTATCCGCAGGCCGACCTGGGAGCGTTGAGCCCGGGGATGGCAGAGATAATGGGCTTCATCGGCCACGTAGAGGGACCAGGGCACGCGCTCGAGCGTGCGTTGCCAGCCCCAGAGCAGTTCGTAATTGATGATCAGGATCCGGGGCCGGTCCGTGGTTTTGAACAGATCCGCAATGGCCGCGGGACGCCGTCCCTTGGCGGTGGCGATTTCCGCGGGAAACGTGAGCCAGCGTTCGAGTTCCCGGCGCCAATTCACCTTCAGGCAGGCCGGGGTGACCACGAGCATCCATTGGAGGGTTTCGCACTCATGCTGGACGTTGGCGAGCCCGATGGCCTCGATGGTCTTCCCCAGGCCCATTTCGTCGGCGATGAGTCCGCGGCGCACGGTCCAGGCGAAATCGATCCCGGCCTTCTGGTAACCGTAGTAGGCCAGTCCATCCGGCGCGGGCGGTTCAAAGTCGGTGTCGACCGCCTGGGACAGATCGGTCAGGTCGCAGGGATCGACGTTCTGGCCGCCCGGCAGCGGTTGGAACTGGCGCAGGATGAGTCCGCCCTGGCGGGTGCGTCCGAGCCAGTACCCCTGGCCGGCGAGTTCGTCCCGGTGCTGCTGCCAGAGCGCGAGCAGGCCCGGCGGGGCCGGGGCGGCGCGCAACAGCAGCCTCCCGCGCGGGGTCAGGACCGGCCGCGGCGGTTCCCACGCGAGCAGGAATTCCAGGTTGGGCGCCACGGCGCAAAGTTAGAAATCGAGCGGCCGGACGCGATAGGCGCCGAGCGAATGGCGGTTCGGGCTGGTGTCGGAGGCGCGCGGGAGGGGTTCGGGCGCGCGCACCGGCCGGGGTGCGGCGGCGGGAGGCGCGGCCGGACCGGACGTCGGCGTCGCCGTGACCGGGGAAGGCTTCGGAGGTTGGGCGAATAGGCTCATGCCCTGCCCTAACGGTCGAAACGCCCGCGTTTTTGAGGGGAAAATGATACAGATCTTGCGGATCTGGGGTGAAATTCATCAGCGGGCACTTACCGCCGAGGATGGTGTTTCGGGGCTGGTGATTCAGGGCTGCAGCCGCCACACCGGGAACTCGGCGGGCTGGTCGCGCAAGGTCCAACCCTGCGGGTTCCGCGGATCAATTTCCGGTACTTTTGGCCTTCGGGTCGTAAAGGAGCACCATGACCACCCGGCCGATAAAGGCCTGGGCGTCGACATCGCCGGGCGTGACCTCGTTGTATTCGAAACCGACGACGGCTTTGTCAAAGCCCTTGGCCAGAATGCGCCGCGCGCGGATCTCGCCTGAGGGCGCGGTGAAGAGGACCAAGTCGAAGGGTTTCAACTGCTCGAAGTGGACGGGCTCGACCACCAGGACGGCGTTGGCGGGGATGGCGGGCGCCAGGCATCCATTGTATCCGGGATCGATCTGGGCGACTCCGGAACCCGGAATGGCGGCGGCGGCTTTTTGGGCGATCCGGATCGCCTCCTCGCGGGAAAGCGAACTCGTGGGATCGCCAACGATCACCCGCTCGGGGGCCGATACGGTCTGGACCGGCACGGGCCTTGAATTCTCACGCAAGCCGGCCATGGAGAGCACGGCCGGCGCATCGGAGGCCACCGCGGTGGCGGCGCCAAGGAAGAGCATCAGGTACAGGCGGGGTGTATTCATGGGCGTCAGGGATTGAGGATGAAGGTGAGGCGGCGGGCCCGCTCGATCTGCTGGGCTTCGCGGTCGCTCGCGGTCTTGAAGGCGGTGAGGAGGGTGATCTCGGATTGGAGTTGGGCATTGGCGGCGCGCTGGCTGGCCAGATCGCCTTGCGCCTGCGCGGCCGAAGCCCGGGCGCTCGCGGCGGCGTCGCGCAGGGAGGTCATCTCCTGTTGCAGGCGTTCGATCTGGGCCCGGTCATCCTGCGCCTGGGATGCGCGGGCCGGATCAGGCCCCGGCCCGGCGGTATCTCGGGAGTCGGCGGGGGTGCTCACCGGACGGGCGGCGTTGGCGGGAGCGGGCCTGGTCTCGACCGCGGCGGCCGGTTCAGCCGGTTTTGCGGCCGGCGGCGTTGGTCCGGCCGTAACCGGCGACGAAGAGATTGGTTTTGCCGGAGCTGGGCTGGCCGGGACTGGCGCAGTCATGGTTGCAGGCTTGGGCCCCGGCTCTGCCGGGGCCGCCGGGGAGATGGATGCGGCCGCGACCGCCGGCCGAAAGGGGCGCGGGTCGATCCGGGGACGCCGCAGCCGGAAAGCGACCACGGCGAGGAGGCCGGCGAAGGCGCCGATCATGAGATAGGTTCCGGTTTTGGATTTCATGGGCGTGATCAGGAGACCGATTCGGCCGTGATCGGCTCGGCGGGATGATTGGCGCCGGGGGATTGCAGCAGTCGGATGTGACTCTTGGCATCCATGGCGGCGCTGATGCGCTCCGCCTCGTCCACGGTCAAGTTGGCGCTTTCCATGATGGCTTCGGCCGTATCGCCGCCCATTTCCACCCGGCCGACCTGCTGGAGGTTGAGGGTCCGGGACCGGGGATCGAACATCACGCGGACGTTTTCTGGTTGGGAAAGGATCCGGTCGATCCGCTGCGCCCGGCGCGTATTGGCTGCTTCCAGGGCGGCGACTCCCAGCCATGCGCAGAGCAGGAGGCCGATCACGGCGGCGGCCATGAGGTCGGGCGAGATCTGCGTGCCGCGCATGAGATAGGCGGTGGTCACGGCCACCAGGCAGCCTCCGGACAGGCCGAGCAACGCGAGGAAGACGTTGCGGTGCCGGGCGGAGAGAATCTGGTTGAGCCGATCAGTGCTGATGCGCATGGAATCACATGATAGCCGCCTGCGGCGGGGTCGGCGGCCCGCTAGATCCCGGCCAGATCCGCCAGCCGGAAATAGGAAAGCAGCTTATTGTCCGGAGCGCTGACCGCGATCCGGGTCCCGAGTTGTTCGGCCATCTGCCGGGCAAGATCCTCGCCCTTGAGGTGGTAACGCTCGGCGACCGACTCGATCAGGCACTCGCGCAGCTGCTTCTTGGTCGGAGGCTTGTCGAAGAATGAGGGATGGCGGTCGGTGATGTTAACCACCCAGACCCTCCATTTCGGCGGGTTTGTCGCGGGAGAAGGCATGGCTATCATTCATGATAGCGGCCGGCAACCGGGTGCGATTCTTGCACTTTTCCTCGAAAAGGAGCCATTTTCGACCGTCTGGGGCATTAACATGAGCCTCCACCCCCTGCCCGCCTCCAATCTGCCCCTGCTCCGGGGTGATTTCCCCGAGGAAATCGGGATCCTGCTCGCGCTGCAGCAGCGGGTCCTGGACCTGCCCGCGAAACCGGGCATGGTGGTCCGCCGCCATCTGCCCCCTTCCCTGCCGGCGGCGGAATATGCGCGTCTGGCACGCTGGGTTCGCCTGCCCGAGCGCGTCGCCTATCTCGAAGGGATTCCGGCCGGCCAGCTGCGGCCGATCTTGTGGGCGATGATCCTGCCGACTTACGGGGTGGCGGTGGAAGCGCACCCCATGTGGTCTGCCCTGGCGGAGGAAATCCGCCGGCACACCCAGGCCGCCCCCGGCCCGCTTCCGTTTCAGCATCCCGGGCTCCAGACGCCGCTTTCCAAACCGGACTTCCCGACGCACGGTCTGGTGCACGATCGACCGAGCGGCCGGCTCGCCCTGGTGCCGAAAGAGCGGGTGGGTTCGTATCTGTGCCATGCGTTTCGCTGGGCGGTGCCCCACGCGCTCGTGCCGAGGGAAGCGGCGGCCTGAGCCCCGTTTTTGCCGTGTCACGGCCGGATCTGGCTCGTCTGCAGATTGCAGTCGATCACCGTGCCGGCATTCGCCTGCGGCAGCATGACCGAGGCCATCGCGAGCGGATTGGGCAGTGTGAGCACCACGTGCTGGTCGGTCGGATCCAGGGCCGCCCCGCCGCCGACGGCCGCCAGCCGGGATCCGCTGGTCGAGGGGGGGACGGAAAAGGAAACGCTGCGCGTGCCGTAACGGCCGGAATACTGCAGCCGCACGATGGTCCAGCCGGTGCTCGCGGTCAGGCTGCGGCGGGTGAAGACGATGGGCTGGCTCGGTGCGGGCACGGCGACGATGGTCTGGTAGTCGGCGCCGCCGGCCGGACCGAGGGAGAGCCCGGTGGCGGCGAGAAATTGCGCGGCGGTGGCGATCTGGTGCAGCGGCTGGCTGAAGGTGAGGCCCGTGCCCGTATAGGGTGTGGCGTCGGGATTCAGGAGCTGGCCGGAGAACAGGTAGGCCTGGGGCGCGTCGGCCAGGTCCTGTTGCAGGGTCATGCCGATTTCGTCGATCTGCAGGCGCAGATTGGTGCTCGCGGCCGCCGCCGTCTGCCGGTTGGACAGGAGCGCGGCGCTCAGCCAGATCGCGAGCGTGATGGCCGCGCCCCCGATCACGAGTCCGGCCATCGTTTCGATCAGGGTGAAGGCGGCGGCAGGGCGGAATGCTGGTGGTGGCATGCGCGGGTTGAGTTAGCTCCCCGCAGGATCACGGGGCGAAGACCGCGGTGACGGTCCGATCCTCCTCGACCGTCACCTGGGTGCAGGCGGCCGCGGGAT
>JAQTYQ010000033.1 GCA_028688225.1 Opitutaceae bacterium | reverse complement strand
CTGCTCAGTCTATCTGATCTGCACCGCTCATGGACCAATCAGCCGCTTCGGAACCGCCGCGATACGTGAACCGTACGTCCGGTGGTGTGAGAGCCGGGGAGGGCAACCTCCCCCGGCTACTCGATCCCAAATTTGCTTTCCATCGCGCCCGTAATCCCGCTAAGCCAGTCGCGACTACGATGACCCGGATGCACCCCGATCATAGCCAACCACACTCTGTCCGGCTGGATGAGTGCGGGGAAGCATCGAGGAGATGGACCGAAGCCGGCGGGTTGGCCGCCACGCGGCCATCGTGCGCGTTCCGGGAGATGCATGCAGGTTCCTCCGGGAAATCCGGGGTGGGAGAAAGACTTTCGCCATGAAATTGAATACCGAAGCTCTTGCGCAGGCCTGTGCCCAGGCCCGCGGACTCGCCATTGATGCCGTCCACAAGGCCGGCATCGGCCATCTCGGCCTGCCGCTCGGCGCCGCCGAGATCGGCGCCGTGCTCTACGGCCATGCGCTGGTGCACAACCCGGACGAGCCGCGCTGGGTCAACCGCGACCGGTTCGTTCTCTCCGCCGGCCACGGCTCGATGTTCCTTTACGGCTGGCTGCACCTCAGCGGCTACAACCTGTCGATCGAGGAGGTGAGGAATTTCCGCCAACTGCACAGCAAGACCCCCGGCCATCCCGAGTTCGGCGAGACGCCCGGCGTCGAATGCACCACCGGCCCGCTTGGGCAGGGCGTGGGCAACGCCGTGGGCATGGCCATGGCGGGGAAAATGGCCGAGGCGCGCTTCAATACGCCCGAGCATCCGGTCTTCGACTACCATGTCATCTGTCTCGCCGGCGACGGTTGCATGCAGGAGGGCGTGGCGATGGAGGCGGTCGCGTTCGCCGGCCACCAGGGCCTCGATAACCTCATCCTTATCTTCGATGCCAACGACGTCACGCTCGACGCCATGGCGGCAAAGACGCAGAGCGAGAACGCCGCGCAGCGGTTCAAGGCCATCGGCTGGGACGTGCAGACCCTGCCCGACGGGCACGACATGCCGGCGATCCTCAAGGCCCTGAACAAGGCCAAGAAGGCCAAGTCCGGCCGGCCGCAGCTCATCATTGCCAAGACCATCATCGGCAAGGGCATCCCCGAGGTGCAGGGAACCTCGAAGGCGCATGGCGAGGGCGGCGCCAAGTTCGCCGACGCCGCGCGCGCCGGCCTCGGCCTGCCCGCCGACCAGCATTTCTACGTGAGCGACGCGGTGCGCACGTATTTTGCGGGCCACAAGCAGCGGCTCATCCGCGCTTACAAAAAGTGGCTCAAGACCTACAACGCCTGGCGGACCGCGAACCCCGACCGGGCCGCGCTGCTCCACAGCCGCGCCCAGCCCGTGAGCGCCGCCGCCCTGCTGGAGAAGATCCCACTGTTCCCCGCCGACGCCAAGCTCGCCACGCGCGCCGCGGGCCGCGATGTGCTCCAGCCGGCCGCCGCCGCGCTGCCGCTGCTGATCTCCGGCAGCGCCGACCTGCACGGCTCGACCCTCAACTACATCGCCGCCGACAAGGATTTCGACCGGACCAACCGCGCCGGGCGCAACCTGCGCTACGGCATCCGCGAGCATGCCATGGCCGCGATCAACAACGGCGTCGCCTACGACGGGCTGTTCCGCCCCACCTGCGCGACGTTCCTGGTGTTCGCCGACTACAGCCGGCCGTCGATGCGCGTGGCCGCCCTCGCGAAGCTGCCGGTGGTCTACCTTTACACGCACGACTCCGTCGGGGTGGGCGAGGACGGCCCCACGCACCAGCCGGTCGAGACGGTCTCCGCGCTGCGCCTCATCCCCGGCCTGGATGTCATCCGGCCGGCCGATCCGGAGGAGACGGCGGGGGCTTTTGCCGCCGCGCTGGAACGCACCGACGGGCCCACGCTGCTGGCGCTGACGCGCCAGGCCGTGCCGATCCTCAATGAAATTCCACCGCACATCCGCCGCGCCGGCGTGCTCAAGGGCGGTTACGTCGCCGCGCAGGAGACGGCGCCGCTTACGCACATCCTGCTGGCCACGGGCAGCGAACTGCAGCTCGCGCTGGCCGCGGCGAAAATACTCGGGCCGGGGGTGCGGGTGGTCTCGCTGCCCTCGTTCGAGCGCTTCAACCGCCAGCCGGCGGAGTATCGCGACGCGATTTTGCCGCCGGCGTGCCGCAAACGCGTGGCCGTCGAGGCAGGGGTGACGCCGCTCTGGCGCGAATACGTCGGGCTCGACGGCAAGGTGGTCGGCATCGACCGCTTCGGCCTCAGCGCGCCCGGCGGCACGGTGATGAAGGAACTCGGCCTCACCGTCGACGCCGTGGTGGCGGCGGCGAAATCGTTGTAAGACCGCAGTCGGGGAGTGAAGGACTGCCAGAGCGGGCCGCCCGGCCCGCTCTTTTTTGCGCAGAATTTTTTCCGGGCGCTGCTTCTAGCGCGAGGCGGGGCCGATAAGGCTGACTACTGCCTGACAAAGAGGGCGAAAAAAACGGGCGCATTGACTTGCCGAAGTAGTTAGGAGCCATACCGTCTGCCGCCTTACTATTCCGCCCCCATGCCATTCCTGATGCTCAAAGACCTGCCCCGCTACGAGTGCCTGCTCGAAGCCGCGAAGGAACTGCCCGACCTCGACCCATCGGCGTGCGCGGTGTTTTTGCACCTCCTGCGCGCGGGGGACGCGGTCTTCGATGTGTCGGGGCGGAATCTGGCCAGACATGACATTTCCCAGGGCCGGTTTGGCGTATTGATGCTGCTTTGGAGCAGCTCGCGCCCCCGCCGGAAGGCCGGGCCGTGCGCCACGGACAATTGCCTGCCGCCGGGGCCGCGCACGCCGGCGGGACTCGCCGAGGCGGCGAATGTCACTCGCGCGACCATGACGGGCCTCATCGACACACTCGAGCGCGACGGTTTGGTGAAACGGGTGCCCGATCCTGAGGACCGCCGCATGTTGTCCGTGGTGCTGACGCCCCGGGCGGAACGGTTTTTGTCCGGCCTCCTGCCGGATCATTTCCAGCTCATGGCCGCCCTCACCCGCACGCTGAGCGAGCGGGAACGCCAGACCCTCGTGCATCTGCTCAACAAAATCATTGCCCAAGCCACCGCGATGGCCGCCGCACCCCGGCCGGCGCCCGCCCGCTGAACCGCCTTCTTCACTTCTTACCACCATGCTCAAAAAACTGACCGTCACCCTCAGTGGTCTCATACTTCTGGTCGGCGTGCTTGCCGGCATCAAAGTGCTGCAGTTCCAGGCCATGTTTGCGGCCGGCGCCGCCATGGTCCCTCCGCCGGAGACGGTCACTGCGACCGTCGTGCAAGAGGAGAGTTGGGAGGACACCATCAGCGCCACCGGCTCTCTGGTAGCTGTGCAGGGCGTGATCGTGGGCGCCGAGATGGGCGGGAAAGTGGTCAAAATCGCCTTTGAGTCGGGCGCCACGGTCAAAGCCGATGATTTGCTGGTCCAGCTTGACCTGGCCGCCGAGGAGGCGCAGCTCAAGGCCACCGAGGCGGCCGCCACCCTCGCCCGCATCAACCTGGACCGTGCGAAGGAGCTTCGCGCGCAGCACTCCAACTCGCAGGCGGAGTACGATGCCGCCGAGGCCCAGACCAAGCAGGCGATGGCGCAGGTTGACAGTATTCGCGCGATCATCGCCAAAAAAACGATCCGCGCCCCCTTTGCCGGCCGCCTCGGCCTCCGACTGGTGAACCTCGGGCAGATTCTGCGGGAAGGAGAGGCCATCACCACCTTGCAGACGCTGGACCCCATCTATGTGAATTTTTCCCTCCCGCAGCAGTATCTGACGATGCTGGCGCCCGGGATGACCGTCCGGCTGGCGAGCGACGCCTCCTCCCCCGGCATGAATTTCGAGGGCAGGATCAGTGCGGTGAGCCCGGAGGTCGACCCGACCACGCGCAATGTCCGGGTGCAGGTCACCCTCGCGAATCCTGAAGGCAGGCTGCATCCCGGCATGTTTGCCAAGGTGGACGTCGTGCTGCCCACGCGGCAGCGCGTCCTGCCTATTCCCGCCACGGCGGTGCTCTACGCGCCCTACGGGGACTCGGTGTTCATCATCGAGGAAAAGCGAAATGAGCAGAGCGGCCAGGTCGAGAAGGTGCTGCGCCAGCAATTCGTGCGGCTCGGCACGACGCAGGGCGATTTTGTCGCCGTGACCTCCGGTTTGCAGGCGGGGCAATCCGTGGTCACGTCGGGGGTGTTCAAGCTGCGGCCGGGCATGAACGTCGTCATCGACAATCGGCTCGCTCCCGACGCGAAACTGGCGCCGACGCCGAAGGACGCCTGAGCCTCACTGCGCCGCGGCAGGACTTCGCCGGCGCGTCACCGCATTCCACACTTATTGCCCATGAAACCTTTCACCGATCTTTTCATCCGTCGCCCGGTTCTGGCGATTGTCGTCAATCTCGTGATTGTCATCGCGGGCCTGCAGGCCTGGCGTTCGCTCAACATCCGTCAGTATCCGCGGAGTGAAAATGCCTCCGTGTCGATCGCAACGGTTTATGTCGGTGCCAGCGCGGAGCTCGTGCGCGGCTTCGTTACGACGCCGCTGGAGCGGGCGGTCGCCTCGGCGGAAGGCATCGAATATGTCGAATCGAAAAGCCTGCTCGGCTTCTCGTTGATCAACGCCCGCCTCAAGCTCAACTACGACCAGACGAAGGCGCTCGCCGACATCACCGCCAAGGTCAACCAGGTGCGCAACGACCTGCCGCCCGAGGCCGAAGTCCCGTCGATCAGCGTGCAGTCCGCCGATTCGCAGTTTGCGGCCGCTTACCTGAGCTTTTCCTCCGAGGTGCTTTCACAGGCCGAAATCACCGACTACCTCACCCGGGTCGTGCAACCGCGCCTGTCCTCGCTCCAAGGTGTTCAGCGCGCCGACATCCTCGGCGCGCGCACCTTCGCCATGCGGGTCTGGCTCAAGCCCGACAAGATGGCCGCCCTCAACATCAGCCCGGCCCAGGTCCGGCAGGCGCTGGCGGCGAACAACGTGCTCGCCGCGGTCGGCAGTACCAAAGGGTCGCTCGTGCAGGTCAACCTTACCGCCAACACCGATCTTCATTCGGCCGGGGAATTCAGGCGGCTCGTCGTCCGCCAGCAAAATGACACCATCGTCCGCATCGAGGATGTCGCCGACGTTGAGCTCGGTTCCGAGGACTACGACACCCAGGTGCGCTACTCGGGCCAGACGGCCGTGTTCATGGGCATCTTCCCGCTGCCGAGCGCGAATACGATCGACGTCGTCAAGCGCGTCCGCACCGAGCTCGAGGCGGTGAGGCAGGATCTTCCGACCGGACTGGAGGCGGACATCGGCTACGATGCCTCCGAATATATCAGCAAGGCCATTCACGACGTCACCGAGACGCTCGTCGATACGCTGCTGATCGTCGTCATCGTGATCTTCCTTTTCCTCGGTTCCGTGCGCTCCGTGCTCGTGCCGGTGGTGGCGATCCCGGTTTCGCTCATCGGCGGCGTGTTCCTGATGCAGATCTTCGGCTTCACGCTGAATTTGCTCACGCTGCTGGCCATCGTGCTCTCCGTCGGTCTCGTGGTGGACGACGCCATCGTGGTCGTCGAAAACATCGAGCGCCATTTGCGCGAAGGCCGCACGCCGCGCGAGGCGGCGTTTCTCGGCGCCCGGGAACTGATCGGCCCGATCATCGCGATGACGATCACGCTCGCGGCGGTGTACACTCCGATCGGTCTGCAGGGGGGCCTGACCGGCGCGTTGTTCCGCGAGTTCGCGCTGACGCTGGCCGGCGCGGTCACGATCTCGGGCATCGTTGCCCTGACCCTTTCGCCGATGATGGCGGCGCACCTGCTCCGCAGCGCGGCGGATGAGGAGCGTGGTTTCACCGGCTGGGTGAACCACCATTTCGACCGGCTGCGGCGGACTTACGGCCGCGTGCTGCGGGGCACGCTGGATGCGCGCCCATTCGTCTACATCATCTGGGGCGTGGTCAGTGTGCTGGCCTTCTTCATGTATCAGTTTTCGCCCAAGGAGCTCGCCCCGACCGAGGACCAGAGCGTGATCTTTGGCATCATCAACACGGCGGCCAACGCCACGGCGGACCAGAACAGCCGGTATGCCCGCGCGGCGGAAGAGGTGCTTCGCAACATTCCCGAGGCCGATCTCACCTTCCAGCTCATGTTTCCGCCCTCGAATCCCTTTGCCGCCGCCCAAGGCGTCAACGGTTTCAGCGGCGTGGTGCTGAAACCCTGGCAGGCGCCCCGCCAGCGCACGGTCTTTCAGGTCCTGCCGGAAGTCCAGGCCGGGCTGGCGCAGATTCCGGGCCTGCAGGTTTTCGCCACGACGCCCCCGGCGCTGCCCGGCGGCAGCAATTTTCCCGTGGAGTTCATCATCGCCTCGACGGCCGATTCGGAGCGGTTGCTGGAGTTCGCGCAGAAAATCCAGATGAAGGCGATGCAGAGCGGGATCTTCTTCTTCCCGCCGCTGCTCGACCTGAAGATCGACCAGCCGCAGTCCGAGATCCAGATCGACCGCGACAAGGCGGCGGCGCTGGGCCTCGACCTCACGCGGGTCGGAGCGGATCTCGCCTCGGCGCTCGGCGGGAATTTCGTGAACCGCTTCAACATCGCCGGACGCAGCTACAAGGTCATCGCCCAGCTCAAGCGCGGCGAGCGGCTCAATCCCGATCAGCTCAAGGACATCTATATCGCCGGTCCCGAGGGGAAGCTCATTCCCCTCAGCAGCGTGGCGACCATCGGGAACAAAACCGTCCCGCGCTCGCTCAACCGCTTTCAGCAGTTGAATGCCGTCAAGCTTTCCGGTCAGACCAACCGCACCCTCGACCAGGCGCTGCGGGTGCTTGAGGACGCGGCGAAGGAGATCCTGCCGCCCGGCTACAGCGTCGATTATACCGGCGAATCGCGCCAACTCCGCCAGGAAGGCAATAAGTTTCTGCCGGCATTTTCGCTCGCGATCGTGATGATCTTCCTCGCGCTGGCGGTCCAGTTTAACTCATTCCGCGATCCCTTCGTCATCCTGCTCGGGTCGGTGCCGCTGGCGATGTTCGGAGCGCTGGTCTTCACCGTTCTGAAGATGCCCAACCCGAATATCCCTTTCTGGACGAACGGCTGGACGACCACGCTGAACATCTACGCGCAGGTGGGCCTCGTGACACTGGTCGGTTTGGTCGCCAAAAACGGCATCCTCATCGTGGAGTTCGCCAACAAACTCCAGGAACAGGGGCGCGCGAAGCTCGACGCGGTGCACGAGGCGGCCATGACTCGCCTGCGCCCCGTGCTCATGACGTCGGTCGCGACGATTGCCGGCCACTTCCCGCTCACGCTGGTCACCGGGGCCGGCGCGGCGGCCCGTAATTCCATCGGTCTGGTGCTGGTCGGAGGCATGACCATCGGCACCGTCTTCACGCTGTTTGTCGTTCCTTCGCTCTATATGCTATTGGCCAGGGATCATTCCAAACAACCGGCCGACGAACGCGCCCTTGCCGCGGACGCCGCTTCGCTGGCCGAACCGCAATTTCTCGCCAAATAATCCATGAGACTCACGTCGCTTCGTTTTTCTTTGTTCCTGTCCACCTGCGCAGGGTTGATGCTACCGGTCGCGGGTGGGCAGCCGGGGGTGGATGCGGACGGGCTGCCGGCGGGGGCGCTTGACCTGGATGGGGCCCTGGGCTTCGCGCTGGAGCACAACTATGCGATCCGGCAGGCGCGGGAGCGGATCAAGGAGGAGAGGGGGGTGGAGTTGGAGGTGCGCTCGCGGGCGATTCCGCAGGTGGGGATGAGCGGGAGCTACACGGGCAATGCGCGGGAGATTTCGGGCTACAATCCGGCCAGTGGGAGCAGCTGGGGGATCAGCGTGCAGGCGCGGCAGGTGGTGTACGCGGGGGGCGGGGTGATGGCCTCGGTGAAGGGGGCGCGGCTGGCGCGGGAGGCGGCGGTGCTGGAGCTGGAGGGGGTGATCAACGCGCAGTTATTGGCGGTGCGCACGCAATTTTACGCGGTGTTATTGGCGAAGGAGCAGATCGGGGTGCAGGAGGAGAACGTGCAGCTGCTGGGGCAGCAGTTGAAGGACGCAAGGAGCCGGTTTGAGGCGGGGACGACGTCGAACTTCGAGGTGTTGCGGGCGGAGGTGGCTTTGGCGAACGGGCAGCCGCCGCTGATCCAGGCGCGCAACGACTACCGGTTGGCGATCGAGCAGTTGCGGCAGGTGCTGGGCTTGAGCGGGGGGACGACGGAGCAGGGGCTGGAGCTGGTGGGGAGGCTGGAGGTGGCGCAGGCGGTGAGCTATCAGTTGGCGGAGGCCTTGGTGGCGGCGCGGGCGCAGCGGCCGGAGCTGCAGCAGCTGGCGAAGCTGGCGGCGGCGGGGGCGCAGAGCGTGAAGGCGAGCCGGGCGGGGTATCTGCCGGAGGTGGAGGTGGTGGGGGGCTACGACTGGGTGCGCAGTCCGTTGAGCGGGGCCTGGAGCGAGCGGCGGGAGGGGTGGACGGCGGGGGTGCAGGCGCAGTGGAACATTTTTGACGGGCGGGCGACGGCGGGGCGGGTGGTGCAGGCCCGCTCGCAGCTGGCGCAGGCGCAACTGGCGCTGGCCTCGGCGACGCTGGCGGTGGAGGTGCAGGTGCGGCAGGCGTATTCATCGCTGCTGGAGGCGTGGGAGCTGGTGCAGGCCTCGGGCAAGACGGTGGAGCAGGCGCAGGAGGCGCTGCGGCTGGCGAACGTGCGGTACGGGGCGGGGACGGCGACGCAGCTGGACGTGCTGACCAGCCAGGTGTCGCTGACGGAGGCGCGGTTGAACCAGTTGCAGGCCGGCTACGGCTACCACGTGGCGCTGGCGGCGCTGCGCCAGGCCATCGGCCAGGCCGACGTCTTCTCCGGCCCCTGAGGGGCTCTAGTCGGACCGATGCAGTCAAAGCCCGCAAGACGCGTAGCAGCCGAGATAACGAGGCTGGCGTTTGGCGCCGCACCTTCCGCCAGCCTCCTTACGTCGGCTGCCACACTCGACAGCATGGGTCCGGTTTAGGGTTTGCAGATGCCGGCGGCGAGATAAGTCCAGCTGCTGCGGCAGCCGATCGACCCTACTATTGGGGAATCGTTCCTTGCCATAATAATTAGGAGCCTTACAGTCAGCCACCTTATTGTTTTTCGCCCAAACATCACCCCGTCCATGCTCCTCCTCAAAGAAGTGCCGCAATACGAGTGTCTGCTCGAGCTCTCCCATCGTTATCCCGAGCTGAACCCGTCGGCCATGGAGGCGTTTCTACACCTTTTGCGGACGAGCACGGACCTCTTTGAAGCCTTCAGCGAAGCTTTGGCCGGCCACGCCATCTCGCAGGGGCGTTTTATCGTGCTGGTCCTGCTGAATCGTGATCCAGACCAGCCGACGAATCCCGCCGATCTGGCCGACCGCGCCAACGTGACCCGGGCCACCATGACGGGATTGATCGATACGCTGGAACGCGACGGTTTCGTCAAACGCGAAAATGCACCCGACGACCGCCGCATGATGCTCGTCCGGCTCACCGACAAAGGTCGCAACTTTATCGCCCGCATCCTGCCGGAATACTTCCGCCGCATCGCCACGGTCATGGGCCGGCTCACGGAACCCGAACGCAAGACGCTCGTCAGTCTCATGGGCAAGATCCAGCAGGGCATCCCGGCCGCCAGATCCTGAAACGTTCATCATCCCCACGCCCACCTAACCTCCGCCCCCCTCTCTTTATGACACTCCTGGTCAAACGCAGCATCGGCATGGTCGTCGCCATTCTTGTCGTGGTGGGCGCGCTTGCCCTCTGGAAAATCTACACGATCCGCACACTGATGGCGAAGATGTCGGTGCAAAAACCGCCGCCGACGGTCGTTTCGTCGATCAAGGCCTCGGAGGAGGTCTGGCAGGGTCGGCGCCACGCCGTCGGCAGCCTCGCGGCGGTCCAGGGTGTGACCGTCTGCAATGAATTGTCCGGGGTCGTGCAGCAGATCGCCTTTGAGTCCGGCGGCGAGGTCAAGATGGGCGACCTCCTCGTCCAACTCGACATCACCGCCGATGAAGCCCAGTTGCGCGGCCTCGAAGCCCAGGCCACCCTGGCCCGCATCAATTATGATCGGGCCCAGGAGCTGCGCCGCAGCAATACCAACGCCCAGGCCGAGTTGGACGCCACCCAGGCCCAGTACCAACAGGCCCTGGCTGCGGTGGACAACCTCAAGGCGAACATCGCCAAAAAGGTGATCAAGGCACCCTTTGCCGGCCGACTGGGCATCCGGCAGGTGAATCTGGGGCAATACCTCGCGGTCGGCACCCCGATCGTCACCTTGCAGGCGCAGGATCCGGTCTACGTGAACTTTGCGCTGCCCCAGCAGGATGTGGTCGATCTGACGCCGGGACAAAAGGTGCAGGTGATGATCGACGCCTATCCGCAGGAGGTGTTTGAAGGCACGATCAATGCGATCAATGCGAAGGTCGACGACTCCACCCGCAATCTCCATGCGCAGGCCACGCTGGGCAACCCCCAGGCCAAGCTCATGCCCGGCATGTTCGGCAGCGTCGACGTGCTCCTGCCCCGGCAGGACCGGTTTGTCACGCTGCCGCAGTCGGCGATCGTCTACAATCCCTACGGCAACACCGTCTACGTCGTGGAGAGATCGAAGGAACCGGCCGACGCCGGGGCGCTCATCGTCCGCCAGCGTTTCGTGCAACTGGGTGAGACCCGCGGCGATCAGGTGGCGGTGCTCAAGGGCGTGCAGCCCGGCGAGGAAGTCGTGACCTCGGGCCAGCTCAAATTGCGCAACGGGGCGGTGGTCGCGATCAACAATTCTGTCACGCCCGAGAACAACCCCGCGCCCACGCCGGCCAACAATTGAGGCCGCCGCCATGAGGTTTACCGATCTCTTCATCAAGCGCCCCGTCCTGGCGACGGTCGTGAATCTGCTCATCCTGCTGATCGGATGGCGGTCGATCGATCTCCTGAACGTCCGGCAGTATCCGGTCAGCAACAGCGCGATCGTTACGGTGACGACGGTCTACACCGGCGCCAGCGCGGACCTCATCCAGGGGTTCATCACCTCGCCGCTGGAAAAGCAGATCGCCAGCGCCGACGGCATCGACTACCTCGAGTCCAGCAGCGGGCCCAGCGTCAGCACCATCACGGCGCACCTTCGGCTCAATTACGACACGAACGCTGCGCTGACCCAGATCACGTCCAAGGTCAACAAGGTGCGCAACCAGTTGCCGGCGGATGCCTTCGACCCAACGATCGACGTCCAGTTGGGGCAGTCGACGGCTTCGATGTACATCAGTTTTTACAGCGACCAGCTCGAAGCCAACCAGATCACGGACTATCTCACTCGGGTCGTGCAGCCCAGGCTCGCGGCGGTCAACGGCGTGCAGAGCGCACAAATTCTCGGCGGGCGCACCTTTGCCATGCGGATCTGGCTCAAACCCGACCGGCTGGCCGCCTATGGCCTCAGCCCCGCGCAGGTGCGTCAGGCCATCGCGGCCAACAATTCGCTCGCGGCGGTCGGCGCCACCAAGGGCGCGATGATCTCGATCAATCTAAACGCGGCCACCGACCTCCACACGGCAGAGGAGTTCAAGCAACTGGTGATCCGGGAGCAAAATGGAGCGGTCATCCGGCTGCGCGATGTGGCCGACGTCGTCCTCGGGGCGGAGAACTATGACAGCTCGGTCAACTTCGGCGACAAGCACGCCACCATGGTCGCCATCAACGTCCTGCCCACGGCCAACGCGCTCACGGTGATCAAGGATGTGCGGGCGGTTTTCCCGGACATCGTCGCCCAGCTGCCGGCCGGCTTGGATGCGCTGATCCTCTACGATGCCACCGCCTACATCAGCAACGCCATTCACGAGGTGGTGACCACCCTCGTGGAGGCACTGGCCATCGTGATCGTGGTGATCTTCCTCTTCCTCGGTTCCATGCGGTCGGTCATCATTCCACTGGTGGCGATGCCGCTGTCCCTGGTGGGAGCCTGCTTCCTCATGCTCGTGATGGGCTTCACCATCAACCTGCTGACCCTGCTGGCGATGGTGCTGGCGATCGGCCTGGTGGTCGACGACGCCATCGTGGTGGTGGAGAACATCCACCGGCACATCGAGGAGGGGCTGGCGCCGCTGGCCGCCAGCCTCAAAGGAGCGCAGGAACTGGGCGGCCCCGTCGTGGCGATGACGATCACGCTGGCAGCGGTCTATGCACCGATCGGTTTTCAGAGCGGGCTTACGGGAACGCTGTTCCGCGAATTCGCCTTCACGCTGGTCGGAGCCGTTATCATTTCGGGCATCGTCGCCCTGACGCTCTCGCCCATGATGTGCTCGAAGCTGCTCAACCACGACGCGGACAAGAAGGGTTTTGCGCACTTCCTGGATGTGACCTTTGACAAGCTCCGCGACCGCTACGAACGGCTGCTCCATAGTGTAATGGACGCCTGGCCGGTGATGTTGATCATCCCGGTGGTCTCGATGGTGCTCCTCGTTCCGTTCTGGTCGATGACCAAGCAGGAACTCGCGCCGGATGAGGACCAGGGGTTCATGATGGTGATGTCCACCGGGGCGCCGAATTCCGGCATTGATCAGACGACCATGTTCGCCCGGGAGAACGTCAAGATCATCCAGCAGTTTCCCGAGACCGCGCAGGTCTTCCAGGCGGTGGGCTTTCCCTCGTACAACGGCGCCTTCACCGGCATGGCCTTCAAACCCTGGAATCAGCGCAAGCGCACCACGATGCAGGTCCTGCCGGAGGTGACGGCCAAATTGAACGCCGTGGCCGGTTTGCAAAATTTCGTCTTCGCGCCGCCGGCGCTGCCAGGCGGCGGCTCGGGACCGCCGGTGCAGTTTGTGATCCTGTCCACCGAGGACCCGCAACGGGTCGCCCAGGTCGCCGACGAACTGGTGCAGCGCGCCATCAAAAGCGGTCTCTTCTACTTTGCCGACACCGATCTCAAGTTCGACCAGCCGCAGGTGGACATCCAGATCGACCGCGACAAGGCGGCGAACCTCGGGGTGAACATGCAGCAGGTGGCCGCCGACGTCGGCTCCCTGCTGGGCGGCGGCTACGTCAACTACTTCAACATCCAGGGCAACAGCTACAAGGTCATCCCCCAGGTGGTGCGCATGTCCCGGCTCAACCCGGAGCAGCTCGGCGATTATTACGTCGGGACGAACAATGGCGTGTTGGTGCCGCTCTCAACCTTCGCCACGATCAAATACAAAGTGCAGCCGCAGGCGTTGCAGCACTTCCAGCAGCTCACGGCGGCCACGATCCAGGCGATGCCGCGGGCCGGCGTTTCGCTCGGTCAGGCGCTCGACTTTTTCAATCACGAAGCCAGGACCGCGCTGCCGCAGGGCTATGGCGTCGATTACGGCGGCCAGTCGCGCCAGTATTTCCAGGAGGGCAGTTCGCTGATCGTGGCGTTCGTCTTTGGCTCCATCATCATTTTCCTCGTGCTGGCGGCGCAGTTCGAGAGCTTCCGCGATCCGCTCATCATCCTGCTGGGCAGCGTGCCCATGACGCTGGTGGGCGCGCTGGCGTTTCTCTTCCTCGGCGCCGCCTCGATCAACATCTATACCGAAGTCGGTTTCATCACCCTCGTCGGCCTGATCAGCAAGCACGGTATCCTGATCGTGCAGTTTGCGAATCAGCTCCAGCAGGAGGGGTACGGCAAGCGCGACGCGGTGCAGCATGCCGCCGGCGTGCGCCTGCGGCCCATTTTGATGACGACCGCAGCCATGGTCCTGGGCGTGATGCCGCTGGTCATCGCCACAGGCGCCGGCGCCGCCAGCCGCTTCAACATCGGTATCGTCATCGTCACCGGCATGAGCGTGGGCACGATGTTCACGCTCCTGGTGGTGCCGTCGGTGTATATGCTCATCGGTCGGGACTACGGGAAAGCGAAAAATCCTGTTACGGGAGTGGAAATCCAGCGACACCCGGTAGTCTAGTATGCACCCTCTTCTTTCGCCATGAAATCCATCTCTCCTCGCGTTATCTTGATCGTGGTTTTGCTTCTCGGCATCTCGGGACCGGTCGCGGGTGGGCAGCCGGGGGTGGATGCGGACGGGCTGCCGGCGGGGGCGCTTGACCTGGATGGGGCCCTGGGCTTCGCGCTGGAGCACAACTATGCGATCCGGCAGGCGCGGGAGCGGATCAAGGAGGAGAGGGGGGTGGAGTTGGAGGTGCGCTCGCGGGCGATTCCGCAGGTGGGGATGAGCGGGAGCTACACGGGCAATGCGCGGGAGATTTCGGGCTACAATCCGGCCAGTGGGAGCAGCTGGGGGATCAGCGTGCAGGCGCGGCAGGTGGTGTACGCGGGGGGCGGGGTGATGGCCTCGGTGAAGGGGGCGCGGCTGGCGCGGGAGGCGGCGGTGCTGGAGCTGGAGGGGGTGATCAACGCGCAGTTATTGGCGGTGCGCACGCAATTTTACGCGGTGTTATTGGCGAAGGAGCAGATCGGGGTGCAGGAGGAGAACGTGCAGCTGCTGGGGCAGCAGTTGAAGGACGCAAGGAGCCGGTTTGAGGCGGGGACGACGTCGAACTTCGAGGTGTTGCGGGCGGAGGTGGCTTTGGCGAACGGGCAGCCGCCGCTGATCCAGGCGCGCAACGACTACCGGTTGGCGATCGAGCAGTTGCGGCAGGTGCTGGGCTTGAGCGGGGGGACGACGGAGCAGGGGCTGGAGCTGGTGGGGAGGCTGGAGGTGGCGCAGGCGGTGAGCTATCAGTTGGCGGAGGCCTTGGTGGCGGCGCGGGCGCAGCGGCCGGAGCTGCAGCAGCTGGCGAAGCTGGCGGCGGCGGGGGCGCAGAGCGTGAAGGCGAGCCGGGCGGGGTATCTGCCGGAGGTGGAGGTGGTGGGGGGCTACGACTGGGTGCGCAGTCCGTTGAGCGGGGCCTGGAGCGAGCGGCGGGAGGGGTGGACGGCGGGGGTGCAGGCGCAGTGGAACATTTTTGACGGGCGGGCGACGGCGGGGCGGGTGGTGCAGGCCCGCTCGCAGCTGGCGCAGGCGCAACTGGCGCTGGCCTCGGCGACGCTGGCGGTGGAGGTGCAGGTGCGGCAGGCGTATTCATCGCTGCTGGAGGCGTGGGAGCTGGTGCAGGCCTCGGGCAAGACGGTGGAGCAGGCGCAGGAGGCGCTGCGGCTGGCGAACGTGCGGTACGGGGCGGGGACGGCGACGCAGCTGGACGTGCTGACCAGCCAGGTGTCGCTGACGGAGGCGCGGTTGAACCAGTTGCAGGCCGGCTACGGCTACCACGTGGCGCTGGCGGCGCTGCGCCAGGCCATCGGCCAGGCCGACGTCTTCTCCGGCCCCTGAGGGGTGAGGCGACCGCCGTGCGGAGTGGAACCGGCAGCCGCTCTCCTGGCCGGCAGAGCCCGGCGCCCGGGGGATCTTCCGGACAAAGTTTTCTTCCGACGGCACTTGCGCCACATTTTATGGTCGGAAGGTTGCCAATGATGGCGTTATTCTGAATCCTCGTTCACCAGTGAATATTGTCCGGAGTCTGCTCATCGTTGTCGCGATATTGGTCGTGGCGGTCGCACTGGCTGTGATCGCAGCGTTCATCCCGGCGATTCAGCGGTGGGCGGTGCTCCGGGTCGCGGCCGGCCAGCCCGGACTGAAACTGGAAGTGGAACATCTGGCCCTCCGGACCGGCTCGCTGAAGATCCATAACCTCCGGCTCGACCGGCAGGGCGTACAGGTGGTGCTGGCCGACGCCTCGGTCGATCTTTCGCTTTGGGAAGCCATCGCGCATCGACGCGTGATCATGCGCCAGGCGAACATCAAGGGCCTGCAGGTAAATCTGGCCGGGGTGGCGGCATCGCCGGCCGGGATCATCGCCCCGCGGCCGGCACCTGCCGCTCCGCCGCCGCCGGCTGCGGCTGCCACCGCCGTTTCCCGCGCCGCGCCGCCGGTGTTCGACGGCGTCTTCAAATATTTCCACCTGCCCTGTGAAATCGTGCTCGAAGCGTGCAGCATCGATGCCGAGCTCGTTTTTCCGCCAACGGAGGGCAAGCCGCCCGGCCGGATGAAAATACAACTGACCGGCGGCCACTTGGGCCCGGGGCAGGCGGCAAAGTTCAATTTCAACGCCAGCATGCAGAATCCGGACCCCGGTGCCGCGGTCGACAAGGTCGATGCCCAGGGCACGCTGGCGCTGACGTTCGACGCCCGATCCCGGCTCGAGCGTGTCGCCACCCATCTTGAGGCGGTGGCGAGCGGCCCGCTGCTGCCGGCGCCCGCCCGTCTGCAAGCCGGCATGCTGCTGGCGCGCACCGCGGCCGGAGAAACCTACGCGCTGACGCTGACCTCCCTCGAGGCTGGAGCCGAAAAGCATCTGTTGGGCCTGAATGGCGATTATGTCGCCGGCTCGGCCAAACTCGCCGGGTTGTGGCAGGTGCAGGCCAGCACCCGGCAGGTGGCGCCGTTCGTGCTCGGTCTGGCGTTGCCGGATTTCACGATGGCGGGAGAAGGCCGGTTTGATGTGAATTCCGCCACGCTCAATGTCCGGCTGACGGGCCGGCTGGCCGGCGAGGTCAGCCGGCTGGAAGTCATCGACCAACGCTTGCGTGAGCCCGGCCGGCTGGGCGCGACCGCCACCTTCGATCTGGAATACGGCGGCGACCATGTGCGGGTCAGCGAGCTGGTCGCCAGTCTCAGTGGCCGGAAGCCGGTGCTTTCGCTTCAAGCCATCCAGCCGTTCTCGGTTGGTCTCATTTCGCAGCAACTGACGGCGGCCGACCCCGCCAGGGAAGTGCTGGAGGTGAACCTGGAGGGGTTGCCCGTCGCATGGATCGGGCCCTTGGTCTCCCCGCTCGAGCTGGCGGGTGACGACATCACCGGCGCGTTTGTCGCCTCGCTGCGTGACGGGCGCGCGTGGCTGCGCGCACGCACGCCGCTGGCCGCGCGGAAGTTGGCCGTGACGCGGGCCGGGCGGGTGCTTTTGCCGGCCAGCGACATCAGCGTCCAGGTGGAAATGGAACATGCGAAGGAAGAGACCCGCCTCAGGCTGGGGACATTGACTTTGGAGACGCCGGCCGGCGACCGGCTGCAAGCCCGGGGCGAAATCGGCCTGAAAGCCGGCGCGACGCCGGCCACGACCGTACAGGCAAGTTTTGAGGCCCTCCTGCCCACACTGCTCGTTCCTCATGCGCCGGTCGGGCCGGTGGAGGCGCGGGGCGCGGTGGCCTGGTCGGCGGGCGGCGGCACCGTGCAGGTTGACCGCCTTGATGCGCATGTGCTCACCCCTGAGGGACGCGTGCTGCTGGAGTTGTCTTCGGCGCAGCCTTTTCGTTTCAAGCCGGCGTCGTGGGACATTGCCACCCTTGCCGACCACCCGGGCGACCTGCTGCAGATGAAATTCGGACGGCTGCCGCTCGCCGGGCTCAAGCCGTATTTGGGCACGTTCGAACTCGACGGCGACCTCCTGCCGGGCGAATTGACGGTGCGGATCCAGAATGGGGCGCTGCAGGTTGCGGCGGCGGCGCCGCTGCGCGTGGAGAAACTCTGCGCCCGCGGCGCCGACCGGGCGTGGGCGAAGGACCTTACCGTCGAGATCGAGCCGTTGGTCGATTGTTCAACCCAGGGCGTGGCGGTCCGGCTGGCCGCGCTGCGGGTGCTCAACGCCCTCGGCGCCACGCTGTGCTCGGCCCAGGCCGAGGCGACCATCGCGCCGGATTTCTCCCGGCCCCAAGGCCGAGGCTCGATGACCTTCGATTTGTCGCTGCCGGCGCTCGCAGCGCAGCCTTTCCTGGCGGGCTTCAGCACCCCGAGCCAGGGCAGGATGAGCGGCGAGGCCAGATGCTCCTACGATGGCAATCTGCTCGGAGAGGGCCGGCTGACGCTCAACGGCCTGGTCTCACCCGCGACCCGCGAACCTCTGCCCGTGGCCAACCTGTCTTTTCGCGCCGGCCTCAGCGCGAAAGGTGACGTGGCGGTGCAGGCGCCGCTGCTCATCGACCGCCTGGGCGAGCGCTCGGACCTCACCCTGGCGGCCACCTACCGCACGACCGGACCGGATCGGTCGCTCGACGCCAGGATCTCCGGGCAGCATTTTGTGGTCGACGACGCGCTGGCGCTGCTGCGGGCCTTCACCGCCCCGGCGGCCGCTGCCGGGAGCCTGCCGGCCGCGCCGCCGGCATCCGTCTCCGCCGCCGGTGGGCCGCCGGCAACCGCCGTCCCCGCCGGACCGGCGGCCGCCCGGTCCGAATGGGCTGGTTGGGGCGGGCAGGTGACGCTCGACCTCAAGTCGCTGGTCTACGGTCGCACAGCCGAAATCACGGATCTGGCCGGCCGGATCGCCGTTGATCCGCAGCGGATCGCCGTGGAGAAAATCACCGGCCAGATGGGCAAGGAAGGGCAGATCCAACTCAACGCCGAGGCCCGCTTTGCCGCGGGGGCGCCCCAACCCTATGCCTCCAAACTCGACCTCAAGGTGAAGGATTTCGAGATCGGCCCGCTGTTCAAGGCGATCGCGCCCGATAAGCCCCCGACGGTCGAAGGCCGTTTTGATGTGCGCAGTCAGGCCGAGGGCGAGGGACGCACCCTGGCTGAACTCATCGAGCACACCCGCGGCGATTTCGTGCTGCAAAGCCGCAAGGGCGTGTTCCGGGGTCTGCAAAGGGCGGCCACCGTGTCGCGCACCGCCAGCATCGTCACCGGAGCGGCCCGCCTCCTCGGCCTCGAGGAAAAGGTGGGCAATCTCGTTTCCGACATCGACGCGGCGGCCGAACTGGCCGGTGTGCTCGCCGAATTGCCGTTTGACCAGCTCAATGTGCGCCTGTCCCGTGACCAGTCGCTCAACCTCAAGCTTTCCGACTTCGCCCTCGTATCACCCAATGTCCGGCTGCAAGGCGACGGCTCGGTGACCTATGCGCCGGGCAAGAACCTGCTGGATCAGGCGCTGCAGGTGCGGGTGAACATGGGGGTGATGGGGACGGTGGAGACCAGGATTTCCCGCGCCAAATTGCCGGTGCTTTCAGGTGGGCGCGACGAGCTCGGCTACATGAAGCTGCGCGATCCCTTTGTCATCGGCGGCACCCTCGCCAAGCCGGATTCGAGCCAGCTCTATGCGATGCTGGGCCGCTCCCTGGTGGACCGGCTGCTGCCCTGAGCGCCGGGCGGACCCACGGGATGCTCCCGCCCTCCGCCTCCGGCAGGCCGGAAATAAATCAACCTTCTCCTCCGTCGCGCAACCGTTGCTAATGCCTGCACGGGCCCGAAAAAACAGGCTTTCACCTTGCCGGGGCTTCCGGCAGCCTCGGCCGTGCCTGTTCCCCGGCAGCCAGCCGTCATCCCCGGGCGCAATCCCATGATTCGTCTATGAAATCCTATCAACCTGCGGATATCCGGAACTTCGCAATCGTAGGTCATGCCACCTCGGGCAAGACGATGCTGGCGGAGGCCATGCTCATGTGCGGCGACGTCATCCACCGCATGGGCAGCATCACCCAGGGCTCGACCGTGTCCGATTACCACGTCGGCGAGCAGCAGCGGCAGATCTCGATCCATGCCACGCCGCTCAGCCTCGAGTGGCAGGGCCGCCGGCTCAACCTCCTCGACACCCCCGGCTATCTCGACTTCAGCAGCGAGGCGCTCAACGCCCTCCGCGTCGTCGATTTCGCGGTCGTCGTCATCCACGCCGGCCACGGCATCGGAGTTGGCACGGAGATGATGTGGGACTACGCCACCCAGTTCGGCATCCCCAAGATCATCGTCGTCAACGCGCTCGACAAGGAGAACGTGGACTACGATCTGCTCGTCGAGGAAATCCGCGAGCGCTTCGGCGCCCAGGTTTTCCCGATGCAGGTGCCGGTCAATCCCGGGCCCGGCTTCAACCAGGTGCTCGATGTGCTGCGCAGCGAGGTCTGCACCTATGCGGCCGACCGCACGGGCAAGTACACCGAGGTGCCCGCCGCGGACGCATGGAAGGAGCGCGTCGAGGTCTTGCACAAGGAGCTCATCGAGCACATCGCGGAGTCGGACGACACCCTGCTCGAGAAATTTTTCGCCGAGGGCAGCCTGTCCGAGGAGGTCATGCGCACCGGCATCCATCCCGCCGTGCAGAAGCAGGTGTTCATCCCGCTGTTCTGCACCTCGGGGGAGGGCAACGTCGGGGTGGCGCGGCTGCTCGATTTCATCGCGCGCTTCGGTTCGTCGCCGGTCGACCGGGCCACGGCCCCGGCCACCGACGCGGCGGGCCAGCCCTGCGCGGTCAGCCTGACCGGCCGGGAGCCGGTGGCGTTCTCCTTCAAGACGCTGTCCGATCCGCTGAGCGGCGACCTCTCGATCTTCCGGGTCTATTCCGGCGATGTGCACACCGGCATGGACCTTTACAACAGCGACCGCCGGGTCACCGAGCGCATCGGCCAGTTGTACCGCCTCAACGGCAAAGTCCGCACTCCCGCCGAGGCGCTCACCGCCGGCGATATCGGCGCGGCCGTGAAGCTCCGGGATACCCACACCGGCAACACCCTTTGCGACGCCAGGCATGTCGTCGTGCTGCCCAAGGTCACCTATCCCAAGCCCTACACCCAGGCCGCGCTCAAGCTCAACTCGCGCGGCGACGAGGACAAGCTGGCCGCCGGGCTCGCGGCGTTGCACGAGGAGGATCCGGCCTTCGAATCCAAGGTCGACGGCGAGCTGCACCAGACCATCATTTCCGCGCAGGGCGAACTGCACCTCGAGGTCCTGTTCGAACGGCTGAAGCGCCGCTACAAGGTCGACCTCGAGCTCATGCCGCCCCGCATCCGCTTCCGGGAGACCATCCGCCACCGGGCCGAGTCGAAATACCGGCACAAGAAGCAGACCGGCGGCGCCGGCCAGTTCGCCGAGGTGTGGATGCGCATCGAGCCCGCGCCGCGCGACAGCGGCGTGGAGTTCACCGAATCGCTCTCCGGCCAGAACGTCGACCGCGTGTTCGTGCCGTCGGTGGAGAAGGGCGTGAACACCGCCTGCACCGAGGGCATCCTCGCCGGCTACCGCGTCGTGGACGTGAAGATCGATTTCTACGACGGCAAGATGCATCCGGTGGACTCGAAGGACATCGCCTTCCAGATCGCCGGCTACTTCGCCTTCAAGGAGGCGTTCCTGAACGCGCGCCCCTGCCTGCTCGAGCCGATCCATGAGCTGGAGATCAGGGTGCCCGAGGACTGCCTGGGCAAGATCGTCGGCGACCTGTCGGGCCGCCGCGGCAAGATCCTCGGCATGGACAACGCCGGCCGCCTGCAGGTCGTGAAGGCGCTCGTGCCGGCGGCGGAGCTCCATCACTACGGCACGGTCGTGCGCTCCCTCACCGGCGGCCGCGGCCTGCACGCGGAGAAGTTCAGCCATTACGAGGAGATGCCGGCCGAGTTCGAGAAGAAGGTCGTCGAGGAAGCCAAGGCCGCGAAGGCCGCCGCGGCCGCGAATCACGGGCATTGACCGGACTTTCCCCGACGCGGTGCTTGGTCGGCTAATTCAAAGTCCCCAGAAACTCGTCGGGCGTGACGCCGGCTTGCCGCAGGATCCCGGCCAGAGTTCCGATCTTCACTTCCCGATGGAGCGGGACCACGCAGCCCGCTGACCCTTGCCGGAGAATGACGTGGCTTCCTTTCTGGCGGACTTGCCGGAAACCGAGTCGCTCAAGCACCCGGATTATTTCAGCGCCTGAAAGGTGTGGGAACTTAGGCACGTCCCGCGACTTCAAATGTGGTCAAGAGCGTGTTCCCCGGCTTTGCGAGCGGGAATTCCTCGAGAAACAATTCAGTCGCCTCGCGCAGATTCGAGAGCGCCTCTTCCACAGTCTCGCCCTGTGTGGTCGTGCCCGTCTCAGGATTGAGGGCCACAAATCCGCCTTCTTCTGCCGGCGATAATACTGCGCTGAGGATCATATGGACAAAATGAACCGCTCTCGCTGGGCGTCAACCGCTCTTTCTGGCCGGCCGTTTAAGGATGAGCCGACGGCAGCCGCGGCCTGCACGCGGAAAAATTCAGCCACTACGAGGAGATGCCGGCCGAGTTCGAAAAGAAGGTGGTCGAGGAGGCCAAGGCCGCGAAGGCCGCCGCGGCCGCCAATCACGGGCACTAGCAGGCTGTGCCTTCGGGGTGGAGCGCGTTTCCTGGCCCCCAGAACACGGCGCCTGCGGCCGGCGGTTGCTTTCCGTGGCGGATCTTGACAGCATCCCGGCGTGATTGCCTCGGTCCAGTTCAAGCATTTCAAGGCCTTGCGCGCGACGAGCCTGCGGCTGGAGCCCTTCAACCTCATCATCGGGCCCAACGGCAGCGGCAAGACCAGCCTCGTCCAGGCGTTCCTGCGGCTGCGAACCCTGGCCCGGCAGCAGACCGGCAGTGCGCCCTCGCCGGCGGCGGCCCGGGCGGGCGGCCCCGAGATCGTGTTCAAGTTTCCGCCACCCAACGCCGACATCGAGGTGCATCTGGCCTGCCAGTCCGGTCCCGTCTGTGATCTCCTGCAGGTGCGGCATCCCCCGACCGCTGAGGCCCAGGCCCGCTGGGAGGAACTTCGGACGGGGCTCGGCGGCATCCGGGCCTATCTTTTTGACCATTACGCGATGGCCGAACCGGTGCCGCTGGCCGAGAACGGCGAACTGGCCTCCAATGGTCGCAACCTTGCCGCCGTGCTGGCTGCAATGAAACGACAACGGCCGGAGACCTTCGCCCGTCTGGAGGCCGAATTTCACCGGGCGCTGCCGGATTTTTCCGCCATCGAGCTGCCGGCGGAGGGAGAGGGCCGGGTGCTCCTGGCGCTGCGGCTGGCGGAGGAGAACGCCCTCATCACCGCCGAGAACATCTCCCAGGGGGCGCTCTACACGCTGGCGATCCTGACCCTTTCCTTTGCCCCGCGGCCGCCCACGATGCTGTGCCTCGAGGAGGCCGACCGCGGCCTGCATCCGCGCCTGCTGCGCGAGGTGCGCGACGCGCTCTACCGCCTGAGTTATCCCGCGGATTTTGGCGAAACGCGGGCGGCGGTGCAGATCGTGGCCACCACGCATTCGCCCTTCCTGCTCGACCTGTTCCACGACCATCCGGAGGAAATCGTCGTGGCCAGCAAGCAGGGCCGCAGCGCCACCTTCGAGCGGCTGAGCGACCGGCCGGACGTGAAGGAGATCCTGCGCGAGGGCTCGCTCGGCGACATCTGGTTCAGCGGAATCCTGGGCGGCGTGCCGGAGGAATGAAAGGGCCGTCGTCACACCGTTCGGGATCGTTGTCCCGGGTCAGGTCCGGAAGGTCATCGGAAACACGTCAACTATTAGTTGACATGTTCCCCATCGTTTGGAGCCGGGAGGCGCGCCCGGGCGCCGGCTTCCGCCCATGAAGGTCGCCCTGCTGAGCGAATCGCCGGCGGACGAGGCGGCGCTGCGGGTGCTGGTGGAGGCCGTGCTGGCGGAACCGATCGCCCTGGAGAAACCGGGCCTGCGCGCCCGGGGCTGGCCCAATGTCGCGCAGGTGCTGCCGGCCATCCTGCGCCATCTTCATTTCAACACCGACGTCGAGGGGCTGGTGGTCGTGGTCGATTCCGACGACTCGGTCGTGCACACGACGGAGCACGAGGCGCCGGGCTATTTCCATCCGCAGTGCCGCCTGTGCCAGTTGCGGGGCGTCTTCCGCAAGACGCAGAAAAAATTTCCGCCGCTGCACGGGCGCGACCGCGTGCTGCGCGCGGTGGGCATCGCGGTGCCGGCCATCGAGGCGTGGTACCTCTGCGGGCAGGATCCGCAGGTGACCGAGCTCGCCTGGATGGAGGGGCAGGCGCGCGGGGAGACGCCCTACACGCGGCGGGACCTCAAATGGCGGGTGTACGGAACCGACCGGCCGGGGCTGGCCTTCGAAATCCAGCGGGCGCTGGAATGCGTGCGCCGGCACCGCGATTCGCGTCGGCTCGAGGCGGATTTTCCCCATGGCTTCGGCACCCTGGCCGGCGATCTGCGGAATTGGAAGCGGAGGGATTCCGGACCAGCATGATCTTTCTCTCCGCACTTGAAACAGGCACGTAACCTCCGTCATAACTTTCCGTTTCAGTTTCCCCATGGCCAACCCCCAACCCTCTGCGCGCCCGCTGGTGAGCCTGCTGGCCGCGCAAGCCCAGGTCACCTTCAACGACAACGCGACGAAGATGATGCTGATCGCGCTGGTGCAGTTTCCCGGCGTGCTGACGGGGATCGATGCCGACCTGGTCAAGGGCCTGCTGGGGGCGCTGCTGGTGGCGCCGCTGGTGCTGTTTGCGCCGCTGGCGGGGTGGGTGAATGACCGGTTTTCCAAAAGCCGGGTGCTCAATCTGGCGCTGGCGGCACAGTTTTTCATCATCCTGCTGCTCGTGGGCGCGCTCTGGCTGCACCTGCTCTGGGCGGCGGTCGTCTGCCTGTTCCTGCTGGCGCTGCAGGTGACGGTGTTTGCGCCGGCCAAGCGGGCCATTCTGCTGGAACTGGTCGCGCCGCATCAACTGTCCCGGGCCGTGGGGTTGATGGAGATGCTGTCCATGACGGCCCTGCTGATCGGCGGCTTCGGCGGCGGCCGCCTGTTTGATTTCTGGACGGGACGTTCGGCGGATCCGTGGCACGGGGCGATCTGGACGGCGGTGATTTTGACCGGCCTCTCCGCGGCCTCGTGGGTCGGGTTTCAACTGGTGCCGGTGACTCCCGCGCAGTCGGCCGAGCCTTTCAAGGCGAGCCTGTTCGTCCGGCATGGCGCCCAGGTGCGCGAACTGTGGAAAGCACGGCCGCTCTTCCGGGCCACGCTGGGCATCATGTTCTTCTACGGCCTCGGGGCCTACATCTACATGCTGTGCGCGCAGATTGGCGCCGACGCCCACCAGGGCGGGGTCGGTTCGGCGACGACCGCCGGCATCATGCTGCTGGCGCTGGGCGCCGGCACCATGCTTGGCACCGTCTCGGCCGGGGCCCTGTCGCACCGCGGCGTTGAGCTGGGATTCATTCCGGTTGGCGGTGGGCTGCTGTTCGCGGCGCTCCTGGCCCTGGGACTCTCGGTCCTGCATCTCTCCGTGGTTTTTTATGCCTGGCTGGCCTTGGCGGGCTTTGCCTCCGGTCTCTATCTGGTGCCCCTCTATGCCTTCATCCAACAGATGGCGGGAAGCCACCGGCGCGGGCGCATTCTGGCGGCCGTGGGGCTGCTCGACAGCCTGGCCGGGGCCGCCGGCTTCGGTCTCTTCGCCTTGCTGGCGTCCGACCGCCTGTTCAACTTGCGCGCCTCCACGCAGTTCTTCGTCCTGGCCGGGCTCACGCTGGCCATGCTCGGCTATTCCCTCCGTCATGTATCCTACCATGCGGTCAGCGTGATGCTGCGGGCGATCAGCGCGCTGTTCTACCGAGTGCGGGTCCAGGGGCTGGAGAACCTTCCCCACGGCGGGGGCGCGCTGGTGATCTGCAACCACGTTTCCTACATCGATGCCCTGATCCTGCAGGTCGTCTGCCCCCGGCGGATGCGCTTCCTGGCGTTTGCCGGCTCCCGCCTGCCGCGGTGGCTCCGGCTCGCCTCCCGGGCCACCGGCATCACGGTGGTGATGCCGCGGCGATCCCGTGCCGCCGTCAAACGCGCGGTCGAAAGACTGCGGGCGGGCGAACTGGTGTGCGTCTTCCCCGAGGGGCAGGTCAACCGCACCGGCATGCTCATGGAAATCCACAAGGGCTTCGAGTCGGTGGCCCATCAGGCCGGGGTGCCGGTCATCCCGGTGTTTTTGGATCGGAAGTGGAGCCCGATGTTTTCCTTCTCGGGACAGAAGTACTTTTGGAAGCAGCAGCATCACCGGCTGCCATGTCCGATCACGGTCGCCATCGGACGTCCGCTCGCGCGGGATCGGATCAATGTCGTGACGGTGCGCAAGGCGCTGCTCGACCTCGGGGAGGAGGCCTTCAGCGCGCGGCCCGAACTCGGCAGCCATCTCGGCCGCGAGTGCGTGCGCTCGCTCGCCCGGCGGCCGTGGGAGGCGCAGATCATCGATTGCACGGGCGAACGCACCGTGGTCAAGGCCGGCAAGCTGTTGGCCGTGGCCGCGGCGCTCTCCCGCCGGCTAGCCGGCGGCATTCCCGAGCGCCGCGTTGGCATCGTGCTGCCGCCGAGCGCGGGCTGCTGCGTGGCAAACCTCGCCGTGCTCCTGGCCGGCAAGATTCCGGTCAATCTCAATTTCACCGCCGGCCGGGCTCCCATCGAAGCCAGCCTGCGCCTGGGCGAGATCTCCACCGTGCTTACCGCCGAGGCGGTGCGCAAGAAGATCGGCAATTTCCCCTGGCCGGAAAAGACGCTCGATCTCAGGCAGGAGATCCTGGCGTGCGGCAAACCTGCCATCCTCAAATGGCTGGCCGCCGCCTGGCTGCTGCCGGGCAAGCTGATCGCCACGCTGCTCGGCCTGCCCCACGTGGGCGACCACGCGGAGGCCAGCCTGCTCTTTACCAGCGGCACGGCCGGCGAGCCCAAGGGTGTGCCATTGACCCACCGCAACCTCCTCGCCAACTGCGCGCAGATTTCCGCCACCGGCATCCTGCCCAAGGAGGAAATCCTGCTGGCCTGCCTGCCGGTCTTCCATTGCTTCGGCTCCACCGCGACCCTTTGGTATCCGATCCTGCGCGGCTGCGCCATCGTCACCACGCCCAGTCCCCTCGACACCCGGCGGATCGTGGAGGTCATCGGGGCCGAGCGGGTGACGGTGCTGATCGGGGCGCCGACGTTCCTGCGGCCGCTGCTGAAAAAGGCCGAGCGCCACGAGCTGTGCTCGCTGCACTTCGCCGTCTCCGGCGCCGAAAAGATGCCGATCGATCTCTACAAGGCGTTCAAAGAACGGTTTGGGGTTGAAATCATGCAGGGCTACGGCCTGACCGAGACGACGCCCGTCACCAACGTGAATCTTCCCGATCCGCCCCGCAAGGGCCGGCAGGGCGAATCCCATCACGGGCACCGGCTGGGCTCCGTGGGGCGGCTGCTGCCGGGCATGACGGCCCGGATCATCGATCCCGACACGGAGGCGGAGCGGCCCCTCACCTCGACCGGCATTCTTTGGCTGCGCGGCCCCAATGTCTTCGGCGGCTACCTCAACGACGAGCAGAAAACCCGGGCGGCGCTGCGGGACGGCTGGTTCGTCACGGGCGATCTGGCCCGTTTCGACGAGGACGGTTTCCTCTACATCGAAGGCCGGCTGTCGCGATTCTCCAAAATCGGCGGCGAGATGGTGCCGCACGGCACGGTGGAGCAGATGATCAACGAGACCTATCACATCGATCAAAGCGAGGGACCGTGTATCGCCGTCGTGGGCGTGCCCGATTCCTCGAAGGGCGAGGCGCTCGTGCTGCTGACCGCCCTTGACCTCAACGGCGACGACTTGCGCGAAAAACTCTTCACGGCCGGCCTGCCCAATCTCTGGATTCCCAAAATCATCCGCCGCGTGGAAAAAATTCCGCTGCTGGGGTCGGGCAAAACCGATTTCAAGGATTGCCGCCGGCTGGCCATGGAAGTGGCGAAGTGAGGGCGCCAGAGACGGCAGAACGCCGCCTGTGAAGGTTCTGCCGGATTCAGGCAGGTTGGAGACTCCCGCGCTGTAGCCGCCGAGGTAACGAGGCTGCCTTGGCGGGCACACCTTTTGATTCAGCCTCCTGACATCGGCGGCTACGATCCAAATGCATGAATTGGCTCACGCCGTCAGCTCGACCCTGGCGGCGTCCGGCGCCGGGGCCGGCGCCCTGGGCTCGGTGGCCGCGCGCGGGAGCTCAAGGATGAAGGTCGCGCCCTTGCCCACACCGTCACTGTGCGCGGTGAGCGAACCGTTCATCTCCTTCGCCGCCTGCGCACTCGAACAGAGGCCGAACCCATGGCCGTCCTTGCGCGTCGTGAAACCGTGGGCAAAGATGCGCGCGAGATTCTCGGGGGCGATGCCGATGCCGTCGTCGATGATGAACAGGCGGACCGCCGGGCCGCCTTCCTCGATTTTCAGCACCAGGCGCTTGTGGGGCCGGCCGCCCTCATCGAGGGCGTATTTCGCATTGCGGATGAGGTTGATGAGGATCTGCAGCACCTTGTGACGTTCGACCAGCACAGGGGCCGCGGTATTGAATTCGCGGACGACCTCGACATCGTGGCGCGTGAGGGCGGCGGCGTTCATGCGCACGGCGTCCTCCAGCAGATCGACCGGCGACAGCGTCTCGACCACGCCGACCACCCGGGCGTAGTTTTGCTGCATGTTGACGATGTCTTTCATGTGGTCGATGTTCTCCCGGAGGGAATTCACCTCTTTCAGCCGCAACTGCTGTTCGCCGGTGAGGTGGTCCGCCAGGGTGTCAAGATAGGGCAGGATGCGCTGGCCCTTGGGATCGGTGGTGAGGAAGGTGCCGAGATCGCCCGCGTGCTCATGGAGCAGGGCGCTGAGTTTGGTGACGCTGCCAAGGCGGGAGTTGCCCAGATTATCGGCGAGAATGTTGACCGAGACGTTCACGCTGTTGAGGACGTTGCCGACGTTGTGCAACACGCCGGTGGCGACCTCGGCCATGCCGGCGAAGCGGGACGCGTCCAGCAGGTGCCGGTAGGTGTCGGCCAACTCCTGCTCCGTCCGCTTGCGTTCAGTAATGTCCTCAAGAATGGTGATCTCCTGGATGATATGCCCGGCTTCATTGCGCACCACCGCAACTGAGAGCCGACCCCATACCAGGCGGCCATCCTTGAGGACAAAGCGTTTTTCAATGGCGTAATTGTCAAGCTGGCCGGACACGACCTGACGGTGCAGCTCCTGATGGCGCGGCAGATCCGCCGGATGGGTGAGTTCCGTGAGCCGCGAGTCATCCGGCATCGTCTCCGCCGGCAGATCGAGAATCCGGCGGAAGGTGGGATTGAAATGGTAGATGCCACCGAGGTCAGTGCGCTTCCAGGAGATCCCGACCGGGGCGTGCTCGAAAATGAGGCGGAAGAGGATCTCCCGTTGCCGCATTTCCTGCTCCGCATTCTTGAGTTCGGTCATGTCCTTGCCGATGCCGAAGGTGCCGATGATGTGCCCGCTTTCGTCGCGCAGCGGCATTTTCGAGGTCAGCGACCAGGTGACGTGTCCGTCCGAGAATATCTCCTTCTCCGGGAGGCCGACGAGCGGCCGGCCCGTGCGGATGATCTGCTGTTCAGCTTCGAAGGCCCTGCGGGCATGCTCATCCCTGAAGAAATCGAAGTCGGTCTTGCCGATCAGCTCCGCGGGGCTGGCCTTGCCGAATTTGCGCGCCGTCGCGTCACTGCAGCGGATGAATCGCGACTGCGTGTCCTTGAAATAGACATAATCGGCGACCGAGTGCATGAAGACTTCCATGAATCGATTCTCGCGGCGAAGCTCGGTCTCCCGTTTTTCCTGATCGAGGATCTTCTGGCCCAACCATCCGTTTTCCCGCTCCAGTTCGGCGCACTTTCGCACCAGCCGGCGGGACCGATGGCGGGTCCATTGCCAGACGACGATGCCGGCCAGCGCCAGCAGGAGGAGACCACCGGCCGCCAGCAGCCATCGTGGCGGAAGGGATCGGGCCGCCCAAGTCTGGGCCAGTATGCCGGTGAAGAAAAAGGCGTGGGGAAGGGACGTGAGCATGGCGGGAGCGGCCTTAAACGGCCACGGGCAGGCTGTGATTGACGAGTGCGGCAGTCTCGCCGTTGCTGCAGCGACTGAGCACGGTGGCGAGTTCATCCAGCCTGACCGGTTTCGAGAGGTAATCGTCCATGCCGGCGGCGAGGCAGGATTCGCGGTCGCCCTGCATCGCGCTGGCGGTCATGGCGATGATCTGCACCGGCGCCGGCCAGGTGGCGGTGCCCGTTTTTTCCTCGGCCCGGATGAGTCGCGTGGCTTCGAAGCCGTCCACCCCCGGCATCTGGCAGTCCATGAGGATGACGCGGTGATGCTTGTGGCGCAGGGCGGGCAGCACATCGCGGCCGTCGGCCACGACATCAGCGGATAATCCCAATTTCTTCAGTTGCAGGAGCGCCACCTTCTGGTTCACGGGATTGTCCTCGGCAATCAGGACGGGAGGCGCGCTGTCGGAAGGGATAGGCGGGGGCACCGACTCGTCAGGCCGGCGCCGAGCCTTGGAGGCGGGCCACGGTTGCGCGGAACGGGCTTCCTCCGCCCGCACCTGGCGCATCACGCCGGTCAGGCACTGGTAAAGCTGGGCCTGTTTCACCGGTTTCGCCAGGCAGGCGGCCAGACCATGTTGGGCCCGTTCATTCGGGGCCAGCGTCTCGCCCATCGAGGTGAGCATGACCAGTTGGGGTCGATGGAGCACAGGCAGCGTGCGGATGGCCCCGGCCAGCATGAGACCATCCATATTCGGCATCTGCATGTCGAGGAGGACGAGATCAAAGGGGTGCGCGGAATCGGTGCCTTTGTGCAGGGTTTCAAGCGCGGCTTTGCCGTCGGCGACCGTTTTGTTGCCTACGCCCCATCGATCCAATTGATGGTGCAGGACCTTCCGGTTGGTTTCATTGTCATCGACGACCAGGACGCGTAGTCCCTGAAGATTCATGCGCTCGGCCGGTACATCGGCCTGCCGGACAAACGGCACCGTAAACGCAAAGGTCGCTCCCTGGCCGGGCTTGCTGCGGGCCGTGATCTTGCCGCCCATGGCCTCGACGAGCCGACGACAGATGGCAAGCCCCAGTCCCGTGCCTCCATAGCGCCGCGTGGTCGATTCGTCGGCTTGGGAGAACGGTTGGAAGAGGCGCGCGATGGCATCGGCAGAGATGCCGACACCGGTGTCGTGAATTTCAAAACGCACTTCGATGTCACGGTCGCCCTCTCGGGCGAGAGCGACGTTGAGGAAGACTTCGCCGTGCTCGGTGAATTTGATGGCGTTGCCGATGAGATTGAGGAGGATCTGCCGCAGGCGGTGCGGATCACCGCGCAGCAGAGCGGGCACGCCGTCGCCGATCTCCGTGATGAGTTCCAGGTTTTTCTGCGCCGCGCGGGCCGCGTGCAGCTCGGTCGCACTTTCGACGACCTCGGCAAGTTCGAAATCCATGGTCTCCAAGGTGAGCCGGCCGGCTTCGATTTTGGAGAAATCGAGGATGTCGTTGAGGATCGTCAGGAGGGATTCGCTGCTGTGGCGCAGCGTTTCGACGAAATCGCGCTGCTCGGCGGTGAGCCCGGTCTCCAGCAGCAGATTGGCCATGCCCAGGATACCGTTCATGGGCGTGCGGATCTCATGGCTCATGTTGGCCAAAAACGCGCTCTTGGAGGAATTGGCCGCCTCCGCGGCCAGCCGGGCCTGCTGCGCCGCTTCTTCCGCGCGTTTCCGCTCCGCGACTTCCGTGCGCAGCTCGGCAGTGCGGGCTTCCACGCAATGCTGCAGGACCTCCATCTGGCGGTGCGACTGCTGCAGGAGGTGCCATTTTTCCGTGAGGGCCAGGCCCAGTTGCAACACCTCCACGTTGTCGAAGGGCTTCTTCAGGATGACCAGCCGGTCGGACTGGCCGATCTTGGCGATCAAATCATTCCACGCATAATCCGAATAGGCGCTGCAGATGACGATCTGGAGGTCGGGTTCGATTTCCCAGAGCTTCTGCGTGGTTTCCAGGCCGTCCCAGCCGGGTGGCATCCGCATGTCGACAAACGCCATGGCATAAGGCCGGCCCTCGGCGGCGGCCTGCCGGGCCATTTCCACTCCCTCGCGTCCTTGATAGGCGGAATCGACAGTGAAAATGGTGGGTGCCTTGATCTCCGCTGCGCCGCCAAACAGATCGGCTTCCGCCTGGGCCAGGGCGCTGGCCGAGGTGCCCGGCTGGAGAATCTTCCGGAAGTCGGCGTGAATCGCCCGGTTGTCGTCGACGACAAGGATGCGGCGGTTTTTTTCTGGCGTCGGGTTGTTCATGGGGACTCCTGGAGGCGAGCATGGCTGCACTCCAATCGCAGGAGACGGTGGTGCGCTTTTTTGCACCCATGAACATATCGTCCCGCTTGATGCGGACTATAAGGGTAATCCCTTAGTGGCCGGCCGGCCGTACACTATACCCGGGACACAAGATTGCCCATGGCCGCGACCAGCAGGGAGACCCGCTGTCGAAAAACGGCGCCGTGGGTCCCCGATGCTTGCCCTGTGGATCGTCCGTGCTCGGCGCAGGCGCTCCGGCAGGCTGGGGCTCTCTATGCCTTGCGGGTGTCCAGCGATTTGACCAGGGCGGTCAGAAAGGCGGTGTCGCCGGGCAGTGCCTGGAGCGCGCGGAGGGCGGCGGCCGACTGTTCCCCCGCGGCCCGGCGGGCGGCCTCCAGGCCATGCAGACTGACATACGTGGCCTTGCCGGCCCTGGCGTCCTTGCCGGGCGTCTTGCCGAGCGTCGTCGCATCACCCGTGGCGTCGAGGATGTCATCCACAATTTGGAAGGCCAGGCCCAGATGCCTGCCGGCGGCATGCAGGGTGTCGATCGCGGGTGGCGGGGCTCCGCCAATGAGCCCGCCCATCACCAGGGGCGCCCGGATCATGCCCGCCGTCTTGCGGGCGTGGATCTGGTCCAGGATTTCCGCGGTTACTCCCGGTTTTTTTTCGTAGAGCAGGTCAAGCATCTGGCCGCCGATCAAGTGGCCGGTGCCTGCGGCCTCGGCCAGCTGGCCGCACAGGGCGACGGCCAGCCGGGGGTCCGGAGCATAGGCTGTGCTCAACAGGGCGAAGGCGTGGGTGAGCAGCGCGTCGCCGGCCAGCAGTGCCGTCGCCTCGTCGAAAGCCTTGTGGCAGGTTGCCCGTCCGCGGCGCAGATCGTCGTTGTCCATGCAGGGCAGGTCGTCGTGGATGAGCGAGTAGGTGTGGATGCACTCCACGGCCACCGCCGCCGGCAGCGGATCGGATCGTCCTTCCGGATCGAAAAGCTCCGCCGTCGCGAGCACCAGCACCGGGCGCAGGCGTTTGCCGCCGGCCTGCATCGAGTAGCGCATGGCTTCATGCAGCCGTCCGGGAGTGGCGTCCGCCGGCGGCAGCAGGCGCTCGATCCCGCGCTCCACGCGGGCGACGTGACCGGCAAATTTGGTCGTGAAATCCATGAACGGATCCTTAGGCTGCGCTCTCTTTTTCTCCTCGCAATGCCACGCTCGGGCAGGTTTGCAAACGCTTATTCTCCAACCAGTCTCGATTCTTGAGAGACCGCAGGCGGCTCTCTTCCGCGCGGTAGAAGAGTCTCGCAAAGCGGGTCCGAGGTCTTCATAAGCAGGGGCCGATTCAGTCAAAATGCCTACTTACGAATACAGCTGTCTGAAATGCGAGAAGACGTTCGAGGTGTTCCAGTCCATGAAGGATGCCCCCCTGAAAACCTGCAACTGCGGCCAAAAGGGCAGGGTCAAGCGTCTGGTCGGCCGCGGCTCCGGCATCATTTTCAAGGGTAGCGGCTTCTACGAAACCGACTACAAACGTCCTCCGGTCAAGGCAGACGGTGGCAAGTCCGGCGGCAACGGCACCGCCAAGAGCGAAGGCGCCGCCGCCCCCGCATCGACCACCGCCGCAAAGAAATAAGGTCTTTTCCGTTCCTCAAAACGAAAGGTATGCCATGAGCTCGCGCAAGATCGATAAAGCGAAATATGGGCCCGGTCTGGGCGAGGTCGTCCTCGGGGCGGCGTTGAGCCTGGTCTTGGGCGCCGGGCTCGCCGCGGCGTATCTGGTGGCGCAGCCGGTGCAAATCGTGAAGGAACCGCCCAAGTCGCCTCCGGCCGGTGCCATCTACTATATCGAGGGCGGCCGGAACGCTGATCGCGGCAAGCAATGGCTGCGCAAGAAGCAGCTCTTTACGGAGGGCAGCTCGGTCGAGCTCAATGAGAATGAACTCAACGCCTGGATCTCGGCCGGCACCGCCGCCCCTGCGCCCGCTCCCGGCCAGAAAAGCGCCCCGGTCGCCCCGCCGTCCCCGGCCTCGGGCATGCTCCAGATGGATGTGCCGAATTTCCGCATCCGGGACGGCGTGCTGCAGATCGGTGCCAAGGGCACGCTCAATCTTGAGCTGTTCGGCATCAAGCGTCCGCTGATCGTGCAGGCCTCCGGCAAGTTCGTGAAAGGCGGCGACGGATTCATCTTCGAACCCAGCCGCTTTTACGTCGGTTCCCTCCCGCTGCACAGGCTGCCCGGAGTCGGCGAGATCGTGCTCAACCGTGTTCTGGCCAAGGCCCAGGTTCCTGAGGACATCGCGGTGGCTTGGAAGAAGCTCGCCGATGTCACCATCGTGGGGAACACGCTGAAGCTGTCGCTGCCGTGACCGGCGGCGGGGAAGTAGCATCACCGATGTCCGCTCCTGGCCGCCCGGCCGGTCTCCGCCGCCTGCTTCCGCCGATCAATACGCCTGCCTACCACCTCCTGCTGGGGGCGGTGGCGATCTTCATTCTCGGCCCGCTGGGAGGCGTCTCCGCAGCGTTCATGAATTTCTCCATCGGTTTCTTCATCGGTGGACAGGTGCTGGCGGGTATTTTGGGCAGCACGATCACGCTGGGCTACGGGCCGGAGGGCAAGCATGGCGCCAACTACATGCAGACCCTGGCCGCCTCGGTCGCCGGCATGTGCGGCATGGCGGTGCTCATCCAGGCGCGCCACTGGCTCGGCCTGCCGGAGGTGCCGGCCTGGCAGCTCATCCTTTACTATACCTGTATCGGCATGTTCGGCGTCGGCCTGGGCATGGTGTACACGCCGCTGCTGGTCGACCGCATGCAACTGGCCTTTCCCTCCGGCCTGGCGGTGGCGAACATCCTCCGCGCGCTTACCGACAAGAACTTCCTCAAGCAGTCCGTGGCCAAGCTCGGGGGCGGCATCCTGACCGGATATCTGGGCGGACTGGCTTCGCTGAAGGTGGCCGTGGTCGGAGCCATCGGCCTGTCCACCTCCACCTTTGGCGCCGGCATGATCGTCGGGGCCCGGATC
>JAQTYQ010000067.1 GCA_028688225.1 Opitutaceae bacterium | reverse complement strand
CGGGTTGAGCACGATGAGGTCCGCCCACAGGCCGTGCTCGCGAAACAGGCGCTGCGCAAGCTCCGTCACCTGCGCGCCGAAGTCGCCGGCGTGTGTGGCGTGAATGCCGGTGCCGCGTTGTTTAGTCATCATTGCCCCGCTCCTCCCACCACGCCCACGCCTCAGCAATAGCGCGGGCGGCGGGCGCAGCGCTGCCCGGCATAGGGTGGGGTATGTATTTTTCGGGAAGCTCGGATAGCAAGTCCTCCCACGCCGCGTTGAGGTCGCCGGTCCAGTCGGGTAAATACGTAGAACGACCGCCGGGCGGAAGTCCCCACCACATGCCATCTTGTGCCTGATGCACGTCAGTCCACCCCCGCCGCTGCGCAATCCACCGGCACAGGTCGTCGTCGGACATTGCCGTGAAGTCGGTTTTAGCGCCCATCGCCGTCGCCCTGTAGCTTCCCTCGCGCCTGCCGGTCGGCGAGCTTGAGCGCGGGATATACGAGCGCGCCGCTCTCGCGGTAAATGCGCGTCTGCATCGCGCGCTGTTGGTATTCGTTCAGGTTCATGCGTCCTCGCCCTCCACCAGTGCCCACACGCGCAGCACCGGCTTGACGCCGTAGCGCGTCACGCTCAATTGTGGCTCGATGCGCACCTCGATGCCACGCGCCGGAATGCGTATCTCGATGGCGTGGCGCTCGTTTTCCTCATCCGGCTCCACGTACAGCCAGGGGGCGTCATCCGGCGGTGCGTAAGTCGTTGTCAGGTCCACGCCACATAGCCGGCTGAAGATGTCGGCCAGCTTCTGCCAGTCAGCGGCGTTGCCGGTGCGCGCTTCGAGTTCGGTGGGTTCGCTCACCTCACGCTCCTCTCGCGGCTCCCGCCGCCTACTACCCCGCAACCGCATCGCGCAGCATGCCGGTACCGCCGCATTCCGGGCACACGATGAGGTCCGAGCCGTAGTTGATCCAATCGCACTCGTACTCGTCCTCTTCGACGACGCCCTCGCCGCCGCAGGCGTGGCAACGAACCGCGATGCAACAGCGACAATCGGGACACCACAGGCCGTCGTCAGTCCAGAACGCCTGCTCATGTTGGCATGGTTCGGTACTCACCTCACACTCCTCTCGCTCTCCCCAAACCCGCGCGCCGCCGCCGCGTTCACGTCGTCCTGCGTGGCGGTCACAGCGTCGGCAGCGTCCAGCCGCACCACCTCCGCCCACGGCACGCGCGTATACTGCCGGCACACGTTGCACCGGAACCGCAAATCGCCCGTAGGCCACACGCGGCCCTTCGCCGCCGTGTCTCCGCTGCTACAGTGCATACACGTCACTGGCGCGTACTGCCGGCGCGGTCCCGGCCGGCGTATCGGGCGTCCCGACTTAGTGTGCGTCGGCGTCGGCGGCGGCGCGCTCTTCGCCACCCGCCCACTGTAGCCCAGCGCCCGCACCCGGTCCACCTCGTGCTCGAACGGCGCGGCGCACACCGGCCACACGTGCAACGCCTGCCGCGCCGCGCACACGCGCAGCCATAGACACGTCGTGCAGTCGCCGTGCATCTTCGCCGGCGGGAGGTCGAGGCGGAGTGCGGTGAAGTCAGTGCTCGATGTACTCGGCATACTTGCCCCCCGCGTACTCGTCGTGCTGTCGCTTCACGCCGAAGTTACTCGCGTGCTTGCGCGGTGGCCCCTTGCCGTTCGTGCCCGGTATCTCGCCGCGCCGGAACCAATCTAGCATCCCGTCGATGTTACGCGGTCCCCAGCCGGCACCATGCCAGCCGCGCAATATGCGCGCCCATAACGCCACAGCGCCGGCGTCGTCACCAACCGCCTCGGCAATAGGCGGTCGCAGCGTTGTGTCGGGCCAGTAGTGGTATTCGTCCCGGTAGGCAATTACTGCCGGATGGTCTAACAGCGGGTCGCGTGGCTTGCCCTTGCGCTTGCCGGCGGGGGCGCGCGCTGGCGCGTCGCCCTCTGGTTCAGTGAGTTTGTTAGTTGTGTTTGCTAAGTGAGTTTGTTCGGATGTCTCTGCACTTGGTGCGCACCCCTCTGCACGTGGTGCATACTCCTCTGCACCATGTTCACACCCCTCTGCACGTGGTGCATACCCTAATTGCTTGGCGAATTCCCGCTGCTTGTCGGGATCGGGGTAAACCTGGAGTAAAACGTACACGTTTCGCTGCCCCGCTTCCTTGCCGCTCACAACCCTGAGCAAGCCTAACTCGCATAGCTGCTCTAGCTTATTGTGAACCTGGCGACCGCTCATGCCTGTCTCTTTCGCCAGCGTCTTGACGCGCGGATAGCTCTCCTGCGTCTCTCTGTCAGAGTGGCGACAGATTGCGATATAGAGCGCCAACCCATATGGCCCTATGATAGGACCATACACGTCAATAATGGCGTTGTCTATCATGAAGCGGTTATTACCGCGCGCGTCACGTACTTCTATTGCTTCGTCCATTTGTCGTATCCAGGGCAGCTTTAAGTCAGCTTGCCATAAGTTGTATCCCAAAGTCGCTGACAAACGTCGCGTTCTAATTGCGCCAAATCCGCTGCATCAAAGCGGTCATAGCTCATTATTTTCTGCAGTGCGTCCGGCGATAGGCGATACCACTCTGTCTCGTTTTTATACTTAGCCTGATGTCTCGCGACGCTCTGTATCCACCATTCTGCTGTATTGATATCATCGCTGTGGATTTGATGTATCAACTCAATGCCACCCGGTATTCTTCGTCGATGGTCCTTTAGTCGCTGCTGTAAATTCGTGGTTTTGCCAATCTTATAAAGCCCCAATTTAGGAGCATAGAGCACATAGATGATGCCAGCTTTAGCCATGCTATCCTGCCTCGTTCGTGCTATACTCTAGCCCGCCGGCTGACCCGGTGACCCGCCGTAAAGCCGGCGCTGAACCGGGTGTAGCCCCGCCTAGAGCGGGGACGCCGGCACTTTGGGTTAGAAGGGCAATTCCTCTTGTTCGGCATAGACGGGCTGAATACCTATTTCAGCGCCATCCTCTTCAATCTTAAGCTCCATACGCACTTCTTCAGCTAAGTCATTGATGTGATTGGGGCCGAATAACCAACAGCCGGCTATCTTCTTGGCAGGGGCGCGATAGCGATTCGTCAGCCAATAAACCGGCCCATCCCATTCGCGTTGTCCACGCCTGGCGCGTCTCTGTGCTTTCATTGCCTCAAAAGGATCGATGCCTTCTATTTCGTCGGGCCATCTGGCGCGCATAGCCGCCTGAATTGCAATCTTATTCTTTTCATCTTTTCCAATGAGGCTACTTAGCAGCGTTGACAGGAAATCCACGTTGTACTGAATATCATGGGCCTTTTGGTATTCAGTGAAAGCAAGAAGAGAACACCGCTGCAACAATCCCCAGGTGTGCATATCGCGCGCAAAGTCCAGGTAGAGCTTGTGGCCCCGGCGCACGATTCTCTTTCGCTCAACATCGAGTAGGGCGTCAAGCCTGTTGCGGTATTTGGGGTCAAGATTTTCGAGTAAAAACGCCACACCCTCATCTGATGTTGGGAATTTCTTGTTTCGCACCATCCATTGAAAAAGATTGGGAATAGCGGTGAACTTAGTCCATCCTCTATAGGGATCGGCTTCGTCATTTCTGGGATAGGTAAAATCAGCGCGACCCAAGTGATATTCAACCTCATCGGGGTTGATCGTCACTGATCCAGTTACCTCTATCATCTCCATTTCGTCAGCGCCTCCGCGCAATCAATAATGTGCGCCCCACGACGCCGATGGTCCGGTTCGCTTGCATGTGGCTAACCATGTTGCCACTGAACCGCTCGGTTGACATCGGGCATTCAATGCGGTGCGTAACTTCCCAGCCAGTTTCTTCGAGCAGGTCCCAGTAGTGCCGGATCGTTATCGCGTCCTTCGGGCTTTCGTTGAGCGCCGGCGTGCTCTGGAAGTCGCGCCAATCGGCGTTTAGGAATGCCAGCCGCGTTGTATTCTTCGTGTTTTCGGCGCACAGCAGGAAGAACTCGCGGAAGAACGCGAGGTAATCCGCGCGCGACAGCGAGGATATGGGCGGCGCGCTCCCCTCCGCCAGGTCCTCGTAAGCCTCTTCTTTCTTGGTGAAGTAGGGCGGGTCGAAGAAGATCAGGTCTGGCTTGGCTTTCGAATTCACCGGCCACGCCATGTTGCCGAACGCCCAGTGGTAGGGTTCGATTTCCGGCCTGATGTCGGGGCGGTCAATCATGTCGAACGCCCAGCACTGGCGATTGAGCGCAAGACAGACATCGGGCACGACGCCGCCGCCGGCCATCGGGTCGAACACGAGATCGCCGGGCTTCGTGAAGAAGTACAGCGCGTGCGCCACAAGCTGGGCGGGGATGCGCCCCGGCCATTCGTCGCCGAAGCGGGCATCAACATCGCTCCAGTTCCAATAGTCCCAGGTTCGGATAGGCCACTTCAATTCCTGGAACCGGAGCTGGTCGGTTTTTTCTTGGAGCGCCACCGCCCACACGAGCGGTTCCGGCCAGGCGTGCCTAGCGGTGATCTGATTGACGGGGAAGCCGCGAGAGAGATCAGCATTTATGGGAATTGCCGATTCCGGCAATTTCCCTAAATGCTCGGATACCCATTCCTGTTTCTCCTTTAACCTGTCGCCAATTCGATCTTGCGGTATGCCCAGAAGCCCCATACGAAAAACTTTGATGTCTTTTTCTAGCTCGATTGAGGCTCGCAAGTCGCTGATGTAGTCATTTACCACACTTCGCGACCGCCCGACTGCGCGCGCGATTTCTTCTCCGGTCAGTCTGGGATTCTTCTGATACGCACGCCGCGCGGTTTCTTTGGCGTCTGCCTCTTTCAGTTCGGTGGGGCCGATTGCCCGCGACGCCGCGTACAGCAGGGGATCGTAGCCATTCAGGGAAACCAGGATAACGTCAAGCTCGCCCTCATAGCCGGTTTTCTTGTACGCGGTCCATGTGTGCGCACCGTCGAGAACGCGGTACTTCTTGGGCGGCGCGTCCCCGTTCGCGTGCGGCCACACCTCGACGTGGATTTGAGGAAACTGCACGCCGTCGCGCATGACTGCCGCGTAGCGCTCCGCGCGCCTGTCGTCGATCTCGTGGCGCGGGTAGACCTCCGGATCGACGCCGATCTCGGAAATGGAGATGCGCGCCGGCGCAGCCCCGATCTCGGCCGGCGCGTCTGCGATGAAGGTCAACTGCTCGGACTGGCTTTCGTTGGTCATAATGCAAAAACTCCCGCGTTTCCTTCCCCAACATAGGGTGAAAACGCCGGAGTTGTGATAAACTCGCTATAGGCGTCGTTGCCACCCCTGTTGGCAATTACGTTTAGGAGCCGGCCGTCAACCGGCTCCGCCTCATTCTGAGGCGCGCTCATTCTACCACGAACACCCGTTCTGTGCAACCGCGCCCTCATCGCTACCTCCACGACACCGCCGCGTCCGCCGGCACCAGCATCCGCGCCGCGTGCTTGCAGTCGGTGGCGAGCAGCGTCTCCGCGTCGTAAACGTGGCAGTAGAACGTCTCGCCGTTGGTGGTGATGACGACGGGGTAGGTATTCCTGTCGTCTTCAATCGCACCTACGAGAAACGCCAGTATCACAACGATACCTATGGTCAGCATTAGAATAAGCACGATAGGCAAGAACCACTCTTCAAGCCAGTCCCAAACGCGATTCGCATTCATGGCCAACTCTCCTGTACCACGATATACTGCCAGCGCCGCAACACGCCCGCCGGCACGCGCAGCAGTTCTACCCAGCCGCCCGCGCCGAACTCGGTCCAGCCCTCGCCGCCGCCTAGCGCCGCAATGTCGTGCCAGTCCTCGAAGCCATAATGGTACTCGTAGTCATCCGGTGTCGGCGTAAACTCGCGGTCCAGCCACACGCACACGAGCGCCTTGAACGTGTAGAACCAGCGCACCAGGCGCAGCCTGTTGTCGTATAGGCGGCAGCGCCCGCGATACGCCAGCGCGGTCCGCGTCGTTTCGAGTTTCCATGCGTCGAGCAACCGCCCCCGCGTCGTCATGCGCCCGCCTCCCGCTCCGCCTCCGCGAACAGTTCCGCCAGCGTTATATTCAGCGCCTCGCATATCACCGCCAGCGTCGTCAATTGTGGCGCTCTGCCGTGCTCAATTTCGTGGATCGTCGTCGCGCATATTTTACCGTTGGCGCGGTTCACTACCGTGTCGCGCGACAGGCCCAGCGTCTCGCGCCGCTTGCGCAGGATCGCGCCGAGTGCGTAGGCGTCGAACGTCATGCTTCCTCCCACTCCACCGGCGCGACGAACAGCACGTCGCCGTCGGCAATGAGCGTCTCGCGCCCGTCGGCCAGGCGCACGCGGTAGCCGTGCTGCGGGTTCGCGCGCGTGCCAATGGTCGCCTCCGCCACGACGACGCCTACCACGTGGCGCGTGTCGGCGCAGGCCACGATGTCGCCCACGCGCGGCGGCAAGTCGCCGGCGTACAGCGCGGGGAGCGTGTCGGTCCAGAAGTCGGGGGTCACGCCTCACCTCCCGCGAACAGGCTCAATTGCAGCCCCGCGTGCGCCAGTCGCTCCGTCACGCGCGGTGACAGCCACAGGCACTCCGTCCGCGCCGCCGTCGTGCTATCGCGCGCTGTCGTGGTCACGCACTGCCAGCCGGCGTACAGGCCGTCGTACAGCGCCGACGGGTAGCCGCTGATTACCGCCATGCCGTCGATGTCACGCAGCGCGGCGGCGAGGTGAGTGTGGTCGTCAGCGCCGGCGAATTCATGTGTATAGCCGCGCCCATTGCCATTGGAGCCGCGAGTGCCCTCCAGGTACGGCGGGTCTGCATAGAACAGCGTCTCCGGATCGTCGTAGTTGGCAACGGCATCGAGCGCCGGCCGCTGGTCAATGGCGCACTCGCGGAGCCGGCTGGCAATACCGTACAGGTGTCGCGTAGCCAGCCAATCTTTGACGAAGTGCTGGCGGTTCGCCTCGCCGGCGGATTCGCCATTCAGCCGCGAACGCCACGCGCACCGCTCCACGCGCCCCGGATAGCTGCTCATTTTCATCAGCACGTAAAACCGCCGCGCCCGCTCTAACTCCGTATCGCCCAGGCCGGTTCGCGCCTGCTCGAATTCCGCGCGGCTGTACGGCGTCAATTCAATGGCGCGGATCAGGTCGTCGGGCCGCTCGCGTAGCACGCGAAAGAAGTTCACCAGGTCCCCATCAATGTCGTTATACACGTCCAGCTTCGCCGGCGGCTTGTTCAGGATGACATTGGCCGCGCCGCCGAAGAGGTCCACAAACACGTCATGCGGCGGGAAGTGCGCCACGATCCAGCCGGCAAGTCGCGCCTTGCCGCCGTAGTAGGCGAAGGGAGGCCGGACGCGCGTCACGACCGCCCCTCCGTCATCGGCGTCGCCGCCTCTTCCCGCGCCGCCGCCTCCGCCCGCAGCGCGTCGGTGTGGCGCACACACCGCGCCCGCGCCATCGTGTGCAGGGCGCTCACGCCGCCGGCGCGCCGTATGGCGTTGGCGCGCAGATCGCGCTCCAATGCGCTCATAACTGTAAACGTCCGACTGCAATTGAAGCATACGCGCTCTAGCGCATAGAGCCAGTGCAGTTTTGTGTTTGTCGAGCCACAGTAGGGACATCGCACATTGTTGCTCATGGCGCTGCCTCCAGGTTCCGCCCGAACACCGTCAACTCGTGCCCCCGGCACTGCGCGTTGGGGCACGTGCGCCGCAGCGTATTGCGCTGCGCATAAGGCACCCAGCCGGTCGTGAAGCCGCACAACGGGCACC
>JAQTYQ010000066.1 GCA_028688225.1 Opitutaceae bacterium | reverse complement strand
TCGATCCCGCGCCCCCGCGCAAAACCGATCCAAAAGGTGTAGTTGCTCGCCTGGTAGCTGTACTCGGTGTTGCTCGGCAGCTCGCTCCCGTAGAGCAGGATGCGCTCGTAGCCCAGGTGGATCGCCAGCGCCAGCGCCAGCGCCGGGCTGCTGCGCAGGTAGGGCCAGGGGATCATCGCCCGCACCGCCTCGATCGGGTAGCGCACGCTGTCCGGGACGCGCGGGTCGACCTCCTGCATCCACACCGGCTTGCCGTGCGGCTGCTGCAGCCAATCCCAGTAACCCGAGTTGACCCAGTTGTGCGGGTTGGCGTAGACCTCGGGCGTGTGCAGCTGCAAACTGGCGTCGTAGCGCGGGTACTTCTCCGGCTTCATGGGCGCCTCGTTGAAAATCCAGATCTCCACCGCGGGATCATCCCACGGGACCTGATCCAGCCCCGCGGGATGGCTCCCGACGATGGCCAGGGTACGGCGCCCCAGTACGCCGTACCCGCCACCGGCAGCTTGATCGACAGGGGCATCAGAACGGTTCTGCATCGTCCCCGTCGATCTTCCTAGGCGCTCGCGCTTGCGGTCGCCGCGACCATCGTGGTCATGCGGTAGACCGGGTCCAACAGCCCGATCACGCCCACCAGGCAGGCGGTCATGTCGGGGTTGTCGGTCAGCTTCACGCGCACGTAGCGGTAGTCGTTGGCCGCCAGCGCGTCCGGGTCGACCTCGATCCACACCATCTTGTTGTCGTCCGCCGATGCGGTCATCGCCAGCACCGAAGCGCTCGTGATCGCGCCCCAGGTGTTGGTTCCAAGCGCCCCGCTCTTGCGGTAGCGGAAGTCGATCTGGACCTCGGTCGCTCCAGCGTCGGACGTGGCGGCTTCCACCGTGATTTCCTCGACATCGAGCGCGGTCGCCGACGTGATCGCCCCGAACTGGACCAGGAAGGCGGCCCGGTTGGCCCCCTTCAGATCCATGTAGGCCGAAGCGGTCACGGTCGTGCCGATGTCCTTCGGCTCCAACAACTGGATGATGTTTTGGTATTGCACAAACGGATTCATCTCATCCTCCTATACAGACGCAGAACTCAACGCGACAAACGGGCTGACGGTTGATCCGTGCAGCGGGGTCAATGCCGACTGCCAGGCCGGTGCGCCCGCAAAGCGGTACACAAAGCGGAAGGCGGTCTCGTCGGTCAGGAACGCCACGTGGATCGAGCTGTCCGCCCGCACGTCGCCCTTGTTGATGGCCTGGTACTGGCTCAGGCTGGCCAGGATCACGTCGCCGGTCGTGCCCAGCGCCGGGCAATACTCGACTTCGATCACCGGGCGCCCGTAGATCGTCCCAAACGGCGAACCGGCGATGTTGCCCGCGGGCATGTAGACCGGGGCGGTCGCGGCGGTCATCGCGTTGAGCTGCGCCGTGACCTCCTGGTTGACCAGCCACACGTAATCGCTCACGCCGACCCAGCGCCGCGCCCACATATTTGCGATGTCGGCGATCTTCACCTTGCTGGCGTCCTCGCGCAGCGGGGTGATCGTGCAGGGCGCGTTCAGGATGCCCAGTGGCTTCCCGGCCCCGTCGCCCTCGACCACCGCGTCTTCGGCCACAAAGCGCAGCACGCTCGGCACGGTGCGGTTCAGCCACGAATCCAGGTTGGCCGTGTCCTCGAGCTGTTCGTCGGTGGCGTAGCACAGCGCCGCCAGCTTTTTGAGCTTGAGCTCGAGCTGGTAGAACTTGGGCTTTGACGCCGGGATCTGCGATCCCTCGCCTAGCCAGTAGCCGACGACCCCGCCGTACATCGAGCCGACGTGGGTGGTTTCGTCCACGCCGTTGTAGAGCATCGAGTTGCCCGTCACCGGGTCGACCGAGATGCGGCTCAGGATCTGGCCGGTCTCGTACATGCGCTCCATGATCCCCGCCGCGGTCTGCTGCGGGACCAGGTAGCCGCCGTCCGCCGGGACGCCCTCGCTCAGACCGGTCGCCTTGAGCGCCCGCAGGCGCGGGTCTTCCTGCGTCTTGTAAAGGGCCGCGGTCTTGACCGCCTGGAAGAACTCGCCTTGGCTTTTCCACGGTTGGTCGGCCTCGTCCGTCGTCACCTGTATCTGCGCCGTCGCTTTGCCCGCTTCCTCTTTGGGCAGGCGCTCGTCAATCATGGCGTCCATCTTGGCGGTGAGCTGAGCGCTCACGCCCTCGATCAACGCCTTCAAATCTTCTTCGTTCATTTCGTCCTCCGTGGGGGCTTGCGCCCCTTCTAGGGTGTTCGGATTTGTCGAGAGCGGCGAGCCGCCCTCCTGCAAAACGGGTTCCTCGTCCAGGACCGCCGCGCTCTTTACTGATCCAGTCTCCAGCGCGGCCTCCGCCTCGGGCTCGTCTCCCGCGGTTGCCTTCATTTCAACCACCGCCAGCTCGTTGGCTGGGCGGCGCCAGTCGTTCGTGTCAAACAGCGCCAGCTCGCCGACCGGCCACACGTCGATCAGCCCCGCCTCGCCGTAGCGCACCAGGTGCCCCACCGCGCCGCTGCTGGCGCGCACTTCCCCGCCGTTTTCCATCGTTCGCATCACTCGCTGCGCCAGCTCCTCGCCCTCGTCGAGCCGGGCCTCGAACCACCAGCCGCGCTCCGGGTCCATCTCGACCAGCGTCGCCAGCCCGATCACCGCCGGTTCCGGCTGCCAGTCCTGCGGGTCGTCGGGGCCAAACCCGTGGTAGTAGGTGACCGGGCGCGTGTCGCCGGGCTGCATCCACAGATCCGTGTCGGCGTGAAAAGCCTCGCCCGCCGCGTCGCGCTCCAGGATGTGCCCGCCAAACGGCACGCCCAGCACTCGCAGCGTCGCCCCGGTGTACTCGTCGCGGTTGAGCAGCCGCTTTGTCTGCTCGAGCGCCGGACGCTCCCTGTCGGCAACGCTAGTCGCCACTTTGAATTTCATTGCTGTCGTCGCTGCATCTTTCGCCATGTTCAGCCTCCTAACGTTTTCCGCACCGCTTTGGCGTACCTGTCCGCCAGCGTCGGGGCCACTTCTTCCTGTACGTCCTGCACCGTCACCCAGCCGGTGATCGTGTGAAATAAATTCTGCTTTTCGCGGTCCTGCACGTACGGGCCGTAGCTGGTGTCGTTGCCGATCACCTGGCGCAGCCCCTCCTTCTCCTCCGCCACCGCCCAGCTCTTGCTCAGCGACTCGCTCCTGGGGCTCATCGCCCTGCGCCAGGGCACCTGGATCAGCCCCGACCCGATCGCCTTCATCAGGAAGAAGCGCTGCTTTTGCGTCAGCCCGGGCATGCGCCGACCGGTCGGCGCTGGCGGCGCCTTGGCGACTTTGTCCTTCACCTCGATCGCCACCGCCTTGACCACCGCCTTGACTGCCGGCAGGATGTTTTCCAGCTTGCCCATGATGCGCTCGACGTCTTCGGGGTTTGCGCCTGTCGCCATCTCAATCCTTCATCACGTGGTTGACCCAGCAGCGGCATTTGGGGTGCGCGGGCGGGCCGTCATCGCGCGTCCAGCCGTCGCCTTCTCTTTTTTCGTGCCGCGGTCCGCAGATCGGGCACACCAGCTCGTCGTTCTCGGTCTGCCAGATTTCGATCATAAAAATGCCGTACTTCTCAAGCTCCTTCACCGTCGCCCGCTCGCCCTCGACCGCCGCCCGCGTCACCTCGGTCACCGCGATCACCTCGGCCCGCTGCGCGCCGTACACCCGCGCCAGCCGCGCTTCCAGGTCGCCCATCGTCCAGCCCTGCTCGAAAAAGTCCGCCACGGCCTGGCGTGCGAACTCGTAAGATCGCTGCATCAGCTTGCCGACCAAGTCGGCCGCGTGCGCCCGCGCCCAATCCACCGCGGCCTGGTTGATCAGGTCCCATTCCACGCCGATCCCCCCAAAACCAGCCAGCATCGCCTCCGCCTGCATGACATAGATCTCCTCGATGATCGACCCGATCACGCTCACCAGCGCCTTGCCGCTCGCCTCCCAGAACGTCTGCGGCACCCTGTACCAGTCCGGCGGGTCGCCCAACAGTTCCAGCAGCTCCTTGAGCGCCTTCATCTGCGCCTTGTTGAGCCGCCGCGCCAGCCTCAGCTCGAGCTCCTCCCGGTCGATAACGGCCGTCATCAGGGATAAGCCTCCCAGCCCGCCGCGCCCGCAAATGCCAGGCGCACGTCGTTCACGCTGGCGCACTCCTCCAGCGCTCCCTCGATGGCTGCGTGCAGCCCCGCCGAGATCGCCTTGCTCTCAAAACTCACATTCGGCCTGCGCCCTTCCTTGACCCGCCGCGCCGCCTTGCGCTCCCAGCGCTTCAGGTCTTCACCGGCGGCGCCCGATTCGTCCGGGTCATTGACCTCGGTCACGTTCGCTTCAGCCACCGGCCGGTTCGCCAGGATGCGCTCCACTTGCACCTGATTGAGCTGATAACCGAGCACTTCCGATGCCGTGATCGGGTCGTAGCCCGCCAGCGTCAGGTTGTACAGGGCGTTGCTGCGCTCCGCCTCGTCCACCTGGAAGATGCCCATCTCCTCGAAGTCGAGTTGCAGTCGCAGACCCATCGGTTTAAACAATTGACTGTTGATCGCCGATTCGTAAATCCGCCCGCGCGGGCGCACCGTGTCTTGCCAGAAGCTCATGCGGTGTTCGCCCGCCGTGGCGTAGTTGGCCGCGTCCTCGAGCATGGTCTGCGGGATGCCGAACGCCATCGCCACGTTGTGCCGCGCCTGGTTGTTGAGCTCCTTCATCTCCAGTTCTTTGGGCGGCGGCGTCAGGATGGTCGGGGTCACCTTCCCGCGCAGCGCCAGCACCTTCCAGGCGTTGCGGATGCCGGTCGCCATCTTTTGGAACCATTTCTCGACCCGCTCGCTCTCCTCCTGGCTCGGGGCGTATTCGAAGCCCAGCAGCGTCACCGGCATGGCGCCGTTCTCGAAATATCTTCCGGCAAACCGAGTCAGGTAGCGCAGCAGGCGCGCGTCCTCAATCGCCACGTCCGCCGCTCCCACCCCCGCGCCCACGTCGTCCGTGGGATGGAACTCCCGGAAATAAACCACCTGGTCTTCCGTCCAGGGGCTGGTGTTGTCCGTCGTCCCTTCCTGCTTGAAGATCAGCCCCCGCCCGGGCGTGTACGAGATGCCGACCGTGTTCGGGTTGACCCACTGCAAGTCGCGCGGGCGCCTGGCGTTGGGCTTTTTGAGCCACAGCGCAAACCCGTTCAAGAGCAGCGCCGCCTCGGTCTGCCAGATCAGCTCCGTCGAGTCGGTATCGAACGGCCAGGCCACTTCCTGCTCGCCCTTCCACACGTGCACCGGCACGCTGCTGATCGCGTCCGCCCGCAGCTTGACCGCCCGGTAGATAAGCGGCACCAGCGCGTAGGCCGCCGCGCTCCCGCTGATCCGGTCCGCCGACGAGCTGCCCTCCTCGCCCCGCAGCCAATCCGCTGCCCCCAGCACCGCCTTGAGCTGATCCTTCCGATAAACCCCGGACTCGACCGGAAATGATTGCACTTTGAATCCGCTCATACTACGCTCCAAAAAGAATCACCGGTCCACCGCTCGCCAGCCGATTGAACGCGCTCGCGGCTGCGTCCACCTGGTCGTCGTGTTTTCCCAACGGAAACGACGCCAATTCCTCGATAAACGCCTCGTTCCATCCGCCGCGCAGCAGCCGCACCCGCCCGCCCTGGCAGGCGCTCGAAAACGGGCCAGCCCGCACCTCTTTGTCGCCGCTGAGCGGCTCGAAGCGCGCCGCGATCCCCGCCTTCGCGTACATCAGGTTGGTCGCCTCGGCGCTGTCCCGCCCCGCCGCTCCGGGGTCCTGCTGGTGATACTGCGTTGTCTGCGGTCCCTGGCGCGTCCGGTCGTATTTGCCCGTCTCCAGCATCAACCGGTCGCGCTCGCCCGTGTTGGCCTGTATCCGCGCCACGTGCTCGATATAATATTCACCGCTGTGCGTCCTGCACATCAGTACCCCGGCGGTGTAGTCGCCGCGGGCGCTGGCGGCCTTGTCCCAGTAGCGAACCCTCTCGGCGATCTCGTATGCCTTGGGCATGTGCTCCACCACGGGCAGCCACTCCCGCAAAAAGAAGCTCCCGCTGCGCAGGTAGGGGTTCTGTTGGTAGAGCGCTTCGAAGTCGTAGATCCCGATGTTTGACCGGATCGAGCCCAGCACTGCCTCGTCGTATTTCTCCGGCCACAGCGCCTGGCCCGCCTTGCGCCCCAGCGCGTCCTTGCCTTCGATCCATACCCCGCGCAGCAATCCCGCCCGGCGGCTCTCGTCGTCCACTTTTTCGGGCGCCGCCAGCGCGGGCAGGCACACGACCACGTACTGATCCGCCGATGGGTCCTCGCCCATCGCCCGCAGCAGCCGCCCGGCCCAATCGTCGGGGTGCCAGCGGGTCAGCATCCCCACCACCGCCCCGCCGTCTTCCAGGCGCGTGTATGCCGAGCTTGTCCACCAGTTCCACACCCGCTCCCGCGTCAGCGCGCTCTCGGCCTCTTCCCGGTTCTTGAACGGGTCGTCGATGATCAGCAGGTGCGCACCCTTGCCCGTGATCCCGCCGCCCACGCCGGTCGCGACCACCCCGCCCCGGTGCGGACGGCTCAAATCCCAGGCTTCCACGCTGCGGCTGTCCGCGCTCAGCTCGACCGGCGTCTCGACGATCGACGCCTCGCCAAAAAGCGCCTTGTACTGCTGTCCCATCACGATCTCTCGCGCCGCCCGGCTGTTGCTCACTGCCAGGTCTGCACCGTAGCTCGCCAAGATCACCCGCGTGTCGGGCAGCTTCCCCAGCACCCAGGCCGGGAAGTGCTTGCTCACCAGTTCGCTCTTGCCATGCCGCGGCGGCATGAAGATCAACAGCCGCCCCACGCCCGTCCTGCCCTTCGTGCGGATGTAAATCTCGACCTGCTCCAGCATCTCCGCCGCCAGGTCAAGGTGCGGCGCACGCCGGTACCAGCGGCTCACATAATGGCAAAAAGCGCTCAACCTGCGCCGCGCCTTCTCGCGCCGCGCCTTCTCGCCCTCCGCCTCCCGCGGTTTAATCAGCGTCGCGGTCTCAAGCGCCATCTGCCTCGTCATCCTCAGCGCGTTTTGCCGTGTCCGCCTCGCCGATCAACTGGTCGAGTTCCTCTTCGGTCAGTTCGCTCAGGTCGCGCGTGCGCTGATCCTTCCACTCGATCTCGCTCTTCGGCGTGTACAGCCCGGTCATCTCCAGGTACAGCTTGCGGTCGTTGAAAGCCTTGTAATCTTTTTGCTTCGCCATCTCAGCCAGCGCTTCGAGCACGTCCCGCCGGTGCTCCCACAGCGGCTGCGTCTGCATCATCGCCACCACCGTGTCGATCGTCGGGTATTTCCTGCGCCAGGTATAGATCGCCCGCGGGCTGCTCAGACCCAGCGCCTGCTTTGCCAGGTCCTCCATCGTGCGAGGGTTGCGATCCGTCTTTGGCGCGCTCGCCCAGGCGATGTAAGTCGCCACCCGCCACGGCCATCCCTGTCCTCTTAGCGTCAGGTAGTCCTGCCACCAGTTTGGCGTCCGCTGCTCGCCGACCGCAAACCCGCCCGTCGTCCCCGCTTTGGCTTCCATCGTCAGCCGCGCCGCCTCGCTGATCTTGCGCGCTTCTTCCGGCGTTACCCAGCCCTCGCCTTCCTGGCCTTCGAGCTCGTCGAAGTCGGCCAGGTCGAACCTGAGCTGTAAATCGTTATATTTGCGTACCGCCATCATCGCCTCGTCTTCCCGGTCATACCCACTCCAGGTACCTCTCGCCCTGGTAGATATAAGCGATC
>JAQTYQ010000032.1 GCA_028688225.1 Opitutaceae bacterium | reverse complement strand
TAGGCCCGGCCCGCGCCGTGCCCGCCGCATCCCGTTTTGCCCATGACCACCGCCTCCAACCCCGCGCTCGCCGTCCCCGGTGCCTGCTACCGGTTCGTTGTCGGCTCGGCGACGGAGGCGGCGCAATTGATCCGCGACCAGCTTGGCGCCGATGCCCGCGTGCTCTCCGTGCGCACAGCCGAGCAGGCCGGCTGGCGTCGTTGGTTCGGGGGAGCCCGTCTCGAGGTCGTGGCCCAAGTGCCGGCCCCGGCCCCGGCTGACGACGAACCCCGCGATGCCGCACCGGTGCGGACTGCGCCGGCGGCGCCCGCGGGCGCCGCAGTTCCTCCCGCCGAGCGCGACGGCTCCGTCCGTCCGGGTTCGTTCGGCCGCCCCGCTTCCATCCGCCTGCCCGATCTGTTGCGCCGGTCGGGTTTCAGCGAAGGGTTTCTCTCCCGGCTCGGCCCGACGTCCCGCTGGAACGATCTCGCCGACCGGCCGCTGCACCAGTCGCTCGTCCAGATGGCCGACGAGCTCCGCCGCCAGGCCACCAGCCGGCCGCCGCGCCCGCTGCCTCCCCGGGCGGCGTTCTTCGGCCCCGCCGGAGCCGGCCGTACGACCGCGTTGTGCAAGTGGCTCGCCGCCGAGGTATTTCGGCGGGAACGCCACGGCCGGGTCGTCAAGGTCGAGTTCGACCGCCCGAATCCCACCGAACCGCTGGCCGTTTTCTGCGAGGCACTCGGCGTTCCCTACGAACACCACTCCCCGCCCCTCATCGCACCCGAAGCTTCCGGTTTCCTTTATCTCGATCTGCCGGCGCTCACCCTGCGCCGGACCGCCGACAACACCGCGCTCGCGCGCCTCCTTCAAGAGGAGCGCATCGAGGGCCGCGTGCTGGTGCTCAACGCCGCCTACGAGTCAGCCACGCTGCGCGACGCGTACGCGGCGGGACGCGATCTCGGCGCCACCCATCTGGTCCTCACCCACCTCGACGAGCTGGCACAGTGGGGCCGGCTCTGGGACTACCTGCTCAACGGCGGCCTGGAGCCGCTGTTCCTCGCGACGGGACCGTCTCTCACCGGCGACTGCGAGGAAGATGTCCACGGCGCGATCCTGCGCCGGACCCTGCCCGGTGCGTGACCGCCCATGACGCCACCAGGAACCATGCTCTCCGCCCGGCGATGCCCCGCCGCCCCCCGGTTATGAAATCCCTCTTTCTGACCGGCGGCTTTGCCGGCTTTTTCCTCTGTGCCGCCACGGGCCTCTGGGCAGGGCGGCCGCCCGACCTGGTCCTGCGCGATGCGGCGCTCGGCTGCCTCACCGGCGCCCTGCTGGTGCAATGGTTCTGGTCCGTGCTCCTGCGCGGTTTTCAGGAGACGCTCATGGCCCGCCGCCGTGCCGCCGCCCAAGAGGCGCCCAAACCCGCCCATGGCCGCACGCCGCCGGCCGCGCCGGTTGCCGCCGCTGCTGCCAACGGCGGTCCGGCCGCGTCCCGCGCCACCCCTCTCTCCACCTCCAAGCCCACCACCCGCTAATCCGACCCCGCCATGAGTTCCCCGTCCACCGCCGTTGCCGAGACCCCCGCCGCCACCGCCTGGCGCGCCTACCACGGCGTCTCCGACCACACCCTTGACGAGCGCGAGCTCATCGAACGCTACCTGCCGCTCGTCCGCAACGCGGTCGACCGCATCAAGCTCAACCTGCCCTCGCATGTCGATGTCGAGGATCTCTATAGCGTCGGGGTCACGGGCCTGATCGCCGCCGTCCGCAAATACGATCCGGGCCAGCACAACACGTTCGCCGCTTATGCCACCATGCGGATCCGGGGCGCGGTGCTCGACGAGTTGCGGCGCCTCGACTGGTGCCCGCGCCGCGCCCGCGCCAAGGCGCGCAAGATCAAGGAGGCGATCAACGCCATCGAACAGGCCACCGGCCGGCCGGCGCGGGAGGAGGAGATTCGCGACCGCCTGGGCCTCTCCGCCAAGAAATACGCCCGGTGGCTGGAGGAATCCCGGCCCGTGAGCTTTGTCGCCATCGACCAGCCGGCCGACGAGGAGAATGACGGCGGGTCGCTGCACGAGGTGATCGCCGATGAAAGCGACGTCACCGGCCGCGACCGCCTCGAGCAGGAGGAGCTGCGAAAACTTGTCGCTCAACGAATCGAGCAATTGCCCGATATACCGAGGAAGATTCTCGCCATGTACTATTTCGAAGACATGCGCCTGGCCGAGATCGCCGCGGTCTTCGGCCTGACGGAATCGCGCATTTGCCAGATACATTCGCAAACCGTGCTCGGGCTGCGGGCGTATGTGAACCGAATGCGCAACAGCTGACCGAAGGACCTCATGCTCGTCCTGGTCGGCTTCATCCTCGTTGTCATCTCGACGCTGGGCGGCTTCATGCTGGCGGGCGGGCACCCCGCGGTGTTGCTCCATCTGTCCGAGTTTGTCGTCATCTTCGGCATCGCGACCGGCATTCTCATCATCGCCAGCCCCGGGCACGTGCTCTCCGACCTGACCGGCAAGGCGCGGCTCGCCTTTTCCAGCAAGAAACCGAAGAAAGAGGAATACTTCGACCTGCTGAAGCTGCTCTACGAAATCTTCATGGTGGGCCGGCGCAATGGCTTGATCGCGCTCGAGGAGCACGTCATGGAGCCGGCCAAGAGCGCCATCTTCCAGCGGTATCCGGTCGTGACGGCGCACCAGGAGCGGATGGAGTTTCTCTGCAACGGCCTGCGCCCGGTCATCGACGGCAAGATCAAGCCCGACCAGCTCGAAGACCTCATGCTGACCGAGCTCGACGCCAAGATCGAGGAGGCGGACCACCCCGTGCACGTGCTGCAGATGGTCGGCGACTCGCTGCCGGGCATCGGCATCGTCGCCGCCGTGCTCGGCATCATCAACACGATGGCGGCCATCGCCGACGGCCCCTCCGTGGTCGGCGAACGGGTGGCGGCCGCGCTGACCGGCACCCTGCTCGGGGTGTTCAGCGCCTACGGGTTCGTCAACCCGATGGCCACCCGCATCAAGTTCAACAATGCCCATGATCAGCAGTACCTGCGCTGCATCCTCGCCGCCGTCTCCGGCTTTGCGAAGGGCCTCGCGCCCGTCACCGCGGTCGAGGTCGCCCGCCGCTCGCTCGACAGCGGGGTCCAGCCGACGGCGGAGGAACTCGAGACCGCCGTCAAGGGGCTCAGCACGACGGCGAGGTGAGGAGGCGCCATGGCCCGGAAGAAAGATGCCCATCACGGCGGCGCCTGGAAGGTGGCCTATGCCGACTTTGTCACCGCGATGATGGCGCTCTTCATGGTCCTGTGGATCTCGGCCCAGGACCAGAAGATCCTCATCGCCACGTCGCACTATTTCCAGAACCCCTTCAAATCGGCCCTCAACAACACCAACGGTGTCCTGCCCTACGACACCAACAAAACGGTGAAGGACCAGGGCCAGGAGGACGGCAGCAGCCGGGAGCAAAACAGCGTCAAACAGGTCGAGCTGGCTTTCCTCAACAGCCTGGCCAAGGATTTCTACCGCCTGCTCCATCTCGACGAATCCATGGAGGACAAGCCGATCGACATCCAAGTGACGAGCGACGGACTGCGGGTCACGCTCTTCGACCGCGCGCAGCGGTTGCTTTTCCGCGAGAACACGGCCGAATTCACCGACTGGGGCCAGTTCGTCATGCAGAATCTGGCCTGGCTGATCGACCGGCACCAGTTCCGCGTCACCATCGACGGCCATACGCGCAGCGGCATCCCGTTCACCCAGGCCGGCTATGGCGCCTGGGAGCTTTCCTCCGACCGCGCCAACGCCGCGCGCCGCGCCCTGACTTATTACGCCGTCTCCCCGGCCTTGATCGAGCGCGTCACGGGATATGCCGACACGCGCCCGCTGACCCTGCTCGCCTCCGACGCGGAGTCCAATCAGCGGGTGACGCTCAGTCTGGGCGCAGGCCGTGCCCGCCCCACCCCCCCCACGACCGCGGCCACTGCCGGTCCTGAGACGACCGCCTCGGCCCCGCCGACGGAATCACCTCCCGCGGCCGCCCCGCCATCCCCCCACCATCTCCCTCCCTCCTCCCCGTGAAACATTATCTTCATGGACGCTCGCAACTCTCCGAGACGGCGCTCAAGCCGCCATCCCCGCCGGCGGGCGCGTTGCGGATCGCGCCTCTCGAAACCGATTCCGTCGGACCCAACGTCGAAGTCGTCAAGCAGGGTGACAGAGTCACTCGCCTGATCGTGACCTGCGCCTGTGGCGAACGCGTCGAGATCGAGTGCCTCTATTCGGCCGCGGGTTGATCCCGGATTACGTCAGCCGTCTGTCACGGCACGCGCAGGCCATTGATCGGCGTGGCCGCTCCCGCCCTGCAAATCCTGCCGCTTGTCCGGGAGGCAAATTCTGCCGCCAGGCCCGCGGAGATTATTAGCATATTGCACATAAACGAGTTACAAACCTGGCATCCATGTTGCTTCTCTTGGCTTGCCCATGAATGTCGGCCTCTACCAAAGCGCAGCCTCACTCTCCGCGCTTGAGCGCTGGCAGGATGCCGTGGCCCAGAACATCACCTCCGGCGAGGTGACGGCCTATAAGAAGCGCGCCACTTATTTCGCAAGCGTACAGAGCGGTGCACTGCAGTCGCGGTCCGGCACCAACGCGGGTGATAACGACAGCCAGCCGTCCATTTTTCCGGTCGCCCTGACCGCCATCAGTTTCCGCCAGGGGGAAACCAGGCCCACCGGCAACGATCTCGACATCGCCATCCAGGGCGACGGTTTCTTCGAGGTCAAGATGCCCGACGGGACCCGCGCCTACACCCGCAACGGCGAGTTCCAGACCCGCGCCGACCGCATCGTCGTGACGACCCAGGGGCACGAGCTGCTCACGGAAGCCGGCACGCCGCTCCAGGTCATGCCCGGCCTGGGCAAGATCGTCATCAACAGCGACGGCACCGTCGTCCAGGGCGATACCCCGCTCGGCCGGCTTTCGATCCAGCGCTTCGCCTACCCCGAGCTGCTCACGCCGCTCTCCGGCGGCCTCTACGTGTCCGGCGCCGGCATGGCGCCGGTGCCCGTGACCAAACCCGAGCTGATGCAGGGCTATCTCGAGGAAAGCAATTCCACCCCGTTGCACGAGATGGCCGACTTGGTGACCGTGTCCCGGGCCTACGAAGCCAACCAGAAACTCATCACGTCGCGCGACGAGCTCCTCGAAAAGGTGCTCCAGGCCTTGGGCTGACCCCGCACCATGAACCTCTCCCTCTACTCCGCCGCCACGGGCATGGAAGCCCAGCAGATGAACCTCGATACGATCGCCAACAATCTGGCGAACGTGAACACCCCCGGCTTCAAGCGCAGCAAGATCGGGTTTCAGGACCTGCTCTACCAGAAGCCGCGCGGCGTGGGCACCGATTCGGGCGGCGGCAACGTGGTGCCCACCGGCATCGAAGTCGGCAACGGCTCGCGCGTCGCCTCCACGACCAAGGTGTTCACCCAAGGTCAGCTCACCTCCACCGGCGGACAGCTCGACCTGGCCATCCAAGGCGACGGTTTCTACGAAATCCAGCGCCCGGACGGCACCATCGCCTACACCCGCGACGGCTCGTTCAAGCTCAACGCCAACGGCCAGGTGGTCACGAGCGACGGACTGCCCGTCCTCAGCGGTTTTCAGACCATCCCGCCCGGCACCACCTCAATCAACGTGGCCCCGACCGGCGAGGTCACCCTCCAGACCGCCAGCGGCTCGCAAACTTTCCGGCTCACCATGACGCGCTTCGCCAACCCGGGCGGCCTGCGCAGCCTGGGCGGGAACCTCTACGAGGAAAGCCCTGCCAGCGGCACGCCCGAAACCGGTAATCCCGGCGAGCAGGGCTTCGGCACCGTCATGCAGGGCTACCTCGAATCCTCGAACGTCAACCTGGTCGAGGAAATGGTGAACCTCATCGTGGCCCAGCGGGCCTATGAGATCAATTCCAAGTCGATCCAGGCCTCCGACGAAATGCTGCAGAACGTCGCCCAACTGAAACGCTGAGTCCCATGCCCTCGTTCCGATCCCTGCTTTGGTCCCTGCTCGTCGCGGCGCTCGCGGCCGCCGGCCCCCGGCTTTGCGCCCAGGCGGCGAAAGCGCCGGCCGGCCCCGCCCTCAGCCGGGAGGTCCTGTTGGCGGACTTGTCCCGCCAGCTCCAGGACTACTTCCATCTGGCCGGCGACCTGCGGCTCGATCTGTCGCGGCCCTGGACTCCGCCGGCCGCCCGCGCCGGCGCTCCCGCACGGCTGGTCATCACCGAATTTCCATCGGCGCCTGCGTCGTCGATGCTGGTGCGCTGCCGGTTGGAGGCCGGCGGCGCACCGCTCCTCGATTTCCCCCTCGTTCTTCAGGCCCAGCTCTGGGCCGACGTCTGGCAGGCCCGCGATCCCGCCGACGCCGGCCAGCCGTTCAATCCCGCGGCCCTCGACGTGCGGCGCGCCGACCTGCTGCGCGACCGCGACGCCCTGCCCGCCTCCACCGGGGGCAATGAGTATGTCTTCTCCCGGCCCGTGCCCGCCGGCCGCACCCTCGTATGGCGCGACCTGACGCGGCGGCCGCTCGTGCACAAGGGCGAAACCGTCGATGTGCGCGCCACCGACGGGGCGCTGACCGTCACGCTCAAGGCCCTTGCCATGCAAAACGGCGGCCGCGGCGACGCCGTCCTGGTGCGAAATCCCGAATCGAGGAAGGAATTCACCGCCGTGGTGGTGGATGAAGGCCGCCTCCAGGTGAGCTTTTAGGCCACTCTCCGCCATGCCCGCTGCCGTCCGTCTTTTGCTCCTTCTGCCCCTTCTGGCCGGCCTGACCGCCGGCCTGCGGGCTCAATCTTTGTGGACCGGTTCGGGGCGCAACAACGAGCACGGCCTGTGCGCCGACCGCAAGGCGGCCCTCGCCGGCGACATCCTGACCATCGTGGTGGCTGAAAACGCGGTCGCGCAATCGTCCCAGCAGCGCAAGGACAGCCGCTCCTCCTCGCTGCAGGACACCGTCAACCGCTTCCTGTTCAGCACCGCCGCCAGCAAGCTCGGCACCCATGGCGGCGAGCTGCCCGCAGTCGACATCGCCGGCAAATCCGACTTCACCGGCGGCGGCGAGGTCAACAACACCCAGAGTCTTTCCGCGCGTGCCGCCGTCCTCGTGGCCGATGTGCTGTCGAACGGCAATCTGGTCATCGAGGGTGCACGACTGGTCACGTTTGCCGACGAGACGCAGTACGTCGTCCTCCACGGCATCGTCCGCCCCGACGACATCACCCCCGACAACACCGTCCTTTCGGCCAATATTGCCGATGCGCGCGTCGAGTTCTTCAGCGAAGGCTCGCTCACCGATGCGCAAAAGCGCGGCTGGCTCAGCAAACTATACGAGAAGCTTCGCCCGTTCTGACCCAGGAGGTTTCGTGACACGGATGTATTCACTGACTTGCGCCGTCCTCGCCGGCGCGGTACTGCTCGGCTCCCGGCCCGCCCGGGCCGAGCGGATCAAGGACATCACGATGCTGGAGGGCGGGCGGGAGAATCAGCTGGTCGGCTACGGCCTCGTCGTCGGCCTGGCCGGCGATGGCGACAGCAATGCCGCCACCACGCTTCGCAGCGTCGCCAATGTCCTGCAACGCTTCGGCCTCTCCGTCCCCTCCGATCAGGTCAAGGTCAAGAACGCCGCGGCGGTCATGATCACCGCCGACATCGCGGCGTTCCTGCGTCCCGGGGCCCGCATCGACGTCGCGGTCGCGTCGCTGGGCGACGCCAAAAGCCTGCAGGGCGGCGTGCTCCTGCAGACTCCCCTGATGGGGGCCGACGGCCGGGTCTACGCCGTGGCGCAGGGACCAGTCGCGGTCGGCGGCTTTCTCGGCGGCACGGGAGGCCCCGGGGGCGCCACCGTGCAGAAGAACCACCCCACGGTCGGCACCATCAGCAACGGCGCCATCGTCGAGCGGGAGGTCCCCGCCGTGTTCGTGACCCAGCAGCGCCTGCACCTGCTGCTGCGCAACCCGGATTTCACGTCGGCCGCCCGCGTGGCCGCCGCCATCAATGCGGTTTATCCCGGCGCCGGCGAGGCAGGCGATGCCGCCACGGTCGCCGTCCGCGTGCCCGCGCAATTTCAAAACTATCCCGTCGAATTCATGGCGGCCCTCGGCGCCATCGACGTCACCCCCGACTCCGTGGCCCGGGTCGTGATCAACGAGCGGACCGGCACGATTGTCGCGACCTCGACCGTCCGCGTCTCCCAGGTCGCGGTCAGCCACGGCTCGCTCACCATCACCGTCACCTCCTCGCTCGGCGTCAGCCAGCCCAATGCCTTCAGCCGGGGCGGACAGACGGCGGTCGTGCGTGGCACCGACACGACGGTCGACGAGGTCAAGGGCGGCTTCACGGTCGTCGACAACTATCCGACCATCGACCGGCTGGCCACCGCGCTCAACGCCCTCGGCGTCTCCACCCGCGAGATGACCGCGATTTTCCAGACGCTCAAGCGCTCCGGCGCCCTCCAGGCCGAGCTGATCATCAATTGACCATGTCCGTCTCCGCCGTCACCCCGCTCCCGTTTTCCGCCGGCTCGCCGCGCTTCGCCGCGGCGGTGCGCCAGATGCCTCCGGCCGAGCAACGCCGCGCGGTCGCGCAACAGTTTGAAGCGATCCTCCTGCGGCAACTGCTCGGTCCCACCCTGCAAGCCCTGCCCGGCGCCGGGGCGGACATTTACGGCTACATGCTGACGGATGCGCTTGCCCAGAAGCTCAGCGCCGGCGGCGGGTTCGGTTTTGCCCGTCTGCTGGAGCGCCAGTTCACGCCGCCGGGCGAATCCGCCCCGGCGGCCCCCACCACCCCTGTTTCCGCCGACGCGGGAGCGCCCACCCCTGCCTCATCATGACGATCACCTGGGAACACCTCGCCGAACACTTGCGCCGCGAAGTCCAGGCCTACGGCGGCCTGTTGCTTCTGTTTGAAGAGCAGCAGGCGTGTGTCTTCCGCCGCGATGCCGCGTGCCTCCTGCGCCTGATCGACGCCATCGCGGACGCCACCCGCGCGGCCGAGCGCGCCCGCCGCGAGCGGGAGCAGTGCGTCAGCGCGTTTGCCGTCGCCCGCGGCCGGAACGCCGAAGCCAGCTTGCGGTCCCTGCTGCCCTGCATCGAAGGCGAGGCGCGGCCGCTCCTCGAGGCGCTGATCGCCGAGGTCAACCATCTCATCCGCCGCGTGCGCCGGGTCGCCCGGCAGGACCACCTGCTGCTGTCGCGCCTGGTCGAGCTGCAGCAGGACCTGCTCCGCCAGTTCTACCCCGGCGCCTTCACCCAGACGTACTCGGCGCAAGGCCGCGTCGCGCTGGCCACGGCGGCCGCGCCTCCGCCGGCCCGCCAGACCGCGGGTTGACGCGGTTCCGGCGATCCATCGGGTAAAAAAACCATCAAGCCAGCCCCTGCTCCATGTCCCTTTTCAGCAGCCTCTCCAGCGGCGCCACCGCCCTCAACGCCCAGAGTTATGCGATCCAGATCGCCGGCAAGAATCTCGCCAACGTCAATAACGCCGACTACGCCCGCGAGCGGGTGGTCTTTGGCACCGGCGGCCTGGTCCAGACCTCCATCGGCGCGGTGAGCTTCGACCTGGCGGCCAAATCCGTCGCCCAGATCCGTGACGCCTTCCTCGACCAGCAGGTGGCGAAGGAGAGCTCGATCCGCAACGCCCTGCAAACCGAGCAGGAGGCGCTGCAGCGGGCCCAAGCCGGGCTCGGCGAAAGTGTCGCCGCCACCAGTGGCAGCGACATCGCCACCGGCTCCAACTCGGGGCTCTCCGCCCAGCTGGCCAGCTTCTTCGATTCGTTCCAAAGCCTCGCCGCCAGCCCGACCGACGTCGGCGAGCGGCAGACCTTGCTGCAGAACGCCGCCATCCTCACCGATACCTTCCGGCAGACCGACGCCAACCTCACCCAGGTCCAGGCCGACCTGAACGCCCAGATCCAAAGCGATACGAGCGACGTTAACACCCTGCTCAACACCATCGCCACCCTGAACGGCCAGATCGCCCGCTTCGAGGGCAACCAGCCCGGCTCCGCGGTCGACCTCCGCGACCAGCGCCAGCAGGCCATCGAGCAACTCGCCGCCAAGCTGTCCTTCGAAACCCGTCCCGCCACCAACGGCTACGGTCAGATCCAAATCGTGGCCCAGGACACGGGCGGCAACGACGTCGTCCTGCTCGACAACACCGTGGTAAATAACGCGGTCGTCTTCAACGGCGCCAGTCTCACGGCGGGAGGCACGGCCCTGGCGCTTGCCTCCGGCTCGGTCAAAGGCGCCCTCGACGCCCGGGATGGCGCAATCCAGACCCTGCGCTCCAACTTGGACGCCCTCGCCGGCCAGCTCGTCACCTCCGTCAATGCCGCCTACAATCCCGGTGGGGCGACCGGTGACTTCTTCGTCGCCGGCGGCACCACCGCCGGCACCATCGTCCTCGCCGCCGGCCTGACCACGGCAAACCTCAAGGCCAGCGCCGGCGGCAACGCCGGCGACAACACCGTCGCCCTCGCCGTCGCCAACCTGGCGAGCAAATCCTTTTCCACCGCGGCCGGCGACGCGTTCGACGGCACCTTCATCCAGTTCTACTCCGGCGCGATCAGCGACTTCGGCCAGGTCCTGTCGGGCCTCAATGCCCGCGTCGACAACCAGACCGCCGTCGAAAACCTCGTGCGCTCGCAGCGCGACAGTGTCAGCGGCGTGAGCCTCGACGAGGAAACCACCGACCTGATGAAATACCAGCGATCCTTCCAGGCCACGTCGCGTTTCATCAACGTGATCGACGGCCTGCTTGAACAAGTCGTCAACCGGCTCGGCGCCACCTAACCCTGTCCCCGCGATGCGCGTCACCACCAGCACCATCTCCGCCACCGCCCTGCGCCAGATCCAGGATCTGAACGCACGCCTGAGCAAGCTCCAGATCCAGGTCTCCACCGGCCAGCGCATTTCCCAACCCGAGGATGATCCCGCCGCCGTGGGCCGGCTGATCACCCTGCAGGACGAGAGCAAGCAGCTCGACCAGTTTCAGCAAAACGCCGCGCGCGCCCTGGAGATCAGCCAGGCCTCCACCTCCGCCCTCCAGGAAATCAAGACCCTCTCCGATCGCGCCACCGAACTCGCCACCCTCGGCTCCAGCACGGAAAGCAGCGACTCCGCCCGATCCTACGCCACCGAGGCCAACCAGTTGCTGGAGCAGGCGGTGCAGCTCGCCAACTCCAGCCTCCGCAACGACCATCTCTTCGCCGGCACGGCAGTGGACACGGCGCCCTTCCAGATCAGCCGCGACAGCAGCGGCAACATCACCGGCGTCACCTACGCCGGCAGCACCGACGTAGCCAGCATCCCGCTCTCCGACACGGCCAGCATCGCCCCCGCCACCACCGCCCAGACCAACCAGGGCCTGGCTGATTTCATCAACCACCTGGTCTCCCTCCGCGATGCCCTCAACCAGAACGACCCCGCGGCCGTGGCCGGCGTGCAATCGGGCCTGCTCACGACCGAGGACACGATCATCAACGCGATCAGCGATCAGGGCGCGATTCAGATGCGCATCCAGCTCAACCAGGATCAGCAGCAAAACCGCTCCACCGAGATCGAGAAGCTCATCTCCAACGACGCCAACATCGACATGAGCCAGGCCATCGTGCGGTACAACCAGGTCCAGGTGGCTTATCAGGCCGCGCTCCAATCCACGGCCAGCATCATGAACCTGTCCCTCCTCGATTACCTGCAATAGTCCGCCGCCCCCGCCCATGAAAGTCGCCCCCGTCATTCACCCCGGCTCCCCGGGGATCAACCCGGCCCACGAAGCCGCGCTTCCGTTCGGTCTCGTGGGCTTTCCCGAGCACCGGCGCATGGAGCTGGTGTTTCTGCCGGAGCAGCTGCCCTTCCTCTGGATGCGGCTGCACGGGCCCGAGCCGCTCCACTTCATCGTCATCGAACCGGGCGGGATCATCGCCGACTACGAGCCCGAGCTGTTCGATGAGGATGCGGCCGCGCTCGGCCTGGAAGCCCCGGAGGACGCGATGGTGCTCAACATCGTCTGCCTCCACCGCGACCGGCCCCATGAAGCCACCGTCAACCTGATCGGGCCGGTCATCATCAACCGGCGCACCGGCGTCGGCAAGCAGGTGGTGCTCGCCAACCACGGGCGCTACAGCGCCCACCATCCCCTGGTCGGTGAAACCGCGGCCTGCGCCGCCCAAGCCTGACCCGCCATGCTTGTCCTGACCCGCAAAGTCAACGAATCGATTGTCATCGGCGGGACCATCGAAATCCGCATCAACCGCATCGAGGGCGATCTGGTGAAGATCGGCATCCAGGCCCCCCGGGAGATCCCGATCTTCCGCAAGGAGGTGCTGACCGAGATCGCCGCGACCAACCAGGCGGCCGCACTCCCGCACCCCGGGCAGCCACTGCCCGCGCTCGGCCTGCCGAAGCTGCCCTGCCCGATCATCGACCGTCCCCCTTCACCATGAGCGTCATCAACACCAACATCCAAGCCATCGAAAGCGCCCGCGACCTCAGTCGCGCCCAGGACCTGCTGAATCGCTCGCTCAGCCGCCTGTCCTCCGGTTCCAAGCTGGTCGATCCGTCCGACGATCCCGCCGGACTGGGAGTGTCTCAGAAATACACCGCCCAGAACCAGCGGGTGACCGCGGCCACGACCAACGTCCAGAACGCCACCTCGTATGCCCAGGCTGCCGACGGCATGCTCGACGGTCTGGCCGGCATCCTCGCGCGCATGAGCGAGCTGGCCGTGCTCTCCCAGGACCCGACCAAGGCCGACTCCGACGTCGCCCTCTACCAGGAGGAATTCCAGGGCCTGCAGGACCAGCTGCGCGCCACCATCGGCGGCACCACCGCCGAGATCGGGGGCACTGCCGACATCTCCGCCCCCCTCGGCACCTTCAACGGCGTCGTGCTCTTCGGACCCAACGCCAGCGGGTACCAGGTCGCCCTCGGCGATTCGGCCACGCAGACCATGACCATTCCCGCCACCAACCTGCGCACCGGCGCCATGTTGAACCTCATCCAACAGGACGGCGCCGGCCGCTACATCCTCAGCCTCACCTCGCCGGCCGCGTCCGCCCAGATCACGGACGCCAACCAGCAGGTGGCGGCCAACCGGGCGAGCCTGGGCGCGGCCCAGTCGCGTCTGGAACTCGCGGCGACCACGCTCAAGATCCAGGGTCAGAATTTCCAGTCCGCCATCTCCCAGCTCACCGACGTCGACGTGGCCACCGAATCCACCCAGCTGGCGAAATACAACATTCTGGTGCAGGCCGGCACGGCGATGCTGGCGCAGGCCAACCTCACACCGCAAGCGGTGCTCAAATTGCTGGACCGGTGAGCCCGGCCGGGCGCCGGCCATCCGATCCGGCCCGCAATTCGCTCGCGTCCCAGCTCCCCCGGCCGCTTGGATCGGCGTGCGGAGGGCCCGCGCAGCGCTCGGACTGTCCGAACAACGGCGTGGAGTGAGTCGCTTATCTCGCCCCGCCCGCGTCGCGGAAAAAATTGCGGGTGTCGGCCGTGAGGGGCGCCGGCTCCGGGAGCACAGTCTCGACCGGGTGGCCATTCTTGCCGGCCACCGCGAATTTGGGCGTCTGCGGCGCCGCCGCCGGGGCCGCGGGCGCCTCGGTGGGCGCGGTCGTTGCGCCGTCGCCGCCATGCACCATGCGCAGCAACTCGGCCACGGCGCGCTCGACCTCCTGGGCCTGCTCGCGCAGCCCCTGGGACGAGGCCGCCGTTTCTTCGGCGAGCGAAGCGTTGCCCTGGGTAACCTTGTCCATGTGGCTCACGGCGTTGTTGATCTGGGCGATGCCCTGGCTCTGTTCGTTGGACGCCTGCGCGATCTCCGCGATCATCTCGTCGAGACGCCGCGTCTTTTCCACGATGCCGGTGAGATTCGCCGCCATCTTCTCGCTGATGCGTCCCCCCTGCTCGCTCTTGGCTGCGGAATCGGAGATTTTTTCCGCGGTCTCCCGGGCGGCCTGGGCGCTGCGCTGCGCGAGGCTGCGCACTTCGTCGGCCACAACCGCGAAACCGAGGCCGGCCTCGCCGGCGCGCGCCGCCTCCACCGCCGCATTCAGGGCGAGGATGTTGGTCTGAAAGGCAATTTCATCAATGGTCTTGATGATCTTCGAGATCTCGGCGCTCGACGCCTTGATCGCGCCCATCGCCGCCTTCATGCTCTCCATGTCGCTGGCCCCCGCATCCGCGGTCTGGCGGGCTTCGTTGGCGAGCATCTTGGCCGCCTGGGCGGCGTCGGCATTGCGCTTGGTCATGCTCGCCATCTCCTCGAGCGACGAGCTGGTTTCCTCGAGCGAGGCAGCCTGCTGGCTGGAGCCATCGGCCATGCCCTGGCTGGCCTTGAGCACCTGGGCGGCCGCCACCGCGGTCTTGTCGCTCTCCTCGGACAACGCCGTGGCGATGCGGGCGATCGGGCGGGTCACCAGGCGCGTGATCACGAACGCGCAGACCATGGCCCCGAGGACGCCGATGACGCTGCCGAACAACACCAGCCATTCGGTCTGGCGCTGTTCGGCGCCGGTGCGGGTCTCGAGTCCACTCTGGAAGACGTTCAACGAGTCCTTCACCCGGCCGATGGTCGTGGTGAAGGCGGGGGCGATGCGATCGAGCTGCTGGCTGACGATCTGCTGCCGCGCGGTGGTGGCGGCGATCACGCGGTCCAGCGCCTCGCCGTAAGCCTTGGTATCGGCCTGCACCTCGGCCAGCAGGGCGCTCTTGCCGGCGTCGGCCAGGGTGGCGTCGAGCTTCTCCATCTCTTTCTGGTCCTTCTCGATCTTCTGGATCTGCGTCATCATCGCGGCGAGCGACTGGCGGGCCTGGTCGGCCTTGGTTTGGTCGGCGGTCAGGAGGAAGGAATTGACGGAGCTGGTGGCGCTGTAGAAGCCTTGCAGGGCGGTCGACATCTGGAAGGCCGCGTTCATGTCGCCGGTGGTGCGGGCGCTGCCCAGCAGCTTCTGCAGGCCTTCGGAGATGTCGGCGGCCCGCGGCTCGAGGGCGCTCTTCTGCAGGTCGCTGCAAAGCTGGCGGTTCTCCATGATCTGGCGGACGGCGGCGTCATACTCGTCGAAGAGACGGCGGGCGGAGGTCAGTTCGGCGGCCCGTTCCGTGTCCACGATCTCCTTCCGCGCGCGTTCGAGCAGGCGCTCCGCCTCGGTCCGGCTCTGCGTATAAGCCTGGGCGGCGGTGGTGGAGCCGTTGATCAGGAATTCATTGACGTTCATCCGCACCTGCAGCATCGCGGCCTCGAAAGCGGCGGCGACGTTGGTCTCGGTTGCGCTATTGGAATAGAGCTGGAATTTCTTGCCCGCCCGCCCGAGGGCGACGTACGTGCCGACGGCCACGGCGGCGAAGAGCAGCAGCACGACCGTGAAACCGACGATGATGGTGCGTCCGATGGTCATGGGGGGAAGGGGGGTCAGTCGCTGTCGGCCCTGAACTGGATCGGCATCTCGATCTGCATCTTGACCGTCTTGCCGTCCCGGCGGGCCGGCTTGAACTTCCATTTCCGGATCGCATCGAGCGCCGGCTGCTCGAACTGGGCATTCGTGGACTTCATGACCTTGGGATTCTCCACGTTGCCCGATTCATCGATGACAAAATACAACGAGACCACACCGCTGATCCCGGCCCGTCTCATTTCGTCCGGGTAGGCCGGCGCGACGGTGCGCACCGGCACTGCCGGCTCCATCGCGGCCCGGGCCGACACGGCGCCGAGGCTGGCGATCACCATGGCCATGAAGAGGAGGACTCCTGTTCGTCTCATAGGAAGGCAAGCGTTGCTGCCGGGGTATATCGACCTTCCGTCCAAAATCTGTAACCGGCGGGGGAAAGACCCTCCCGGGCGGTCCGGGGCGTCCGCCGGGCCCGTCAACCGGGGTTCAGCCGCACCGGCCGCGGATGCCCGGTCAGGGTCTGCCGCAGGTCCGCGCAGAAGACGTGGACCTCGGCGTCGAACTTCCGGAGGCTGAAGCTCGGAAACACGCGCTCCTGCAGCAGCGGCCACGCGGCGGCCTCGGCGATCGGCGGGCCGGCCTCCCCGACGGCGTCGCCTCCATAGCCGACCCGGTGATACCGGCAGATATGACGCGCCAGGGAAACCACGCCGACCATCTCCACGTCCTCGATCGCTTCTCCGGGGGTTTCCACCCAGTGGATGACATTGCGATAGATCCGCGGCAAACCGTGCTTGCGCGCGAAGTACTCACCCATCGCCCGGGTGGTGCAATCGAGGTATCGCCGCTCGGCCTCCGGGAGCGGAACCGCCTCCCGGCGGGCGTAAGCGACCATCGCCTGGAAGGCGTACGGATAAAGGCGCAGCAGCAGCAGTCGCCCGAGGTCGTGCAGCAGGCCGGCCGTGTAGGCATTGGCCGTCAGCCCGCGCAACTCGAGATATTCCGCGGTGAACAGGGCGACGCGCGCCACCGCCAGCTGGAACATCCGGTAATGCGGCCAGGTAATGGGCGGGGCATAAATCCACCGCTCCTCCACGCCGGGCAGGGCCTTCGCCATCGCGTTGAGCCTGATCTCACCCAGCAGGCCGACGGCGACCCGTGGATCCTCGATCGGTGACGGCATATCCCGCTCCAGGCGGTTGGCGGCGATCAGTATCTGCGCCGACAGCCCGGGATCCTGCGCCACGAGGTCCATCACCCGGTTCAGGCTCGAGGCCCGCCCGTCCGCGGTCATCTGGAACTGCGCGGCCACCGTGCCGATCACGGGACAACCGGACAGGGCGTCGATCTGCTGCTCGACCTCCGCCTGTTTTGCCATCGGTCCGTTCAGCGTGACGTCCGTCCGCACCCAGCGGTCGCGCTCCTGCGTTCCCTGCTGTTCCTTGCGCTCTTGGTCGGACAGGAATCCCTCCGGGACGTGGCCCGGGTTGAGCTGACAGAAAATCAGGCGCCGGACGTAACCCAGATCGTCCGGGCTTTTCTTCAGCTCCGCCCAGGCGCCCGTCTCCAGCCGGCCGCGCAGTTCCTCCAGGTACTCCACCGCCACCCAGACGCCGGCCGCCTCGGCTTTCTCCGCCAAGTCCGAAATCTGGGCAAAGACCTCCGGATGTTGCAGGTCGTCCGCCATGGCGGTCCACATCTCGCGCAAGCCGTCCACCGCCGGCAGCAGGTCCTGGCGCATGCCCCGCAGGTCCTGCGGCGCGATGTTCATCTGGGCGCAGAACGACTTCTCCTCCTCGAAATGCAGGTTGCGCCAGGGGTTGGCCCCGGCCTTGGCGATCTCCGTGTAAACCAGCTCTTCGTGATACGGCTTGATCAGGTAGTTTTGGATTTTCAGGGCCAGTGCCGCCTTGACCACCGGCTGGTCGCCGACACTGGTATAGATCACCACCGGCAGATGCTTGAGGAAAACGTCGCCGCGCAGACGTTGAATGAAGGTCAAGCCGTTCTCCCCCTTCAGCTTCAATTCGAGAAAAAGGAGATCAACCTGGACGTGTTCGCGGATAAACCGCCATGCCTCGGCGGAACCCGTCACGGCTGCGCAGCGGTGATTGGCATGCGTGAGGATGCCATGCATGGCCCGGCCCGCCACGTCGCTGCTGTCGAGAAGGAGGATGTTGGCCATTGCGACAACGCGAGTTACGGCGGCCTGGTCCGGTCAACGTCCGGCTCCGACCCCGGCGTGGGTGTGTCTCGGCCCTGCCGGACCGGCTGCTGATGATCGTTCTTGTTCACGGTCCTCTTGATCGGCCGGTCGCCGGTTCGATTGAAATAAATGCTCGGCGATCCCCAGCCCACCGGGCGCTTCCCCCCGTTGGGCTAGCGAAATCTGTTGGGCAAGGCTCTTGCGCAGCGCCCACTCTCGCCATCCTTTGGAATTCCGGGCTTATAGCTTCATAGCTTAAGTATGAGCGCCAACCGGGTCACTCATCAAGAACGCGCAGACCTGCCAACGAGACGCCGTCGACGACCGAGAACAGCGTCACACGGCAGGTCGGAATTGTGGAAGTCGCGAAGAAGTGGCGAGGACGGCGAATAGGGCGCCGCAGGCAATCTCGGGGGTTACGCCGTCTCTGCAGGTAGCTCCAAGTTAGCGCCGCAATATGCGCCATCTCGTAGTCACCGTTTTGGACCCCGCAAGATGCCGCTTGGCGACAGTTCAAGGGTACTTTACCAAAGAACCAGCACGGGCCCGTAGCTCAACGGTCAGAGCAGAGGACTCATAATCCTTTGGTTCAGGGTTCGAATCCCTGCGGGCCCATTCCGCCATTCGGCGGTACGGCCGCGGACAGTCTGCAAACTGAAGCGGCGACGCCATCGCCAGCCTCCGCAAAGGCTTCGGCGTGGCCCGTCCGGCAAACGCAGCCTCGCCGTAGCCCGGAGGGCGAAGGCGAGGCGCCGTTTTTCAAGGGAAGACGCGACGAGAAGGCGTCGCGTCCCCAAGAAATATCCGACTTAAGGCTGTGGGGCCGGCTGGCCGGCGCCGATCCACATCACCACGGTATTGTTCCCGCTCCTGAGCAATGCTTCCACGCGGGCATACGGGGCAAATGGATTCGTGGGTGACGAATCTCTCACCATGGCATTGTTCGGATTGCCATTGGTCGTGGGCATCACGAAGCGCTGCAGGCGGACCTCCTGGCCGTTGATCCACGCCCGGACCGTGAAGAGTTCCGATGTCTTCAACTGGACACTGAAGATGCATTTGCCGGTCGGGCTGGAGAGTTGGAAGTCCTGAGAAAGCCAGAGACTTCCGGTCGACGCCGGGACTTCGGGTTTCACCGCGGCTTCCGTCCGGCCCGATTCCGATGCGGGCGCGACGCCTTCTCTCCATCTGGCTTGCAAGCTGACCGCCTGGATCGCTTCAGGAGTCTTGTCCCGTTGCCAGAGGAATCCGCCCGCAAAAGCGGCCAGCGGCTCCAGCGAGGTTGCCCCATTGTCCTCTGGAAGAGGGAACCGGAGGGAGGTCCCACTGAAGCCCCTTGCCAACCCGCTCGCGAGCCCGTCCTGCAGGCCGTCGTTGCGCACGTTCCAGACCATCCATTCGCGATTTTTGGGAGCGCCGGGAAATTCCAAGTCAAGGCTCACGGCAGGAAGGCCGGATGCGATCGACTGCGGCCGGCCGTTCACCGAAACCGCCTCGACCGTCTTGCCTGGCGGCGCCGCCAGCACGACGGCATTTCTTTCGCCGGCCCGGCCCAAAACAGACGCCGCATAGCCATGGTCATCCGGATGTTCACTTTGGATCTCCGCACCATAGACACCCAAGGCAGGCGTTTTTTCCTCGGAAACCTCGACCACCGCCACGGTTGTACCGGGGACCGTGACGGTGAGCCGATCACCGATGGCCCCCGTGATCCGGCCGCCCACGGCCAACCGGCGATTGACGGGATAGACCTCGCGAAAGGCGAAACGCCGGCCGGCTTCCGCCGGGAAGCCGATCTCGCTGCCGAGCGTGATCGGTCTTTCCTTGGTATCCAGGTTGGGATTGATCACGAACAAAAAGCCGCGACCTCCCTCGAGGTGGGCGAACAAGCTGGTCCGGCCGAAGGCCGGGGTTTCGTCGAGCGCCTGAACCTGACTGAGGATGCCGACATTGGCTTTGGCGAAGGCGGTCCAGTGCCGCAGGAATTCGGCGTCTTTGTCGGTCAGATCCCACTGCATGAGCGGCTGGGGCATGTAGAAGGTTAGGCTGGGGGTCATGGCCAGCCGCTGCAGCACGAGGTAGCGGAACAAGGTGGAGGCATCCTCCATGCTCACGTCGCTCGGCCGGTCATAATCGTCCTGCAACCAGATGTTGCCCTCGAAATCGCAGTAGCTCAGGAACCGCTCCCGGCAGAAGTAGCTGTAGTCGAACCACTCCATGTCGTTGAGCCCCTTCATGGCACTGAGCGCGGCCGGCCGGTCGGGATACCGTTTATAGTGCTCCAGGAGGTACGTCGACTCGCAGAACATGAGTCCGCTCAAGACCCGGTTGAAAAGCGGCGCGCTCACATTGCCGAAATGACCCGGCCAGATAATCAGGTTCGGCAGCGCCGTTTTGATGTCGGCGAATATCTTCAGCCAGCCTTGGTAATCCTGATACAAAGACGGCGAGAGCGGGAGTGCACCGGGAAACCCGCGACTCTGGTCAAAAGGAACATCGATCTTCTCCGCGTTCGAGTCGGTAAAAAGTATGTCGACGCGGTTGCGGCAGAAATTGATGACGCTTTCCGCCAAGAGCTGGTTGTCGGCCGCATCACGGCGGTTGGGGAAAATCCGGTAGGGGTCGCCCGGCACCCAACCCACGCCGCCCCAGAAGCTGGGTCCGAAGGAAGTCATGGAGAACATGATCTTCAGCCCTTTCTGGGCGGCGTACGGGACCACCACCTGGTCCATCGTCGTCCACGCCTCCGGCACGTGGATGACGGAGGCCATTTCCGGACCGATCAGATGCCCCTCGATGCCAAACCGGGCCGTGAGATCCATCGACTCCTTGAGCTGGGCCACGCCAGAGCCCGGACCCATGGCATACGGCAGGGAGTCGTGGAGGAAAAACCATGGCGGGCCGCCCAGTTCGACCGACATCGCCCGTTTGCCCATGGTTGGAGAGCCCAGCCGCACGAGGCGTTGCAACTGCCCAATTTCCCCCAGGTCAAGCGAGGTCCGGATTTTCGTCGGGTGCGGGCTGGCGCCGTCGCACTGGTGGTCGAGCCATTCCGGCCGGTGATGGAACTTGCCCACGCGCCGCGCCGCGCCCAAGAGGGCCGTGTGCGTCGCGTAGTTTCCGTCGGCGGCGATCGGGAGGCAGGGCGGATAAATCAGGGCAATCCACCGCTGCTCCGTCAATGACGAGGGAATGCTGTAGGGCTCGCAGGCCGGCCGGTACTGGGCGAGGCCAGGGAAGCGCTGCTCCGCCGATGACGAGGGAATGCTGTAGGGGTTATCCAGGGCGAAAAAGTAACTCCCCTGGGCGGAATCCCTCGCCAGATGCGTCAGCATCTCGTACGGCACAATCGTGACGTCCGGGCCAAACTCGACGTCGTCAACCAGCACTTGCCTGACATAGATGCCCTCCGGCTTGGGGAGAGATAGTTCAATCCATTTCCGGAGGAAAAACTCATCGGCCCGGGCTTCGTAGTTCACCTTGACGGTGACACCGGAGGAAGAACGAAGCGTGAGGCGAAGCACCGCATGCTGCGGTGTCTCCTCTTTCTGCAGATCTTTCACTTCGAAGTCCCCGGGGCGGAGCACGAGCCGCGTTTGGTATTCCGTGCCCAGCCGGAATTCGAACTCGACGCTATCCACACGCTGCTCGGTCCCAGCCAGGCGGTTGGCGAGCGACACGGTCCGCAGGTTGGGAGCCAAGGAGAGCTTCCGTTCGAGGCTGGCGTTGCCGATCGTCACCTCGGAGCCGCTTTGACGAACATAGGGCGGCAATGCCGTTTGCGCCGCCACGGGAGCGGTCATCCAGGCGGCTAGGGCGACCAAACGGATCAATGCCTTCATGCAGTCTCCCAAGCGCGGAGTGGGGCGGAGTCGGTCAGCTCGCTTGAAAGCGAGACATTCGAGCGCCGTGTGTGTTGGGGTGAGGAACATGCGCCGGTCGATTGAGGGCAACAGGATCTTTTGCATGGTTGGGAAGGGTTCTCTGCGAACGCTGGAAGCGTTTGCGATTCGCGAAATGCTGAGACGAGAAAATCGATTAAATATCATTCCGAAAGGGGATTTGGCGAGCGAGGATTTGCCGCATCTGGCGGTGGGTCGGCTAAAACTGGACCTCCACCCGCCCCGCGCTGTGCAGGATGAACAGGCGTCCGGAATCCGCCTCGAAAATCCAGCCGGCAGGTGCCGTTGCCAGCCGCGATTCCGGCCGGTCCTGCCGCTCGGCCAGCGGCCGGCCGTTGAGGCTCACGCCGTGCGGACGCCGGGCCACCACCATGATCTCCTGGCCCGGGTCGGCCGTCTCGTAGGCAATGCGCTGCTGCTCATAGCGGATCGATTTGACCGGCGAAGAACGGTAGAGCAGGTGATTCCCCTCCCGGGGCGCGGTCTCGGGGATTTCCGCCATCAGCCGCGTGAACTGCCGGTTGTATTCGAGGGTCGGGGCGGCGAATTCGTCCAACCCGGAATTGAGCCCCAGCCGGAACTTGCCGTCGCTCGTCACCATCTGGGTCATCGAGTTGGCGATGCGGATGGCCAGCTCCTTCGCCTCCGGGTCGCCGGTGGCCCCGTAATAGCACGCGTAGGTCTCGGCCAGCCGCAGGTTGTGATGCGAGAGGATGACGGGGAACACGGTCTGCTCGACCGATGCCGGCACGCCGCGATGGAGGCCGCCCGGCAGCGTCAGTTTTTCGCGGACAAAGGCCAGGATGCTCCGCACCGCGGGCAGATAGGCCGGGTTTTCGCGATGGTGGTCGGACAGCCACTGCGCCGTCTCCAACGCCACCCATTGGTCGTAACTGTGCTTTGAATCATCATTGGTGACATCCCCATAGAAGCCAACCCAGCGGTTGTCCTTGATCGGGCCGTCGATCAGCCACTGCAGGGCGCGGCGGGACGCCTCGCGGTATTCCGCCTTGCCGGTCAGAACGGCCATCCGGTCGTAGAACCGGACATGCCAGATCTGGCTGCAGGTGTAGGGGCTGACCACCTGGCCCGTCTTCAGATCGACCCGGAAGGGAAAGCTGCCGTCGCTCCGCTGGGTGGGCAGCAGCGTCTGTGCGATCCACTTCGCCGCCTGGAAGTACTTCTCATCACCGGTCACGGCATGCAGGTCCAGATACGACAGGCCGGTATACGAAGCCTTGTCGATCTCGAGCACGTCGATCAGCTCGCCGGTGTAGGCCTTGTTGAAATAGGCGTAGGTGGACCGCGGCACCTGCGGCAGCGCATAATCGGCCGGCGTGTTGTCGTGGTCGATGATCCAGTCGGCCCAGACGCGCGCCCCCTCGCGGAATCGCACATCGCCGGTGAACAAATAATGCGTCACAAAACCGGAGATGGTCGGGGGACCGTTGTGCGAAGGGAATTGGGTCGGGCGTTCGAGGCCGCAATCGTCGAGCATCGACGCCCAGGAGAGAATGTAGGCCGGCCAGCCCGTTTTTGCGATGACGGCTTCGAGCGGCTCGGAAGCCGGCTCGCCACCCAGACAGGAAACTATCTGTCGGTTGTTGAGGATCCACTCGCTGAACTTTCCAATGGCCCAGGCGTACGGCCAGCGGGGCACGACCCGACCGCTGGCGTCGTACTCCGGATTGAGCGGCGTATGGATCACGGCATCGCGCGCCAGATCCTCCACCTGGAAGCCCGCGAAGCGCGCCGCGCCATGTCGCGTCCCGAGGCCGATCCGCCCGCCTTCCTGGAAGACCTCCGGCCCCCACTTCGAGGCGTCGCCGTAGATCCTGCCTCCCCAGGTCGTGGCGTCGGCGATCGGCTTGCCGTCGAACAGCGGAAACGAGGCCGCCATCGGGGTCGCGCCGTCGATCGACGCCCGCACGTGTCCGCCGTCGGTTTCGACTTCGATCGTGTGCCAGCGCCCACCGGCGTCGTCGGGTAATCGCGCCACATCTCCCGGCATCCGTCCATAGCGGTACAATGGTCCGAACCGGGTGATGTCGGCGTACCAGCCGCCCTTGCCCCGCCGGATCGAGCACAATACGTAGACCCCCGGCTCCTCCGCATGCACAACCACGCCGGCTTCCGCGCCGAACTGGTCGCTGTCGAGCTTCAGCCGCGTCCGCACCCGGCAACGCCCAACCTGCGGGTTGGGCGCCAGCGCCAGGGTCGACGCGCTGGCGGCATCGGTTTGGAGCAGAACCCCCGGCTGCGTCTGCCACTGGCCAGCGACTTCCTGCAGGGCCGGGGCCCCCGGCTCACCGAATTCAATCTTGACGGGGAATGTCCAGTTCGTCGCAGACGGCGCAGAGGCCACGTCCGCAGTTGACTGCGCCGCAACCACCGTCGCGGTCAAACCGAGTACCAGAGTCAACACGTAGGTATGCTTCATGATAAGTAATCTGTCACCTCGCTAAAGGGGGGAAGGGTGGGGAAAAGCACTAGACTAGGGTGGGGACGCAGCATGCCAACTCGGATCAGGGGGCGGGCGGCCTTTCGAAACGCACGTCCTCGACCCTGTTCCCGTCGGCATCCGTCAGGCGGAAATAGCAGCCGTAGTTGTTCTCGCTCACCGGCCACACGGCGCCGATCGTCGCCGCATAGAGCAGGCGCAGGTCGTTGCTCCCTTGCTTCAGGGACAGCGTCGTCCCCTCCACCCGCCGGCCATTCAGCGACAGCCAGCGCACGCATTGCCGGGGAAACACCGCCCGGACCGTCCGGTCGTCCGGCGACACGATCCGGCCGTAAAGCACGTATTGCACCTGCGCGTGGGGAAAATCCAGGGCGGGGTCTTGGTAGTAATCGAAAACGTTCTGGACTCCGCCGGTGAAGATGATGTCGGGATCGAGGGTGGCGGGCTTCCATGGCCGCAGGGCCCGCCAGGCGAGATTGCCCCAGGGCACGGGATAGGTCCGCTGCGGGGGCGCGCCTTCCAGAAACGGTTGGGCGAACGTCAGCGGGTCGAAACCGGTCACGTCGCCCGCCAGGGGCCCCAGCGCCAGGAAGCCGTCATGCGCGAAGAACGCCGCCGGCTCATCGCCCGGCGCCTCGCAGGTGGCGTACAGCCGCCCGCGGCGCTCGCCGCGAAAGTCCACCTGCGCCACGTCGTACTCCACGCCGTCGACGTAATGCTCGGGATCGGCTCGCTCAGTCAAGGGGACCTCCAGCGTCACCGCCGCGGCAGGGGCCAGTGCTCCCACGGACCGCCGGATCACTCCGTCCGCCCAGCGCAGCGGCAGCCGAAACACCACGCGCACATCCTCCAGCGAATGTCTCCCCTCGTTGCGCAGGACCAGCGTCAAGACGCGATCCTTTCGATACAGCAGCGCCCGCAGGCCCTCCGGGCCCGCCGGCACCGTCTCCAACTGGTCGCTGTTCTTCGGATTGTCCACTTTGGCATAGGTCTCAACCGCCCCGCGCCGCCGGTCATGGAACAGATCAAACCCATAGGCTCCCGCCAGCGCCACCGGCTGCACCTCCGCTCCGGGGCTCTCCACCGACAGCACCTCGTCCTTGCTTACTCCCTCCACCTTCAGCGTCAGCGGCGTCCCGTCGCCCAGATCGAGCGGATCGGGCCGCGTCAGCACCGCCCGCACCACCCTCCCCTCCACAAAACTCGTCATCCGCGAATGGAGAACTTGGTAGCGGTAGGCCGCATACTCATTGTTGTTGCAGTACCACCAATCCGGCCGCCCCGACCATTTCCGGTAGATCGCCGCCAGCTTCGGATAGGCCGGCCCGCCCCAGTCTCTCACCAACGCGTGCATCGTCACCAGAAACAGCGGCCGCTCCTCCTCCCCGCGCGTGTGCGTCAGGACGGATTCACTACACCGGCCGCCGGCGGTGTTGTTGTCACAAATGATGAACACGCTGTCCTGGAGCCCGCTGTCCCAATCCTCGTTGTACCGGTGTTCGGCCAGTTGGTAGATGCCCGCGCGACGGAGCATCTCTTCCAGATCCGCGCGATCCGTCCCGTCGCGGAACTCCGACCGGTAAAATACGTTGGGATACACGAAGGAAATGACCGGCGAGACACTGTGGGTCTCGATCGTGACCCGGGCTTCCATGATCTCCCGGAAGGCGCGGTGCTTGGACAGCACCGGCAGCATCTCGTGGGTGAGCGTGTGGTCGCCGATCGAATTTCCGCCGGCCAGCCCCGCCGCCGCGCGGGCCAGGAGACGCCTGGGCACTTCCACCGCCGGCTCGGCCGGCGCGGTGATCCCCGTCTCCGGGCTGCTCTGAAACCAGTTTTGCGGATCATTCAGGTAGAACGTACCCTTCTGGCCGTACGCCGCCATCACCTCCGCCACGCGCAGGTTGTTGAGGTCGCAGTCGTCCATGCGGGTGGAAAAGGCCGCCTGCAGATCGTGGTAGAGAGGAGCGAGGCGGAGCCTGGCCTGGCGGGCCGCCGCCTCGGAGGTGAACGTCACGAGCACGGTCTGGCGGTACGAGCCCATCGCGGCCGGACCGAGCCTGCCGGCGGGCACCTCGGCGCCGGCCAGGGCGAGAGGCAAGGCAACCAAGGTGGTGATCCAAGTGAGGTATTTCATGGTCGTCTCAACTGGTTGGGTTTCCGATCGCCCGGAGATCATTCCGGAGTCGCAGACGGCGCTGTCCGGCGCGCAGACGGAAGCAAGTCCTCACCCTGCATCAGGGCATCTGCTGAAAGGCGTTGCGGACGATCTCGACCTGGTCTTTGACCCCGGCCCACGGCCGGAAATCCGGCGGGACGCCGTGGGCGTAGCCGCTGAAGTCGCACCCGGCCGCGTACCACTTTTTCCAACTGTTTGGGTCGCACAGCCCGTTTTCATTGGGCCGGCCGACAATGACGGTCATCACCCGCTGGTGCGGCTTGCGGACGGACAGGAGCCAGTTCACCACCTCGTCGTCGCTCGATTCCGCGATGAGCTGGTCGCTCTCGTTGACCATCGGATGGTTCACCCACATCGGCTCCGCCGCCTTGAAAAAGGGGACGTTGATGTTGATCTTGGTCTCCGGGCTGACTTTGGCGATCGCCTCCCGGATCCGGTAGAACAGCCGGGCCATGATCTCCCGCTTGTACTTCAAGCCTTCCTCGGGAGTGATTTCCGAGGCCTTTTCCGGCATCTCCCGGCCGATGATCTCCTTGAACGGGCCCTTGACGTAAGGCGAGGGCTGGACCGGGAACTCGTTGCAGTTGAAATTCCCATAGTTGAAGCAGTCGAAGCTGATCCATTCCACGGGATACAGCTTGAGGAACTCCGTGATGCGGGCGCAGAGCAGGTCGGTCCACGGGCTTTCGGGCGCCATCATTCCCGGCCAGGTGTATTTCTTGCTGGTGGGGACCACCCAATCGTCGCGCAGATTGCTCATGATCAGGTCCTGCGTGATCGAAAAGTAGGCGCAGAATGGCATCCCGTCCTTCTGGGCAATCTTGTAGAGCCGCGGAAACAGCTCCGCCCCCGGACCCGGGGCGATCGGGCCCAGTTTCGTCGGGTAGAAGGCATACCCGTCCAGCACGTAGGCCTGGAGGGACATGAGGTTCACGCCGAAATCCTTGTGCCAGGCATAATACTCGGCGGGATCGACGTCGGCCCAGTCCTGCGGCAGCGCGGGAACCATCGCGGTGTGATTGTCCGCGGGGTGGGACCAGTTGAGGTCGCACCAGAACTGCTTGATGGGCTTGCCACCGGTCGGAAGGTCCGCCGCGTTGGGCGGCAGCGGAACCTTGGACGGCTTCGCCTCCTGGGCCAGGCCGAGATTAGGGACGCTGCTGCCGAGCAGCGTCGCCGCTCCGACGGAAAGCGCGGCTTTCTCCAAAAAGGCCCGGCGGCTCAAGTACTCATGGTTCATGTTTTGTCTCCGATGATGGTTCGTGTTCTGTCTCCGATGATTTCAAACAGCTGGGGGGACTTCGTCACACTGCAGATCGCTTCTGAGGCTAGACGATACAATGGCCGACGCGCACCCAACGCCGCTTAGAGATTAACCAGGTTAAGGATACGGATTTAGGTTTAAAATGCATCGCCGAGCCCGTCAGAAATCAGGCTCACACGGCAGTGTTCCAGTAACTTGAATCAATGGAAAAACCTTTCCCTCTATATTCTGTAATAACATACAAAATACTTAATAAACGATTATTTGTCGCTTGGAGGAAGGTTCGCATTGGCCGGATGGATTTGGCCCAGCGGGTTTGAGAGTATTTCGTAAAGCTCTGGTCGGCGGTGGTGAAAGCCGTAGTAGCCGGTGGCACGGTATTTGTTGAGCGCATCGAGATCCAGTTCTTGGACGAAAACCCCCTCTTTTTCATCCATTTCGCGGACAATGTTGCCTTCGTAATCAAAAACCATGCTATGTCCATTGTGGCGTGGTGCGGCATGGTTGACCATGAATAGGAAGACCTCGTTTTCGAACGCGCGTGTTCGCAAAAGACCTCGACGAATGTTCGTCATCGCAGACGGTGCTGCAGCAGCCATAGGGTTAAAGATCACATCGACCTCTTCCAGCATCAGGATGCGTGTGCTCTCGGGTACTTCCACGTCGTAACAGATTGCAATGCCCCCCCGAAATTGTCCGGTCGGCGTCTTGAAGTCCCAAACCGGAAACGCCGACCCATTGCGCCAACCGTCACCGGTCTCCCACTTATTAATATGAACCTTGCGCATGACCCCCATCATTTCGCCGTGCGGTGAAAAAACCGGCATCGCGTTGCGTATCTCACCGTCGGCGAGCTCAGACATTCCGATCAGCAGATAGACGCCAAGTTCTTGCGCCAGCCGCCGAAACCGCTCGGCCGTTGCGCCAGGAATCGGCTCGGCCAAGGGACGCTCCCGTTCACCGCCGACAAATCCAGTCAACGCCACTTCGGGCGTGATTACGATCTGGGCTCCTTGCGCGGCCGCATCACGGATCATTCGCTCCGCCACAGCGATATTCCTGCTTTTTTCGCCTTGCAGTCCCGCGAATTGCACACCGGCGATCTTGACCTTGCCTTTACCGAAATTCAACATAATGATCTCTTCCTTCGTTTAGTAACGTCGTTTGCATGCTTTATTGGTCTTATTTCTGTTTTCCGTTGATAGCTGGCTTATCCGGACATTTGTTGTAGAACGCCGAGATCAACGATTCCTTTGGCATCTGGCGGGCGGTGAAACTGCAGTTGGTGCGGGGTCCCGACGCGGAAGAAGGAGAAACCAGTCTTATTGTAGTGGACGATAAAGCCGCGCGCGAAAGGCGGGTTCACGCAGAAATACCGCCTGCAGGAACGCGAAATTATGGCTCAGGTGCCCTTCGTAGCCGGTCGTCTGGCCGTCCCAGGTGTAGAACTCGGCGCCGCGCGGGCCCTCGTTGACCACGCCGTTCTGAAAGCCGCCCCCGTTGGGGAAAACGCCCCGCTCCTGCCGTTCCACCATCGCCCGCAGGATGCGGTCGCCCCGGGCGTGCTCGCCGGTGATGTGCAACGCGGTGATGAAATAGAGCGCGTCACTCACCATGACGCCGCCGTTGAGATACTGACCGAACGTGTCCGAGCCGTCCTCTTTCTTGGGCACACCGGTCCCGGGCCCCTCCAACCCTATCAAGTAGTCGCCGCGCCGGATGGGGACGAGCGTGACCGGCACGCCGAGATCAAACCGCTTGAAGCCGGCCGCCTCCATTTTCGTCCAGAGCCGGTCGAGCATCTGCCGTCCCGCCGATGGTTCGACCAGGCCGTAGCAAATCGCCAGGCTGCTGATCGTGGGCGAAGACAAGTCGTGCACTTCGCCGTCCTCGCTCTTCCACCACGCCAGCCAGCCGGTCGCGGGATTGAAGAAGGTTTTGACGTAGGCGGCCTTAAGGCGGTCGGCCCGCTCAGTATATTGCTGCTGCTGCTCAGGGCGCTGCAATTGCCTCTCCAGGTCGGCCAGGCACCGGAATGCACGGTAGATCAGGGCGTTGCAGTAGGCGTTTTTGTGGCCGGCATTGATGGTGTCGTAGGTGGAATCGCCCCGCATCGGTTCTATGAGGGTTCCGTAGTTGCCGCTGTGGGTCGATTCCACCAGCCCGTCGTTGTCCACATCCCGTTTGACCAGATACTGAGCGATGAACTCCAGGCGCTCGATGCGCCGCGCCAACCAGGCACGATCGCCGGTGGCTTCGACGTAATCCCACGCGGCGATCAACGGGCTGGCACTGGTGTCAAGCATGTCCGCGTAGTCCCAGTAGGAGGTGACCTCACCGGTGGGCTTGGTGCGGTGATCAAGCCACCAATCCACGGTGCGTCGCACCAAACCAGGCATGGAAATGCCCGCCGGCAACGGCGGCGTCAGCAGGGCTTGATCGCCCCAAGAGTAGATCATGCAGCTCGTCGGATCGCTGACCACGTTGTTGGCGAGAATGCCGGCGGGCGCGCCAAACGTGCGGTCGCCGTAGCCCCAGTCCCCCCACTGGGCGCTCGGTTCGAAGGCGTTGAACCAGCCGCGCCGCGCCGCGTGCCACAGCGATTGGTCCTGCAAGCCGGCGGGCGTCGGCAGGCGCACCGGCTCCAGGGTGAGGCTGATCGTCGCGTCCGGTTGCGGCACGGGCAGTTCCAACGTGAAATCGACGGTGTGATTGGCGCGGCTGCCAATCAGCCGGCCTTTGAGGTCTGCCTGCGGTGTGGCCTGGAGGAGCATCTGGCCGAAGTCTGGCGCGCTAATGATCGCCGGCAGGTGAAGTTTTCCCTCGTCGTCCCAGACCTGGGGAAGGAGCGTGGTGGCGGCGACCCGCGGATCGAAAGGAAATTCCAGCTCGAGGCCTTCCACGCGGCTCAAGCCGGCTCCATGGGCGGCGAAGGTCATCGTCAGCCGGCCCGCGCCGGGCTGGAGCCGCCACTCCAATTCCGCGTCCGGGGCGAGGGCGAGGCGATAGCACGTTTCCGCGCCGCCGGCTTTCTCGACCCGGGTCGCGAACGTCTCGCCGCCGCGCCATTGGCCGTTCATCTTGATTCGCAGGCCGACGGCGGTGTCGGTCCGCAGCAGATTCATCTTGGCCCGATCACCGCCTTCCGTGTCCCAACTCAACACGGGGACCCGGGCATGGACGGGATCGACCTCGAGGCGGAAGACAGCGGCGGGATCGGCGGCGTGGGCCTGATGCAATGCGGTCAGCAGGAGCGCCCAACGGCTTATCCGCCGGATCATAGAATGGTGGTTCATGTTCATCAGCGGTTGAGATTTGCTTCTGCGAGGAGAGAACCGCCGACGCAAGCCACCGGACACGCGCCAATCGAAGTCCTTGCGGCATCGCTCTGGTGTTACTTCGGATCAGAATGCTGTTTTCACATTGATCGGGCGGATGCTTTGGGGCGCGAGTTCATACGCCTGCCCGTCCAAGGTGAGCTTGGCCAGCCGTTGCGTGTTGGGGTTGAACGCCACGATCCGGGCCTTTCTTTCAGGCCCGGACCAGCCCTGCAAGCGATTTAATCCCCCGAAACCAAAGCACAACGTGGGATGATCGGATCAGAAGCTGATCGTATAGTTGGCGGTGAGCTGCCGGCTGGGCAAGAATCCGTTGTTATGCGGGTTCACCACGTCGTTCATCAAGTTGGTGCAGAAAAGGGAGACTCTCTGACGTCCGTTGCCCCAGCGGTAGCCGACGCCGGCGTCAACAAGATGCTGCGCGCCCTGCCAAATGTAGGCATGGGGGTCGCCACCGGGGCCTTTGCTGCTCAGGTTCACATTTTGGGCTATCAGGGAACGTCCGAACCAGTTGAATCCGAGCGTCGCGAAAAAGCCGTTCCCATGCAGGTCGCCGAAGTCGTACTTGCCGTTGAAGCCAAAAGTATCGGGAAACCTGATGAGCGCAGGGTAACCGCTCGCAAAGGGTATGTCGTGCCCTTGGGTCGAGCCATAGCGCGCGTCGAACACCAGCCGGTCCGTCAACTGGCCGGTGATTTGGGCCTCGTAACCATGGATATTGGGTCCCCCGACACGGGCGGTTCCATAGGTGGTGATGCTGCCGTCGGGCTGAACATACTGGCCCGAGGGCTCACCCGAGCTGATCGTGCCTTTGATGATCTCGTGGTAGATGGCGAGGCTCGCCATGATCTTTCCGCCCAGCAAGGTGGCCTTCGCGCCGCCCTCGATCGTATAGCCCTCGGGCTGGTAGCTGATTTGCGCGTCGTACGTGATGCCCGGGAATTGATCCTGCGGCAGGGGTTCGCCCTGGATGAAGTATCTGGGGCCGGTCTGCGGCGGATCCTTGTGCACGCTATAGAGACCGTAAAATGACAACCAGCTTTTCGGCTTGATGGTCAAAGCCAGACGGGGGGCGCCCTTGGTGTTGAGCCAGCCGTTGGTCGTGCTGTCGATGCCGTTTCTTGATGCCTGCACGCTGTTCACGTAGTCCACCCGCCAGGCGCCGGAGAGGATGATGCGATCCTGCCAGAAGCTCACATCTTCCTGGAAATACCATCCGTATCCCCGTGCCCGTTTGTTCCAAGCGCCGACCTCGAGAAATCCGTTGATGCCGTCTGTCTTGTTCGGATCGATGAACCGGTTGATGTTGATGGGGTGCGGGTCATAAGGATCGAACGTGACGGTCGGTGTGGCGACAGCAAAACTCTGGCTCAGATTGGTGACATAGTAATCGCCGCCGATCAGCGTCTTGAATGTCACGCCGAAGGGCGCCTTGTGGATGTTGATGAAGTCGAGCGTGTCGCTGGTCGTATGGGACCACGTCGGCCACTTGATCAGAAAGCTGCGCGTGAGGATGTCGCCGTTGCTCGCGGGGGTCGCCACCATCGTGGGAAAGCCGTAATGGTACTGCCCTTCCTGCTGGTCCACCACCAGCGCGTTCCGGAGGCTGGTGCCTTCGTTGAAATTATGGGTCACGATCAGGCTGGTGCGAAAGAGCCGGTTCTGGTTTGTTTCAAACCCTGGATTCTGCACCCGATCTTCGGGGCGGAGCAGGCGCGGCAGCACCACATACGGATGTGGATTCCCCGCGAAAGGCCAAACGCCGGAAGCCTCGGCCGCCGCCTCCGAGTAAAACATGCGAAAACTGTCCAGACCGGGTTGAACCTCCTTGGTGTTCGCCACGATGAATTGCACATTCGTCTTGGCATCGAACTTGTAGTTCAGCGCCAACTGCGCGCCGGTCGTGCCCACGGGAATGCCGCCAAAATTGGAGGTCTTCCCCTCGGCCTGGACGGCCACAAGGCGGTACTGCAGTTTCCCGCTGTTGCCGGCGTAGCCTTGGGAATCAATCATCACGTTGTAGCCCGGCCGGGAGCCATCCGGCAACGCCGAGGCGCTGGTCGACACCTTTGTAGAGGTCTTGCCTTGGGGTGTTTTCGTGACGTAGTTGATGATTCCTCCCGGCTGCCCCACCCCGAAGGCGGCCGAGGTCGGCCCTTTGACAACCTCGATCCGGTCAAAAAACTGCGTGGGCATGATCATGGAACCGTAGATGCCGCCGGACTGGACCGTACCGTCGATGTACAGGATGTTGGTGTTCGATCCCCGGATGACGACCCAGCCATTGGTCGACTCGACGTCGACGAAGACACCGGGCACAGCCGACTGCAAAGCGAGGTGACTGTCCGTGAGATGGAAATCTTCCATCAGTTCCGAGGTGAGGACGCCGACCGACTGCGGCACATCGACGTAAGCCTGGACCACCCGGCCGCTGGACGACGTCGTTCCCGCGCCGTAACCGACGTTGCTGCTCGCGGAGACGGCGAAAGGCGCGAGCTGTATTGGAGCTTCAGAAGTTTGGGCCGGCGTCTCTCTATTCTGCGGCGAGCTGGGCGCCCCGGTGGATGGGGCCGGATCAGCTTGGCCGTGCTGGGTGCCTGTTTGATCGGCATCGTCCTTGCGCCTTACGGCGAAAGCGCCGGTTTTTTCATCCAGCGTCACCAACAGCGGCATGTCTTTCAGCAGCAGGTCGAGCGCCGCGCGCGCCGAATATGCTCCTTTGACGGAATGGGTCGGCACCCCTTTGACGGCGTCCGTCACAAAAATGACTCCGGCGCCGGACTGTTCGGCAAATTGTTTCAGCGAGTTTTCGGCCGTGCCGGCGGGAATGTCGAAGGACTTCGCGTCGCCTTCATCGGCGGCCTGCAGGGTCAAGGCGATGCCGGCGAGCGCAAGGCAGCCGAGGCGGGCGAGCCGTTGGCAGAGGAGGTTCCAGGGTCGGGTGGTATGCATGGGGTGTTGGGAGGAGTCGTTGGTGCCCCCGCAGATTCGAAAGAACAACCGCAGGCGGGGACTGGTTACTAAACTAAACGCGCCGCGCCCCGCTTCCATTTACTGCCCGCCGCCACTTTCCCGGCGTCCCGCAGGCACGGAGATGGTCCGAGCGCCTCCGGCCCATCGCGGCCCGGTTGGGCGATGCTTCGGTGCAGCCGAGCAGCTATGGCTGATGCAGCACGATCCGGTCGTCGCTGTCATGAACCGCTTTGAGTCCGGCGCTGGCCTCGATCAGCCGGGAAAACCCTTCCGGATCATCGATCCAGAAAATGCCGCTGATGCGGATTCCCGCCAGCGCGTCATCGCGCAAAAGCAGTTGCTTGGAGTTCTCCCGGTTGAACATCGCCACCGCCTCGCCCAGACGCAGGTTAGTGAACTCCACCCGAAGATTTCGCCACGCCAGGGCCCGGCGGATTTCGGCCACCGGCACGGACTTGACCTGCCACGCTACGGTGGAATCCGTTCTTTCCGGCACCGTGACCCGGTGGCCGGCCACGAGGAGGATGGGTTCGGCCGGGGTCACCCCGGAGGCGCTTCCCGGGGCGGGCGGAAGCTGCTCCACGGAAACCTTGCCCTCCGTCACCAGCACGTCGACCAACCTGGGATCCAAACGCACCTCAAATTTCGTGCCGACCGCCCTGACGGAGACCATGCCGGCGGTGACCACGAACGGCCGCGCGGGGTTCTTGGCCACGCTGAAATGGGCCTCGCCCCGGACCAGCCTGACCTCGCGCTGCCGGGCGGAAAAATTCACGGCGATCTCCGCTCCCGCGTTCAAATCGACCACCGAGCCGTCGGCCAGGATCTCCCGCTGGGGCCGGATCCGCGCCGAGCCGGGAGCGGCGGGCGCCGACTCCGCGACCGGCGTCCACCACGGAATCACCGCCAGCAGCAGCGCGGCGGCCAGCCCGGCGAGCGAAACCCCGATGACCGCGCGCCGGCGATGTCGGCTTTTTCGCCGGACCTGTTGCGCGATGACCTCCTCGACGGACGCCGCCTGGCCGGTCAGGAAGGGCTTTCGCATCAACCTCCATGCGGATTCGAGCTCCCTGACGGCTGCGGCATGGCGCGGGTCGGCCAGCAGCCAACGGCTGAATTCCGCCTGCTTTTCCGCCGAAAAGCCGCATTCACGCAACGCCAGCCACTCCGCGGCCATATCCCTGGGGGAGCCGCGACCGAAAGGAATCCGGGGTTCAGGAGGAATTCTGCCGAACGGTTTCATGTCTCCTCTCCTGGCAGGACACCGCGTTGATGGAGAAACTTGCCGCACCTTTTCATGCCACGCGCCAACAGGACCCGGACCGTTTGCTCCGCGATCCCGAGCTCCCCGGCAATGTCCCGGCAATCCCGTCCCTGGAGGAGGCGCCGAACCAGAACCTGCCGGCAACGGGAAGGCAGGCTTGCAATCGCCTCCGAAATGAGCGCGAGCTCGTCCTGGCTGCAGACCGCTTCGAAAACATCCGCATCATCTATTAGAACGTACAATGGCGGGCTGCCGTTTACCGGCGCGTCCACCATGAACTTCCGCTTGCGAAAGAGACTGACCACCAAGTTCCCTGCGACCGTGAACAGGAACCCCT
>JAQTYQ010000031.1 GCA_028688225.1 Opitutaceae bacterium | reverse complement strand
TCCACCTCGGCCGTGCCGATGCGGTGCCCGGCGACGTTGAGCACGTCGTCGATGCGGCCGACCACCCAGAAATAACCGTCCGCGTCCTGCCGCGCGCCGTCACCGGTGAAATACATGCCGGGAAGTTCGCTCCAATACTGGCGCTGGAAGCGCTCATCGTCGCCCCAGAGCGTGCGCAGCATCGAGGGCCATGGCCGGGTGATGACGAACCGGCCGCCGGTATTGCGCGGAACCTCGTGGCCCGCCTCGTCGACGACCTTGGGTACGATACCGAAGAACGGCAGGGTGGCCGAGCCGGGCTTGGTCGGAGTGATCCCGGGCAGCGGCGTGACCATGATGGCGCCGGTTTCGGTCTGCCACCAGGTATCGACGATCGGGCAGCGCTTTTTGCCGATGGTCCGGTGATACCACATCCATGCCTCGGGATTGATGGGCTCGCCCACGCTGCCCAGCAGACGCAGCGACCGCAGGTGGTGGCGGTTCACATGGTCGTCCCCCCAGCGCATGAAGGCGCGGATGGCCGTGGGCGCCGTGTAGAAGACGGTGACGCCATGCCGGTCGATGATGTCCCAGAAACGGTCGGGCTCCGGATGATTGGGCGCGCCCTCGTACATCAGCACGGTGGCGCCGCTGGCCAGCGGCCCGTAGACGACGTAGCTGTGCCCCGTGACCCACCCGATGTCGGCGGTGCACCAGTAGAGGTCGGTGTCCTTGAGGTCGAAGACGTACTTGGTGGTGAGGGTGACGCCGAGCAGGTAGCCGGCGGTCGTGTGAAGCACGCCCTTGGGTTTGCCGGTCGAGCCGCTGGTATAGAGGATGAAGAGCGGCGTCTCGGATTCGTGGGCCGGGGCCTTGTGGGCATCCATGGCGCGGGCCATGAGGTCGTGCCACCAGAGATCGCGGCCGGCGGTCATGGCGATTTCGTTGCCGCAGCGCTTGAGCACGACGACATGCCGGACACTGGGCGTGTGCGGCAGGGCGCGATCGACGCTGGCCTTGAGTTCGATGATCCGCCCGCGCCGCCAGCCGCCGTCGGCGGTGATGATCAGTTTCGCCTGGCAGTCGTTGACCCGGTCCTTGATGGCCTCGGAACTGAAGCCACCGAAGATGACCGTATGCACGATGCCCAGCCGGGCGCACGCCAGCATGGCCACGGCGGCCTCGGGTACCATCGGCAGGTAAATGGCGGCCCGGTCGCCCTTTTTTAGTCCAAGCGAGCCCAGCACGTTGGCGAACTTGCAGACCTCGCGGTGCAACTGCCGGTAAGTGAGCGTGCGGACGTCGCCGGGCTCGCCTTCAAAAATTAGGGCGGCCTTGTTTTCCCGATGAGTGCCGAGGTGACGGTCGAGACAGTTCTCGGAGACATTCAAGTATCCGCCGGTGAACCACTTGGAATACGGCAGCTTCCACTGCAGGACCGATTTGAAGGGCTTCCGCCAGAGCAGGTGCTCCTTTGCCTGCCGGCCCCAGAATTTTTCTGGAGCGTTGACAGACTCGGCATAGAGCCTACGGTAAGTGGCGAAACTTCCTAGGTTTGCTTGGCCTTTGAACTCGGCCGAGGGCTTGAAGATCCTGCTCTCACGAGAAACGGAGGTAATCGTTGAATCGGTCACAAGTAACCTGAGTTGATGGTTGGGAACTAAGAATCAGTCCCTTACACAACCCAGGGTTCGCTTGGTCTCAAGTGTCCGGAAGTTTTTTTTAGAAGAACCGTATGGAAAACAATCCAACGCCGCCCGCCCCAGCCGTGCCGGAGGCACCCGCCCAGGGTGGGCCCGCGCCCGACCACGTGCTGCGCGTCGAGGGCATCCTCGACCTTGACAACAACAAGGCCGGCTCGCTGCTAGATATTGCACGCAACGGCAAGCACCGGGCCACCGACCCGTTCGTGCCCCGCGAGCTGATCCGCCGCTTCAAGCTGAAAGCCGGCAGTGTGATCACCGCCACGGCCACGCCGGACGACCGCTTTCCCAACCCGAAGGTGCGTTTTATCGAGAAGGTGGACGGCCTCGACATCGACGCGCGCCGCCGCGTGGCCGATTTCATGCAACTGACCACCATCACCCCCAACGAGCAGCTCAAGCTCGAGATGAAGGATCATCGCATGACCACCCGCGCGATGGACCTCTTCTGCCCCCTGGGCAAGGGTACCCGCGGCCTGATCGTCTCCCCGCCCCGCGCGGGCAAGACCACCCTGCTCCGCGACATCGCGCTCGGCGTGCTGGAAAACCACCCCGAATGCCACGTGATGATCCTGCTGGTCGACGAGCGCCCCGAGGAGGTCACCGATTTCAAGCGCAGTGTGCCCGCCGAGGTCTGGGCCTCGTCGAACGACGAGAACGTCGAGAATCACCTGCGCATCGCCGATCTGGCCATCGAGCGCGCCAAGCGCCTGGTCGAGGCCGGCCGGGACGTCGTGCTGCTGCTCGACTCCCTCACCCGCCTCGCCCGCGCGCACAACACCCAGCGCAACTCCGGCCGCACCGGCTCGGGCGGCCTTGATGTGCGCGCGCTGGAGAAGCCGCGGCAGCTGTTCGCCGCGGCCCGCAACACCGAGGAGGCCGGGTCGCTCACGATCATTGCCTCGATCCTCGTCGAGACTGGCAGCCGCATGGACGACGTCATCTTCCAGGAGTTCAAGGGCACCGGCAACATGGAGATGGTGCTCGACCGCAAATGCGCCGAGATGCGCATCTGGCCGGCGATCAACATCAACGCCTCCGGCACCCGCAAGGAGGAGCTCCTGATCGACGCCAAGCGCCTCGAGGGCATTCACTTTTTCCGGCGCGCGCTGGTGCCTCTCAAGATCGAGGAAGCCGCCGAGACCATGATCGGCCGCCTGTCGAAGACGAAGACTAACGACGAGTTCCTGAAGTTGATCGCGCGATAGGAGCGGGAGACCAGTTTGATAGGGCTTTTGTAGGTCGGGCTTCAGGCCCGACGCTTCATCGCAACCACGCGGGGAATGGCTGCTCACCGTCGGTGAGCTGGCCAAACCACGCCCAATCTTCAGAGGCACAATAATAACCCGGCCATTGGACTAATCCAGGATTGATCAACTTTTCCCGATACGGATTGAGATAGATGTAGAGAAACACGGGCAGAAGATCTTCCGCGGAGCGAAGGCGGTGATCATAGAAGCTCGGCTGCCATGCCAGATTGGCCTTGCGGAGGGCGGGAACAAGACGCCCTTTAAACATTCGCACGCATTCAGAGAGATCAGAGCGCTCCCCAAGTGTAACCAACAGATGGAGGTGGTCGGGCATGATCACTGCCGTGTGCACTGTCCATAGTCCATCGACTGCCAATCGATGCATCCCTCCAAAGATCGCGTCAACAAGAGAGGATGAATGTAGATCGGCTTGAGGACGTCGGATGCAGATGGTTAGGAAGTAATCAGCGTTATGCTCCGACCACCGTCCACGACGTAAAGCGCTGTAACCTTTCCACGGCTGTCGTTCTTCGGGCATTTTCGGCATGTCGGGCATAAAGCCCGACCTACATGCGTTTCGCTAATCCGCCGCCTCCACCCCCAGCTGCTCACGGCAGAACGTCCGCAGCTCCGCCGGCAGCGGCGCGCGAAAGACGTGCGGCTCGCCCGCCGGATGCAGGTCGATCTCGGCGCAATGGAGCGCCTGGCGCGGCAGGGGCAGCAGCGCGGCATGCCGCGCCGTCCAGCCTTGCCGGGCAAATTCCAGGTAGAGCCGCTCGTCCGGACCGTAGAGCTTGTCGCCCACCACGGGGTGTCCGAGCCAGAGGGCATGGGCGCGAATCTGGTGCTTGCGGCCGGTATCGAGCCGCACCCGGGCGAGGGTGAAGCCGCCGCCCCTCGCCAGCGGCTCGAAATGCGTCACCGCGGCCTGCGCGCCGGGCGAGCCTGCGGTCACGACCTTGGAACGGATCGTGACACAGCTGTCCGGATCGGGCCCCAGCGGCTGGTCCACGGTCACCGGCCCGGCCAGCTCACCCTCCACAATGGCCAGATATCGCTTGCCGATCAGCCGCCGTTCCATGGCCTTCTGCAGCCGTCCGGCCGTGCCGCTGTCCTTGGCCAGCACCACCACGCCGCTGGTTTCGCGGTCGAGCCGGAACACGAGGTGCACGGTCGGCAGACCGAGGTAGGCGCGCACCGCCCCCACCAGACTCGACCAGGGTCCGTTTTTCGACGGGTGGCAGACGATAAGCCCGGGTTTGTTGACGACGAGCAGACGCTCGTCCTCGTAGAGGATCCAGGAGCGGAAATCCTCCGGATCGATCAAAGGGGCGCTGGCGCCGGGCTGCACGCTCATGACCGGCCGGTGCGGCCGACGCCGCGGGCTGAAACATCTTCCGCACCCCCGCTGGCGGCGCCCGGAATGAAGGCCGACGGGGATGACAGCGGCCCGGGTCCCACCAAACCTAATAGCTGCCGCGCCCGCCGGCCGAGGTGAACGTGCCGGCCGGCGGCGCCGGCAGGCTGGCCCGACTTAAGCTGCGCTAAAGGTCGCCGCCAATTCGGCCGAGATAGGTTGAAAAGAGAGCACTCCCGCTGCATAATTCCTCCCGGTTCGATGAACGATTTTTCCACAACGGAAAATCCGCCCGTCAGGAAGACGGCGCCGAACTGGTGGGGGAATGGATGGGATGCCGGCATGAAGACTCTGCGTGCGTCTCGTCGCCTCTTGCTAGCCAACCCTCAAGAAACCACAATCATGAACCCTGCGACCAATAATCACGAAGTGATCGTCTCCGGCATTCATCTCGACCTGACCCCCTCGCTCAAATTCTACGTGCAGGAGAAGGTCGCCCGGCTGTTTCGCCATGAGGAGCGCATCGTTCGGATTAGGGTCGAGCTGGAATACGACGGGAAAAACGACGTGACCCGGCCTTTTGTCGCCAAGGGGCACATCATCATCCACGGGCCGGACATGAATTGCAGCGTCGCGTCTGACGAATGCCATAAATCGGTCGACCTGCTGGTGGACAAGCTCGACCGGATGCTGCGCCGCCGCGCCCGGTTCTTCAAGGTCAAGCGCCGGCATCCCCACGCCGTGGAACTGGGCGTGCTCCTGCCGAAGACCGCTTAGCCGCTTTGCGGTCGAGAGAAGCTTGGGGGTAAAGTCCGCCTTCGCCAAGGCTGCGGCGGACAGCCTTCGCCGCAGCTTGGCTGAGCAAACTGGCCTGCCACCCGTAGCCTCGACCGCTGGCAGATAAGACCCCCCTTTGGCTGAAGGCTGGCGCGCCCAGCAGGAGTCGAACCTGCAACCCCCAGATTCGTAGTCTGGTGCTCTATCCAGTTGAGCTATGGGCGCGAAAAGAGGGGGAGAGAAGCAAGCTTTGACCCGGAACTGCAAGCGCGAAGTTAGGTTTTCGCTCCGCGCAAACCTTGTGGTGAGTTTCGTGAAGCCCTATCTGGGGGAAGACTCCATTGGCGCCGGTGATGCGCCTTTGGCGCCCGCCTTTTCGCGCGGCGAAAGCCGCCAGTCGAGCAATTCCATCTGCAGCAGTTTGCGATCGTTGTAGAGATTCCAAGCCAGTTGCACGGCGAGGTCGACCGGTGCTCCGACCGGCGGCAGCCGGTGCGCCAGCTTCCACGCCACGCCGTAGAGGCGGCGGCCCTTGGCATCCGGCAGATGGAAACGGAAATGCTGATCCTTGAACACCTCCGGCCGCCGGGTGAAACACACATCGCGAATGCCGAAAACCGGTTCGGGATTGCCCTGACCAAAGGGGTGCAGCGTGTCGAGTTCCTCCAGCAGCGGGTCGCGCACCTGTTCGAGCGTGAGCCAGGAGGAAATTTCCAGCCCCGGTTCGGCCATCTGGCCATGCTGGCTGGTCCGCACCGCCGCGGCGAAACGCTCACGAAAAGCCTCCAGATTCGCCCGGGGCAGCGAAACGCCCACCGCCATGGGATGGCCGCCCCAGCTGGTTAGCAAATCGGCGCAGGAACCGAGCAATTCCACAAGATTGAGGCCGTAAATGCTCCGGCCCGAGCCCTTGGCCAGGCCGTTCTCGTGTCCCAACACGATGCAGGGTCGATGGTATTTGCGCGTCACGCGGCTCGCCACGATGCCGACCACGCCCGGATGCCAGGCCTCGTCGAACAGGACGATGCCGTGCGCCTCGCTGTACTGCTCCTCAACCAGGCGCTCGGCCGCCTCGGTGATCTGCCGCTCGATCTCCTGCCGCTCGCGGTTGAAACCATCGAGCTGGCGGGCGGCGGCGAGACAGAACGCCGCGTCATCGCTCAGCACGAGTTCGACCGACAGCGCCGCGTCGGCCAGCCGGCCGCTGGCGTTGATCCGCGGCCCGAGCCGGAAAGAGATGTCGACCGGCTGGATCTCCTGCCCCGGCTTGAGTCCCGACACCTCCATGAGGGCACGCAGGCCGCGGCGTTGCGTGAGCTGGAGGATGCGCAGCCCGTGGTGGGAAAGAATGCGGTTCTCGCCGACCAGCGGCACGAGATCGGCGACCGTGCCCATCGCCACGAGGTCGAGATACTCCTTCAGCCGAATGCGGAATGCCACCGGGTGGTTCTCGGCGCGGAGCTGCTTGAGCAGGCCGTGCACGAGCTTGAAGACCAGGCCGACCGTGCAGAGGTTGCGCCAGGGCGCGTCCTCGGCGCCACCGCTCACGTGCGGGTTGATCAGGATGCCGCCGCTCAGCGGTTTTTCCTTCGAGCGGTGATGATCGATGACAATCACGTCCACGCCCTGTGCCTGGAGATAGGCGAGCTCGTCGTGCGAGTTGGTGCCGCAGTCCAGCGCAATGAACAGGTCCGGCCGGCCGGCTTCCAACGCCCGGTCAATGGCCCCGCGGCTCAGGCCGTAGCCCTCCTCGAGGCGCCGCGGCACCACAAAGCGCGGGTCGAGGCCGAAACGCCGCAGCACGCTCACGAGCAATGCCGTGCTGCCGACGCCGTCGACATCGTAGTCGCCCAGCACAACCAGCGTCTCGCGGCGCGCAATCGCCTGCTTGAGGCGCGCGACGGCGGCGTCCAGGTTGGGCAGCAGAAACGGGTCCTCCAGCTCGGCCAGGGCGGGCCGCAGGAACCGCGTGGCCGCCCCGGCCTCGTGCAGGCCGTTGCGCAGGAGCAGGCCGGCAAGCACCGGGCTCACGCCCAGGCGGCGGCTGAACGCCTCGACCTCGGCGGCGGGCATGGGAGTGTAGATCCAGCGCATGGCGAGGCGCCCCCTTAGGTCATGCTTCGGCTGGCCGCGGATCGAACACCGAGCCGCGATCGCCGGTTCCGTCCGGCGCCTCGCTGAGCGTCCGCTGCGCGGACGCATCCACAGTCACACGAAAGGCATACCATGATGCTCATCAGGCAGGTCGGCCGCACGCCAGGAATTCGGCGGGCGCGTGCGCCCGGCCAATTCCTGCCTATTGCGAGACCTTGCTGGAGCCGGTCCACTCGTATTTCGGCGCGATGTCGTGGTGCGCCTCAACGTGCTTCCGGTCGCCCTTGTGCCACCAGTAGAAGACCGGGCTGGCAATGAAGAGTGAGGAAAAGGTGCCGGTGATGATGCCGATGAGCAGCGTGAAGGCGATGTCGTTGACTTCGCCGCTGGTGACCAGGATCAGGGTGATCGAGGTCAGCAGCGTGGTGCCGCCGGTGATGATCGTACGCGACAGCGTGAGGTTGAGCGAACGATTGATGACGTCGCGCAAGGTGCCCGTGGGATTGAGCTTCAGCTCCTCGCGGATGCGGTCGAAGACGACGATGGTGTCGTTGATGGAGTAGCCGATGATCAGCAGGATGGCCGCGACCATCGCGGCGTTAAACTGCCGGTCGAAAAGCACGAAGATGCCGATCGTCATGAACAGGTCGTGGACGGTCGCGACGACGGCGCCAACGCCATAGCCAAACTCGAAACGGAACGCCACGTAGAGCAGGATCCCGATGAGGGACGCGAAAATGGCCCAGGCGGCGTTGGTCTTGATCTCGGTGCCCACGCTCGGGCCGATGCGGGACTCGCCGACGATTTCGAATCCAGCCTCCGGATGTGTTGTCTGGAGCTTGGCCACAACCGCCTTCGCCTTCTCGAACGGGGTCTGGAGGATGAGCATCTCATGCGTGGTGCCGATCGGCGTGCGATAGGAGGGGGCGATGTCCATGACGCCGGCAGTCCCGGCCACCCGGCGCACCTCCGCGAGGTCGAGCTTTTGGGCAAAAGACAGGCTCACCTGGTCGCCACCGGTGAAGTCAATGCCATAGATCGCATCGCCTTTGATGACCAGGGTGCCGATGCCCACCAGCACAATCAACCATGAGGCGACGAAGGCGGGTTTGGCCACCTTGAGAAAATTGAACTTCGTGTTCTGCAGCACCGAGAACATGGGCAGCCGCTTGATGAGACGCCCGTTGACCACCCATTCGAGCAGCAGGCGGCTGATGATGAGCGCGGCGAACATCGTGGTGAAGATGCCGATGGCCAGCGTGACGCCGAAGCCCTTTACCGGACCGGTGCCGAGCACGACCATGATCACCGCCGTGATGAGCGTCGTGAGGTTGCCGTCGAAAATGGCGGAGAATGCCTTGTCAAAACCCGCGATCAGGGCCACCGGCAGCGACTTGCCCGTTTTCAACTCCTCGCGCATGCGCTCGAAGATGAGAATGTTCGAGTCGACCGACATGGCCAGCGTCAGGACGATGCCTGCGAGGCCCGGCATGGTCAGGGTGGCGCCGATGCTCGCCATCACCCCCAGCAGGAGGAGCACGTTCACCAGCATCGCGATGACCGCGAGGAAACCGCCCGTGGTATAGAAAAAAACGATGAAGCCCGCCGTGAGCAGCGTGCTGATGATGAACGCCCGCTTGCCGCTATCGATCGCGTCCTTGGCCAGCGAGGGGCCGACCTCGTATTGCTCCCTGATCTCCAGAGGCAGGTCGAGGGGATTGTTCAGGACGTTGGCGAGTTCCACCGCCTCGCGCTGCGAGAACGAGCCGGTGATCTCGGCGCTGCCGCTGGGAATCTCCTCGCGGACGGTCGGCGCCGAGTAGAGCTTCCCGTCGAGGATGATGGCCAGCTGGCCGAGGCGGCCCGTGCGCTTGTTTTCCTCCGCGATGGTGCGGGTGACGTCGCCAAAGCGCTTGGCGCCGTCAGTGGTGAAGCGAAGCAGAATCTTGAAGCGACCATAGTCATCCATGGTCGCATAGGCATCGCTGAGGGCTTCGCCGGTCATCTCGGGGATCCGTTTCACGAAGAGCTCGCTGGTGCGGATCTCCCCGTTGCGCTCCTCCTGCTCCAGGGTCATCAGTTCATAGCCCGGGGGTATCTCGCCGGGAGGTGTCGTCTCCGGGGCCAGGAGGGGATGGACCAATCGGAAGTCGAGGCGCGCCGGCTTCTTGAGGTTGGCGACGATCTCCGGGTTATCCTTGGTGGTGACGCCGGGGAGTTGCACCTCGATGCGGTTGTTGCCGACCGGCCGGACGATCGGCTCGGCCACGCCCAGGCTGTTGATGCGCGTGGAAATGATCTCGATCGCCTTGTTGAGATTCTGCTCGGGGTCCGGCTGCGAGGAGCCGGCGGCCTTCTCGGTCACCTCGAGCGTGAAGGCCACGCCGCCCTCGAGATCGAGGCCGAGCTGGAGACGGCCCTTGGAGCGCTTGAGCAGCTCGTCGAGCAGGATGTTGTTGCGCCGCTCGACGTTCTTGAGCGACGCCTCGAGGCGGATCTGGGGGAAGAAACGGGAGAGATCCAGCTTCTGTTCCCGGCCGATCTGCTTGAGCGCCATGAAGACGGACGGGGCCTGCTTCGAAGCCACGCGCTCCTGCGCCTGCTTCAGCACCGCGGCGAATTCCGGCGCGTAGGCCTTCGCCTCGGTCCGAATGTAGGCGGTAAACGGGCGGTCCTTGAGCGGGACCAGCTCCGCCACCGCCCAGCTGACGATCGCGATGCTGAGCAGCAGTTTCCAGAGGTTTTGTCTCAACATTGGGTGATTTGGTTAAATTCAGCTCGGGCGGATGTGCGCAGCCCGCTCACCCCGCTCCTGCGCGGCGCCGCCGCGAGGCGGCCGGAGTCACTTCTTTTCGCCCGCCGCTCCGCCGGATTTCCGCACGACGGAATGGATGAACCCTTTCTCAACCTCGACCTTCGTGTTGTCACCAATGCGCACGATGAGGCGGTCGGGGCGCACGCTCGTGATCTCGCCGTAGATGCCGCCCGCCAGCAGCACCTCGTCGCCGGCGGCGAGGGCGCTGACCATCCTCTGCTGCTCCTTCTGCTTCTTGCGCTGCGGGGCGATGAGCAGGAACCACATGGCCGCAATGAACAGGCCCCAAAAGACGATCATGACGAACCCTCCCTGCGACGGACCGGCCGGAGCCGGGGCGGTCTGTTGGGCGAGCGGAAGCTGGGAAACGAGGGAGAGCATTTTAATCATTGCTTGTGCGGGGTTTTCGGAAAAGAAACGCGGATTAACTCCAGCCCCTCTTCAAAAAGCAAGCCCAGAGCTGGAGCGTTTCCCTTCCTCACCTCCCCGCGTTGAAAAGCAAGTCGTCATCCGCCTGGTCGGCCGCGCAGTCCGAGGAGCATTTCGGGTTCAAGCGCTGGGGTTCCGGCCACTTTGCCGTCGATCACGAGGGCTTTGTCCAGGTCCAGCCGCTCACGGACGGACGCAGCATCCGCATCATGGACGTGGTCCATGAGGCGCTGGGGATGGGCCTGAAGGCGCCGATGGTCATCCGCTTTCAGGATTTGCTGCGCCACCGCGTTGTCCAAGTCAACGAGGTGTTCGCCCGCGCCATCAAGGAGGAGGGCTACCGGGGCACCTATCGCGGCGTCTTCCCGATCAAGGTCAACCAGCTCCGCGAGGTCGTCGAGGAGATCCTCGATGCCGGGAAGGACTACAACTACGGCCTCGAGGCCGGTTCCAAGCCCGAGCTGATGATCGCGCTGGCCATGCATGAGAGCAACCAGCGGGTCATCATCTGCAACGGCTACAAGGACGACGACTACATCCGCCTCGCGCTGCTCGGCCGCAAGCTGGGCAAACGGGTCATCATCGTCGTCGAGCAGCTTTCCGAGCTCGATGAGATCATCCGCATCTCCGCCGAGACGGGGGTGAAACCCATGATCGGTTTCCGGGCGAAACTCCTGACCCGCGGCGAGGGCAAGTGGGCGCTCTCCACCGGCGACAACGCCAAGTTCGGCCTCAACACGGCGGAAATCCTCTTCGCGATCGAGAAGCTGCGGCAGGCCAAGCTCACCCAATGCCTCCGCCTGGTGCACTTCCACATTGGCTCCCAGGTGCCGAACATCATCACGATCAAGAACGCCGTCATCGAGGCCACCCGGTTCTACTGCCAGCTCGCCAAGATGGGTTTCCCCATGGGCTACCTCGACGTCGGCGGCGGCCTCGGCATCGACTACGACGGCTCGCGCACCAACTTCGAGTCCTCGATGAACTACTCCCTCGAGGAGTATGCGCGCGACGTGGTCTTCAACATCCGGGAGATCTGCCGCGGCGCCGGTGTGCCCGAGCCCGACATCGTCAGCGAGAGCGGCCGGGCGGTCGTCGCCCAGCATTCCATGCTCGTCGTCGAGGTGTTCGAACGCATCAACAAGCGCGAGTCGCTCGGCCAGCAGCACCAGCCCAAAATCAAGCACAAGGTCGTCACCGACCTCGAGATCCTCCTCAAGAACAAGGCCCGGCTCGGCCGCCTCGAGCGGTACCATGACGCCATCCAGAAGAAGGAGGAGGCCATCTCGCTCTTCAACCTCGGCTACCTCGACATCGAGAACCGGGCCGCCGCCGAGGCGATCTTCTGGCAGATCTGCGAGCAGGTCGACAAGGAGGGCACCAAAAAAGGCTACCAGCCGGAGGAACTGCACGACCTGAAGAAACACCTCGCCGACCAGTACGTCTGCAACTTCTCCGTCTTCCAGTCGCTGCTCGACCACTGGGCGCTCAAGCAGCTCTTCCCCATCGCGCCGCTGCACCGCCTCAACGAGCGGCCCTCCGTCAACGCCATCCTCGTCGACATCACCTGCGACTCCGACGGCAAGATCAGCAGCTTCATCGACCTCCAGGACGTCAAGGAATACGTCACCCTTCACCCGCTCAACGGCAAGCCCTACTACCTCGGCATCTTCTTCACCGGCGCCTACCAGGACATCATGGGCGACCTGCACAACCTGTTCGGCCGGGTGAACGAGATCCATGTCTTCCTCGAGGAGGACGAGCCCAACGGCTTCTACATCGAGGAGGCCCTCGCCGGCAGCCGCGTGGCTGACGTCATCGAGGGCGTGCAGTACCAGCAGGAGGAACTCTGCCGCCGCATGAAGCAGCAGATCGACCATGCCACGCGCAAGGATCTGGTGAAGCCGCGCGAAGGCGTGCGCTGGCTCGAATTCTACGAGTCGCAGATGCTGGCCAAGACCTACCTCAACATCGAGCCCCAGGCCCGCCGGAAAAAGAAGGCCTGAGTCCGCATGGCCGCCTCCGATCCCAAAGCAGCCGAACGGGCCTACTATGCCCGGCTGGGACCCGAAGGCCTGGCGCACGTGCGGCGCAAGCCGTTCGGAGACGAGCGGACCGGCCAGTATCTGGCGGACATGGGCGCGCTGCTGGCCATGCTCGAGCCGCCGCCGCGCTCGGTGCTCGATCTCGGCTGCGGCGTGGGCTGGACCTCGCGCCTGCTCGCCCGGGCCGGTTACGCGGTCACGGGCATGGATCTCGCGCCGGAATCCATCCAGCTCGGGCGGGAACTGGCCGCGCAGGAAGGCCTGACGGATCTGCAGCTCCTGGTCGGCGACTACGAAACAGCCGGACCGGCCGGCGGTTTCGACTACGTCCTCTTCTACGATGCGCTGCACCATGCCGCCGACGAGGCCGCGGCCCTCAAAACGGCCTGGACCGCGCTGCGTTCCGGCGGGGCGATGTTTGCCTTCGAGCCGGGCTCGGGGCACAACCGGAGCCGTCTGTCGCGGCGCGCCGTGGAGGAGTTTGGCGTGCGGGAAAGGGACATGCCACCCCAGCGCATCTGGCGCCTCGGGCGCAAGGTGGGATTTCGCCGCCGGCTGATCCTGCCCCTGCCGCACGATATCAACCGCAGCCTGTATCGCCGCGACTACCATGCTTCCTCGGCCGCGGGCCGTGGATGGCTGGAGAAGCTCTGGGGATATTACCGCGCGGCGGGCTGGATGCTGCGGCCGCGGCGCGGCGCCCTCACCATCCTTTGGAAATAAATCCGCCGGCGGCCCCGGAGTTCATGCCGTCGTTGTCTGCCGGAAGCAGATCGGCTGTGGCACCTGACTCCGCCTGCTATCTCCATTCATGCCGGGGATAACGGCGGGAGAGCTCGGTTTTGATCTTCGGATACTGCTCGCGCCAGAAGTTACTCAGGTCGTCGGTCACCTGGATGGGACGCTGGTTCGGCGCCAGCACTTCGATGCGCACCGGCACGCGGCCGCGGCCCAACGTGAATTTTCCGTCGACCCCGTAGAGCTCCTGGATGCGCGCCGACAGCACCGGCGGGCCATCCGGGGCATAGGTGAGGCGCGACCGCCGGCCGTTGGCCATGACGATCCGTTCGGGCAGGCAGTCATCGAGCATCGCCAGTTGCCCCGGCAGCAGCCAGTCGCGCAACACGGGCATCACCGGCCGGTCCTTCAGCTCGCGCGCGCCGTAGGCGCCGTAGCAAATCTGCTCGATGAGCGTCGCGCGATCGGCGTCGGCAATCGGTGTCACCTCCAGTTCCGGAAACCATTTCGCCAGGCAGTTGACCCGCACGATCCACTGCTCGACCGCCTCGGTCCACTCGGTGAGCACAATCCGTCCGGCCAGCACCTCCCGGGCGAGCAGCGCCGCCGCCTCGCCGGCCAGCGGCAGGTCCGCTGCGGGTTTCGCCTCCAGCACCAGGTCCCGGAAACGCCGTTCCCGGCGGGCGATGACCCGCCTGGCCGCCGTATCGTACACCACGCCGCCGGCTGCGCGATAATCCTCGGGAAACAGCTCTTGCAGCCACGCCTCCTCGATCGCGGTCGCCAGGCTCAGCAGCACCGTCGCCTCGCCGCGCGCCTCGATCTCGTTGATGTCCGCCGCCACGAACAGCGGAGCCTGCTGGATGCCACTCTCCCGCGCGAGCTGCCCACGCCGGCCATGCACAAGCTCGCAGCGCAGCGTGCCGCCATCCAGCCGCCGGGCCACCTGGTCGGAGAATCCCAGCAGCACGCATTTCCTGACGGCGGCGCCGTCGACGCGGCTTTCGCCGACATCAAGCCCCTCCCCAGCGGCGATTTCGAGGAATTGCTGGAACAGCGGTCCGACCTGCCGTGCCGCCTGGGCGTGGAGACCGAGGCGGCGGCAGGCGTCGAGCGCATAGTTGGCCCGGTCGGCGTAGCGCCAGGCCCGCATCAACAGGAAAAAGTCCGACTCATGCTCCTCCCCGAGGGCTTCCTCGCGCCGTTGCTCGGCCTCGCGCCCCGCGCCGCGGAGCAGGAAGTTGCGTCCCTGCGTCAGCGCGGCCATCAGCGCCACCGGGCGCACGCAGCCGTAATCCTCCGCCGCCAGGAACATGCGCGCATAGCGCGGATGCACGGGAAAGCGCAGCATCCGGCGGCCGAGCTCGGTGATGCGCAACGGCGCTGTTGGTAAGGCGGGCCCACCGGAATCGTCCGGCGCGCCCGGCGGTCGCGCCCTACCCGTTATGGCCCCCAGATCCTCTAGCAGCAGCTCCGCGCGCTCCAGCGACCGCGGGTCGGGCTTTTCCAGCCAGGGGAATCCCTGGATGTCGTCGATGCCCGCCGCCTTGAGCGTCAGCACCACCTCGGAGAGATCGAGCCGTTTCACCTCCGGCAGTTCCTGGGCCGGCCGCCGGGCGTGCTCATGCTCCGTCCACAGCCGCACGCACACGCCGGGCGCGGTGCGCCCTGCGCGACCGGCGCGTTGATCGGCCGAGGCGGCGCTGATTTTTTCGATCAACAACGTGTTGATGCCCCGGTGCGGGTCGTAGCGCGGAATGCGCGCCAGCCCGCTGTCGACGACAGCCGTGACGCCTTCGATGGTGAGCGAGGTTTCCGCGACATTCGTCGAAACGATGATCTTGCGCGTGTCGTAGCGCGCCACGGCGCGATCCTGGGCGTCCGGCGGCAGTTCGCCGTGCAGCGGCAGCACCACGAAATCGCGCAGCGCCTTCTCGTTCTGCACCGCCTGCACCGTGCGGCCGATCTCGTAGGCGCCGGGCATGAAGACCAGCAGGTCGCCCGGCGTCCGCGCCGCCACCCGCGCGCATTCCCGCGCCGCGATCTCCCAGACCGGCTCCCGGTCGAAGTCGACGGCTTTGGGCAGATACTCGACGCAGACGGGATACATGCGGCCCTCGGACTGCAGCACCTCGCAGGGCGCGAGGTAGTCCTTGAGCGCGCCGGCATCGAGCGTGGCCGACATGACGATGAGCTGCAGGTCGGGCCGCACCGTCTGCTGCAGTTGCAACGCCCGCGCCAGGCTGATGTCGCCGTAAAGGTGCCGCTCGTGAAACTCGTCGAAGACAATCGTGCTCACGCCGCGCAATCCGGGATCGGACGACATCTGCCGCAGCAGGATGCCCTCGGTCACGAAACGGATGCGGGTGGCCGCGGAGACGCGTGATTCGAGCCGGATCTGATAGCCGACCGTCTGGCCGAGCAGCGCCCCGACTTCCTCGGCGACGCGCTTGGCAAGCAGCCGCGTGGCCAGCCGCCGCGGCTGCAGCACGACCACCTGTCCGTCACCCAGCAGCCCGTGCGCGAGCAGCATCTGCGGGACCTGCGTCGATTTGCCGGAACCGGTCGGTGCCTGCACGATGAGCCGCCGGCGCGCCCGGATGCCGGCGACGAGGGCGGGTTCCAGTTCGTAGATGGGCAGATCGTAGGGTGGCATGCGGCAGCGAAGGCCATGATAGCCTGTTGAGAATTCGGGCACCTCGCCCGTCTTTGCAAGTCGTGTCAAATCCGTTTCTTAGCCAACCGTGAATAACCGGTGGACAAACTTGTTGCCAAATTATCCACCGGCCGCCGGATGTGCACAACTTGTGCAAAACAAACACGTGACATCGTCCGCGCGCAGGCCCACGGTGCCTCTGTTCTTTGATGGAACAGTCGAGGCGCCACGGGCATGAAAAACCCATGGAGAGTGCGACTGGGATAATCCCGGGCGACCGGGGAAAGGAAGGCTGAAGCTGGTTCAGCCCTCCCCTCCGACTGCGAGCGATCGCAGGCTGACAGGCATATGTCACCAGCTCCTCTGGGCGGTGTCGTAACCGCTCAGTGATACGACGTAGGAGCTGTGCGGCGAGGCACGATGAGAAACCGTGCTCGAGCCGAGTGAGGCGTACGGGGAGTTTCGATCCGTCCGCCCACGCAGTTTCCCCAGAGGGATATGGTTGCTACTGCGCAGACCAGCACGAAGCCGCATGTTCTGGCGAGACCACCTCGCCAACAAGGCCCTGACCCGGCATGGGCGGGGCGCGCAAAGGGCAGGCAGCTTCGGGGAGCGACCGAGCCTGGCAAAGCTCGGAAAACCTCCTTCCGTGGGGCGGCGTGAAAAACCACGTCACCCAACTGCAATGCGAAATGCAACCTGAGAGTTAAGAGGTCAGACCCGTAGCATGGGGCTAACGCCCGGCCAAAAGCTGGGGCCGACCCCATGGTAACGGTGCCGACGCGAGCGACGCAAGTTGCAGGCGTGTCAGCACCCCGTCCGGCGTGACTGTTGCTGGCAAGCAATGGCCGAACCGGGCGCAGAGGCCTCACTCGATAGATTCCGGCTGGCAACGGTCGGAACGGTCCCGCCATGAGACCGAGACCTTCGCATGCCGCGAAGAGTGGCGTCGGGGAGCACACGGCCCGCGAAAGCGAGAGCGCCCAATGTGTGCGACTGGGAAGAGAGCGTGGCGAGCTCCCACCCCCAAGTTTGGCCCCGGGACCGAGAGGTTCCGGGGCCTTCTTGTTTTCCGGGGCGGCGAATCACCCAGCCGACTGCGCCCGGGCCGCGCTGACCTCGATGCGCTTTCGCCGGGCGAACGGCGGCCCCTCCGTGCGGACCGCGCATACCTGCCGCCGGCCCGTGGGTCGGGCTTTACGCGCGCCGCGTTTGCGGTTGCGATCAGGGGGTCCCGCGCAAAATCAAATCTCCATCATGACCTCATCCCGGTTTCGCAGTCTGCCGCCCGTCCTCGCGCTGTCGGCGACCCTGCTCGCCACCGGCGCCATGTCCGCGGCGCCCGGACCCCGGCTCTGGCCCGGCGATGCTCCCGGGGCGCTCGGCCAATGCCCCGCAGACATTCCGACACTCACCGTCTGCCTGCCCGACGCAGTCGGGCGCAATGGCGCCTCGGTGCTCATCCTGCCGGGCGGTGGCTACGAGCACCTCGCCGGGCACGAGGGCCAAGGCTACGCCGAGTGGTTCGCCGCCCACGGCATCACGGCTTATGTGCTGCAATACCGGCTCAGCCCGGCTTACCACCATCCCGCCATGCTGGAGGACGCCGCCCGGGCGTTGCGCCTGGTGCGCGCGCTGGCGAAACGCGACGGGCTCGACCCGGCGCGCGTCGGCGTCATCGGCTCGTCCGCGGGTGGCCATCTCGCGGCGACGCTCGTCACGCATTTCGATGCCGGCCGGACGGACGCCGCCGACCCGGTGGAGCGCGAAAGTTCGCGGCCGGATCTCGCAATCCTCTGCTATCCGGTGATCACGATGGGCGAATTCGCGCACGCCGGCTCGAGACAGAATCTGCTCGGCAAGGATCCGCCGCCCGAACGGGTGCAGGAGTTGTCCGCCGAGCTCCACGTGACGCCGGCAACACCGCCGTGTTTTCTCTGGAGCACGTTCGAGGACAAAACGGTGCCGGTCGAAAACACGCTGCTCTTTGCCAGCGCGCTGCGTCGCGCCGGCGTGCCGTTCTCGCTGCACGTCTACGAAAAGGGCGCGCACGGCCTCGGACTCGGCGGCCCCGGCCGGCCGGCGCCGCCGTGGGCCAACGACCTGCTCTACTGGTTGCGCGAGCGGAAGTTCATCCCGTAAGCACGGAATGGCCGCCACGTTTCCTTTCGCCCGCCCCGGCTGTCCGTCGGTCGGGCCAATGGGTCCGCTGGCCCTGCGGCGGGCGCCGCACCGATCCGCCGCATGTTCAACGACTTGTCCCGCCCGCGCCTTCGGCCTTGCTTTCGCCGGGCGCGCCGCGCACGTTGGGCCTCTTTTTCCACGTTCCATCCGTCCGCTGCATGAACCACGACATCCGCAACATTGCCATCATCGCCCACGTCGACCACGGGAAAACCACGCTCGTCGACGAACTCTTCAAGGAGGGTGGCGTCTACCGCGCCAACCAGCAGGTCGAGGAGCGCGCGATGGACTCCATGGATCTCGAGCGCGAGAAGGGCATCACGATCAAAGCCAAGAACGCCTCCATTCACTGGAAGGGCAAAACCATCAACATCGTCGACACGCCCGGCCACGCCGACTTCGGCGGCGAGGTTGAGCGCGCGCTCAAGATGGTCGATGGCGTGCTGCTGCTGGTCGACGCCTACGACGGGCCGCAGGCCCAGACCCGCTTCGTGCTGCGCAAGGCGCTGCAGCACGGCCTGAAGGTCATCATCGTCGTCAACAAGATCGACCGGGAAAATTCCGACCCGACCGGCACCTACGAAAAGGTGCTCGAGCTGCTGCTCGAGCTGAACGCCAACGAGGAGCAGTTCAATGCCCCCGTCGTCTATGGCAGCGGCCGCGACGGCTACATGATGCGCAAACCCGGCGAGAAAAGCAGCGACATGACGCCGCTCTTCGAGACCATCCTCGAGCATATCCCCCCTCCGTTTGCCAAGCCCACCGATCCCTTCCGGATGCTCGTCTCCAACATCGACTGGAGCGACTACGTGGGCCGCATCGCCATCGGCAAGGTTCTTTCCGGCCAGGTGGTGACAGGCGACACCGTTTACGTGCTGCACCCCAAGGGGGGTGACCGGGTGCGGTGCAAGATCACCAAGGTGGTCGAGTTTTCCGGCCTGCAGACCAGCGAGTCGGCCGTCGGCGTGGCGGGCAACATCGTCGGCCTCTCCGGCTTCGAGGACATCGACATCGGCGACACCATCACCGCCGATGAGAATGCCCATGCCCTGCCCTTCACCGAGATCGACCCGCCGACCATCGAGATGCAGTTTTGCATCAACGACGGTCCGCTCGCCGGGCGCGATGGCAAATACGTGACTTCGCGCCAGCTCCGGGAGCGCCTGTTCCGCGAGATGAAGTCGAACATCTCCATCAAGGTCGAGGACACGAATATGGCGGGCGTTTTCGACCTCAAGGCGCGCGGCTCGATGCAGATCGCCATTCTCGTCGAGCAGATGCGGCGCGAGGGCTTTGAAATGCTGGTCTCCCGCCCCACCGTCATCACGAAGGTCGAGGACGGCAAGACGCTGGAGCCGTTCGAATCGTTGTGGGTGGAAATTCCCGAGGAATGCCTTGGCGTGGTCATGCAGATGCTGGCCAACCGCAAGGCCCAGATCACCGGCATGCACAAGCACCCGCTGGGCACGACCATCGAGGCCGTCGCCCCGACCCGGGGCCTCATCGGCCTGGAAACCGACCTCATGAACTCCACCAGCGGCCGCGGTGTGATGTCGCATCTGTTCAAGGAATACGGCCCCTGGGCCGGCGACGTGCTCACCCGGCTCACCGGCACGCTGGTCGCCACCGAGAGCGGCGAGTCCAAGGCCTACGCCCTCGTCAGCATCCAGGAGCGCGGCAAGCTCTTCATCGGCGCCGGCGAGCAGGTGTACGAGGGCATGCTGGTCGGCGAGAGTCCGCGCCAGGAGGACGTCCCCGTCAACGCCGCCCGCGCCAAGCGCCTCACCAATGTCCGCTCCCAGGGCGAGGGCGTCGCCACCCAGCTGTCTCCGCCGATCCGGCTCTCGATCGAAAAGGCCATCGAATACATCGCGGCAGACGAATTCGTCGAAGCCACGCCCAAGTCGCTCCGCCTGCGCAAGCGCATCCTCAGCCAGACCGACCGGCGCAAGGCCGAACGGGCCGGGCGGAAAGGCGAATAGCAGCCGTCCCCAAAGGACGCAAAGGTCGCCGGGGTTATGGCGGAACCGCCAATGTACCCTGATCGTCGCTGATCAGCCGTGCACGACTGCCCCGGCAAGGCACCAGCTTTTCTACAGGAGGCAACGGAGCGAACGGAGTCCGTCGAGACCCTGCTTGAAGCGCAGCGCTCGGACCGCCGCCAATCGGATCCCGGGAAGGCGCTGGCGCCGAACGAAAAAGGTACCGGTCATGCCAAGGGCTTGCCGATCTCCCAGTGATGCCCAAAGGGATCGACGATGCGTCCGATGCGCCAGCCGTACTGGTTGCCGACGGGCCAGACCACGGTGGCGCCAGCGGAGACGGCCTGCGCAAACACGGCGTCCGGATTGGCGACGGTCAGTACCATCCTTACGGTCCCGCCGCCCAGCGACTCGGGGCTGAAATTGGCATGCGGCGGGGACTCGTCGGCGAGCCAGAATTCGGCTCCGTTTACGGACAAACGTGCGACGACCTCTCCTTTTTCGTCCTCGACGCGGAACAATTCCCCGGCTCCAAACGCCTTTTTGTAGAACTCAATCGCCCTCGCTCCCTTGCGGACCGAGAGCAGCGGGGCGATGGTCGTTTTCTGATCACTGGCCGGCTGGGCCTGGGAGTTCATCGAAGATGTCCTTTCTCGCAGATTCCGGCTGATGAATTAACCACTGATAAACACTGATTTCCGCAGGTCGTTTGACCACTGATGAACACAGATTGCCACTGATCTGAAAAATCCAGGGCGATAACCTGAGGTCCATCCGTGCCGATCAGTGTGAATCAGTGGTTGAGCGGCGATGGTGAGTACGCCGCCTGCGCCTGTTAGCTGGAGCGGCGGCGCCCTCGCCGCCGGTTTCACGCGAACGCGCGACGAGGGCGTCGCGCCTCCATCGCCATGCGGCGCTAGCCGAGCAGCTTGGCATAATCATCGGCCGGCAGCAACGCGCCGGCCTCGGCCGGATTGGCGACCTTGAGCTTGAGCATCCAGCCGCGGTCGAACGGCGACTGGTTGACCGTTTCGGGCGCGCCCTCCAGCGCGGTGTTGACCGTCACCACGATCCCGGCGACGGGCGCGTAGAGGTCGGAGGCCGCTTTCACGGATTCAACGACGCCAAAGGTTCCGCCGGTCTGCAACGCGGCGCCCACCTTGGGCAGCTGGACAAAGGTAATGTCACCGAGGCTGTTCTGGGCATAGTCGGTGATGCCGACGGTCGCGGTGCCGTCGCTCTCCAATTTCAGCCATTCGTGGGACTTGGCGTATTTGCGGTCGGATGGAACGTTGCTCATGAAGGGGGGGAAGAATTAACCACCGATTACACGGATAAGCAGATGCGGGCTGACCGACAGCAAAAGTCCATCAGTGATAATCCGTGTCATCCGTGGTCAGTTTTTCTTTAAGGAGACGAACGGCGGTTTGACGAGATGCAAGTTGATCCTGGTGCCGCGGATGTCGACCGTCAGCGTCTGCGCGGCGGACCCGGCCTGCACCAAGGCCGACCCGATCGCCTCGTTCAGCATGGGCGACAGCGTGCCCGACACCACCTGCCCCACCTCGCCCGCCGGACCGAACACGGGGGTGCCCGGCCGCACGATGCGGCGGTCGCCGGTCTTGAAAAAGACGATTGTCTTCGCCGGGCCGGCGGCCTTTTCCGCAGCCAGCGCGGCACGGCCGTTGAAATCGACCCCCTTGTCGAGCTTCACCGTCCAGCCCAGACCGGCGGCGATGGGCGACACCTCGGCGGTGATCTCGTGACCGTAGAGCGGATAGCCCGCCTCGAGGCGCAGGCTGTCCCGTGCGCCGAGCCCGGCGAGTTCCAACCCGTGCGGCGCGCCCGCGGCCAGCAGCGCCCCGGCCAGGCGCGGGGCATCGCCGGCGGCATGGTAGAGTTCAAAACCGTCCTCGCCGGTGTAACCGGTGCGGCTGATCAGGCAGGGCACACCCGCCACCGCGCCCTCGGCGAAATGGTAATATTCGACGGGGTCGAGCGGCACTCCGGTGAGCGCCTGGACGATGCGCACCGCCTGTGGTCCCTGCACGGCCAGCAGGGCGTAGTCCGCCGAGCGGTCGGTCACGGTGACCTGGAATGCCGCCGCCTGCCTCTGCAGCCACGCGAGATCCTTGTCGATGTTGCCGGCATTGATGCAGAGAAAATAGTCCCCGCCCCCGCGCATGTAGACCAGCAAGTCGTCCACCACCCCGCCCGTCGGGTAGCACATCGGCGAATAGAGCACGCGGCCGGGGAAAAGCCGGCCAACGTCGTTCGTGACCAGGTGATTGAGAAAACGGCCCGCCTCGGGTCCGCGCACATCCACCTCGCCCATGTGGCTGACGTCGAAGAGCCCCGCGGCGCGGCGCACCGCCCGGTGTTCCTCGAGGATGCTGCGGTACTGCACCGGCATCTCCCAGCCGGCAAAATCGACCATGCGCGCCCCGTGGGCGACATGGAAGTCGCGGAGGGGCGTACTCTTGAGGTTGCTCATCCCCTGACGCTAACCGGCCGCCCCGGGGGATGTGCAAGGAAGTTCTGTGATTCTTCCGCCTGCGGCCCTGAACCAACGGCCGTTTGCGCTTGCGTTGGTTGTAGCCGGGGGTCGCCGACCCCGGATGACCGGCCTCACCGAGGCCGGCTCCAGAGACTGCCGACTCGGTTCCACCAAGGCCGCCTCACAAAATTGATTCGAAAATGCGGCCGCGCCGCTAAAGTGTACACTCCCATGTTCTGGCTGGTTTTCACCATCATCTGCACCCTCGGCGTGTCGTTCGCCTGTTCCCTGTCGGAAGCCGTCATCCTGAGCACCACGGTGGCGGAGATCGAAGCCCTCAAGCACAGCCGCCCGAAGCACGGTCTGCTGCTCGAAGCCCTCAAGCTTGGCCTTGAGGATACGATGACCGCGATCCTCACGCTCAATACCATCGCCAACACGCTTGGCTCCATGATCATCGGCGGCCTGGTCACGCATCTCTATGGCGAGACCATGCTGGGCGTGGCCTCGGGCGTCATGACCTTCGCCATCCTCGTGTTTTCCGAGGTGCTGCCCAAGAACATCGGCGTCGCCTATCGCGAGGCGCTGCAGCCCCATGTCGTCCATCCGCTTTGGTGGGTGCGGCGGGCCCTCGCGCCGATCCTTTATGTCAGCAGCCTTGTCGTGCGCCTCTTTATCAAGGGGCGTCCGCCGGCGCAAGCCTCGGACCGGGAAATCATTCTGCTCGCCGAAAAGGGCGCCCAGGAAGGCACGCTGACTCCGAGCGAGTCGAGCATCATCGCCAACGCCCTCTCGCTCGACGACGTGCGGGTGGGCGAGATCATGACCCCGCGCACCGTGGTCACCACGCTCCGGAAAAACGCGACCGTGGGCGAGGTCTTCGGGGAGTTCCCGAACATCCCCTTCGCCCGCATCCCTGTCTCCCAGAAAAATCTCGACGATATCGTCGGCCTCGTGCGCCGCCGCGACCTGCTCAAGGCGAAGGCCAACGACCAGGATCTCGAGACCGTCGGCAACCTCATGCAGGAGATCAGCTTCATCCCCGAGACGGCGACGGTCGGCAACGCGCTGCAGCTGTTCCTCAAGACGCACCAGCAACTGCTCGTCGTCGTGGACGAGTTCGGCTCCACCGCCGGCGTCGTGACCATGGAGGACGTGATGGAGCACATCCTCGGCCGCGAGATTTTCGAGAAGGACGACGTGGCGGTGGACATGCGCGAACTGGCCCGCGCCAAGTTGCAAAAACAGGGCCGGATCCGCCGTCCCGGCGATCCCAGCGCCGCCCCCTGGCCGCCGAAAACGTGAGGCAAATATTTCACCACGGATTAGCTGTGGCGCGGATAAGGGCAAGCATGCGAGCGCTCTCTTGGCCGTGGGTGATTGCTGATATCTGGCTTCTTCCTCTTTTCCCATCGGTGTTATCTGCGCAATCCGTGGTTCAAAACCTCATCTGACGAACTCGCCATGCCACTGCCCTTCGCCCATTGGGTCCACGATCTCAGCCCGTTCATCATCCGTTTCGGGGAAAACTTCGGCCTCCGCTGGTACGGACTGGCCTACGTGCTGGGATTCCTGGCGGCGGGCTGGATGCTGCTGCGCTATCACCGGGCCGGGCGCTCCGCGCTGCCGCCCGGCCAGGTGGCCGATTGCATCTTCGCCCTGGTGCTGGGCGTGCTGATCGGCGGACGCTTGGGCTACTTCCTGCTCTATGATTTCGACCTGCTGGCGCACCGGCCGTTCGTCGTGCTGCGGGTGTGGGAGGGCGGCATGGCCTACCATGGAGGGCTCATCGGCGCGACGGTGGCCTTGTGGTGGTTTGCGCGGAGCCATCGACTTCCCTTCCTGCACCTTGGCGATGTGCTGGCGACAACCGTGCCCGCGGGGCTGCTGCTCGGCCGGATCGCCAATTTCATCAACGGCGAACTCTGGGGCAGAATCAGCACCGTGCCTTGGGCCGTCATCTTTCCCAAAAGCGTGTCGCCCGGCACGCCGGTGGCGCTCATTCCTCCCCGGCACCCCTCGCAGCTTTACGAGGCCGCGCTCGAAGGCGCGCTCCTGCTCCTCTGCCTGCAATGGCGTTTTTGGAAAAGCGACGCGATCCGAACGCCCGGGCGCCTCAGCGGCGAATTCCTGATCGGCTATGCAGCCATGCGCATCGTCGGCGAGGTCTTCCGGGAGCCGGACGAAGGCGTGTCGCTCATCCTTGGCCTCAGCCGCGGCACCTTCTACTCGCTCTTCCTCGTGCTGGCCGGTGCCGCCCTGATCCTCCGCGGCTATCGCCAGCGGACTCCGGACGACCCGACACCCGCATCAGGCTGAACCGAGAGTGGAGCCTGCCGACCCGGCAGCAAGCTCGGGCAAGATGGTAGGGCGGGACCGCTGGGCCCGCCGTTCTTTTCCCGACAGTCCGGCCTGCCCGCCGAAGCCTCGGCAAAGGCGGACGGTCCGTCCCTACCCGCCCCCGACCAGCGGCTGGAACTCCGGATTCCGCCGGATGAACGCCGCCACGTAGGAGCAGCGCGGCACCACGCGCCGGCCCTGCCGCCGCGCCTCCTCCAATGCCGGGCGCACCAGTTTTTCCGCGATGCCCCGGCCGCGCAATTCCGGCGGCACGAACGTGTGGGTGAAGACGATGCGGTCGCCCTCCAGCGCATACTCGGCCATGGCGAGATGGCCTTCCACCTCGATCTCGTAACGGCTGGCCGCCGGGTTATGGCGCACGCTGGGTTCGGAGTTCATGGCGGTGGACATGGTCAAACCTATGGGCGGAGCGGTGACTGCACAAGGATGTGCGAACCGTAGAAACTACCCACCGCAGCGCCATCTGCAACTTGGCGCATCGGCCGGTCGTGGGTCAGTTTGCCTTGTCATCGCGAGCAGGCCCGCCGAGCGGGCCGCCTGTCATCCGTAGCTTGGGCGAAGGATGATGGCGATCCAGCCCCGCCGCCGCGGCGGGGTCCAGCCAGTCTGCGCCAAGGCTCCGGCTCGGTCCGTCCGGCAACAGCAGTCGCGCCGAAGCTCGCCAGAGCGAAGGCGGACTGGATTGCTTCCACCTTCGCCGAGGCTTTGGCGGACAGGTCGGCGCCCGCCAAACACGGAGCGCCTCGCAATGACAAACTGACCTACCATTCATCGCCAATGGCAGGGAGGCGGACGGAATATATCTGCGCTGTCGCCTAGAGGTGGAGCCGCGACGCCCCCGTCGCGCAGGATCGCGCGACCGCGGCGAGAGCGCCGCGGCTCTATGCACATCCTGTCCGGAAACGAGGCCGGCTGCTTGGTCCCGTCGACACTCAGGACGCGAGGTCGGTCTTCCCGCCGAGCTTGGCCCGCACCAGCGCCTGCAATTCCTCCCGGCCCTCGATCTGCAAAACCCACAGCAGGGCGCCGTAGACGACGCAGGCCAGCGGAATCAGCACCAGCACGGCCACCAGATCCGCGGTGCGGCCCGCCACCGCGCTGCGCACCGCCCACCAGCCGGCTTCGACCACCGCACCCATGCCCGCCGTGGCCACGAGGATCTTGGCAAAACTGCGCCCGAGCGGCGCGAAACGCATGGCGGGCAGCCGGCGCGTCAGCGCCCGTTTCAAAAGCAGCGTGTGCACGACGATGGCGGCGGTGCTGGCCAGCACCAGGCCCGGCGTGCCGAGCCAGCGCATGAGCGCCAGGCTCAGCACCAGGTTCACCAGAAAATCGATCAGCGCCACCTTCACCGGCGTGGCGGTGTCCTTGACCGCGTAGAAGGCGCGCACGGTCAGGTTGACGACCGAGAAGAACGGCATGCCGATCACGAACAGCGCGAGCAACCCGGCCATGGCGTGCGCGTCGGCCGCCGTGAACTGGCCGTGCTGGAAGAGCAGCCGGACGATCGGCCGGCTCAGCAACGCCAGGCCGGCCGCCGCCGGCACGTTGATCAGCAGGATCAGGCGCACACCCTTGCGGTAATCCCCGGCCATCTCCTCGAACCGGCCCGCGACCGCATGGCGCGCGATCAGCGGATAGACCACGGTCGAGACCGCGATCGCGAACACGCCGATCGGCAGCTCCATGACCCGGTTGGCATAGAAAAGCAGCGTGGCCGCGGAATCGTTGATCTGGTACGCCAGCAGATTGACGACGTAGATGTTCACCTGGTAGATCGCCGTGCCGAGAAAGCCCGGGGCCATCAGGGCGGCGATCTCCCGCACGCGCGGCGAGAGGGTCAGATCGAAGCGCGGCCGCCAGCCCTCCTTGATCAGGACCCCGGCCGGCACCGCCATCTGCAAAAATCCGCCCAGCAGCACGCCGGCGCACAGCCAGTGGATCGCCCCCAGCGGCGTCTTCGCCCAGTGCAGCCCCGCCCCGCCGAGCGTGACGATCATCGACAGATTGAGCCAGATGGGCGAAAGCGCCGGCTCGGTGAAGCGGTCAAAGACATGCAGCGTCGCATTGAAGGCCGCGGCGATGCAGACAAAAGCGAGATAGGGAAAGAGGATCACCGTCAGGTCCGCCACGAGGTGCCACTTGTCCGCCTGGTCCGCCATCCATCCGTAGCGCCCCGCGGATCCGAGGATCAGGGACACGATCCGGCCCGTGGAGAGCATCGCCACCACCACGATCCCGGTGGTGATGACGAGCAGCCAGCTGGTGACCTTGTTCAGGAGCGCATATGCGCCCGGCCGGTCGCTCACGTGCAACTCCTCCTGCAACGTGGGCAGAAACGCCGCCGTGAGCGAGCCCTCACCCAGCAGCCGGCGGAAAAGATTCGGCAGCCGGAAGGCCGTGAGAAACGCCGAGTTCAGCAGGCTCGCGCCGAAGATCGCCGCGCCCAGCTGGTCGCGCACCAAACCGAGCACGCGGGAGACGATGGTCAGCAGGGAGACGATGCCGATGTTCTTGAGGCTTTTCGACACGGGCGGGTGTTTCTCTGCGTCCGTCGGGAGCTTAGCAAGTTCTTAAGGGCCGCCGCACCAGCCACAAGGATTGGCACCGCCCCGCTGAGGGCCTCCTCGCAATGACAGACGATGGCCTCCGTTTGCGAACCGGCATTGACGCTCCCGGCGTCGCGCGGCATGTTCGCCCACCATCAAATGTCCCTGCTGCCCAAACTCGTCGAGCGGTTGCAGCGCCATCCCAAGCGCGTCGTGTTTCCGGAGGGCGCCGATCCGCGCATCCTCCAGGCCGCCCGCCAGTGGGTGACGCGGCGCATGGGCGCGCCCATCCTGCTCGGCGACCGGACGCGCATCAAGGAGGCCGCCGCCCGGCTCGACGTGAACCTCGCCGGCGTGCGCCTCATCGATCCGGCGCGCAGCGAGGATTTCAACGACTTCGTCCGGCAGTTTGAGGCGCTGCGGCGCGACAAGGGCCTGAAACCCGGCGAAGCCCGCGCGGCCATGAGCGACAGCAACTATTTCGCCACCATGATGCTCGCGGCCGGCCAGGTCGACGCGCTCGTCGGCGGCGCAACCGTGTCGGCCTCCAGCGCGCTGCGTCCGCTGTTCCAGATCATCCCGCGCCTCGAACACGTGCGCACCGCCTCCTCGCTGATGATCCTCGACTGGGACGAGCCCAAAGTAGGCATGGACGGTTCGTTGTTTCTGGCCGATTGCAGCGTGATCCCCGAGCCCTCCGCCGAGCAGCTGGCGGACATCGCCATCGCCACCGCCATGATCGCCCACCATCTCACCAACGAGCTGCCGCGCGTGGCCTTGCTCAGCTACGCCAGCAAAAGCACGGCCGACCATCCCGCGCTCGTCAAGATGCGCACCGCCACCGAGCTGGCCCGCGCCAAGGCCCGACACGCGGCGCTGCCGATGGAGGTCGACGGCGAACTGCAGGTCGACGCCGCGCTGGACCCGCACGTGGCCGGGACCAAGCATGTGGCCGGCGCGGTGGCCGGACGGGCCAACGTCCTCATCTTTCCCGACCTCACCAGCGCCAACATCGGCTTCAAGCTCGTGCAGGTGCTGGCCGGCGCCAACACCTTCGGCCAGATCATCACCGGCCTGAGCCGGCCCGCCGCCGAGATCAGCCGCGGCGCCAGCGCCCACGACGTGTTCGGCGCGGCCGCGGTCGTCGGCTGCCAGGCCATCGACCGGCGCCTGCTCTACGGCACCCCGTGAGCAGCGGCGCCAAGCGTCCTGGAGTTCGGAGTTCTGGGTTCTGGGTTGAGGGGAGAAATCCGATCTCGAAACTCCGGCATGCAAACCCAGCACCATTAGCCCAAAACCCTAAACTCAGAACCCTGAACCAATTTCCCATGCCCAATCCGAATCCCTTCGAGCAGCCGTCGCTGCCGCTGCTGACCAAGCCGACGAACGACATCACCCGGCGCATCTTTGTCGCGGCCACGCGCATGAACGACGGCAAAACCACCGCCTGCCTCGGCCTCTTCGCCGCGCTCCAGCACCTCTATCCGCGCGTGGGCTTCATCAAGCCGGTGGGCCAGCGCTTCGTCGAGGTCGAGGGCCACAAGGTCGACGAGGACTCCTACCTGCTCGACATGATCTACAAGGTGCGCGTGCCCATCGAGAGCATGAGCCCGATCACCGTCGACCCCACGTTCACCCGCCGCTTCCTCGGCAACCCCACCGAGACCTACGCCCTGCTGGTCGACAAGATCTGCCGGGCCTTCGACCGGGTGTCATGGGAGAAGGATTTCACCCTCATCGAGGGCACCGGCCACGCCGGTGTGGGCTCGATCTTCGACCTCTCCAACGCGCGGGTGGCGCAGATTCTCGACGCCAAGGTCATCCTCGTCTGTCCCGGCGGCATCGGCCGGCCGATCGACGAGATCGCGCTCAACAAGGCGCTCTTCGACCGGGAGGGCGTGAAGATCATCGGCGCCATCCTCAACAAGGTCGATGCCGACAAGATTCCCCAGATTGTGCAGTACGCGGGCCTGGGGCTCGCGCGGCTCGGCGTGCCCCTGCTGGGCGTGCTGCCGGTGCAGAAGATGCTCTCCGCCCCCAATCTCTCGCAGGTGGCCGAGGAAATCGGCGGCCGGTGGGTCAACGCCCGGGCCACCGGCGCGCCCGAACGCATCCTGCGCGTGGTGGTCGGCGCCATGACGGCGAAGGGCATCATCGACCACCTGCAGCCGGGCAACCTGCTCATCACTCCGGGCGACCGCGACGACGTAATCCTGGCCGCGATTTCCGCCACCAGCATCTCCGGCACCAAGGCCATCGCCGGCATCATCCTGACCAACGACATCCTGCCCCACCCCAAGCTGCTCGAACTGCTGGCGCAGACCGACATCCCGGTGATCGCCGCGCGCGAGGACGCCTACACCATCACCTCGAAGGTCAACAGCATGACCGTGAAAACCCAGCCGCAGGACGTGGACAAGATCCCCGTGATCAAGCGCCTCATCACAGAATACGTCGACCTGCAGAAGCTGCTCGCCGCGTTTTGAGCGGCCGCCGGGCTCTCGCCCGATCACAATTGTTTCGGCCTGACCTTGGCTCAGCGGATCGGAATGACCCAAGGAGGCGTTTCAAAATAGTCAGAGATCGGAATATTCGGCACCACTGGCACCGCTGGTTCCTCCGTCAATCCCACGTCATCCACATAGGCGAAACCGTCGAAACCTGTCGGATTGAGCGGCCTGCAAATATAGAGGACGGCGGACGTGTTGGAGCCGCCGGTTTTGAAGGTGAAGGTCACCTCGGACCAGTCGTGCAAGGATCCGGCTCTGAAAGTATCCTCGCCGCCAAAATCCCGTACGCCCAACCGGCATTCCGAGAGGTTGTCGGTGCGCATGAACATGCGAACACGATAGGTTGTATTGGGGGTCAGGCCGCTGATCTTCTGGGATACACCGGCACCGCCGGACAACTTCAAGGAATGATAGCTTTGCTTGGCTACAGCATAGCGAATGAACGGCGCCATTCCGCTAGGTGCAACGGGAGCGCCCGACCATCTCAGCGATCTCACCACGTCAGCGGTGCTCCAATTCGGTCCGGACTTGGCCCAGCCGTCGAGCGGATCAAACTTGAGGTCTCCCGGGAGCGTGGGAACGCGCTCACTGAGCGGGAAGGCTGCGTAGCGCTCAAAGCTGGGGTTTTCGACGCGATTCCTGAAACGGAAATCGCCCGCCGACCACTGCGCGTCCGGGGGGTTCTCGAAATTATGCCCCACCTGCCGTTGCCAGTCCGGTGCACCGCTCTCCACGGCGCCGATGTCCGGGGCCTTGCCCGTGTATCCCTCCGTGACCCCTTCGAAAAACATGCCTGCATCGATGCAGGGAGAACCGGGTCTTGGCGTAAAATCGACCGGCGGATTTGTTATCTGCGGGTCGCCGGCTGTGAGATTATGGGTGAAGGTCGCCCCCCAATCCGGGATGTCGCACCGATCGACACAGATGTTGTTTACAAAATAGGACCCGATGTTGCTGCTCCAGCTCCACGTCAGGTCAGCCCAGATCTTGGAATAATTGTACAGCGTATTGTTGATAAACAGCGAGTCCTCGCAGGGATGGTTAACCTGGAGGTTCGCCACGGTGTAGTGGCCATAAATGATATTACGATAGACGATCAGCCCGTTCGAGTCTCCGTCGAAATAGAGCCCCGAGGTATAGGCCGCGGTCGGGCTGGGATCGTGCGCAATGTTGTGGTGAATCTCGGTGTTTTCCGTGGAGACACAGCCCATATAAATCGCCCCCATGTCATTCGCCATGCGGGAGGTGTTCGAGATCGAATTATATTCAATCTCGCAATGATATAGTCCGTTCTCGTTGGCCCCGGAACCGATACCATTCTTGCCGACGTCATGGATGGTGTTGTGGCTGGCTAGATTCCAGCCACCTCGCATTCTGATGCCAATGGCCTGGAGTCCGCCATAGGCCACGTCGTGAATCAGATTGTTGATGACATTGTTGTGAACTCCGCCCAGCACGACGCCATCGTCAGAACTACGGGTGAGAATGCTGTTCCTCAGGGTATTATAACTGCCAAGCAGGACGATGCCCGAGTCCCGGTAGATCCAGTTGGTGTTTTCCACCATGCTCCACCAGTAATAGTCGGCATGGATGCGATCGATATTGCAATGGTTCGCATCACCCCGACACACGATAGTACAGGCGAAGAGATTGACGTCCTTGATATCGATGTAGGCCTTCCCATCTAGGTTGAAGGCATAAAGCCTTTGCTTGGCTTCGATCAGATGGCCGCTCGGATGGTCGCCTTTGGGTGTCTGCAGATAGAGCACGGATTGCTGGCGGTCGTAATACCACTCGTTGGCCGCATCCAAGCACTCCAGTTTGTTGCACAGAAAATACTTCGCCCCTTTCCCGGGAGGAGGTGTGTGTGGGTCGTATTCGACCGTCGTCAGGCTGTGTTCGCTTTGCGAGGAGCCAGTCACAGTCGTCCGGATTTGGTACCAGCCTCCGTTGGAAAAGCCGGCGTTGCCGCTCTGTTCGACGCAGAGCAGGGCGCCGACCCAATAGTTGTCCGGCTGCGTGAGGTGCTCGCTATCGACGAGGGACTGGACGGCGCCTCCGGTCGCCGTCGTGTATTCCATGTCCCAGATGCTGGAGTTGGTGCGATTGGGCCACCGTGCCAGGACCATCGGCTCGCCGTCGATGAAGATCTGGTTCATCAACCCGTTAAGCGAGAGCGCCAAGCCGGTCTTCTTATAGATTGCGCCCGCGTGAGGCACCCAGTCCGCGACCACATCGCAGCCGCTGATCGTGACCTTTTCGCCGGGAGCGGCTTGGAAAGTGATGGGCTGGTCGGGCTTTCCGTTGCGAGCCGGGATCACGGTCTCACGATAAATCCCGCTGTGAATCAGACACGTGTCGCCCGCGACCATGAGATCGGCGGCCTTTTGGATCGTCTTCCACGGTTTTGCACTGGAACCGTCACCGGTGTCGTCATCGCCGGAAGTCGCCACATGAAAGGTGAGTCCTAAGGCGCTTGCGGCCGGCTGGCCAAACACAGCGATGCTTGCGAAAGCGAGGAGCCGAAAGAACCCGAATGATGCGTGGGAGACGAATGATTTCATGATTTGGGACGTGGATGGTAACTGGCTAACTGGTGACATGGAATGCGCAGGGCGTCGGGTTTGGGTTCGTAGCGCCTTGTATTCTTGGCGAAGTTCATGTGAAGAGTTCGGTTCCAGTCAGTGATTGGTATTATCACAGAGAGCACTGAGGAGGCACAGAGTTCAACGAGATCAGACGCGTGGGCCCAGCCATGGCGGCATGCTCAGCGGATCGGAATGACCCAAGCAGGCGTTTCAAAATAATCAGAGACCGGAATGTTCGGCACCACCGGCACCGCCGGTTCCTCCGTCAATCCCACGTCGTCCACATAGGCGAAACCGTCGCAAATTGACTGCCTGGCTGGCTTGGAGATATAGAGGACGGCGGACGTGTTGGAGCCGCCGGTCTTGAAAGTGAAGGTCACCACCGACCAGTCGTGCGAGGATCCAGACTTGGAAGTGTCCTCGCCGCCAAAATCCCGTACGCCCAGCTGGCATTCCGAGAGGTTGTCGGAGCGCATGAACATGCGAACACGATAGGTCGTGTTGGGGGTCAGGCCGCTGATCGTCTGGGATATACCGGCGCCGCTAGACAGCTTCAAAGAATGGCAGCTTTGCTTGGCTACAGCATAGCGGATGAAGTCTGCCGTTTCGCTGGGTGCAATGGGAAAGGCTGGAGATCTGAGCGTTCTCACCACGTCAGCGGTACTCCAATTCGGTCCGGATTTGTTCCAGCCGTCGAGCGGATCAAACTTGAGATCTCCGGGAAGCGTGGGAACACGCTCACTTGGCTGGAAGGCTCCGTAGCGCTCGAAGCTGGGGTTTTCGACACGATTCCTGAAACGGAAATTGCCGGCCGACCACTTGGCGTCCGGGGGATTCTCGAAATTATGTCCCACCTGCCGCTGCCAGTCCGGTGCCCCGCTCTCCACGGCGCCGATGTCCGGGGCCTTTCCCGCGTATCCCTCCGTGACCCCTTCGAAAACCATGCCCGCATCGATGCAGGGGGAACCGGGATTCGGCGTAAAATCAACCGGCGGATTTGTCAGCCTCGGGTCACCCGAAGTGAGGTTATGGGTGAAGATCGCCCCCCAATCCGGGATGTCGCACCGATCGACGCAGATGTTGTTTACAAAATAGGACCCGATGTTGCTGCTCCAGCTCCACGTCAGGTCAGCCCAGATCTTGGAATAATTGTACAGCGTGTTGTTGATAAACAGCGAATCCTCACAGGGATGGTTCACCTGGAGGTTCGCCACGGTGTAGTGGCCATAAATAATATTGCGATAGACGATCAGCCCGTTCGTATCCCCGTCGAAATAGAGTCCCGAGGTGTAGGCGGCGGTCGGGCTGGGATCGTGCGCAATGTTGTGGTGAAACTCGGTGTTTTCTGTAGCGAGGCCACCCATGTAAATCGCCCCCATGTCATTCGCCATGCGGGAGGTGTTCGAAATCGAATTATATTCGATCACACAATGATATAGTCCGTTCGTGACGGAGCCGATCCCATTCTTGCCGACGTCATGGATGGTGTTGTGGCTGGCCAGACTCCAGCCACCTCGCATTCTGATGCCAATGGCCGGAAGCCCGCCATAGGCCACGTCATGAATCAGATTGTTGATGACATTGTTGTGAACTCCGCCCAGCACGACGCCATCGTCGGAACTGCGGGTGAGAACGCTGTTCCTCAGGGTATTATAACTGCCAAGCAGGACGATGCCCGAGTCCCGGTAGATCCAGCTGGTGTTCTCCACCATGCTCCACCAGTAATAGTCGGCATTGATGTGATCGATGGTGCAGTGATTCGCGCCATTCCGACAAACGATGGTGCAGGCAAAAAGATTAATGTCCTTGATATTGATGTAGGCCTTCCCATCGAGATTGAAGCCATAAAGCCTCTGCTTGGCCTCGACCAGGTGACCGCCCGGATTGTCCCCTTTGGGCGTCTGCAGGTAGAGCACGGATTGCTGGCGGTCGTAATACCACTCCTTGGGCGCATCGAGGCACTCCAGTTTATCGCACAGAAAATACTTCGCCCCTTTCCCCGGCGGGGGAGTATGGTGGTCGTAGTCGATCGTCGTCAGACTGTGCTCGCTTTGTGAGGAACCGGTCCCCCTCGTCCGGATTTGGTACCAACCGCCGTTGGAAAAGCCGGCGTTCCCGCTCTGTTCGACGCAGAGCAAGGCGCCGACCCAATAATTGTCCGGCTGCGTGAGGTGCTCGCTATCGACGAGGGACTGTACGGCGCCTCCGGTCGCTGTCGTATATTCCATGTCCCAGATGCTGGAGTTGGTGCGATTGGGCCACCGTGCCAGGACCATCGGCTCGCCGTCGATGAAGATCTGGTTCATCGACCCGTCGAGCGAGAGCATCAGGCCGGTCTTCTTGTAGGTTGCGCCCGAGTGAGGCGCCCAGCCCGCGACCACATCGCAGCCGCTGATCGTGACTTTTTCGCCGGGTGCGGCTCGGAAAGTGATGGGGTGATCGGGCTTGCCGCTGCGAGCCGGGGTCACGGTCTCACGATAAGTCCCGCTGTGGATCAGGCACGTGTCGCCCTCGACCATGAGATCGGCGGCCTTTTGGATCGTCTTCCACGGCTTTGCACTGGAGCCGTCACCGGTGTCATCATTACCGGAAGTCGCCACATGAAAGGTAAGCCCTGAGGCACTTGCGGCCGGCTGACCAAACACGGCGATGCCTGCGAAAGCGATGAGTCGAAAGAGCCCGAATGATACGTGGGATGATTTCATGATTTGGGGCGGGGATGGTAACTGGTGACGTGGAATACGCGGGGCGTCGGGCTTGGGTTCGAAACCGCGACCAAAATTAGCCTGCTGGTGGGCCTTATTGCGCGGCAGCTCTATTATTTTTTATCCTTTTAGGGAGAAAAATTATCGCATGCTGGCAAGATTATTTACCCAGCGGTTCGGCTTCTTGCGAAAAACCCCTGTCAGCGCGTTTGAATATCGGCAATGCTTTCCGGGAGCGCACACGCGGCTCCCTTGTCGAGTCAGGCCCGACCGATTTGGCGGACTTCGTCCCACGATGCAGCCGAACCGATCAATACATAATACCTCGCCGCAGCTTTCGCAATGCGAAGGGGTAGCGGGTGGTGGACGCTACTGGACTCGAACCAGTGACCCCTAGTGTGTGATACTAGTGCTCTAACCAACTGAGCTAAGCGTCCGGACGAGAGGGGCGAAAGTGGCGGGCCGGCGCGGGCAAATCAATCCTGTTTTGTGCAGAAGTTCCAAGTCACAAGTACCAAGTATCAAGACCATCTGCTGACTGCTGTCCTCTGACCCCTGACTTCTGAACGCGCCCTCTTGTTACTTGCCATTTGGCCCTTGAAACTTGCCGCCCGAACCAGGCCCCTCAGAGCAGCGTGTGCAGCAGGCCGTAGAGCCCGACGCTCAGCGCTGCCAGCGAATCGCCGGCGATCAGCCCCCCGCCCACGAGGGAAGTCGTGCTCATGTCTGCCGGCATCTCCGCCCCGGCCGCCTGGCCGCGACGGGCGCGGAGCCGGGTCAGCGCACTCTCGCCGAGCGAGCCGAACAGGCCTCCCCCCGCCCACCACAGGCACGTCGGCAGCTCCACGAAACCGCCGAAGCTCGACGCATACGGACTGGGCAGCAGGCAGGCGTCGAAAACGAAATCGAAGACCCCACCCCAGCGGGTGGTGCGGGCCCAGGCGAGATAGCGGTGGTTCCGCTTGACCAGCTTGCGGACGATCTCGGTGCCGAGGCCGATCAAGACGCCCAGCTTGAGCGCCGTCATCACGTGCGGCTGGGAGGTGGTGATGCCGCGCAGGGCGCCGACGAACTTGTAGGTCATGGCGCTCTGCCACTGCTGCGCGCCCTCGACGTGGCGGCCAAACTGGTCGGCCTGCAACACCGGGTAGGCGCGGAGGAAAACCTTGGCCAGGACCACGGCCAGCACCGCCCCCATGACGATGCCGACCCACCTGGTAGCGGAACTGCACGACGCGGTTGGTGCCCAGTCGCCAGCCGGTGGAGCGGTCCTGCTGCATGTCGCCGCCCTCGCTGCAGGCGATCAGCAGAATGGACGCACACATCAGCCCCGTGCCCGCGTCGGTCAGGCCGATGGCCGCGAGGATGAACACCGTCATCACGAATGCGCTGGAAATGGGATTCCAGTCCGAGATGCCGAGGGAGATGCCGTTGACGAGGACAAAGAGGAAAACGAGCCCGATGCACACCGCCAGATAGCGCAGGGGCTCGCCCAGCACCGCATGGCCAACGACCGCGACCGCCACCCCCCAGAAGCCGACCCACAGCACCAGCCGAAGAACGTTCACGCGCTTCCAGTCCTCGCCAAGCCGGGCCGGCGTTTCATTTTTCCGGCGCAGCCGGCGGACGGCCTCAAGCAGAATCATGCAGATATCCAGGAGCGCGGCCCCGAGGATGGTGCCGAGCGCGATGATGAAGCCGATCTTGCGGAAGGGCGCGCCGGCCTCGATCCAGCCGATGCCGGTCAGATAGGGCCGCAGCCCGGCGCCGATGAAGGCGACCACGAGCGCGGGCAGCGCGATGCGCGCTCCGACGATCATGCCGGCGCCAAAGGTGGAGGTGGACAGGCCGATGGCCCCGACCACCGCCAGCTTCAGCGAAGCCAGTCCGCCCAGATACCCGCTCAGGATGCCGCTCCCGAGCTTGGCCACGGACTGCTTCAGGAAATTCTTGTCCGTGAGCGCGCGGAGAATGTTCGCCACCGCCAGACCGGAAGGAAAAGCCAGTTGCATCC
>JAQTYQ010000065.1 GCA_028688225.1 Opitutaceae bacterium | reverse complement strand
CTCAGCACACGCAGATCCTCGATCAGACGGGACAGCCCCTCGACCTGGGTCAGCAGGCTGCGGAACAAGGCCTCGTCGGGCTGGAAAACACCTTCCGCCAATCCCTGAAGACGTCCCCGCAGGATGGTGACCGGGGTCCGGAGTTCATGGGCTATCGCCGCATTCCAGGTGACGAGTTCGCCGGTCATGCGCTGCAGGCGCTCGGCCATGGAATTGAAGTCCTCCACCAGCGCGGAGGCTTCGCCGAGGGAGCGATCCTCGGTGTGGGCCCGGGCATCGAGATCGCCACGGGCGAGCCGCCGCACGCTCTCCGTCACCGAATTGAGGGGTTGAAGGATGCGCCGCGAAAAGCGGATCGCCGTATGCACGGCGAGCGCCAGCCCGAGAAGCGTGATCGTTGCGATCAGGATCCATTCCGACGTAGTCGGTGGCCAGCTATCCGCGGTCGGCGAGACCAGCGACGGATTGAGCTTCATCGCAACGGCGTAGAACATGTAGAAGCTGACATGAAGCAGCAACATCACGCTGAGCGCCATCGCCGACATCGACAGCACGAGCTGACGACTCAGGCCGGACCGGTCCATCATGAGAGCTCCTCGAGTCGGTAGCCGACGCCACGCAGGCTTGCCGGCATGCCTTCAACGCCGACGTCCTCGAGCTTCCGGCGCAGCTTGCTGATGTGGCTATCGACCGTTCTCTCCAGTACTTCGCCCTCCGGCAGGCAGGCTGCGATCAGCTCGGCACGACTGAACACCCGGCGCGGGGCACGTGCCAAGTGAGCCAGAAGGCGAAACTCGGTCAGGGTCAGGGTGAGTATGTGACGTGCGGCATCGCTCGACACCACGGTGGCCCTGAACGCCTCCAGGTCGATCTCCAGCGGCGCCACCCGCAGGACCTCGCGGCGGTCCTGCTCCACATGACGCGTGCGTCGAAGCACGGCACGCACCCGTGCCGCCACTTCGGCCGGATTGAAGGGTTTCACCACATAGTCGTCGGCGCCAATCCGCAAGGCCATCAGCTTGTCGATGTCCTGATCATGAGCAGTCACCATGATTACCGGCGTCTGCCCCCGCGCCCGGACTTCAGACAAAACCTGCCAGCCATCCACGCGGGGCATCTGCACGTCGAGCAACAGGAGATCGGGCTTCAGGGACAAGTGCATTTCCAGCGCCGCCCGGCCATCCGCTGCCCATGCCGAGCGGAATCCTTCCCGTGCCAGGTAGGCCCTGAGGATATCCACGATCTCCGGTTCGTCCTCCGCAATCAGCACCAGGGCTTGAGCGTCGGCCACCGTATTCAGGTCAAAACCATGATTCATGCGCATCCCCACGGGAGATTGATTGCCATCTCCATCGTTTCTCCATCCTTATCCCGCTGAAGCCCAACACTCGGCGCCTAGTCTTGCGGTTTTACATTCGGCTGGCTCCGCATCCACCGGGGCCGGTCCTGATTCTCCATGAGATACACGAATCCGCTTCGACTCATCGCTCTGCTGGGCGCGGGGGCAACACTTGCTGCCTGCACCTCGGGAGAGCCCCCCGTGCCGGCCGCCGAGCCCCCCCTTGTAGCCACCACGCAGGTGGTGACCACCTCGGTTCGCCTGGAAGACGAACTGCCAGGGCGGGTTGCTGCGGTACGCAGCGCGGAGATCCGCCCCCAAGTGGGGGGCATCGTACAACGCCGTCTGTTCGAGCAGGGCGCCGAGGTCCGTGAAGGGCAGGCATTGTTCCAGATCAACCCGGCCCCCTTCAAGGCCGAGGTGGATAGCTCGGACGCCGCTCTCAAGCGTGCCATGACGGCACTGGATCGGGCCAGGCTGCAGGTCGAGCGTCTGGCGCCCTTGGTCGAGGCCGATGCGGTGAGCCGTCAGCTCTACGATGACGCCGTATCCCAACGCAATCAGGCGGCCGCTGATGTCGCCCAGGCTCGCGCAACGCAGGCCCGCAAGCAGCTGGATCTGGGCTTCGCCACCATCCGGGCACCGATCTCGGGGCGTATCGGCGAGGAAATGGTGACGGAAGGCGCGCTGGTGGGCACCACGGATACGGCACCGATGGCGCGCATCCAGCAGATCGACCAAGTGTATGTGGACGTCCGCCAGCCGGCGTCGATGCTCGAAGTGCTACGCAGATCGGCAGGCCGGCCCAGCGGTCCGGACGGCCAGGCAACGATCCTGGATGCCCAGGGCAAGCCCTATCCGGTGAAGGGAGAAATCCTGTTCTCCGGTATCAACGTCGATGCGGGCACCGGTGACGTGGTGCTGCGGATCCGCCTCGAGAACGCCGGGCGGCATCTCCTGCCCGGCATGTTTGTGCGCGCCCGGGTTCCCCAGGGCGGGGCGACCGAGGGCATTCTGGTTCCGCAACAGGCAATTCTGCGGGCCAGTGACGGGCTGGCCCGTGTCTGGGTTATCGACGGGCAGGGCAAGGCGCGCCAGAAGACCGTCCGGCTCGGCAAGGTGCTGGATGGCCACTACCTGGTGTCAGGCGGCCTGAATGCCGGCGACAAACTTGTCGTGGAGGGACTGGATCGCCTCAAGGACGGGGATGGCGTTACCGAGCAGCCCTGGAAGGGCACCCTCCCCGCCGCCTCCCTGACGGCCCGCTGAGGAAGGATCGACCATGCCATCATTCTTTATCAACCGGCCCGTTTTTGCATGGGTCGTGGCCCTGTTCATCATCCTGCTCGGCCTCATCGCGATTCCGCAGTTGCCGATTGCCCGCTATCCCACCGTGGCGCCGCCAACGGTCAGCATCTACGCAGCGTATCCGGGGGCCACTCCCCAGACCATGAACGACGCGGTGGTCGGTCTCATCGAAAGGGAACTATCCAGCGTCAAGAACCTGCTCTACTTCGAATCCTCCACCGACACCTCCGGTACGGCGGAGATCCGGATCACCTTCAAGCCCGGCACCCATCCAGAGCTGGCGCAGGTGGACGTACAGAACCGCATCAAGACCATCGAGCCACGGCTTCCGGCGGTGGTACGCCAGAACGGACTCAAGTTTGAGTCCGCGGCCTCGTCCTTCCTGATGATCGTGGGCCTGAAGGCGTCCAACGGGCAGTACGACGAGGTTGCACTGAGTGACTATCTCGCGCGCAACGTAATTGAGGAGCTGCGGCGCATTGAAGGAGTCGGGCGAGTCCAGTTGTTCGGCTCGGAACGGGCCATGCGGATCTGGGTCGATCCGGCCCGGCTGCTGTCCTACCAGCTCTCGATGGGCGACCTGAGCGATGCCATCACCCGCCAGAACGCCCAGATCGCACCAGGACGCGTGGGCGGCGCACCAACGGTGGCCGGACAACGCGTGACCATTCCGGTGACGGTTCAGGGACAACTGCAGACTCCCGAGCAATTCGCGGCAATCGTGCTGAAGGCCAGCCCCGACGGCGCCAAGGTTGTGCTCGGCGATGTCGCACGGATCGAACTGGGTGCGCAGACCTACGCCGAGTCCATCCGCGAAAACGGGCAGCCCGGTTCGGCGCTGGCGGTACAACTGGCGCCGGGAGCCAATGCGGTTCGTACCGCGGCGGCCGTCCGGGACCGCCTGAAGGAGCTTTCCGGCTCGATGCCGGCGGGGATCAGCTACTCCGTTCCCTTCGACACCGCACCCTTCGTGCAGATCTCGATAGAGCAGGTTGCAAAGACGCTGCTGGAAGCGATGGTGCTGGTGTTCCTGGTGATGTACCTTTTTCTCCAGAACATCCGCTACACCCTGATTCCGGCCATTGTCGCCCCCATTGCCCTGCTTGGCACCTTCGCGGTCATGCTCGTGACGGGCTTTTCGATCAACGTTCTGACCATGTTCGGGATGGTGCTGGCAATCGGCATCATCGTGGATGACGCCATTGTGGTGGTCGAAAACGTCGAGCGTCTCATGGCGAGCGAGGGCTTGTCCCCGCGGGAGGCCACGCTCAAGGCGATGAAGGAGATCACCGGTGCGGTGGTCGGCATTACCCTCGTGCTGATTGCGGTGTTCATCCCGATGGCTTTCGCCAGCGGTTCGGTGGGCGTCATCTACCGCCAGTTCTCCCTGTCGATGGCCGTGGCCATCCTGTTTTCGGCTTTCCTTGCCCTCAGCCTGACACCCGCCCTGTGCGCCACGCTGCTCAAACCGGTGAGCGGGCATGCGCCGGGCAGAGGCTTCTTCGGCTGGTTCAACCGGGGTTTCGGCCGCATGACCGAGCGTTACGAACAGGGTGTGCTGGGCCTCGTCAAAAGAAGCGGTCGGGTCATGGTGGTCTTTGCCGCGCTGGTTGCCGCGCTGGGCGTGAGTCTGGGCCAGTTGCCCTCGGCCTTTCTTCCCGAGGAAGACCAGGGCTATTTCATGACATCCATCCAGCTTCCCTCGGACGCCACCACGGAACGCACCCTGGAGGTGGTCAAGACCTTCGAGGAACACGCGGCAACACGCCCCGGCATCGCATCCACCCAGTCGGTCCTCGGCTTCAGTTTCTCGGGGGCGGGCCCCAACGCAGGGATCATTTTCTCCAACATGAAGGGCTGGGACCGCCGCGAAGGTGCCACGGCGCAGGAAGAAGTCGCCCTTGCCCAGGCTGCGATGGCGCATATACCGGAGGGCATGGTGATGAACCTGATGCCACCGGCCATCGAGGAACTGGGTACGTCATCCGGCTTCAGCATGCGCCTTCAGGATCGGGCCAACCAGGGCTTCGGCCCGCTGATGAAGGCACAGGAAGCCTTGCTCGCGATGGCTGCGCAAGACCCCGCCATCGCAATGGCCTACCCGGAGGGGCTCGCCCCCGGGACCAACGTCCGCCTGGATATCGACCGGCAGAAAGCCGAAGCGCTGGGCGTGTCCTTCGCCAGCATCAGCGACACCCTGTCCACGGCCATGGGCTCCCTTTACGTCAATGACTTTCCCAACGCGGGACGCATGCAGCAGGTAATCATCCAGGCCGACGCCCGGGCGCGCATGCAGGTGGAGGACATTCTGAAACTGTACGTTCGCAACAATGTGGGCGGCATGGTGCCGCTGGGCGAAGTCGTGACGCCGGTATGGACCGATGCGCCCCTGCAACTGGTGCGCTACAAGGGCTACCCCTCGGTACGCATCGCCGGGAGCGCAGCGCCAGGAGTTTCGAGCGGCGAAGCGATGGCGGCAATGGAAGCCCTGGTCGCCCGGCTTCCGCCCGGATTCGCGGTCGAATGGACCGGGCAATCCCTCCAGGAGCGCGAGTCGGCCGCCCAGGCTCCAATGCTGATGGCCCTGTCCACGCTGGTGGTCTTCCTGGTGCTGGCAGCACTTTACGAGAGCTGGGCCATCCCCCTCTCGGTCATGCTGGTCATCCCCCTGGGACTGATCGGGGCCGTCCTGGCGGTGAGCCTGCGCGGCATGCCCAACGACGTGTTCTTCAAGGTCGGGATGATCACGGTCATCGGCCTGTCCGCCAAGAACGCCATCCTGATCATCGAGTTCGCCAAGCAACTGCGCGAGCAGGGCATGAATCTGGTCGATGCCGCCGTGGAGGCCTCGCGACTGCGGCTGCGCCCGATTCTGATGACCTCCCTGGCCTTTGCACTGGGCGTCGTGCCCCTGATGCTGGCCAGTGGCGCCAGCGCAGAAACTCAGCACGCGATCGGCACGGGGGTGTTCGGCGGAATGGTCACGGCAACACTGCTGGCCGTGTTCTTCGTTCCCGTCTTCTTCGTTTTTGTCCTCGGATTCCACGAGCGCCTGCCAAGACGTACGGGCAAGGCTCGGGCAACTCCCCGGGAGATCTGAACCATGCGCATTCTCTACACCTCGCTTGCCTTTCTGCTGGGCGCCTGCTCCCTGACGCCGCCGTTTGAGCGCCCGGCGCCACTTTTGCCGGCTGCCTATGCCGATAGCCCCGACACTGCCGGAAATGCCGCCGACCTGGGCTGGCGCCAGATGTTCGGCGACCCCCGCCTGCAGGCCCTGATCGCCACGGCGCTCGACAACAACCGGGACCTGCGTATCGCCCTTCTGAACGTGGATGCGGTGCGCGCCCAGTACGGCATCGAGCGAAGCGCCCTGCTTCCTCAGATCGATGCCCGCCTGACGGGCGGCAGGGAGCGCGTGCCGGCGAGCCGGGATGCGCTGGCCGCGCTGCAGGGCACGCATGCGGCCGGGGTCGCCATCAGCGCATTCGAACTCGATCTGTTCGGCCGGGTGCGGGCCCTTTCGGACGCAGCCCTGGCACGCTACCTGGCCAGCGCCGAAGCCGCCCGGGCCGCCCGCATCAGCCTGGTTGCAGCAGTGGCGGACGCCTACCTGGAGGAACGCCTGGCGATTGAACAATTGCGTCTTACCGAAATCACCCTTGCCGACTGGCGGCAGTCCCTGAATCTGGCGCGCCTGCTGAAGGATGCGAAGCAGAACAGCGGGCTCGATGTCGCCCAGGCAGAAGGCCAGGTGGCCTCGGCCGAGGCCGACATCGAAGGGCGCCAACGAGACCTGAAACAAGCCCGCAATGCACTCGCCCTGCTCCTCGGAACCGCACTGCCTGCCGACCTGCCCGAGGGCATGCGACTGGAGAGCCAGCCAGTACTCACCGCGCTGCCGGCCGGCCTGCCCTCGGACCTCTTGCTGCGGCGGCCGGACATCCTCCAGGCAGAACAAAGCCTGCGTGCAGCCAATGCCGACATCGGCGCCGCCAGAGCCGCCTTTTTCCCGCGGCTGGCGCTCACCGCCACACTGGGCTACGCCAGCCCTGCGCTCGGCAGCCTGTTTCAGGGTAGCCAGGTGGCCTGGGGCTTCACTCCCCAACTGATCCAGCCACTGTTCGACAATGGTCGCCTCGAATCGGGGCTGGAGCTGGCGCGAGCCCGCCGCTCCACGGCGGTGGCCGAGTATGAGAAATCGATCCAGACGGCCTTTCGCGAAGTCGCCGACGGTCTTGCCGCCAACGCCACCCTGACCCGACAGATCGGCGCCCAGCAACGGGTGGTGGCCAGCGCAGAGCGGCGGCGCGAGCTGTCCAGCCTGCGCTACCGGGCCGGGCAGGACAGCCGCCTCGAACTCCTGGATGCACAGCGCCAGGCCTACGCGGCCCGGCAGGGCCTGCTCAGTCTGCAGCGCCTGGCATTCAAGAGCATCTTGTCACTCTACAAAGCCCTCGGCGGCGGCCTGCAGGAGACCACCGCCGAGCCGGCATGAGGCGCGCGCCTTCTCCTCAGATCGCCTTGAACAGCGGGCTGCGCACTTGCTGCGCGTCCGCGGCCGAGATGAACTTCTCGGTGTAGATGTCGCGCTCGAACAGGCGGCCCTGCATCAGCGTGGTGATGCAGGCGTCGATCATCAGCGGCGGGCCGCACAGATAGGCCTTGTGGCCACGGAAGTCGTTGTCGAAGGCGTCCTTGGCCGCCTCGTGCACGAAACCGCGAAAGCCCGTCCAGCCGGAGCCTGCCGGCTCGTGCGACAAGGCCGGCACGTAGCGGAAGTTGGGGTGCTTCTCGGCCAGGGCCACAAAGGCGTCGTGGTAATAGAGTTCTTCCCGCGAACGCTGGCCGTAAACCAGGGTGATCGGCTTGTCGAAACCGGCTTCGAGCAGGTCGAGAATCATCGAGCGCGGGCTCGACAGGCCGGAGCCCCCGGCCATCAACACCACCGGCATATCGGCCGACTTCTTCACGAAGAAGCGTCCGTAAGGCCCGCTGATGCGCACCCGCTCGCCGGCCTGCATCTTCTCGTGCACATAAGCGGTGCCCTGCCCGCCCGGCACGATGCGGACGTTGAGCTCCACCTCGCCATTCGCCGAGGGCGGGCTGGCCACCGAGAAGGCGCGGCTGCCGATGTCGCCCGGCAGCACCAGGTTCACGTACTGCCCGGCCTGGAAGCGGATCGGCGTATCGAGCTTGATCCACACGCCCTTGATGGTCGGGGTGAGGGTTTCGATGCGCGTCACCACACCGTCGAAGTCGCGCACCGGCAGGTTCTCGGCGTCGGGATCTTCCTCGATCTCGGCCTCGATCACCAGATCGCTCTGGGCGGTGGCGCAGCAGGCCAGACACTTCTGCTCGTCGCGCTCGAAGTCCATCAGCGCAAAGCTCGACGCCTCGCCGTGCTCGACTTCGCCGTCGGTCACCTGCACCTTGCAGGTGGCGCACAGGCCGTGGCAGCAGGCGTGGGGCAGGTAGATACCGGCCCGCAGCGCCGCGTCGAGGATGGTCTGGCCTTCCTCGATCTCGATGGTCTGACCGAGGGGTTCGATGGTCAGCGCATAACTCATCGCGGCGC
>JAQTYQ010000006.1 GCA_028688225.1 Opitutaceae bacterium | reverse complement strand
CATGATGAACTTTATTCATCATATTATACAAATTAATTTGCATATTAAATATTTTTGATATTTCAAGAATAATATCTTTTGCATCTTTGTATCGCCAGAATCCAGGGTCCAACGATGAGAGCCGTGATTGTCACGCAGCCGGATAAACTGGAAGTTGTTCAAATCGAGAAGCCCCGGGTCGGGCCCTATCAGGCGCTGGTGAGGACCGAACTGGCCGCCCTCTGCAACTCCACCGACTCCAAGCTGGTCTCCGGCCATTTTCCGGGCGTGCAGAAATTCCCCATGGTGCTCGGCCATGAGGACGCCGGCATCGTGGAGGAGATCGGTACCAAAGTGCGTAACTTCAAACCCGGCGACCGGGCGATCGGCGGCCTGGTCTTTGACTTTGCCGAGCCGGGCCTGCACGGCGGGTTTGGCGGTTTTTGCGACTATACCGTGGTCAACGATCACGATGCGATGGTCGCCGACGGCGTGGCCGATGCCGCCCACGGCTGGCGCGAATGCCATGAGATCCAGCGGAAGGTCGACGCCGACATTCCGCTCGAGGAAGCCGTGATCCTCTGCATGTGGCGCGAGGTCTACGGCGGTTTCGGCGATTTCCGCCTGCAGGCCGGTGACTGCGTGCTCGTGTTCGGGGCGGGTCCGGTGGGGTTGAGCTTCGTGAAATTCGGCCGGCTCCTCGGCTTGAAATGGATCGGCGTGGTTGACCCTCTCCCGCGCAAACGGGATGTGGCTCAGCGCATGGGGGCGGACGCCGTTTACGCGCCGGCTGAGGTTCCTGGGCTGCAGCAGAAGATGGCCCGGAGCCTCGACGCCATCATCGACGCCGTGGGCAACGAAAAGATCGTCAACCTGGCCCTGCCGATGGTGAAAATGGGCGGCTCGATCTGCGTCTACGGCGTGATCGCGGCGTCCGCGATGAATGTCGAGAAGGAGCTCGGACCCTACAACTTCAACCTCTATTTCCACCAGTGGCCCACGCGGTGGCGTGAACGGGAGGCGCAGGCGCCGCTCTGCGATTGGATCCGCCAGGGCAAACTCAAAGCCTCTGAATTCGTGACCCACCAATTCCCGATCGAGCGCATCGCCGATGCTTTTGCGGCCGTCCGCACCGGCCAGGTGGTGAAGTGCCTCCTGCGATACTGACCGCCCCGGCCATCAGACGTGCGCCGGGGCCCACGCTCATCGCCGGCCTCCGCGCCTAGACCCTTCAATCCTCCCTCCATCCTCCAAAAATCCCGCCGGGCACCTTTGCTGAAAAATCGGAATGCTCCTTGCGTTTGGCACGACGTCGGCGGATGGTGGGGGTCTCGTAATAGCGTTAGATGACAGTGGCTGGTGGATCTTCAGGTGAGCTTCTGGTTCAGGTGATGATTCGAAACCCGATTCCCGGGAACAGGCTGACAGCGGACGAAGTATACGAAAATCATCACCATGAATTCCAAACTCTATGTCGGTAACATGTCGTTCGACACGACCGAAGACGGACTCCGCACGGCCTTCGGCCAGTTCGGCGCCGTGACCGATGTCTATATCGCCAACGACCGCGAGACGGGCCGCCCGCGCGGCTTCGCCTTTGTGACGTTCAACACGGCGGAGGAGAGCAAGCTCGCCAGCGAAAAGATGAACGGCGCCGACCTCGACGGCCGCGTGCTCACCGTGAACGAAGCGCGTCCGAAGGAATCGACCGGCGGCGCCGGTCGCAGCTACAGCAGCCCGAACCGCAAGGCCGGAGCATTCCAGGCACGCGGCAACCGCCGCTACTGAACGCCCGCCGTCTCCTTGCCGGTGATTCTCAGACTCAAGCGATGCGCTTTGCGGCGCTTCGCTTTTTTGTGCCCAGGCGCTTCCACGAGCCCTGGAGCTTTCCGGCAACGGCAGCCATGTTCGTCGGTGGCATGGCGGCTTTGACCCGGAGGCAGCACACTTTTCTTCGCTTGGTGCATCCTCTTTCCGCCTTCGCCGAGGGCGGAAAGGCGACTTTGTAGCGGTTACCGGAGCATACGAACAGATGCGAATGCTTTCTCTGCGTTTCTTAACGATTGGTGTTAAAGGAGTAGAAACAATTTATAACGATTTTTATTCCAATGAGCCTGAAACAAATCATTTTTGCACCGGATAAACGATTTTTATGCAGCTCGTCGGCACATCATGGCTTTTGGAACACTACGCGCTCGGCGCCGTCCTGGCGTCGCATCGTTCGCGCATTGGTGGCCGCCGTCAACGCCTGATCAAGCCGGACGGCGCGGTCGAGGATATTTTCCCGCGCAACTACTGGCCCGGCGATCATCCGCTGGACCATGTGGAGTTCATCTTCAAGTACGAGAATCTGAGCCTCGATCTGCTCGAACAGGTGTTTCGCAAGATCAAGGCTGCCGACGTGGATCGTTACCTGGCCGCCTCACCGACCAGCAAATACCGTCGCCGGATTGGTTTTCTCTATGAATTCCTGACTCCCGACACTCTCAAGATCGGAGTCTCCGGCAACTACGTTCCGGTCCTTGACCCGAAAAAATATTTCACGGGCAAGCCCCGTCGCAGCGCTCGCTGGCGCGTCATCGACAACCTGCTCGGCGGCGCGGGCGCCTGCCCGCTGATCCGCCGCACCCCGGCGATCGACGAGAAGCTCAAGCGCGACTGGTCCCGCGAGATCCGCCGGCTGACCCGCGAGACCAGCCCGCGCCTTTGGTCCCGCGCCGTGAACTACCTCTACCTTAAGGAAACCAAGGCCTCATTCGCCATTGAGCGCGAGGAAGTGACGCCGGCTCGCGGCGAGCGCTTCGTCGCCGTCCTTGCTCGCAGCGGCACGGTCCCCCCCGCGGCCTTCCTTGACGAACCCCGTCTGACCTCGCTCCAGAACCTGATTGTGGATCCTCGCTACGCTGCGAAGGGATTTCGGGACAGCCAGAACTACGTTGGCCAGACCCTGCCCGGGTTTCAGGGAAAGGTGCACTACGTTTGTCCTCCTCCCCGGCTGGTGCCCACGCTCATCTCCGGCCTCCGCACCTTCCGCGTCCGCAGCGAGGAACTGCCCGCGCCGGTCCGTGCTGCCGTGGTCAGCTTCGGCTTTGTCTACGTCCACCCCTTCGCCGATGGCAACGGACGCCTCCACCGTCTCCTCCTCCACGAATCCCTCGCCTTGGACGGATACACCGACTCCGGGATCGTCCTGCCGTTTTCCGCTGCCATGCTGCGGGACTCCGCCGCCTACGACCGCGTGCTCGAAACTGTGTCCCGGCCGGTCAATGCCCGCGTCCGCTATCATCTCGAAAAGGACGGCTCCCTCATCCTCGATAATCCCCGCGAAGCCGAGGGGGTCTGGCGCTACCCCGATCTCACGCCCCATGTCGAATACGTTCTGGAGCTCATCGAGGCCACCGTCACGCGCGATCTACCGGAAGAATTGCAGACCTTGGTCCAGATCGACCGCGCTGCCGCGGCCATCAAGGAGATCGTCGACCTGCCCGAGATCAAGCTGAACCTGCTCCTCTCCCTCCTGGCCGGCAATCACGGGCAGCTTTCCCGGCGCAAGCGCTCCTCGACGTTTGCCGAGCTCACGGACGCAGAGGTCACGGACATCGAGCAGGCCTTCGCCGAGGCATTCGGCCAATCCAAACCGGCTGCCTCCTGAGCGGGGTCCGGAGCGAGTAGGCGGAACGAGCACTGCTCGTCGGGCAGAGCGGTCACCGGTCCGCTTCTCCCCAATGCCGGTCAGGGCTGGTTGCCGGAAATCGATGAACAGCGTCAGCGAGTTCCGCACCGGATAATTCTGATTTCGGAGTTTCGTGGCACTGTCCACAAAGACGGTGAGTATGTCCTGCGGGAAATTGGGCGATTCGAAAACCTCCGCGACAGTCCCATTCAACTGGCTGCCATCGGAACCGGTCACCGTGAGAAAAAATATGTAGCCGTCCTGTAGGACTGTCCGGAGCTGTTGCACCTCGTCGGCAGGTTTTCCGACCAACACCGGATTCGCAAACTCGAGTTCCACTGCGCCGAGGGCTCGCTCTTGGAGTACCTCGAGCAGCCGCCGCAGCTCGGCGCGGTGAATCCGCAACGATTGCGTATCCGTGGTTTCCGACTGAATGGTTCCAGCTTGATGTTCTCTTCCACCCCGGGCACCGCTTGAGATTCGCATGAAACTGAAAACTTCCGCCTGCTTTTTCCTCGCCCTGTGCATGGCTTGGGCCGAGCCTCCGGCCATGTCCGCGGACTCCGACCTCGTGGTTGGCGTGACCGGAGGTCTGGTCCGCGGCCGGCGGTTGCCGGAGGCTCGAGGTGCCGCCTTCCGGGGTATTCCTTTTGCGGCGCCGCCGGTCGGCGACCTCCGCTGGCGCGAACCCATGCCGGTGATCTCCTGGCAGGGTATCCGCGAGGCCGATCAGCCCGGACCGCCGCCCGCCCAGCCCTCGTTCGGCTGGAATGAACAGATGGCGGCCGACAGCCGCGAGGATTGCCTGTATCTGGATGTCTGGACGCCCACCGGGCCGTCGCCTGCCCGCAACCCGGTGATGGTGTGGATTCATGGCGGCGCCAATACGGCCCTGGCCGGCGGCTACGAACCCATCTATGACGGCCGCGCCCTGATCGGTCACGGCGTGGTCCTGGTGGTGATCGATTATCGGCTGGGGATTTTCGGATTTTTCGCCCACCCGGCCCTGACGCGGGAGTCTCCCCACCACGCCGCCGGCAATTATGGACTCTTGGATCAGATCGCCGCGCTGCAGTGGGTCCGCGACAATATCGCCAAATTCGGCGGCGATCCGGGGAACGTCACCATCTTCGGCCAGTCGGCCGGCTCCTGGGATATTATGGCCTTGATGAGTTCGCCGCTGGCTCGCGGCCTGTTTCATCGCGCCATCGCCGAAAGCGGGGTGCCGCCCAAAAACCTGAGCCGGCCCTTGCGCGAGGCGGAACAGGCGGGCGTGCTGGTCGCGGACAAATTGCACGCCCCGGCTCAGGACCCACTCGCCTTCCTCCGCTCCGTCCCGCCGGCGGAACTGCTGAAGGCCGGGCCCGACATCAACACCTTCACCATCGATGACTGGGTTTTGTCGTCTTCTCCGAACGAGGTCTGGTTGGATAAGCGCGAGGCCCCCGTGCCGCTGATCATCGGGAGCAACGCCGTCGAGATTCCCTCTTCCGGCTCCATCGAGGACATCAAGGCGTCGATCCGCGATACCTTCGGCGACCTCGCGCCCAAGGCGCTCGCCCTGTATGGACTGGCCGGAAACGGCCAACCCGCGGTCGATCCCCTTTATGGCGATCTGCAGGACCAATGGGGCAGCGATCTCTACTTCCGCTGTCCGTCGATCATTCACGGCGAATGGCATCAGGCTGCCGGCAACCGCGTCTGGCAGTATGAATTCGACCGCGCCATTGCGCCGCACCCGCGGGTCCAACATTCCAGCGAACTGCCCTACGTGTTTGGCAATTTCCGTTCCAAGGGCGGCATGGTGACGGGCGAGTTTACGGATGCCGACCGCAAGCTCTCGACGATCATCCAGGCTTACTGGACGAATTTCGCCAAGACCGGCAATCCGAACGGTCCGGGTCTCCCGCAATGGCCGGACTGCGACGGGCAGGAGCGAAAGTATCTCGTCTTCACGACCACCGCCGATGTGCTTCCGGGCCAGAACGAGCACGGGGCCTTCTGCGATCTGTTCCGCGAACTCATGAATCGGCCCGCGGCGGCCCAATAGCCGGAAGGGCCGGGTCCTGTCAGAAACGACCGGGCAAACGTCGCCGCCGAGATCATCAATCTCGCGATCGACTGAGCTGATGGAGTACGGAGCGATCTCCGCAAATGAGAGATTCCTTCTTAGCCCGGGGCCAGCGTTTCAGCTGGGCCTCACGGCGCCGGGCATGGGAGAGGGTCGGATATGCTTCAATCCTGAGCATCGTCATGGACGGATCCAATTGAGTTGTCCGGCAGGCCTGGCCCGCGAGGTGGTCGTCCAGTCTTTGCTCCAGGTCGGTCGAGCAACCGACGTAAATCGTACCTGACCTGAGTCGCAGGAAATAGACCACCGCCCGGCCTTTCGCCAAACTCGGGACCAATCGACTGGCCGAGACAACGAGATGATTGGAGTTCACGGGAGGATCGAACGATCCTTCGACGCGCTGCGTTTGCTTAGGGCCACTCGCCGCCCGCCATATTGCCATCAGCGGGCATAGTGGGTGTGTTTATTCCCATCTTTAGGCTTTATTGGCAATAAGACTCCTGCTTATTTCCACCGATGGAAACAAGCACCCAGGTCACACCGGCTGGCCGCTGGATCAAGACTTTGAAAGGCTACCGGGCTTTCCAGCCTTATCCGCTTCCGCCGGAAATCACTTGGACGCCGCGGCTGGTTCGGATCCTTTCACAGGCGGACCGGTTACTCGGCCGTCTTGCCGGTGAGGGCAGGCGTCTCCCCAATCCTCATGTGCTCATCCGGCCGTTTGTGCGTCGCGAAGCTGTATACTCGAGCCGGATCGAGGGCACACAGGCCACCCTCGGCGAGCTACTCGCTGCCGAAGCGGGCGCCGCCGTGGAGCGCAGCCCTGAGGATCTGCGCGAAGTCGGCAATTACGTCGTCGCCTTGGAGCATGGGATGGAACGACTCAAAACTCTGCCACTTTCTTTGCGCCTCGTGCGCGAACTGCACGAAAAACTGATGACGGGAGTGCGCGGCGAGCATGCGACACCAGGGGAGTTCCGTCGGACCCAGAACTGGATTGGGCGGCCCGGTTGCACGCTGTCGGACGCTTCCTATGTGCCTCCCCCGCCGGAGGCGCTGCTGGCCCACTTGGGCAAGTGGGAAAAGTTCCTGCATGATGACACGATCCCGCCTCTCGTGCATGTCGCCCTGATGCATTATCAGTTCGAGGCGATTCACCCTTTTCTCGACGGCAACGGCCGCGTCGGGCGGCTGCTGATCACCCTTAGCCTGTGTGCGCGCGGCGTGCTGCCTGAGCCGTTGCTGTATTTATCCGCGTTCTTCGAGGCGACCCGCGCAGATTATTACGGTGGCCTGCGCAACGTCACAGAGCAAAGCGACTGGACTGGCTGGCTCGAGTATTTTCTCAATGGGATCGCCCGGCAATCGGAGGACGCCTTGAGCCGCGCGGAACGGATCAACCAGCGGCTCACCGACTGGCGCACGCAGTTTTCCGGCGGCGGCTCAAAGATGCCGCTCCAGCTCATTGAGCTCCTTGGCGCCAATCCCTTCCTCAGCCCGCGCGAAACGCAGCACCAACTGGGAATTTCCTACAATACCGTCTTGCGTGCGATTGAATCACTAGAGTCCGGTGGCGTCCTGACTAAGGTTGGCGACCGCAAGCGCAACCGGGTGTTCTGCGCCCGTGCGATTCTCGATATTCTGGAGGAACCGGCCCGATTGACCGCCGCGCCCTCAAAATAATACAGCGCAAGTGCACCTGACTTTGACCAATCTCGGGGGCACATTCGCAACCTGCGGTCTCGTCGCCCGTTCTCAATTCGCACCAGCAAAGTTCGCATCCACGACGGTCGGTGGCTGCCCTGAACGGAGCGTAACACGAAAAAGCGTAACGTGATGTATTTCCCCTCTGGCGTGGATTTGACCCGACTAAACGGCGAAAGGTGCGCCGCGCACCGATGCGCCAGAATGCCTCGGATTTGCGTAACAAGCGTAACATGTCCGCAGGCGGCCCACCCTGATTTCACGCCATACCCTCGGGCAGAAAGATGCCAACGTCGTTGTCCAATGCGCTCCTAGTGGGCTGACTAGAGTAATCGCCCATCGCCTCAAAAAAGACATCGATTCCGGGCGCTCCAAACCTCGTTATCCTCCTGATCGCAGCGACTAGTTCCTTACGAAACCACCATACAATCGCCAGAGTAACGAGCGGCCATGCGACGGTCGCGAGGTGGTCACAGGTCCTAGCCGCGAGATGAAGCCAGTAATTCAATGTATTCATGTTATGTTCTTCTTGAGCTAGTTGGCTCCGCGGTGCTCAGTGGGTGCAGGAGTCTTTGGTTTCCGCTCTGGAAGTTGAGAGAATGTGATTGGGTCGGTGGAACCCATTTCGGCCGCATGGGCTTTGAGGATGTCGAGCACCCGTGCGCGGGAGATGGATGATTTTGGGTGTGCGTCGAAGAGGAGCCCGTTCCCCTCTCTGGCGGAGTAGTCCTTCAAAAAGTGAAAGACAACCTGCTTATGGCGGCCCGGCATGGATTGGTTCGCTCGGCTCCGTCGCTATCCGATTCAGCTGCGGGAACGGCTAAGGCGTTTCAATGACTCCAATTCGCCGCGGATCAGCGCCTCCTTCTTCGCGTGCGACCAGCGCTTGAGCTGGATTTCACGACGACGCGCGTGGGGAAAGGACGCAAATGGCTCGACGCGGAGAATCGCTGTCGGCGGATCCAGCGCCGTGGTTCGACAAGCTTGGCCGGAAACGTGGTCTCCGAGCCGTTGTTCAAGGTTCGTGGACGCACCGACGTAGATGACTCCCGAGCGAAGACGGAGAAAATAGACGGCAGGCGTGCCCGCGCCTATGTTTGGTGCAAGCTGGCGTGCAGTTTGGATGAGCGGATTGTCAGACAAGAATGGTGAAATGAACTATGACCGTCCTTCGACGCGCTTCGCTTGCTCAGGGCCACTCGACGCGTCAAAGACGCGGATCGATCGTGCGTTTCCTTCTGGGCCGGCCGCAGGCCACGAGCAAGCCCCATAGGGCGCGTCGAGTGGCTGCCCGGCATGGATTCGAACCATGACTAAGGGCTCCAAAGACCCCTGTGCTACCTTTACACCACCGGGCAGTGGAAGGGCCTAAGTTGCGCCGAACGAAAGCACGGTCAAGGCCGGAAAGGCCCGGCGCGGTTGCCGCAGCCGAATCCATGCAACCGCATCCTGCAGGACCGCGCCGCAGCCAAGGCGACGAGGCTGGGGATTGACCGTTAGCTTCCGCCAGCCTCCTGACGTCGGCTGCTACACTCGACGGGATGAATCCTGCCTCAGAGGAAAACCTGGCCCAGGCCGGCGGCGGCGATGACGATCGCCCACGGTGGCAGTTTCCACACCTGCAGGGCTGCGAAGGTCGTGAAGGCCAGCGCCGCGCTGCGCGCACCGGTGACACCGGCCGTCCAGACGGGATGGTAGAGCGCCGCGAGCAGCACGCCGACCACGGTGGCATTGGCGCCGCGCAGCGCGGCCTGCGCCCCGGGCCGGCTCCGCAGCGCCTGCCAGAAGGGCAGGGCGCCGGCGACGAGCAGGACCGACGGGACAAAAATGGCGGCCACCGCCCACAGGCCGCCCAGCCAGCCGCCGGGGCCGACGCGCATCACCGCACCAAGATACGCGCAGAACGTGAAGAGCGGCCCTGGCAGCGCCTGCGCCGCGCCGTAACCCGCCAGAAATTGGTCATGCGTGACCCAGCCCGGCGCCGCGACTTCGCGTTCCAGCAACGGCAGGATCACGTGTCCGCCGCCAAAAACAAGCGAGCCGACCCGGTAAAGGCGATCGAAGACCGCCAGCCAGGGATTCGGGAACGCCCCCGCCAGCGCCGGCAGCGTCACCAGGAGCAGGAAAAAGACCGCCAGCCACAACGCGCCCACCCGCCGGCTCAGGGCGGGAGCCGCGGCGCCGGCGGCGCCGTCGCTGCGATGGCGAAACCACCACCAGCCCAGGGCGCCGCCGAGCGCGATCACGACCACCTGGCTCCACGCCGCCGGCAGGAGCAGCAACGCCACCGCCGCGCCGAGCGCGAGGGTGGCGCGCGGACGGTCGGGACACAGCGAGACCGCCATGTTCCAGACCGCCTGGGCCACCACGGCGACCGCCGCGGCTTTCAAGCCTTGCAGCCAGCCGGCGGTTCCGAGCGGCCCCGCCGCCATCACCCCGCAGGCAAACGCGATCATGAGCGCCGTGGACGGCAAGGTGAATCCGAGCCAGGCCGCCAGCCCGCCGGCGAGGCCGCGTTGCAGCCACCCCACGCCGAAGCCCACCTGGCTGCTCGCCGGACCGGGCAGGAACTGGCAGAGGGCGACGAGGTCGGCATAGTGCGCATCGTCGAGCCAGCGGCGCCGCTCGACGTATTCCCGGCGAAAGTAGCCGAGGTGCGCCACCGGTCCGCCAAACGACGTGCAGCCCAGCCGCAGGGCGGTGGTGAAAATCTCCAGCAGGGTGGGTCGGCCGGACATCACCCGGGAGGCAAGCACGCCGGCGTCCGCCGCGCACGCCTTTCCTTGTCCTCGAAGCGGGTTTTCCGGTTCGGCCGGGCGTTCCTGCAACACGTCAACTATTAGTTGACATGTTCCTCATCGGCGGGGTGCGTTGCCCGGAGGTTTGCGTGGGGATCGACTGCGCCGTGGCCGGCCCGCCCGGGCCGCAGCCGGAACACGCCCTTTCCTTCAACCGGCTCTCCGCCGGCACCAGACCTGCCACCGCTCCTTGCCGGCATAGAGCGGCAGCGAATCGCCGACGGGGTCGTCCGCTTGCATCTGAAAACTTGACCCAAGCAGCCCGGACAATTCCTCCCGGCCGATCGGATACGGTGGCGGCTCTTCCTCGGGACCGAAAAAGAAGTAGCCGCACAGCCGGCCGCCAGGGCGGAGGAGTTCGGCCATGCGCCGGGCGTAGTCCGGCCACACCGCCGGCGGGAGGGCGCACAGGAAAGTGCGCTCGTAGACAAGATCAAAGCCTCCGGCAGCGAGCGGATGGGTGAAGAAATCGCCCACGCAGACGCGATCTGCCAGCGGCCCGAGAACCGTCCGGGCCCGGTCGATCGCGTCCCGGCTGAAGTCAAGGCCGAGCACCGTCCAGCCCGCCGCCTGGAACGCCTTGATTTCGTAACCGGAGCCGCAGCCCGGAACGAGCGCCCTCCCTCCGGCAGGATGCTGCTTCAGGAATTCTGTCAACGCCCGGGGCACGCCGCCGCAGTCCCAGGCCATCCGGCCCGCCCGATACCGCTGGTCCCAAAACGCCGGATTGTTGCCCGTGGTCTCGTTCATGCGTGTTGATGGAGTCGGCGATCACGATTCGGAACATGTCAACTAATAGATGACGTGCTCCGGGTCGCAGCGGTGGTTTCAGGCGTCGACCTTGAGCACCAGCACGCCGCCTTGCTGCGAGCCGATCGCGAGCAGGGAGTCGTCGGGGCTCCAGGCGAACTTGGAAACCGGGGCGGTCAGCTTGGCGGTGGCAACCAGCGGCTGGCTGCGGGTGGGGCTCCACAACCCGACCTCACCATCGCCGGCGGCGGTGGCCAGCAGTTCGTGCGCCTGCTGGAAGGCGACGGCGCAAACCCGGTCGGAGTGGGGCAGGGCCAGCGGCTCCCGCCCTTCCGGGCCGGCCCCGGAGCAGTCCCAGATGCAGGCGTCGCGCGCGCCGCCGGTGGCCAGCCAGCGGCTGTCGGGGCTGAAGGAGAGTTCGCGGACCTTGGTCTCGTAGCCGCTCATGTGGAACTCCTGGTCCTCCTCCGGAATCCAGAGGTGCACGGCGTTGTCCTGGGCCCCGGCCACGAGCCAGCGACCGTCGGGCGACCACACGAGGGCATGGATCGCGCTGCCATAGGCATACTCGCGCCGGACGTGGAAATCGCCGGCATCCCACAGGCAGACGCCGCCGAAGCAGGCCGCGGCGATGGTGCCGCCCTGGGGATGCCAGGTGAGGGCGGAGAGCGTCTTCGACGCTTCCTTGAATGCCTGTGCGATGGAACCGTCGGGCCGGAGGAAAATGAGCTTCCGGCCCGCGGCGGCGGCCAGAACTCTGGAATTCGGGATCTCAGATGTGAGATTCGGGAGGGTCGGCTGCCATTTCAAGTGTTCGATCCACGCAGAGCCCGGATTGGCCTCGGCGATTTGCGTGCCGGTGGCGGAGTCCCAGAATCGCACGCAGCCATCCTGCCCGCCGCTGGCAAGGATTGTAGCCGGCCTCGCCGAGGCCGGCCCGGGGTCGGCGGCTCCGGCTCCAGCCGGCGCGAAGGCGACGGTGTTCGTGCCGTCCGCATGTCCGGGCAGGGTGTGAAGCCGCGTGCCCCGGGCGTCGAACAGGGTGACGGGGCCGGCGGCGGAGGCCGACGCGAGCACGCGCCCGTCGGGCGACCAGGCGAGGTCGATGCAGTAGTCGTCGAGTTGCGCCGCCCAGGCTTTGGTGAGATTCATGGATTGGCAGGGATGGAACGCTGGGCCGTCCGCAACAGAATCGGGGGCGGCGCGCCCGGCTCTGCCGGTCAGCCCCGCCGCTGCGGCGCGGGCCAGCAGAGCGCCTTCTTGGCTCAGCTCACCATGCAGGACTTGAAGCCGCCGACCAGCTCCTCGCGGTTGAGGTTGCGGCCGATGAAGATGAAGGTGTTGGTGCGCGGGGCGCCGTCCCAGGGCTGGTCGAACTTGGCGTCGAACGTCATGTGCACGCCCTGGAAGACCATCCGCTTGTCCGTGCCGCGCACCGCAAGCACGCCCTTGCAGCGAAAGATATCCTGGCCCTTCTTGGCGAGCAGGCCGCCGATCCACTCGTTGAGGCGCTTGGCGTCGAGTTCGCCCGGCAGGGTGATGCCGACGGAGGCGACGTCCTCGTCGTGGCTATGCTCATGGCGGAACATCTGGTCGTGGACATACTTCACGAGCGACTGGTCCGCCGCATGGAGATGCGTGGGCACGTCATGGGCGGTGAAGAGCATGTAGCGGCCCGCGGTCGCGATCGTCACGGGGAAGTCACCGTGGCCGTCATCGAGTTTCAGGCGCTGGAGCGTGATGCCGGGCGCGATGGGTTCGCCGGGCCGGACGGGATTCTCCCGGTCGGAAAACACCTGCACGGCGGTGTCGCGCGCAGCGGCCGTCGCCAGGGCCATGGCCGCCAAGGCGGCGCTCGAACTGTCTTGGAAGGTGACAGCGGCGGGCAGAGGCAAGGGCAGGAGCGCGATCTCCAACTCGTTGGCGTCGCCGTGGTGGTGGTCGTGGCCCTCGTGTTCGTGGCCGTGATCGTGCCCGTCCCCGTGCTCCTCATCATGATCGTGGTGCCCCTCCTGCGCCGAGGCTTCGGAGGACAGGCCGATGCACAGGGTGTAGGCGCCGGGGGCGAGTTCGTAGACACCGGCCCATTCGAAGGGATATTCGGCCTCGAGGAAGCGCGGATCGAGGTCGGTGGCGCGGCTGAGGTTGAAGCCGCCGACATCAAGCACACGGTTGATGGGGAGATCGCAGTTGCGCGTGCGGTGAATCCGGGCGGCGGTGTTCATCCGGTGCAGGCGCGCCTCAAGCCGGTCGAGATCGGCGGCGCCGGCGAGATCGGTCTTGTTGAGGAGAATGACGTCGGCGAAGGCGATCTGCTCCTTCACCTCCCGGCCGTCGTCGAGGTGCTGCAGGACGTGTCGGGCATCGACGACCGTGACAATGCTGTCGAGGCGGTAGGCGTCGCGGACTTCCGGGTCGGTGAAGAAGGTCTGCGCCACGGGGCCGGGGTCGGCGAGGCCGGTGGTCTCGATGAGCACCCCGTCGAGGCGGTCCTTGCGCTTGAGGAGTCGGCCGAGAATGCGGAGCAGGTCGCCGCGCACGGTGCAGCAGAGGCAGCCGTTGTTCATGGCGAAGATCTCCTCGTCGGTCTGGATGACGAGCTGGTTGTCGACGCCGACCTCGCCGAACTCGTTTTCGATCACGGCGATCCGGCGCCCGTGCTGTTCAGTGAGGATGCGGTTCAGCAGCGTTGTCTTGCCGGCGCCGAGGAAGCCGGTGAGCACGGTGACGGGAATGCGGTTATCGGCGGGCATGACGGGTAAGGTGAGGGACAGAGGCCGGGAGGCGATTGGAAAAAACAAGAAAGCCAGACCGGTCAGAATTGCCAGCCTGGCCTCTTGCGCCGCGCGGGGGATATGAAACAGCCTCCTCACGTCGGCTGCTACACCCGACGGCTTGGATCCCGGGTCCGGGCGATTCATCCGCCGCGCCGGCGTGGCGTCAGGGGCCGGCGTTCTGCAGCTCGTAACTGAGCACGCTCAGCGCGTAGACGGCGGCGGTCTCGCAGCGGAGCACGAGCGGACCGAGGGTGATGGATTCGAAACCGGTCGATTGCGACAGGCTCAGCTCCGCCGGCGTGAAATCGCCCTCGGGGCCGACGAGCCAGAGCACCTTGCGCGGCGGACGGCCGTTGGCGGCGGCGTAGGCAGCCAGCACGCCCTTCAACGACTTCGCCCCGGGCCGCAGGCTGGCGATGAGCTTCAAATCATAGCCGCGGCTCGCCTCCATGAAGGCGGCGGCGGTCTGCAGGGGCAGGATTTCCGGCACAAAGGGATTGCCGCATTGCTTGGCGGCCTCGACTGCGGCCAGCTGCCATTTCTCGATCTTGCGCTCGGTGCGGTCACCATCGAGATGCACGACCGTGCGCTCGCTTTCCAGCGGCACGAGGCGCGCGGCGCCGAGTTCCGTGGCCTTGCGCACGATCGCATCCATGAACGGGCCCTTGGGCAGCGCCTGGCCCAGCGTGATTTCGTAGGGCAGGGGCTTGGCCTGCTGGCGGAAGCGCACCTTGAGCGCCGCTTCCGGCTTTGGGTCGGCGGCAAGTTCGCAGATCCACTCGTTGCCGCGGCCGTCGAAGGCCACGACCGTGTCGCCGGGCTTGGCGCGGTTGACGGCCACCAGATGGCGGCTTTCATCCGCGGACAGACGGATGACGGACGGTTCGCGTTCGGGCGGCTGGCAGTAGGCGCGGAAGTCGGGCATGGGAGGAGTGAAAGTGAAAGTGGGGGTGAAAGTGAAGCGGACGGGGGCGGGCGGCAAGATCGGGTTGCAGCGGCCGCGGGGGCGGAAACCATCGCAAAAAAAGGGCGCTCTACTGGACAGCAGAGCGCCCTTGCCGACTTATCAAACTACAAACTAGATGGAAGAATTAAGAACCAAAGCTTCTTAATCTCTCTTGCACCAAGATAGACGCCGCGGGAAGACCGGCCGTTCAAAGATTCCTTTCGGTTTTGATGATGATCGATAAGGCTGCCGTCCTCTCATCGCCACGGCTCGTCGGGCAGCGTGCATTACAGTGAAGCCCGGGGGCTCTGCAGCCGGCCTCGTTGAGGCCGGTTATCCGGGGTCGGCGACCCCCGGCTACAACCGACCCAGCCCAAATCTTGCAACAATTCAGGCACCATCCCACGGGCGGGGAAAATAGCATTTACATCATGATCGGCCGGCCTACCGTTCGCCTTTCTGGGTCGCCCGGGTGGCGGAACTGGCAGACGCAGCAGACTCAAAATCTGCCGATCGCGAGATCTTGTGGGTTCGATTCCCACCCCGGGCACCAGCCTTCGCCCTGCGGGCTACGGCTGGCGGGCCAGCTTTGAGCAAACAGTGACCGCAGGTATGCGGGGTCGGTCGTCGCGGCGAAGGCTGCGCGCCGTAGGCTCTGCGGAGGCGGGCATTCCGTTTACGGCAGAACCCGATGGCCTCTCTCGGCAGCAACGGGACTTCCGCCGTCGCCAAAGGCCATGGCGGACAGGACGGCTGGCAGGCCGGTTTTCACCGGAGGCGAAAACTGGCGTTGAGTCTAATAGCGAATGGTGACGGTGGCCGGCAGCTTGTCGATTTGGATCTCGTCCTTCCCTCCCGGAAGCAAGCGTCCGTCTCCCGTGACGGAGGCAATTCTTTCCGACAGCGGAGACTTCAAGACAATCTTGCCGGCCGGAATCGCGATCCTGCCATCGAGCTTGACCACGATCGTCCGCCCCGCTCCGTCGGCCGGCCCGGCCTCCGGCTTGATGGTGTAGCTGAGGCCGCCGTAGTAGGTCGGCAGGTTGCTGACTTCGATCCCGGCAGGATCATTTACCCACTCGTCGGCAATGCCGGCGCCGACGACCAGCGCCTCATCCTGTTCGCGCTCATAAACGAACATGGCCCGCACCGAGCGGATGAAATCCGAGCCGCACCAGGTATGCGGCATATCGCCGATGTATTTCGGCGTCCGGGGGTCGCGGTACACCACCTCCGCCCAATGATTCCATCCCTGGGGTCTCCGGTCGTTCATGAAGAAGCTCAAGGCGTCGAGGGCCCGCTGCTTCTGATCGAGATGGACGAAGGAACCGATGACGCGGTTTTCGTAGGGGGTGTAGTCCTTCCAGGCGATGGCGTTGAGCCGGCGCTTCGTGAAGTTGTCGAAATAGCGCTCGAAGGTGTTGTGCAATGCGGGCTCCGGGATGTTGCCCAGCTCGTTGACCGGGTTGATGCCGATCGTCGTCGAGGTGGCGTCGTGATCCCCGAGTTCGACGCAGCCGGGGATGAAGTCGATGTGGGTGTTCTGCATCGCCAGCCGCATCGAGGCGTAGAGATCCTTCCGGAAATCGTCGCGCTCGGCGGCGAACTCGGCCTGTTTTTCGCTTTCGCCGAGGATGCCGGCGATCGCGGTCGCATCTTTCAGCCCGCGGAGAATGAAAAAGTCATCCCAGTACGAATGCATCGGCTTGCTCCAGTATCCCTCATGGCTGATGGACTCGGGGACCAGTCCATAGCAGGCGCGCTGCTCGGGGGTCCCGTTCTGGTACACGGCGGTTTTGCGCTCCGCGCGGAGGTTCTGGATGTAACGCACGGTCCGCCCCACCGTTTCCCACTTTGAACGCAGCCAGGCCGTGTCGTGGGTGAAATGATAAGTTTGCATGATCAGGTAGATCATTTGTCCGTGGCTGTCGTGTTCATCGGTCGGATCGGCGCCGCGGGAATCGACCACGCAGGGGATCTTGCCGCTGGGGAATTGGAACCGGGCATACCAGTCGGCATATTCTTTCACCTCGTCCGTGATGCCCAGCTGGAGCAGGGCCGTGGAGGTCAGCGAGCCGTCGCGAATCCAGGCCCGGTTGTAATTGCGCGCCCCAGGCTGGATGCGCGGCCCGTCCTGGTTGATGAAGATGTAGGCCAGGTTGGATTTGATCGTGTCGATGATCGGCTGCGCCGACGCGGGCAGCTTCACCTGGAAGCGGTCCAGCAGGGATTCCCACATCTGCCTCGTCGACGCATGCGCGAGGCCGGCATAGGCTTCAGCGTCCGCACGGTCCATGTTTGGCGCGGGATCTCCGCTCCCGCCGTGGAAGGGCACCGCGAGGTGAAACGCCTCCGAGGATCTGCCGGCGAGCTCGAAATCGTACTCCAGCGCGGCGGAGCCAAATCCCTGGGGGTCGCGGACACTGGTCTCCACCGGGAGGCGGCCCTGCCGCAGATACTCTGTGATGTCTCCGCTCGCAAAGGCGGTGGCCCCAAAACCCGAGGGGGTGTCGAGCGGGATGAGCAGCTTGTCGTCCACCGTCAGCCGTCCGTTTTCCAGCTGCACGCAGTCGATGCGGGCCCAGCCGCCGGGATGCAACAGGCCCTGCCAGGGCGGATTGACTTGAAAAGGACGGATCGCGAGGAACAGCTTTCCCCGGACGGGCCCGCCGGCATTCTCGATCTTGTAGTTGGCGAGCAACCGACTGCCCGGGCCGGCGGTGCCGGCGGCAAAGGCGGTGATCGTGAGCGTGAGATCCTTGTATTTCCACTCGACCGAGGGGATCGGCAGATAGTTCTTTTCCAAGGACTGGCGCAGGGCCACGTCGCTCCACGTAACCAGCCGGTCATCAAGGTAGAGAAACGGTTCGATGGTGAAGCGGAGCTGGTCCACCTCGATGGCTCCCGTGTCGTTGAGCAGCGCTTCCCGGCTTTCGTGGGGGTTGCCCGTGATCGTCCAATAGCTTTGTTCCTGCAGCAGGTATTTGGGGTAGAGTCCCCGCGGCTGATCCCGGGCCACGGCGCTGAAAAAATCATTGGCGGTGGCGCCAAATTCGGGGCCCTTGACCGCGAGTTGGGCGATCGCAAACCCACGGCCGCTCCGGCTTTGCTTCAGCACGAGCTTGAGGAAGCGGCCCTGCTGCTCGGGCAGGTAGACGTAGTCGCGACCGCCGTTGCCCTCCGTCACCGCCGAGACCGTCAGCCATTCCTCCCCGTCCGCCGACGTGAGCACATCGTAGGCCGACGCGCAATCCTCCCCCTGCCAGTCGATCACCAGGCCCCCCAGTTCCCGTTCGTAGCCGAAATCGATCTGGAGCCATTCCGGGTCATGATGGCCGGCGCTCTTCCAATTGGCGAGCCCGGCGGTCTTCTCATCGTAGGCCGGTTCGCCGCCGGTTACCGCCGAAGAAGCGCTGACTTGGGCGCGGGCGGTGCGGGCGGCGTTCTCATCGATGGGTTCGAAGCGGAGGTTGTCGAGGAAGACCCGGCCCTTCCCGCCGGTACCGGAGGAAACCACCAACTCGATCGCCTTGAGGTGCCGGATTTCAGTGCCGACAGCAGGGCCCCACGCAAACGTCAGCTGCCGTCGCCGGATGCGCTGGGTGGTCCACTGCGTGGGATAGGTGACGTCCAGCTTCTTGATCCACCAGGTGTTCCCCTGCGCGTCGATGATCTTGAATTCGAAGTTGTTGACCGGGGCTTCCGCTCGCAGGTCGAAGGTGAACTGATAGTTTTCCGGCAAATCGAGGGAGATATCCTTGTGCGCGCTCGCGTGGCCGTACGCCCCGCTTAAATCGAACTCCATCACCAGGGCCCGGCCGTTTTTTCCCTCGGCACTGGCGAGACCCAGCCTGGCGCCCTCGGAGTGGACCGCCTGCCAGCCGGAAAGGGTCTCAAAATCGTCGAGCAGACGGGACTGCGGAAACAAACAGGCGGGCAGCAGCCCTGCCGCCACGGCCAGCAGCGCCAATGCCCGCGGTCGCCTGGGTCCTGATATTGGAGGAGTCATGGATTTATGATGCCTGGATGCCGCCGGCTTGAGCCGCGGCTTGTTCGCGGAGGTGCCGGGCCTTCCTTTCATCCAGCAGTTTCTTGATCTGGTAGGCGCGCTCTTCGCTCAGGGGATATTGGGCCAGCAAGACGACGCTGATCAGGCAGAGGGCGGGCGGCAGTCCGATTTCCCAGAACCGGATCCAGAAAAGCGTCGCCTCGCTCTGGGCGGGCAGGCCTTCCTGGAAACCCGTAAAGCGCAGCACATACCCGCTGACGACCGTGGCGATCGAGACCGCAACCTTCCACCACCAGTTGTAGATGGCGAAGTAGATTCCCTCCCTTCTGACGCCCGTGGCATATTCATCCTCGTCGCAGATGTCGGCGATCATCGAGTTGACGAGCGTGAAACAGAACACCATGCCGAGGGAAAGCCCGACGGTCGGGATGAACGTCAGCCAGGGATACGTCCGGCTGTAGCACAGGATCTTCGACAGATTGCCCACGATGATGATCCCGAGCGCGACGATGACCGTGGCCCGCTTGCCGAACCGCTTGGACAGCCACGTCATCGGGAAAACGCCCACGAGGCCGATTGCGGCCCAGAGGGTTCCGTTCTCGGCCATGAGGGCGGAAGCGGTGTCCTGGTTGCCGCCGAAGAGGTAGAAAATCGTGATGTAATTGTTGAACCCCATCACGAGCTGGAACCCGACGATCAGCAGGACAAACGCCGTGACGAGCCGGACGAACGTTCCGTTGCGATAGGTCGTCTTGAAGCTCTCCACGATCGGCACCCGCTCCTGCGATCTGGCCTGCTTCAACTTGGCCTCCTTGCAGACCAGGGCGCACGTGAGCCCGCACGCGGTGAGGATGACACTCATCGCCAGGCACACCCATTTGATCCCGTTCACGGCGTCGCCGCCGAAGAACGGCCGGTTGGCCAGGTAGTAAATCCACGGCAGCGTGAACGCGCCCACGTTGCCGATGAAGCTGGCATAGGCGAAAATGCTGGTTTTCTCGTGATAGTCCTCGGTCATCTCAAGCCCCAGCGCCCCGTGCGGAATCGCATAAACGGGGACGACCGTGTAGAAGAACAACGAGACCACGACGAAGTAGCCGAACATCGCGGATTTGTTCCAGTCCCGCGGTACGGCCCACAGCAACCAGAACGCGATCCCGATCAGGATGCCGCCGATCACAAGAAACGGAATCCGCCGGCCGAAGCGCGAGCGGGAGTTGTCCGACATGTTGCCCAGAAACGGATCCACGACCGCGTCCCACAACCGCGGGAATGCCTGGGCCCAATTGATCCAGACCACGCTGATACCCAATCCAACCACATAGACGAGCCCGCTCAACTGCTGCACGGAGTTCACCGCGACGATGGTGACCACGGCTCCCAGGCCGTACGCGATCTTCTGCGGCACCGGGACTTTATCCGCCGGGGCGGTGAGATGGTGTTTTTTTAGATCCATGATGGGGTCGGGGCAGATCCAGGCGCGCGGTCCGGCGAGAGGACGCCGGCCTTGAGGCGAGGTCCGATATGAAAATGATTGCATAATAATGCAAGACCGAGTTTATCACCCGTACTTCCATCGGAAAGGTTGTCGCGGTGGGCAAGGCGCAGGCGCTGCCGGACGCGTCATGCAGAGCATGGCGTAAGTTTTCTTGCGGCATCGGCAGCGAGGCGTATGGGTTGCCAGCCCGGCACCGGCCCTAATTATGCCAAGCAAACGCGTTTCCCCACCACCAGCGACGAGAGCCGGAATCGTGCAGATTGCCGCCCGGCTGGGAGTATCCCCCTCGACCGTCTCCCGGGCGTTGCGCCCGGAGACCGCTCATTTGGTGGAGGCCGAACGCCGCAAGGAGATCCTGGATCTGGCCGAGCGGCAGCATTTCACCCCCAATCCGGGCGCACGGATTTTACGCAAAGGCATGAATTCGACCCTGACGGTCGTGGTTCCGCTCGATGAGAACATCTTCTTCTCCGAGTATTACGGCCGTTTTCTGGCCGGCACGCTGCATGCAGCCGCGGCACGGGGCTGGGGGGTGCACATCAGCACGCTGCGCCGCACGCCGGGGACGGGCTTCCGGGAGGCGATGCAGTACCTGAGTCTCGACACTTCCGGGGTGATCTACTTGGGGGAGCCCCTGTCGCCCGCCGATCTGCAAGGGCTTCGCGGCTACCGCCGCCCCTTTGTCATGACGAAGGCGGCCCTGCCGCCTGACGTCGCGGTGCGCGATCTGGGGGTTCCGGTCTTTGGCGTGGACAATTTTGCCGGAGCGCAGACGGCGGCGAGCTTCCTTTTGCAACTGGGGCACCGGCGGATCGCATTATTGCTGGGGCCGGCCGGCTCCCGCGACGCTTATGAGCGCAAGCAGGGCTATCTGAGCGTGCTGGAGAAAAACGGCATGCCGCCGCGCCCCCAATGGGTTCAGGCAGGGCCCTTTAGCGCGGAAGCAGGACGTACGGGGATGACCAAGATGCTGGAGGGTGAAGAGCGGCCGACGGCGGTGTGTTGTGCCAGCGATGAAATCGCCTTCGGCGCGATCCACGCCGTCCGGGCGATGGGGCTCCATTGTCCGGAGGATATTTCGCTGGTCGGGTTCGATGATGGTCTGTGGGCCACGGCCTGCCAGCCGGCGTTGACCACCATTCGTCAGCCCCTGGGTGATCTGGCGGAGCGGGCGGTGAGCCTGCTGGTGGAGGCGGCCACGGCCCGCAGCAAGATCCAGCACCCGGTGCTGAACGAGATGCCGGCGGCGATGGTCATCCGCGAGTCCACCCGGGCGGCGCCGGCGGCCAGCCCGGCGGAGTGACCGGGCCGCCGCCGCTGGCAACATAGATCAACGCAGTCGAGTGTAGCAGCCGATGTAAGGAGGCTGCCCTCAGCCTCGTCATACGGTCAGCGGGGGGGATACGCGACGAGCCTCCTTCGCCAGGTCTTCCGCCGTCGCGCAGGCTATGGCGGACAGGTCGGAGACCGGCTCCGCCGCCGCGGCGCGGGCCAGGAGGGCGTCGCGTCCCCCCTGAAATATCCGGCTAGTGGGAGGTGCGACGCCCAGTGCCAGCCTCCTCACGCCGGCTGCCACATGGTCGGGCCGGCGGCCGTTGTTGAGATGATAGGGCAAATGATTGCAGAAAAACGAGGATCCGGATTTCACAAGAGGTTTACTCAGTGAAACTAACGTTTTTTCTAAAAAATAGCTTGCATTGCAAAGGTTGTCATACAATGGTTCCGTTCCTCGGCCGGGAACGTAGGCCGGCGCAACAGTCACTTTACCCCTCATTCCGTTCACGCTTTTGCCATGTTTTACCCCGGACCCGCGGTCTTCGGCTTGGCCCGCCGCGCCTTGTGTCTTGGCGCCGCCCTGGCGCTGGGGTTTCCGCTTTTTGCCCGCGCCCAGATCCCCGCCCATACTGCGTCCTGGCCGGAGGCGCGGCCGGCGATGACCCTGTCTGCGGAGGACGATGCGCTCCTGGACGAACTGGAGCGCGCGTGCTTCCGTTTTTTTGCCGAGCAGACGGATCCGCGCACCGGCCTGGTGCGCGACCGGGCCCGGGCGGACGGCTCACCGTCGGAGGGCAAGGCCAGCATCGCATCCTCGGGATTTGCGTTGAGCGCGTGGGTCATCGCGGTGCAACGCGGCTGGGCTGACCGCCCGGTGGCGGTCGGGCGCGTCCGCGCCATGCTGCGGTTTCTGGCGGACCAGGCGCCGCGGCAACACGGTTTCTTCTACCATTTCATGGAGATGGACACGGGGGCGCGCGCCTGGAAGTGCGAGCTCTCCACCATCGACACCGGGCTGTTTCTGGCCGGCGCCATCCTGGCGCGCGAGTACTTCCGCGATCCCGAGATCACCGCCCTGGTCGACCGGCTATATCGCGAGGTGGACTGGCCCTGGTTCCTCAACGGCGGCCGGACCTTCACGATGGGCTGGTACGATGAGGCGGGCTTTTCGCGCTTCCGCTGGGACAAGTATTCGGAGCTCATGATGCTCACCCTGCTGGGGCTGGGCGCATCCGAGCGGCCGATCGATCCGGAACTCTGGCGCGCGTGGACCCGGGCGCCGGCCGGCACCTACGGCGGCTATCACTACATTCAGGGGCCGCAGTTGTTTGTGCATCAATTCACCCAGGCTTACGTCGATTTTCGCGGCCGGCGGGATGCGTTCGCGGATTATTATCGGAATTCCGTCCTGGCCACGCTCGCCCAGCGGAAGTTCTGCCTGGATTTGCGGTCGGAATTCCCCAGCTGGGACGGCCGGCTGTGGGGTCTCACCTCGTCCGATTCCGCGACCGGCTACAAAGCGTGGGGCGGCCCGCCGCGCACCACGGACTTCAACGCGCTGGATGGCACGGTGGTGCCGTGTGCGCCGGCCGGCTCGTTGCCCTTCGCCCCGGAGGAGACGATGGCGGCGCTCCGGTACATGCGCACCGCCTACGGCGACCGCATCTGGCAGCGCTACGGATTTGTGGACGCCTTCAATCCTGAGACGGGCTGGGTCAACCCGGATGTCATCGGCATCGACGTGGGGATCTCGCTGCTGCAGGCGGAAAACGTCCGGACCGGGTTCGTGTGGGCGGTGTTCATGCAGGCGCCCGAGGTGCAGCGCGCGCTGGCCCGGGCGGAATTTCTCCCGACAAGCCGGGATCTGGACCAGGTCAGCCGCGACGAGCTGCGGGGGCTGGCGGTCCAGGCGTGGCAGACGCTGGCGGCGCAGGCCGCGGCGGTGCCCGCGGGTCTGGCGCTGTCATCCATCCTGGCGGCCCAGGCGCTCGGTCTGGTTTCCGAGGCCGAGGCGGTGTCCCGGGCCGGGGCGTGGTTGCAAGCGGCACCGGTGCCGCCAGACGGCGCGGAGGTGGCGGAGTATGCGGCGGGTCTGGTCACGCTGCGCCAGGCGATTCCCGCCCTGGCCGTGGCCGCGGCGAGCCGCCTGGCCGCGATCGACTGGCAGCAGATTTCAACCCGGTCGGACCAGCTGGGCGCCCTGGACCGGTTGACCGTTTTTTTCCAGGTGGCGGCGGGGGCGCGGCCTCCGTCGGCTTGGGCGGATCTGGTGCGCATGCCGGAGCGCTTGGGGCCGGTCTACGTGCTCACGCCTGCGAGCGTCCGTGATCAGCTGCTGCCGGGGCTGTGGCTCGACGAACGGGCGATCATCGCGGGAGCGTCGGCGGCGCAATTTGCCTATGCCCGCGCCCTCGATGGGGTCGGTGAGTTGAAAGCCTTCCCGTACGACGTGCTGACGACCGCCTTGTTGGTCGAGCACTTTCCGGCCGCGGTCAGCGCCTGCCTTAAGGCCTTGCCGCCGCCTTCCGGCTGGCTCGGAGGGGCATCCCTGGCCGATCAGGCCGTCTTGCTTGCGAGCGTGGCCAACCTCCTGGCCCCCGACTGTCTGCGGCAGTGGTTCCAGGAAGATCCGCTCGTCCGGACCGGCCGCGCGGCGATTGCCGAGTTTGGGGAGGCGGCCTTTGGCCCTGACACCTCCATCGTCTGGCGGCGGCAACTGACAGGTCCGCTGCCGGTGCCGCCCGAGCGGCTGGCGGTGGCCGTGCCCGCGACCACCCCGCGCGACCGATGGGGATGGACCCAGATGGCGGGCCTCGAATTCAAGGATTCGGCGGCCGATACCCGGCCGGGCGATCCGACGCTCGCAATGCGCTTCGCCTTCACGTGGGACCAGGACGCGCTGCATTTCCACGCCGAGGTGACGGACGGATTGCCCAAGGTGGTGGCGACACCCTCGTACCGCAACGGCGTGGAGCTGTTCGTCGACCCGCAAAACGACGGGCTGGTTTGGACCGGGGCGCACGATTACCAGTTCAGCTTCCGGGCCAACGGCGCGGTCACGGAGTGGTTTCATCAACGCCCGGTCCGCGCGCAGGTCCGGCCCACGGAGCAGGGTTATGCGGTCGAGGCCGACCTCCGCTGGTCGGATCTGGGAATCACGCCCCGGCCCGGCCTCGAACTGGCGGTCTCGCCCGCGGTGGTGTCCGAAGGCTCCTTCGAGTGGGAGCCCTCGCTGAAATTGAACTGGCGCTACTATGAACGCGCCGACGAGCGCAAGGGCCTCGGCACGCTGCGCCTCGAATAATGCCGCACCGGTTCTCCCCATCCTCATGCACACCCGTTCCCCCCACGACTCAGAGCCAGCCTCCTTACGTCGGCTGCTACGATCCAACTGCATGAGTTCGGCCGAACTGCCCGATTGGACGGCCGGGGCCGGGTATGCTCTGGCGATCGGCCAGGTTTCCCCTGCTGAACCATTTTCCTTGGTCCAAACACACAACCCCCAAACATCAATGAAACCCAGAATAAGCAATAGACTCGCGTCGGCCCTCCTGCTGACGCTGGGGCTCCAGGCCCCCATCATGGCGCAGGCGGTATCGGATGATGCCGCGGCCCCGCCGGATCAGGTGGTCAAGCTCAGTCCTTTCACGATCAACGTCGAAAAGGACAGCGGCTACATCGCCGTCGATTCGCTCGCCGGCGGGCGTCTGGACACTCCGATCCGGGTGACCCCCACCGCGGTGTCATCGTTGACGCGCCAATTCATCAACGACCTGGCGATCACCAATATTCAGGACGCCTTGAAATGGTCCCTGAATGCCGTGCCCACCAGCTTCCGCAACGGCATGTCCGGGGCCTCGGCCGGCGACGTGTTCAACTTCTGGTCCGTCAGCATCCGTGGCGACAGCCATGTGCAGGGCGGCAATCCGCCCACGAAGAACTACTTCCCGACCTTCATGCTGATTGATACCTATAACGTTGATCGCATTGAAACCGACAGCGGCCCGAACTCGATCCTGTTCGGCATTGGCGATATTGGCGGCGCCATGACCGCCTATACGAAGACGGCGCGTTTCGACAAAAACTTCTCCCAAGTCAGCCTCAGTGCCTATAGTTACGGCGGCTACCGGGTGACGGCGGACATCAATCAATCCGTGGGCGGTCATTTCGCCCTGCGATTGAATCTCCTGAACGCGAACGAAAAAGGCTGGAGGGACGGCGATAATCATAAAAAGAACGCCGTCGATCTCGCCGGCACGTATAAGTTCACCGACGATACGCAGATCAGCTTCGAGATCGAGGGCTGGAAGGAAGAGAAGACGGTCTTTGCCCAGTCGATCCAGGACGGCACCTCGCTCTGGAACCAGAGCACCAGTTCCGCCACCTGGGGCTCCGCCATCGCGAATATTGATGCAAATCCCCTCACCACTCCGGGTGCGCCGGGTGTTCATGCCATGAACGCTTGGGGCGGCGCCAATGACTACCTGGTCTGGACCCCGGGTATCGGCCTGTACAACTGGGCGGGCGGTGTTCGCTCCATGGGCACGGGAGACATCGCCTGGGGCGCCTTCCTGCGACCCACGTCCTTCGTTTACGGCCCGACCGGCACGACGATCATGGCGCTGCCCAGCCGGGAGTTCGCGATTACCCCGGCGGACGGCCTGCTCAAGCCCGAGGCGCTCAGCATGACGCTGAACTTTTCGCACCGGATCAATCCCAACAGCGAGTTTATCGTTTCAGGCTACCGCTACGTCGACGACGCCAAGACGAAAAACTTCGAGGGCGCCGGCGGCGGCCTGGGCACCGGGGTGAACTACGACCTCAACCACCAGTTGCCGAACGGGCAGCCGAATCCGAATTACGGCAAGCTTTATTCGGACTTCTTCCTCGATGCCCAGACCCAAAATCACTGGGTGAATGAGGTCCGCGGGCAGTTCAACTACCACTTCGATTTCAACGCCTGGGGGGTGCCCGTGAAACAACTCTTCAGTGCCTCAGCCGGCGAGCAGGTGACGGAATACGATGCCCGCCAATATCAGGCCCAGGTTCTGAACAACTACGACGAAAACAACTGGACCAAGACCATGCTGTGGGGCCGCATTTATTGGGACCATCCGCAGCAGGCCCTGAACGTCCCGACCACCTGGAACGGTCAGAACATCGCCTACACTCCGCTGCCGTTCAACTGGTATGACTTCAACTCGAAGCAGACCATCAAGTATTACGGGGTGATGTCGCAGACACGCCTGTGGGATGACCGGCTTAACCTTACGCTCGGAGAGCGGCACGACGCCTATGACAACTGGAAGGTCGGTCTGCGTGGCCCGAGCAACACGCCAACGCTTTCCAGCGGCTCGGGTAACACCTACACCGCCGGTCTCGTGGGTTATGTGACGGAGTGGCTCGGCATCGTCGGCAATGTTTCCGAGAATTATCAGCCGGCCGCGGGCGGCAACAACCCCACCATCTTCGGCAAGACGCTCGGCCCGTCGTTTGGCAAAGGCAAGAGCATCGGCCTGCGCCTCTCCACGCTGGACGGCAAGTACTATGCCTCGGCGAACTGGTATAATCAGACCTCGACCGATGTCATCGGTGGCGACACGCCCGACTTCCAGGGCATCTGGAACGATTATTTCGCCGCGGGCGGCACCAACACCGACATCGGCCCGGCCGGCAACGTGACCGGCACGGTGGGTACCTACCACGCCAACATGGCCTATATCGACACCTACGACGTGAAGTACACTGGCTTCGAATTCGAGGTCATCGCGAATCCGAGCAAGAACTTCCGTCTCCAACTGCACTATTCCGATCCCAAGGGCGAAAAGACGAACGACGGTCCGAACGCCACCGCCTACATGGCGCAGCATCTGGCGACCTGGCAGGCAGCGGCGGGCGGGTCTTCGGCCGAGAGTGTGAAACTGGCCTCGGATCTCACGGACGCCCAGAATCGGATTGCGGCCGTGCAGGTGCCGGTCACCACCGGCCACCTGGTGAAGTCGATCTTCAACGTGTTCGCGACCTACAGCTTCACGGACGATGTTCTCCGAGGTCTTGAGATTGGCGCCGGGGCCACCACGCTCGGTGACCAATACGGAAATCCCTGGGACAGCGTCAACGGCAAGCGGACGCTCTCGCCTGGCTATACGACTTACTCCATGCTCGTCGGTTATTCCACGACTTTCAGGGTCATGGATCACAAGCTTCATGCCCGGTTCCAGTTGAACGTGGATAACATGTTCGGGAAGGACACGCTCGTCTTTCTCAACTACACGGGATACGGCAGTGGCCTGTCGCAACCCATGGACTATAACTTCATTCCACCGCGCAAGTTCACCCTCTCGGCAAACTTCGAGTTCTGAGAACACGTAAGCCTGATGGCATCGGCTTGAAACCGATGCCATCGTCATTCTGAAGAAGCCATCCGGCCGTCCAGGCCGGATGGCACTTCAGCACCGCTGGGCCAACCGGCCCGTTGCGCATGGATGTGCCTGCTCGCGGCAGCAGCGATACACCCCGCGGGTTTGGTCCTTGCATAAGCGCACGGACGTTGGCCGTGCGCTTACTCTATTTTCTGTACCTGCAACCCACGAAGATGAAAATCCCGGCCACCGCCGATCTGGGATTAATGGAGCTGCGCAATCGATCGCCGCTGACGGTGCAATTGTTGCCTTCGGGCGCGCTCTTCGCCCTGCGCCACGGCCCGACGCTGCTCAACCAGTTTCTCCCGGGCCCCGCCGAGGACGGCTTGTTCCGGCTGCTGCTGCGCTGGCACGACGCTGCCGGTGTCGCCGGCTGGCGCCCGCTCATCGGCCCGGGACTTGCCTTCACCACCAACGGCACGGATGCCGCAGCCTGGACCTCTGATACCGCGGCCGGCCTGCATTGCACCGCGGTGCTCCAGTTGCATCCGCAGCATGCCGCCTGGGCCTGGCGCGTGCGCGTGCACAACACCGGCTCCGTGGCGCGCCGGATCGACGTGCTCCAGGCGCAGGACCTCGGCCTCGCCGACGAAGGCACCGTCCGCAACAACGAGGCCTACAATTCGCATTACCTCGACCTTCTGCCGGTCCGGGACGACGCGCTCGGCTGGACCATCCTTGCCCGCCAGAACCAGGCGGCGGCCGGCGGCCGCCATCCCTGGCTCGCCTGCGCGTGCGCGACCGGCGCCGCGGCCTTCTGCACCGACGGCTGGCAGTTTTTCGGCACCGACCACCGGCTGACGGGCGAGCCCGCCGCGGTGCGGATGGCGTCGCTGCCCTCGCGGCGCCTGCAATACGAGTTTGCACTGGCCGGTCTGCAGAGCCGCGCGCTCGAGCTGCCGCCGGACGCCGCCGGCGAGATCGTTTTCGTCGCCCGCTTTCAGGAGGATCATCCCCGGGCTTCCGCGGCCTCCGACCTGGCCTGCCTGCGCGTTCTGCTGGACAGCAGAACGCCGGCGGAGTGGGGGAGCGGCGCGGTCGCCCCCGCTCCCGCCCCGGGCCCGGCCGGCCCGCGCTCGCTTTTTGTCACCGCCGGCTGGTTGCATGGCGACCGCCCCGGCGCCGCCGATCTCGCCGCTTGGTTCCCCGGCGAGCACCGGCACCTCGAACGGGACGCCGACGGCACGCTGCTTTCCTTCTTTTGCGCCGACGACACCCATGTCGTTACCCGCGACAAGGAGGCGCGGGTGGACCGGCCGCACGGCCACATCCTGCGCAGCGGCGATTCGTCCTGGATCGACGATGAGCAATTCGGCCTGACCTGCTATGCCGCCGGCATCTTCGGGGCCCAGGCCTACCTCGGCAATCCGAGCCTGGCCCGCCTGCTGCCGGTGGTGCGGAACGCCCTCAACGTCGCGCGCGCGAGCGGGCAGCGCATTTTTGTGCGCCGGGCCGGCGAGTGGCGCCAGCTCGGCGTGCCGTCCATTTTCAGCATGACCCCCGGCGCGGTGCGCTGGATCTACCGGCTGGGCGCCGAGGTCATTGAGGCGCGGGTCTGGTGCGCGCCGGACCTGCCGGCCTCATTCCTGGAGCTGCGCGTCACCGCCGGCCCGCCCCGGGAATTTCTCATCACGCACCAGCTCGTGCTCGGCGCCACGGAGTTCGAGCATGGCGGCTCGGTCACCGCGGTCGCCGGCGCCGGCTGGTTGAGCTGCCGGCCCGCGCTCGAGGGCCTCCTCGGCCCGCGCCGGCCCGGTGTCGCGTTTGCCATCGCCGCCGCCGAGGCCGGCTACATCGTCGCGCTGGGCGGCGACGAGTTGCTCTATGCGGATGGCGCCGCCCATCGGGGGACGCACGTCGCGCTGCAAACGCGCCCGGTCGCCCACGGCGGCGTGATCATGCTGGGCGGTTATGCCGGCGCCGATGGCCTGCCGGCGGCGGTGGCGGCCGCCCGCGCCGAGTTTGCCGCCGGTGTCCGCCCGGACCGCCCGTCCCCCTTCCGGCTGCGCCTGGCCTGCCGGTCCGATCCGGGCGCCGGGCGCATCGATGAAATCCTTCCCTGGCTGGGCCATGACGCCGCGATCCATTTCTCGGCGCCGCACGGGCTCGAACAATCCGGCGGCGCGGCGTGGGGCGTGCGCGATGTGTGCCAGGGCTCGGTGGAATGGCTTCTGGCCGCCGGCCGCCATGCGGTGGTGCGCCGCATCCTCCAGACGGTATTCGCGCAGCAATACCCGCACGACGGCACCTGGCCCCAGTGGTTCATGTTCCCCCCGTTCCGCTTCATCCAGCAGGCCCACAGCCATGGCGATGTCTGTTTCTGGCCGGTGAAGGCGCTGTGCGACTACGCGGAGGCCGCCAACGACCTGGCGTTTTTCTCGACCCGCGTCGGCTACACCGACGCGCGCCGGTTCGAGCCCGCCGGGCCCGAGGAGACCCTGTGGGCGCACTGCGACCGCGTGATCGCGCACGTGGAGTCGCGCTTCGTGGCCGGCACCGCCCTCGTGAGCTACGGCGACGGCGATTGGGACGACACGCTGCAACCCGCCGATGCGACGATGCGCACGCGCATGATCAGCGCCTGGACGGTCGGCCTCGCGTATCACACCTTCCGCCAGTTCGCCGAGGTCTGCCGCCGGGCCGGCCAGGCCGCCCGCGGCGCGCGGCTGGAGGCGCTGCTGGCGCGCATGCGCGCCGATTTCGCCGCCCGGCTGATGCCCGACGGCATCGTCGCCGGGTTCCTTGTCACCGAAGCCGACGGCTCCGCGCGTCCGCTCCTGCACCCCCGCGACCGGGTGACCGGCATCCGCTACCGCCTGCTGCCGATGACCCGTTCGATCCTGGCCGAGCTTTTCACCGCCGAGGAAACCGTCCGCCATTTGCAGATCATCGACTCCAGTCTGCGTTTCCCCGACGGTGTGCGCCTCATGAGCGAGCCGGCCGTCTACCACGGCGGCTGCGAGCAACTTTTCAAACGCGGCGACACCGCCGCCAATGTCGGGCGCGAGATCGGGCTGCAATATGTGCATGCGCACCTGCGCTATGCGGAGGCGCGGGCGAAAGTGGGCGACGCCGAGGGGCTCTGGACCGCCCTCCAGGCGGTCAATCCCGTGGACCTGCCCCAGGTCGTGCCCAACGCCGCCATCCGCCAGAGCAATGTCTATTTTTCCAGTTCGGATGCGGATTTTGCCGACCGTTACGAGGCTGCGGCGTGCTGGCCGGAACTGCGCGCCGGCCGGGTCGCCGTCCGCGGCGGCTGGCGGCTTTACTCGAGCGGGCCGGGGCTTTTCATCCATGCGGTCCGGTCGGCCCTGTTGGGTCTGCGTGAGTCGTTCGGTGACATGGTCTTTGATCCGGTGCTGCCGCGCAGCCTGGACGGACTGGTCGCCGCCGCGCTGGTCTGCGGCCGCCGCGTGGAGCTGCGCTACCGCGTGCGCCGGGGCAGTTTCTCCCCGCAGGCGGTGACGGTGAACGGGGTCCGCTGCGATGCGGATCGCCGCGAACCCAATCCCTACCGCCCGGGCGGGATCGCGATCCCGCAGACGAAATTGACCGCGCTCCTCCGGTCCACCGACAATATCATCGAGATCGATTTGTGAAACGACTCATGCAACCCATGCTTTTGGCCCTCATCCTCGGTTTTTCGGCCATCTCCACCGCCATGTCCGCTGAACTCCCTCCCTATCGCCGCCCGGATCTGCCCGTCGACCAGCGGGTCGCCGATTTGCTCTCGCGCATGACGCTGGAGGAGAAAATCGACCAGCTCCATCAATGCGGCGTCGGCGACGCCAATCCCAACAATCTCATCCAGCGCGCGGACGAACTCCGGGCCACCTACGGGTCGTTCATGACCGCCGGCGATCTGGCCCTGCGCAACGCGCTGCAGCGCCGGGCCGTCGAGCAGACCCGGCTGGGGATACCCGCGATCTTCGGGGCCGACGTGATTCACGGTTACCGGACGATTTTCCCCATTCCGCTGGCGCAGGCCTGCGCCTGGGACGCCGACCTGCTCCGCCACGCCTGCCGCTCAGCGGCCGAGAGCGCGCGGGCGGACGGCCTCGACTGGACGTTCGCGCCGATGGTGGATCACGGCGTCGATCCGCGGTGGGGCCGGATCGCGGAGACTTTCGGCGAGTCGCCCTACGCCGGCAGCGTTTTTGCGGCGGCGGCGGTCACGGGTTACCAGGAAGGACCGCAGGGGATCGCGGCGTGCCTCAAGCATTACGTCGGCTACGGGGCGTCCGAGGGCGGCCGCGACTATAGCTCCACCGAGATCGCGCCGCAGCGGCTGTGGGAGATGCACCTCCCGCCGTTCGAGGCCGGCGTGCGGGCCGGCGCCCTCACGGTGATGAGCGCCTTCAACGATCTCAACGGCGTGCCGGCCAGCGCGAATCATTACACGCTGACGGAGGTCCTCCGGCAGCGATGGGGATTCCAAGGTTTTGTCGTCTCGGACTGGGGCGCCGTGCAGCAGCTCATCCAGCAGGGCTACGCGGCGGATGAAGCCGACGCGGCGCAGCTGGCGTTGCTCGCCGGCGTCGACCTCGACATGGCTGACGGACTTTACCGCCAGCATCTGGCCGGCCTGATCGCGGCCGGCCGCGTGCCGCTCGCAGCGGTGGACGAGGCCGTCAGCCGGATTCTGCGCGTGAAGTTCGAGCGGGGCCTGTTCGAGCAGCCTTTCGTCGCGCCGTCGGCGCTGACCGGCGCCGCTCCCACGCCAGCGCAGCTCGATCTGGCGGAGGAATTTGCCGCGCGCGCGATGGTTTTGCTGAAAAACACCGGCGTGCTGCCGCTCGGCCCGGAGGTGCGCCGGCTGGCGCTGATCGGGCCGCTGGCGACCGATCAAGCGGCATTGCTCGGATCGTGGGCGCAGCAGGGCCGGGCGGCGGAGGTCGCCAGCATCGAAGCCGGTCTGCGCGAGCGGCTGCCCGCCGGCGTGAGCCTGCGGGGCGCGCCGGGCTGCCCGATCGAGGGCGGAGGCCGGGAGGGATTCGATGCGGCCGTGGCGCTCGCGCGCGAATCCGACGCGGTCGTGCTCTGCCTCGGCGAGTCCGCGGGCATGAGCGGGGAAAACGCCTCGCGTTCCACACTGCGCCTGCCCGGCTTGCAGGAGGAGCTGGCGCTGGTCGTGGCGGCGGCGGGCAAGCCCGTCGTGCTGCTCGTGGTTTCGGGCCGGCCGGTGGAGCTGGCGGCCGTGGAGCCGAAGATGGCGGCGATCCTCGCCGTCTGGCAGCCGGGTACCCGGGGCGGCGCGGCGGTCGCGGACCTGTTGCTCGGGCGCCGGAATCCCAGCGGACGTCTGTCGGTCACATGGCCGCGCACGAGCGGGCAGATTCCCATCTATCACAACATGCGCCCCCGCGCCCGGACCGGGAAGGAGGGCGCGTATCAGGACATCGACACTTCTCCGCTCTACGAATTCGGGCACGGGCTGAGTTACACGACCTTCGCCTACGGCCCCATCCGCCTGGCGCGTCCGACCGTCAAGCCGGGCGAAACGCTCACGGCCGAGGTCACCGTCACCAATACCGGCAAACGTGACGGCATCGAGACCGTGCTCTGGTTCATCCGCGATCCCGCGGCCAGCATCACACGGCCGCTGAAGGACCTGAAGCATTTCGAGTCCGCGTCCATCGCGGCGGGTGCCAGCCGCGGGTTCCGTTTTGAAATCGATCCGGCGCGCGACCTTTCCTTCCCGGACGCCGACGGTCACCGGATCATCGAGCCGGGGGAGATCATCCTTTTTGCGGGCCCGGAGACCGCGCGATTTAACGTCGGGCCGTGATCTTTCGCTTTTGTTCACCGTGCTTATGAAATCCATCCGTGTCACCCTGACGGTCGTCTTGCTCGCCGCCGCCGCCATGGCCCAGTCCACCTATGATCACCACGTCGTCTTCGACAACAGCCTGACCGACCATTCGTGCTACCCGAGTGAAGGCGGCGTCATCGCGCCCAGCACCCTCGATCTGGTCGACGGCAAGATTCCGGTCGAGACCGGCCATTATTTCTCGCCGCCGAACAGTCTGCGTTTGAAATGGAAGTCCGTGCCGGGGGGCAACTGGCAGGTGACGTTCAAGGCGCCGCAGCACTACAGCCGTGAGTTCGAGTACCGGGGCGACACCCTGTCGTTCTGGTGTTACTCGGAGGAGGGCCTGACGCCTGAAACGTCGCCGCGCATGAACTTGGTGGACATGGCGGGCTCCTGGGCGGGCACCATCACGGTGCTCGACCGGTCTGGTGCGCTGCCGGCGGGTCGGTGGGTGCAGTTGCGCTTCAAACTCGCCGATTTTCAAGGACAGTATCGCGGGACCGATGAGAACCGGTTCGATTTGCACCGCCTGGCGGGCATCGTTTTCGAGCAGGGTCTCGACGACGGCCGGGAGCACACGCTCTACATCGACGACATCGAGGTCGGTCCCGCCGAAGCCGCGGATGGGCCGCCTCCCGCCGTTCCGGCCGGGCTCGCCGTCAAGGCCGGCGAACGCCACTTCGACCTGACGTGGACGCCGCCGGCCGGGCACCCGCCGTTCCGTTATCAGATCTACCGTTCGTGGGACGGCCGGAGCTACACGCCCATCGGGATCCAGCGGGGCGAGCGCAACCGCTATGTGGACTTTGTCGGACGGCCAGGCTGCCAGGCCTTCTACAAGATCAGCGCCCGCGACGATGCCGGCCGCGAGTCGGCCCTGTCCACCGCGGCGGCGGGTGCGACGCGCGAATTCAGCGACGACGAACTGCTCACGATGGTGCAGGAGGCCTGTTTTCGATATTACTGGGAAGCGGGCCATCCCGAGTCCGGCATGGCCATCGAGCTGCTGCCAGGGAATGACAACCTCTGCGCGCTGGGCGCGACGGGTTTTGGCATCATGGCGCTGATCACGGGAACGGAGCGTCACTTCATCACCCGCGAGGAAGGCGCCGGCCGCCTGCTGAAAATCATTCATTTCCTGCAAACCGCCGACCGGTTCCACGGCGCGTGGCCGCATTTCCTCGACGGGCACACGGGCAGGGTCATCCCGTACTTCGGCCCCTACGACGACGGCGCCGACCTCGTGGAGACGGCCTTCCTGATGCAGGGTCTGCTGACGGCCCGGCAGTATTTCGACCGCGACAATCCCGCCGAGCGCGAGATCTGCGACGCAGTCACCGCCTTGTGGCGGGGCGTCGAATGGGACTGGTTTCGCCAGGATCCAGCGGGCGATTTCCTCTATTGGCATTGGTCGCCCGACCACGGCTGGCACATCAGCCATCCGCTGATCGGCTGGAATGAGACGCTGATCGTCTATCTGCTGGCGATTGCGTCGCCGACGCATGCGGTGCCGGCGAGCCTCTACCACACGGGGTGGGCCGGCCAATCCGCCCCGGCGGTCCGCTACCGCCGGCACTGGAGCCGGACGACCGACGGCGACCATTATACGAACGGCCACAGCTACTACGGCATCAAGCTCGACGTCGGCTGCGGCCACGGCGGCGAGCTGTTCTTCACCCAGTTCTCCTTCCTCGGTTTCGATCCGCGCGGCCGGCGCGACGCCTATACGGATTATTTCCGGAACAACCGCGCGCTCGCCCTCATCAACCGCGCCTACTGCATGGAAAATCCGCGCGGGTATGCCGGCTACGGTCCCGATTGCTGGGGGCTTTCGGCGGGCATCAATTCGGGGGGCGGCCGGCCCGTCCCCCGCGACGACGGCGGCACCATCTGCATCTCGGCCGCGCTCGGCGCGTTCCCCTACACGCCCGAAGAATCGATGGCCGCGTTGAAGCACTATTATCGCGATCTCGGCGCCAAGACATGGGGGATCTATGGGTTTCATGACGGCTTCAATCTTTCGCGCAATTGGTTCGAGGAAATATGGATGGGGCTCAACCAGGCGCAGATCGTCGTCATGATCGAAAACCACCGCAGCGGGCTCCTCTGGAAGGAATTCATGGCCAACCCGGAAATCCAGCCGGCGCTGGACGCCATCGGATTCAAGCCGGACCGCGACGACGCCCTTAGTAAGGTTCACGTATCAGACTGACGTTTGGAGGTAGGGCGCTCTGCCGGCCGGCAGAGCCGGGCACGCCGAGAAACAAGGACGGCCCAGCGGTCCGTCCCTACCCATCAGGCTATTTGGCAGGCATCAACAGCAGTCGGGAGGACGCAGAGTCCGACGGGCTGCTCAACAACGATCTTCGTCCGTTGGAAAACCAGACCGGAGGCGACCACCGGCTCCCTCCGCGATATTTGACCGCTTCGCCGGTCCAGAAATCATCCCCCCGCCCATGAATCTTCATCGCTCTCGGCTTTTCTGCGTCGCGCTGCTGTTCGCGCTCCTCGCCCGCCTGCCGGGGGCAGCCGAGGAGACGTTTGCGCCGCGCGCGACCGGTCTGGCCGGCATGCTCGGCGACCGGATCGCGTTGTTCCTGCCGACCGATCTTCCGCTCGACCGCCTTCCACCGTCGCTGTGTTTGCTCGACCGGCCCAAGCCCGGGGAGGCCCCGCCGGCGGCTTGGCGGGTGACGCCGGCATTTTCCTTCAGCGATGCGCGCACCCGGGCGACGATCCCGGTCCCGGACGGGACGAGTCTCTACGGCACGGGTGAGGTGACGGGCCCGCTGTTGCGCAACGGCCGGAGCATCACGCTCTGGAATACAGACAACTTCAACTATCGTGACGACGAGGGGCGGCGGCTTTATCAATCGCATCCGTGGGTGCTGGCTGTCCGGACGGACGGAACGGCGTTCGGCGTCATCGCCGATACGACCTGGGCCACGAAGATCGCCCTCGACGGACGCATCGAGTTCACGAGCCGGGGTCCCTCCTTCCCGGTCATCGTGATCGAGCGCGAATCACCGCAGGCCGTGTTGCGTGGCCTCGCGGAACTCACCGGGCGGATGCCGCTGCCGCCCCGGTGGGCGCTCGGCTACCAGCAATGCCGCTGGTCCTACCAGCCTGACGCGCGGGTGCGGGAAATCGCCGACGGGTTTCGCGCGCGAAAAATCCCCTGCGACGTCATCTGGATGGACATCGATTACATGGATGGGTACCGCGTCTTCACATTCAGTCCGCGGGAGTTTCCCGATCCCAAGGCGCTCAACGCCTACCTGCATGCGCGGGGCTTCAAAAGCGTCTGGATGATCGACCCGGGCGTGAAGGCCGAGCCGGATTATCGCGTCTACGATTCCGGCACCGCCGCCGACGTCTGGGTCCACGACGCGTTTGGCGGCGACTATCACGGCGCGGTCTGGCCGGGCGAGTGCGTGTTTCCCGATTTCACCCGGCCTGAAACCCGGGCGTGGTGGGCGGGGCTCTATCGCGACTTCATGGCCCAGGGCGTCGACGGCGTGTGGAACGACATGAACGAGCCCGCCGTCTTCAACGTGCCCGGCAAGACGATGCCGCCGCACAATTGGCACCGCGGTGGCGGCGGCCTGCCTGCCGGGCCGCACGCGCGGTATCACAACGTCTACGGCCTGCTGATGGTGCAGGCGACGCGCGTCGGCGTCGCCGCCGCGAATCCCGACCGGCGGCCATTCGTCCTTACGCGCTCGAATTTCCTCGGCGGGCAGCGCTACGCGGCGACGTGGACGGGCGACAACGCCTCGACCTGGGAGGATCTCAAGCTGTCGATCCCGATGACCCTGAACCTAGGCTTGTCGGGCCAGCCCTTCAACGGCCCCGATCTCGGCGGATTTGCCGGCGAGGCGACCGGCGAGCTGTGGGCGCATTGGGTCGCGGTCGGCGCGTTTTTTCCCTTCTGCCGCGGGCATTCGGACAAAGGGGCGCCGGCCAAGGAACCGTGGGCGTTCGGACCGGAGGTGGAAGCGGCCGCGCGCACCGCGTTGGAGCGACGCTACCGGCTGCTGCCGTACTATTACACGCTGTTTCGCGAAAGCTCGCTCGACGGTCTGCCGGTCATGCGTCCCGTGTTCTTCGCCGATCCCCGCGATCCGGCGTTGCGCGCGGAGGATCACGCTTTTCTCATCGGCGACGATCTGCTCGTGATTCCGAAATGGACGGAGCAACCCCATTTGCCCAAGGGCCTCTGGCGCACGGTTGCGCTCGTCGGCGAGAACGCCGGGACGGACAAATTTCAACCCGACCTGAAGGTTCGCGGTGGCGCCATCGTTCCGCTCGGCCGGGTGGTCCAAAGCACCGTCGAGGAATCGCTCGATCCGCTCACCTTGCTGGTTGTACTCGATGAACAGGGCCGCGCATCCGGCCGGCTTTACGAGGACGACGGCGACGGCTACGCCTATCGTGACGGCGGCTATCTGCTGACGACCTATGCCGCGGTGCGGCAGGGCGACGAAGTCGTCGTCACTATCGCTCAGGCCGAGGGCAAGCGTCCTCGGCCGGCCCGCCGGCTCGTGATCCAGGTCCTCACCGAATCAGGAACGAGCGAAGCCGAGGGCATCGATGGCCGGCCGGTCACCGTCCGGATGATGCGTTGAAGCGAGGAGAGGCGTCGCTTTGCTGCCGGCATCTGCCGCAGGGGGGCGGTCGCTCCTGTCCGCCGGCTGAACGACAAGCCGTCTGTCCTTGGGTTTGCGCTCACAGGGGCTTCACTCATCATCCCGCCCATGAGCCTCAAGATCCGCCATTCGCTGCGTTGGTTCTGGTTGTCGATGATCTGCCTTGCCCCGGTCGCAGGCGGCCCGTTGCCGGACGGCGGTGCGCCGGCGTTTGACGTGCGCGCCTTCGGCGCCGCGGGAGACGGCCGGACGCTGGATACCGGTGCCATCAATCAGGCGATCGAGGCGGCGGCCGCCGCGGGCGGTGGGACGGTATATTTCCCGGCCGGGATCTATGCGAGTCACTCGATCCGCCTGCGCAGTAACATCGCGCTGTACCTCGGTCCCGGGGCCACGATCCTGGCCGCGGATCCGCCCCCGGAGGGCGCTGCAGGCGGTTACGATGCGCCGGAGCCGTGCCCGTTCGACCAGTACCAGGACTTCGGCCACAGCCACTGGCACAACAGCCTGATCTGGGGAGAGAACCTGGAAAACGTGTCAATCTTGGGTCCGGGCATGATTTTCGGCCGGGGCCTGAGCCGGGGTTTCGGGCGCAAGGATCCCCCGCCGGGCGAGCCGCAGCTTCCGTGGCCGCCCGAACTTCCCCCGCTCAAGCCCGGCGACCCGCTCCCGGGTCCGTTTGGCCTGCCGGACGCGCGGGACGCCCTCCCCGCGGGAGTCGGCAACAAGGCGATCGCGCTGAAGAACTGCCGCGGTGTCATTCTGCGTGATTTCACCATCTTCCATGGCGGCCACTTCGGCATCCTCGCCACCGGCGTCGACAACTTCACCATCGACAACCTCAAGATCGACACCAACCGCGACGGCATCGATGTGGATTGCTGTCGCAACGTCCGCATTTCCAATTGCACGGTCAATTCGCCCAACGACGACGGCATCTGCCTGAAATCCAGCTATGGCCTCGACGAGATCCGGGCGACGGAGAACGTGACCATCGCCAATTGCCAGGTGAGCGGTTTTGAGGAGGGCACGCTGCTCGACGGCACCTATCAGCGCCGACCGCCGCCCCGCGGCCCGGTCGGGCGCATCAAGTTTGGCACCGAGGCCAACGGCGGCTTCAAGAACATCACCATCGCCAACTGCGTCTTTGTCTACAGCCTCGGTCTCGCGCTGGAGGAGGTCGACGGCGGCGCGATGGAGGACGTGACGATCACCAACCTCGCGATGCGGGAGATTCCCCACGCGCCGATTTTCATCCGCTTGGGCGCGCGGTCGCGCGGACCGGACCACCCGCCGGTGGGGAAGGCCCGCCGCATCCTGATCAGCAACGTCGTGGCCTCGGATGTCATGTTTTTCCAGGGCATTCTCATCAGCGGCATCCCCGGGCATGCCATCGAAGACGTTACCCTGAGCAACATCCTGATCCAATTTCAGGGCGGTGGCACGGCGGAGCAGGCGGCGCGCGTGGTGCCGGAGCTGGAGCGGGACTACCCCGAGGCCGGAAACTTCGGCATCCTTCCCGCCTACGGCTTGTTCGCCCGCCATGTGCGGGGGCTGTCCGTCCGCGACGTCCGGTTCGAATTGCTCCAGGATGACCGGCGTCCGGCGGTCATCCTGGATGATGTCACCGGCGCCGACTTCGACCATTTTCAGGCGCCGTCCGCGACCGGGGTGTCGGCCTTGGTGCTGAAAAATGTCACCGGCCTGGACGTGCGCCACAGCCCCGGCCTGCCCGACACCTGCCGCGAACAAACCGTGCCCGAGGACAGGCTGTAGCCGGCGATCGCCGATACGGATTCATGCAGGCTGGAAATACTCCACCGGGTAGCACCGCGGTAACCGGGTAGCAGCCGAGGTAACGAGGCTGTTGCTACACCTTTTGGGGACCAGCCTCCTGAGTCGGCTGCCACGATCCAAACTGCGCGAGTTGGCGTTGTTACGGCGTGCCGCCGGTCAGCCCGGGCGGCAGGTCTTCGCGGTTCACCACCCAGGGGTGGTTGTAAAGCTCCTTGGCGTGTTGATTGTTCGCCGGGCTCCACTTGGCGTTCCAGTTCATGAAATAGATCGCGCGCGGAAAGTTCGCCATCAGGCCCGGCATGAACTGCCGGTAGTCGTAAGGGGGCGGCGATTTTCCGGGCACCCGCGCGCTGTATTCGCTAAAAGCGAACGGCTTGGGCAGGCGGGCCACTTCGGCATAGCCATGGACGTGCTCTGGATCGACAAAGTCGGTGTAGACGTCGAGCCCGACCACATCGACATAGCCGTCGCCGGGATAGTAGTCCGCGGTGTGGTCGCCGTGATTGGGGGCGTATACCCAGAGGAGATTGTCCAGGCCCTTGGCCTTGGTGAAATAGTCGAACATGTGCCGCCAGACGCGGATGAAGATCGCCGGATCCTTTTTCCCCCACCAGAACCACCCGCCGTTCATCTCGTGGAAGGGGCGCCACAGCACGACCACGCCCGCCTCCCTGAGCTCCTGCAGGCCGGCGGCGAGTTCATCGAGTTCCTGCATCCATTGCTGATGCATGGCGGTGCCCGGGGCGAGCAACCCGGCGAGATCGACCCCCTGGTCGCGCAGCCCGCCTTCGTGGGGCTTGGCCGGATTGTAGAGATGGGCGTTGACCGTGATGAGCCCGCCGGCACGCCAGTAGGCGATCGCCACCTGATTCGGCACGCGGCTGGTCAGGGTACTCTTTTGGGAATCGTCGGGATCAAGAAATTCCGCGTAATCCACGCCGATCAGGGCCGGCCAGTGGCCCGTCTGTAGGTGGATTTTTTCCGGCAACTCCAGGCTCGCCTGGGTGCCGTAATCGGTGAATTGGCCGGAGAGTAGGCGCTTGTCCGTCCGCGCCTCCAGGCTCCCGATGAAGTCCAGCACGGCCCGGGTGCGGGGGCTGGCCTGCGGATTGGCCGGCGCGAGGGCCGCATCGGCGGAATGCGGAGTCAGGCAGAACATGATCAGGGGCAGCAAAACGGGTATTCTCATGATGTCTTTTAGACACCATGGTCGCGGCCAGCTGCCCCAGGGCCAGTAATTTCCGACCACCTCTGGCGGGCGAACAGTCCCTGACCGAGGAGAAACTGTAGCCGGCGATCGCCACCGCGGGCCTACGGTGTGCCGCCGGCCAGCCCGGGCGGCAGGTCTTCGCGGTTTGCCATCCAGGGATGCTCAAAAAACTCCCTGGCGTGGAAATTGTGCGCGGGGCACCATTTGTCGTTCCAGATCATGAAGAAGGTCGCGCGGGGGAAGTGGGCCTGCAGAGCCGGAATGAAGCGCCGGTAATCATAGTCGCCTGGTGGATCCTTGGGGCCGTGCGGACCATATTCGGTAAAGCCGAAGGGCTTGGGCAGGCGCGCCACCTCGGCGTACCCCTTGATATGGTCCTGATCGACGTCATCGGTGTAGGCGTCGAGCCCGACCACATCCACGTAAGCGTCGCCCGGATAGTAGTCCGCGGTGTGGTCGCCGTGGTTGGGACCGTAAACCCACAGCAGGTTATCCAGGCCCTTGTCCTTGGTGAAGTAGTCGAACATGTGCCGCCAGACGCGGATGAAGATCGCCGGATCCTTTTTCCCCCACCAGAACCACCCGCCGTTCATCTCGTGGAAGGGGCGCCACAGCACAACCACGCCCGCCTCCTTGAGCTCCTGCAGGCCCGCCGCCAGTTCATCGAGTTCCTTCATCCACCGCTGGTGGGTGGCGGTGCCCGGCGCGAGCAGTTCGGCGAGATCGACGCCCTGGTCGCGCAGACCGCCGCCCGCGGGATTGGCCGGATTGTAGAGATGGGCGCAGACCGTCACCAGTCCGCCCGCGCGCCAATAGGCGATCGCCGCCTGATTTGGCACGCGGGGGGAGAGGTTGCACCTTTGGGCGTCCGTGGGGTCGTAGAAGTCGGCGTAGTCCACGCCGATCAGCGCCGGCCAGCGTCCCGTCTGCTGGTGGATTTTTTCCGGCAACTCCATGCTCACCAGCGTGCCGGAATTGGTGAACTGGCCGGAGAGCAGATGTTTGTCCGGCCGCGTCTCCAGGCTCCCGATGAAGTCGAGCACGGCGCGGGCCCGGGGGTTGACCTGGGGGTTGGCCGGCGCGAGGGCCGCCTCCGCCGCCGGCGGAGACAGGAGAACGAGGGTGAGGGGCAACCAGACGGAGAGCTTCATGATGGAGGTTAGACACCATGCGCGATCGGTTGCCCCTGACCAGATATTTCCCATCGCCTGGGGCCAGAGGCAAAGGCCCAAGGCGGATAGTGCTGGGTCAGGTTTCGCGCAGGGCCTGCGCGACCGGCAGGCGCGCCGCGCGGATCGCGGGGAACAGGCCGCCGAGCAGGCCGATGACGGCGGCCCAGATGATCGCGCTGAACAACAGGTGCGGCGTCACCCGGAACGCGAAGGCGATCTGGCTGAACGTCTGCCAGTTGATCGTCGCGGCGCGGAAGCCGTCGAAGGCCACATAGGCCAGCGTGCCTCCGACCGCTCCGCCGGCGAGCGCGATCACGAGGGACTCCAGCAGCACGGAAACGATGACCGCGCTGGCGCCAAAGCCCAGCGCCCGCAGCGTGGCAATCTCGCGCACGCGGGCCGACACGGCGCCGTACATCGTGTTCAACGCGCCAAACAGCGCGCCCAGGGCCATGAGGAAGGCGATGAACACGCCGAGCCCGCGGATGAAGCTGATGATGACCGTGGACTGCTCTGCAAAGAAGTCGGTCTGCCGGACGATCTTGACGTTGAGCCGCGGGTTGGAGGTCAGCGCGTCCTTGAATTCCTGGAATTTCTCCGGCGAACTGAGTTTCGCATACACCGTCTGAAACGTATCGCCGCGGTGATACGCAGGCTGCAAGACGGCGGCGTCGGTCCAGAGTTCCGACTCCGCCGCCCCGCCGCCGGCGGAGAACACCCCCACGACCTTCCATTCGTAGGTACCGAGGCGGATCGTGTGCCCGACATCGAGGCCGGAAAACTCGTGCGCCGCGCCCACGCCGGCGATGACCTCGTTGCGTCCCGGCTCGAACCGGCGACCCGCGACCAGCTTGATATTGCCGCGCACCGCGAAGGCGGCAGGGCCGACGCCGCGCATCGGCACGTTCGCGTCGGTGCCGGTGGAACGTTTCGGCAGATTGATGATGACAAACAACTCGGGCGAGGCCAGCCCGCCGTCCTCGTCGCGCGCCAGGCCGGGGCCATCCGCGATCAGGCGGGTGTCCTCGCGGCCCAATCCGCTCGTCATTTCCCCGTCGGCGCCGCTGCGCAGAACCAGGGCGACGTCGTCCGCGCCCGTGGCGCTCATCACCTGGCGGAATCCCTCGGCGATCGAGAGCACGCCGACGAGCACGGCCACGACGCCGGCGATGCCGACCGCCGCGGTGATCGCCGAGCCTTTGCGTTCGACGATCGTCCGCAGGTTGACATGCGTGATCGACCCGACTTGCGAGAGCCAGTTGATGAGCGCGAGCATGGGCGGGAAGGGTGGGTTGATGCCGGCGGCGCAGCCTCAGGTTTGCCGCCGCAACGCCTCCGCGATCCGCAGCCGGCCGGCCTGCAGGGCGGGCAGGATGCCTGCCACGAATCCGAGCGCGGCCACGAGCACGATGCCGATGACGAGATCACCGGTGGGCAGGTAGAAAATCGGCAGCATGCCCGGCACGGGGCTGCCCCGGGAGATGATCAGCCAGGCCAGCCCGAGCCCGGTCAGTCCGCCCAGGGCGGCAATGAGGAAGGATTCGCCCAGCACGACGGCCAGCACGAGCTCGTTGCTGAAGCCCATCGCCTTGAGTACGCCGAGTTCCTCCGTGCGTTCGCGCACGGACTGTGCCATCGTGTTGCCGGCCACGAGCAGGATCGTGAAGAACACCGCACTGAGGATGGCGATCATGATCGTGCCGATATCGCCGATCTGCTGGGCAAACCCCTGCATGAAGACTCCCTCGGGCTCCGCCTTGGTCTCATAGGCCGAATTGGCGAACTCGGCGTCGATCGCCTGGGCCACGGCGGCGGCCTGGGCCGGATCGCGCACGCGGACGGTGTACCAGCCGACTTCGCCCTTCGCCCAGGGCCGCCCCTCGTCGAAATAGTCGTAGCGGAAGAGGAACTGCGACGTGTCGGTGTTTTTCTTCGCCCCGTCGTAAATGCCCACGATGTTGAACTCCCAGGTGTCGTTGCGGCTGCCGCGCGGCCAGATGGGGGACTGCAGGGCCACGCGGTCGCCCGCCTTCCAGCCGAAGCGGATGGCGGTGGTGCGGCCGACGACGGCGCCGGTGCGGCTGGCGTTCCACGCCTGCTTTTGCGCCTCGGGCAGGACCAATTCGGGATACATCGCGAGAAAATCGTCCGGCACGACGGGCATGCTCGCAAAGAAGTTCTTCGGGTCCTGGTAGATCCCGCCGAACCACGTCTGGTGGGCCGCGGCCACCACGCCGGGCAGGCGCTCGATGCGCTCCTTGTAGGTGACCGGCAGCATCTGGATGATCGACACCTTGTGGCGCACGATCAGCCGGTCCGCGCCGGCCATGTTGACGCCGGCCGTGAACGCCAGCCGGATGGCGCCGAGGAAGCCGTAGAGCAGGAACGCCACCAGGATCGAAAGCAGCGTGAGCGCGGTGCGCAGTTTCTTCCGGGTCAGGTTCCGCCAGACGAGATAGAAAAATTTCATCCCGGGTTCTCCGCGAACAGCTGGCCCTTGTTGAGGTACACCGTCCGGCTGGCCCGCGCCGAGGCATGGGGATCGTGCGTGACCATGATGATGGTCTTGCCCTGCTCGCGGTTGAGCGCCTGGAGCAGGCTCAGGATCTCGTCGCCAGATTTGCGGTCGAGGTCGCCCGTCGGCTCGTCGCAGAGCAGGATGGTGGGATCCGTCACAATCGCGCGCGCGATGCCGACGCGCTGCTGCTCGCCGCCCGAAAGCTGGCGGGGGAAATGCCGGGCGCGATGAGTCAGACCGACGGCGCGCAGCGCGGTTTCGACATGCCGGCGGCGCTCCGCCTTTGCCAGGTGCGTGAGCAGGAGCGGCAGCTCGATGTTGCGCTCGGCGGTCAGCACCGGGAGCAGGTTGTAGAATTGAAAGACCAGACCGACGTGCCGGGCGCGCCAGGCCGCGAGTTTCCGCTCGGACATCTGGTCCACCCGCTCGCCGCCGATCTCGACCGTGCCCCGGGTCGCGCGGTCCAGGCCGCCGATGAGGTTGAGCAGGGTCGATTTGCCCGAACCCGAGGGGCCCATGAGCGCAAGAAACTCGCCCCGCGGCACCTCCAGGCCGAGGCCGGTCAGAACGTGGATTTCCTCGGAACCACGGTGAAAGACTTTTTCCACGTCGTGGACGCGGACCAGGACGCCATCGCTTGTGCTCATAATGGTTTCTCCTTCACGCGGGCTCCCTCGGCCAGGGTTTCCGGTCCTTCAATCACGACCTGCTCGCCGGCCTCCAGCCCGCCGGAGACCGTGACCACGTCCCCGCGCGTCAGGTCGACCGCGATCGCGCGCCGCTCGGCACGGCTGTCGCGCACGACCCACACGGCATCGCGCCCGTCGATGCGGCGCACGGCGCTCCGGGGGATGGTGACGCCGCGGCGTGCGGGCTGTTTCCCGTCGGCGCTTTGAAACGCGACCTTCAGCCCCATGTCGGGCAGGATCCGGGGATCGAGGCTGTCGAAACCGACGCGCACCCGGACGGTGGCCTTCTGGCGGTCGGCGGTCGGGATGATGGCGATGACCTTGGCGGGAATGCGCCAGTCGGGATACGAGTCGAGCGTGACCACCACGGGCTGGCCGGGTGTCACGCGGTTGATGTAGCTCTCGTTCACATCCACCTCCACCTCCAGCGAGCTCATGTCCACGATGGTGCAGATGCCGGTGCGCGTGAAGCCGCCGCCGGCCGACATGGGCGAGATCATTTCGCCCGGCTGGGCGTTCTTGGAGGTGACGATGCCGGCGAAGGGCGCACGGATGACCGTGTCCTCAAGCTGCTGCCGCCACAGGCCGAGGCTGTGCTCCGCCACGTTCACGTCCGCGCGTTGATGGGCCAGCCGCGCCTGCAGAGTTTCCGCATCCGCGCGGGCACGGTCCAGGTCGGCCGGACTGGCCACGTGCTTGGCCGCCAGTTCCGTCGTGCGGTGCAGGGTCCGCCGGGCCTGCTCCAGTGCGGCGGAGGTTTCGCCCAGCGCCTGGCGCGCGGATTCCAGCTGGGCCTCGGCCAGGCGGTGGTTGGCCTCGACGTTCGAGGCGTCGATCCGTGCCAGCACCTGGCCCTCGGTCACGCGCATGCCCTCCTCAATCAGCACCTCGACGATCGGGCCCGTCACCTTCGAGGACACGGTCGCCTCCCGCCGGGCCGTCACGTAGCCCGAGGCGTTGAGCAGCGTGGTGTCGCCGCCCGCGGGCGCCGGTTGCACCGGGGCCGTGCGCACGGGCACGGCCCGCGCCCGGCCCGACCACCAGACCGCCACGGCGGCCAGCAGCGCAATCGCGGCCGCGCCCGCCAGCACCGCGATGCCGGGGGTGCGCGACGGGATCGCGGGGCGATGGATCTTCAGTTCGTCGAGCGCGTTGGGTTCGGATGCCATGCTGGTTGGTCGGTGGAAGGAAAATCCGTCCGGGGACGACGCAAGAGGGAGGTAAATCGCCGGCGGACGGATCGCAAGCCCGGCGAGGTCCGTTCGCGGCGGGGCAGGAGGGATGGATCACCGCCCGCCCGGTGGCGATTCCACGGTCGAGCGTTCCTACGGGCTGGGAAACAGGCGCGTCGAGCAAAGACCCAAAGCGCCGTGGTTAACCCGGCGCGCCGGGGATCCGGTCCGGGTCAATGGGCGATCAGCAGTTCGAGCATCCTCCGGTCCAGCTGGTGCCCGTGAAAGTTCTCATACCGGACGTCGGCCCGTCCGCTGTCGACCAGGCCGAAGGCGCCGCGGAGGTTCCACAGGGCCCAACCCCAGCCGGCGGCCTGCCAGAGCCCCAGCAGGTCGCTCATCCAGGCGAGGGTCACGGCGTGGGGCGTGCGGTTGAAGCAGCCCCATTCGCCCACGTGAATGGGGACGCCCTGCTGTGCGAGCGGCTGCCATTTGCCGATCAGTTCCTGGCGGAGCTTCTCCCGGTCCCACGTTTGTCCCTGAGCGTCGACCAGCGGCCAGGTCGGACGCGCCAATGACTCAAATTCGTTTTTTGGCACCCAGGTGGCCGTGTAATGGCTGACCGCCTTGGGCAGATAGCCGCGGGTGCTCTGGACCAGCCCGAGATCCGCGATCCTCGGCACCGGCGTCTGGCCGATGTCCGCGCCGTCCGCCACGATGAGCCGGTCAGGGTCCTTTTCGCGGATCGCCGCGACCAGCATCCGGACGATTTCCACGTAACGGGACTGGTCATTCATCCGGGGAGGCTCGTTGAGCAGATCGAAGCTGAGCCGCGTGCTGGGGATGCCGCGGTAGCGTTCGGCAAAATACCGCCAGTGCCGGACGGCGACATCGAGCGCCTGCGCCATCGACTCCCGCGGGCTGTCGAATAGCTGGAATGGCTCCAGTTCGCGCTGGTTGACGCAGTAGCCGGGAATCCGATGAAAGCCCAGGTTGACATGGATGCCGTGCTGCCGGCCGTACTCGATGGCCTGGTCGATCGGTGCGAACGCCCGCTCATCGATCTGCTTCCAGTCCCGGCGGTCGGACCAGGTCCAGTAGGACATCGGCAGCCGGGCGAAGTCGAAGCCCCATCCGGCCATCCACTCGAAATCGGATTCGCGGAAGGCCTGGCCGGGCTCGCCGCCGAGCAGTTCGGTCAGGTTGAAGCCCCGCCGGCGGGGGATGCACGGCTGGGTTGATGTCTGCCCGGCCGGAGCGGCGGCGCCCCGCGACGCCAGCAGCAGGCCGGCTGCCGCCACGGTCGACCTGCTGATGAAATCGCGTCGGTTCATCGATCATTGATAACTGTGCCAGAGCGAGGTGACGGTCAGGGCCGCGCGCAGATCATCGATGCCGACGCCCGCCGGCGGACGGGCGGTCACCCGGTGCGGCTCGCCGGCATGCAGGTCGAACCAGTTGTCGGAGAGCCGGACGGCGAGGGCGCCAAAACCGATGGCCACGGCAGGGGCCAGGGAGACGCTCTGGAGCGTGAGCTCGACGGCGCCGCCGGCCGCGGCGCGCAGGTCGACCCTGATCCTGGGGTCTTCGAAGTTGATGAATCGCGGCACGGTGAAAAGCGCGGTCTGCCGCGAGAGCACCTCGCCTCCGGCGCCCTGGAGTTCCGCGCGGAGATAAACGCTCTCTTTCGTCGCCTCCGCCCCGGCCTCGGTGAGCGCGCAGGCGGCCTGCTGCACCGACTCGCCCGGCGTGAGCGTGAGGTCGCGGGAGTGCTCGGGGCCAAGCCGCCGCCCCGCCAGGGTGCGCAGCGACCAGACCAGGCGCGCCGGACGGGCCGAGGGTCCGTCGTGAACGGTGAAGATCTCGTAGGCGTCGATGGTGTTGTGCACCCGGTTGTAACGGCCGATTTCCACGTCGCCGGGTGTGTGCAGGTAAACCAGGCTGGGCGCGAAGAACCGGCGGGCCTCGTAATGCAGCGCCTTCCACTGGCCGCCGAATTCGATCGAACTCCAGGAGGCCACGGGCCAGCAGTCGTTGATCTGCCAGTAAAGGGCGCCCATGGTGAACGGCATGCGGTGCCGGAAATGCTCGATGCCGACCTTCATGCACCAGGCCTGGTTGAGCTGCGACAGGTACGCCAGATGGCGGTAGCCGGAGGCGTAGCGATAGCGCTGCGACATGTAGTGCAGCATCGTCGCGTTGCCGCTGCCGTGCTTCTGGTGGCTTTCCATCACCGGGGAGAACACGTTCAGCGATTCCGGCGGGCAGAAGGTCGCGGCCAATTCGGCGGAGGGGTATGATTGCATGCCGAACTCCGAGCAGAACCGCACCTCGAGCCGCTCGTAGCTTTTCACCGGGGCGCGGGCATGCCACACCTCCCAATAATGCACATCCCCGGCCCCTTGCGCATTGGCGTCGGCAAAGAGTTCGGGCGGCGTCCACGGCGACGACGGCCAGTAGGGGGTGACGCCATCGTGCGCGGCCACGGCCTGGGGCAGCACCTCGTGGAAAATGCGCGCGTAATTTCCCGCCTTCTCCCGGTCGCGGCGCAGCACGTCGAAGAGGATGTCCATCATCGGGATCTCGTTGTTGCCGCACCAGAGGGCGAGGCAGGCATGGTGGCGCAGGCGCCGGACCTGGTGCGCCGCCTCGGCGCGGACGAGTTCGCAGTACTCCGGCGCGCCCGGATACAGGGCGCAGGCGAACATGAAGTCCTGCCAGACGAGCAGGCCGAGTTCGTCGCACAAGTCGTAAAAATCATCGGCTTCGTAGACGCCGCCGCCCCAGACCCGCAGCATGTTCATGTGCGCCCCGACGGCCGAGTGCAGCCGGTCGGCGTAGCTCGCGCGGGTGCATTCCGTGACGAAGGCGTGGTCGGGAATCCAGTTCGCGCCCTTGGCAAAGATGGGCCGGCCGTTGACCCGGAAGAAGAAGCTCTCGCCGGCGGGATCCTTTTCCCGCACCAGCTCGACCGTCCGCAGGCCGATGCGCCGCTGCCAGATGTCGGCAACGGCGCCCGCGGCGTCGAGCAGTTCCACCCGCACCAGATAGAGGGGTTGGTCGCCCTGACCCGCGGGCCACCAGAGCCGGGGGTGCGGGATCTTGAGCGACAGCTCCGGGCCCGTGCCGACCGCCTCGCCGATGACCGCATCTCCGAATGAACAGGACACACGGAAACGCGCAGTTACCTCGGGCCGGGTCGGCGCGGGCATGGCCAGCAGGGTCACCGTGCCATCGGCGGCATGCAGCTGCTTGACCTGCACGTCTGCGAGCCGGTTGCGCGACCAGGCTTCCAAGCGCAGCGGCCGCCAGACGCCGCAGGTCACGAAACGCGGACCCCAATCCCAGCTATACTGGCACTGCTCCTTGCGGATGCGCGAGCGGCCGCCCACGGGATCATTGCGCTCCTTGACCGGCTGCCAGGCCTCGTGGGCCCGCAGGTAGTCGAGGGTGTTGGCAAAGGTGACTTCGAGGACATTCCGGCCCGGGCGGAGCTGCGATCGCACCGGGAAGCGGTAGCCGCAAAACATGTTCTCGGTGCGGCCGATGGTCTCGCCGTTCAGCACCAGCGTGGCCAGCGTGTCGAGGCCCTCGCACACCAATTCCACCTCCTCCTCGCGGAGCAGGTCGGCCGGAAGGTCGAATGCGGTGCGGTACGTCCAGTCCAGGCGCTCGATCCATTGGAGGCGGTGTTCGTTGACGCCGTAGAATGGATCGGGGATCAAGCCGTGGCGGTGCAGGTCGGTATGCACGCAGCCGGGCACCCGGGCTGGAAACCAGCGCCGGTGTTCTGGATGGTGGAATTCCCAGTGAGAGGTGAGGTCGACGGTCCGCATATCCGGACACTGAAACAACCCCTGGTCGCCGAGGCGATAAAAAGTGAATCAACGGCACAGTGCCTCGGGATTCCGGGCCGGCAGGGTGGGCGGCTGAGGATCCCTTAGCGGCGCGTTTGTCCGGCTGCGCCTGTCATGCCGGCGGCGGGAACATGGCCGTCGCTGTCGACCGGACGCACGCGGGACGCGCCGGGCCGGCTCCAAGATCATCGCCCGGGCTCAGCGCCAGTAGCCCTGGATATAGACATAATTGCCGCGGCGGCGCCCCCAGTGCGGGGTGACGAACGAGCGGCAGTGCGGCGGCGGCACTTCCCAGTGGCCGCGCACCCACTCATAGCGGTAGCCGGTGTAGACCCAGTAGCCGCCCACCCAGATGGCGGCGGGGCCGGGCTGGACCGTGACCACCTCCGTCGGCGGGGCCGGTGGAGGCGGGGGCTCGTCCACCACGACGTCGGTCGTCGCCTCGGCTTCGGAGCGGTAGATCGTGCCGCGCTGATGGTCGAGACTGTTGCCGATCGTGCCGCCGGCGATTGCGCCTGCGAGGGCGCCGATCAGCGCGCCGCCAACCGTGTCGTGGCTGCGGCTGTTGTTGCCGATGATGCCGCCGGCCACGGCACCCACCGCCGCGCCGCCCACGGCTCCCTGCTGGGTATTCGGGCCGGTGCCCACGCATCCGTTGCCGAGGGTTGACAGGGCCGCGGCCAGGAGAAGGGTGATTTTGCTGTTCACGAGGGCAGTTAGACTCGTGGACCGGGATGCCGGTTCCGCCGGAACGCCGCTTCCAGGCCTGGAGACGCGGGCGGCGCAGGCCCTGCAAACAGGGTTTGTCGCCGGCGGCCGGCGGTCTCATGATGACCGGTTCCCCATGGCCAACCTTTCCCAGCCAGCCGCCCACCGCCACCGCGGACTAGCCGCGATGCTGGCCGCGCTTTCGGCGGTCGGCCCCTTTTCCATCGACGCCTATCTGCCGTCGATGCCGGAAATCGGCCGCACCTTCGGTGCCTCGCCGCTGCTGGTGCAGCAGACCCTGACCGCCTACCTGGCGCCCTTCGCGCTCATGACGCTCTGGCATGGTGCGATCTCCGATGCGCTCGGGCGGCGGCGGGTGACACTCGTGGCGCTGGCGTTGTTCCTGCTGGCCTCGGCGGGATGCGCGCTGGCCTGGAGCATCGAGAGCCTGCTGACATTCCGCGTCCTGCAGGGCATGACCGCCGGGGCCGGCATGGTCATCGGCCGCGCCATCGTGCGCGATGTGCTGGACGGGGCCGAGGCCCAGCGGCTCATGTCGCAGGTGACGCTGGTGTTTGCCGTGGCGCCGGCGGTGGCGCCGGTGCTCGGCGGCTGGCTGCATGTCTGGTTCGGCTGGCGGGCGGTGTTCGTCTTCCTGGTGCTGTTCGCCGGCGGCGTGTGGCTGCTTTGCTGGCGCGCGCTGCCGGAGACGCTGGCCCGGGAGCAGCGGCAGCCGCTGAACATCGGCTATCTGCTGGGCGCCTACAACCGGGTGCTGCGGGCGGGGCCTTTTATGGCACTATCGTTCGCGATCACCTTCAACTTTGCCGCGATCTTCATCTATATCGTGTCGGCACCGGAGTTTCTGATCAACCAGCTGCACGTCGGGGAGACCGGTTTTCTCTGGCTGTTTGGACCGGCCACGGCCGGCATCGTATCCGGCGCCTGGCTCTCGGGCCGGAGCGCCGGTCGCATCTCCCGGCGGCAGACGGTGTGGTGGGGCTACGGGATCATGATCGCGGCTGCGGGAGGCAACCTGTTGCTCAACCTGCTGCGGCCGCCCGGACTGCCGTGGAGCGTGCTGCCGATCTTCGTTTATGTTGCCGGCTCGGCGCTGGCCATGCCCAGCCTGGCACTGATGGCGCTGGATCTTTTTCCCGAGCAACGGGGGCTGGCTTCTTCTTGTCAAAGTTTCGTCCAGACCGCCGGCAACGCTCTCGCCACGGCGGTCGTGGCGCCGCTGGTCTGGACTTCGTCGCTCACTCTGGCCTTGGGCGAAGGCGTGCTTCTGGCTCTGGGGCTGGCTGCCTTCCTTATTTATCTTCGCGTGGCCAGATCCGCCCCGCGCGGCTGAACCGGACGGGAGTTGACGACGGCGGGCTCCACCGCAAGGTGTGATGGTTTGTCCGGGAGAATCTTGGTTCGACCGCGGCGGCCTGGCTGAAACCTGCGGAATCAAAAGTCTTTCCAAGCCTGTGGTGGTCGGCTACGGCTTTGTGGCTTCTTTTCCACCAACCTCTGCATGCACTCCACCCCCCTCCTGGCTGCTACTGATGGGTCCGCCGCCGGCCGCGCGGTTCATGAGGTGATGCTCAAGCTGGCCGGCGTCGATTACCTGATTCTGGCGATCTATTTCGCCTTCGTCATCGCCATCGGCTGGATTCTGCGGAAATACCTCAAGACGAGCGCCGACTTCTTCGAGTCGGGTCGCTCGCTGCCGGCCTGGGTCTGCGCGCTCGGTTTCATCGGCGCCAATCTCGGGGCGCAGGAGGTCATCGGCATGGCCGCCTCGGGCGCGAAGTACGGCATCGCCACGAGCCACTTCTACTGGATCGGCGCCATTCCGGCCATGGTCTTCGTCGGTGTTTTCATGATGCCGTTCTACTACGGCTCGAAGGCCCGCTCGGTGCCCGAGTACTTGAAGCTCCGCTTCGACGAGAAGACCCGCGCCTTCAACGCGCTTTCCTTCGCCGTGATGACCGTCTTTTCCTCGGGCATCTCGATGCACGCCCTGGCCCTGCTGCTGCACTCGATCCTCGGGTTCGACTACAACCTCTGCATCCTCGTCTCGAGCCTGATCGTGCTGATCTACATCTACACCGGCGGCCTCACCTCGGCGATCTACAACGAGGTGCTGCAATTTTTCCTGATCGTGCTGGGCCTGCTGCCGCTCGTGCTCCTCGGCCTGAAGGACATCGGCGGGTGGAGCGGTCTCATGACGCAGCTCCAGGATTACTCCACGGCCCAAGGCATGCCGGGCGCCTGGTCACACTCGTGGGCTTACATGGGCAGCGCGAAGGCCAATCCGATGGGCGTCGAGTGGTTCGGCCTCGCGATGGGCCTCGGCTTCGTGCTTTCCTTCGGTTACTGGTGCACCGATTTCCTCGTGGTGCAGCGCGCCATGGCCGCCAAGGACATGGGCGCCGCCCGGCGCACGCCCCTTCTCGCCGCCATCCCCAAGATGCTGTTTCCCGCGCTGGTGATCCTGCCCGGCATGCTCGCGGTCGGGCTCTGGCAGAAAGGCTCGGGCTTCCAGCTGCCGTCGGCCGCCGATGGCTCGCCCAACTACAACATGGTCGTGCCGGCCCTGCTCGCGCAGTATTTCCCCAACGGCATGCTCGGCATCGGCCTGACCGCGCTCATGGCCTCCTTCATGTCCGGCATGGCGGGCAATGTCACCGCGTTCAACACGGTGTTCACCTACGATCTGTACCAGAGCTACCTGCACAAAAATTCCAGCGACGCCCACCTCGTGCAGGTGGGCCGGATTACCACGGTGGCCGGACTGCTCCTCAGCGTGGCCTGCGCCTACACGGCCCGGCAGTTCAACAACATCATGGACATGCTCCAGCTCGTGTTCGGCTTCGTCAACGCGCCGCTCTTCGCGATCTTCCTGCTCGGCATGTTCTGGCGGCGCGCCACGGGCCATGGCGCGTTCTTCGGCCTGCTGCTCGGCACGCTCTCCGCCGCCGTCTTCCACGGCCTGACCCTGCCGGTCGGCGAGACCGCCGGGATCAAGGGTGGCTGGATGGGCGCGCACTGGTTCTTCTCCAGCTCGATGGCGCAGAACTTCTGGATGGCCATCTTCGCCTTTTTCGGCTGCTTGCTCGGCACCATTGCCATCTCGCTGGCCACCAGCCCGAACAAGACCGATGACCAGCTCCGGGGCCTGGTTTACTCGCTCACGGAAAAGATCCGCGACGAGGGCACGAAGTGGTACGCGCGCCCGGCGATCCTCGGCGGGTTCGTGCTCGCGGCGGCCCTCCTGCTCAACATCCTCTTCTGGTAAGCAAGGCGCCACTTCAGGACCCAACGGAGGCTTATGGATGGAAGATGCAGCAGCGTTTACGGAGACGGTTGCCGGCGCCTTGCCCCGCGCCCGCTTCGCGGACGCGGGCAAACCAAACCGGGTCCGAGGACGTATCGGTCCCGCTTCTGAACAGGCCGCTAACCCTTAACCCTTACACCTTACTCCCTGCCGCCATGCATCTCGACGTTCGCATCCCGCTCGGCCTGCTCTTTCTCATCCTCGGCCTCGTCCTCGTCGTCTTCGGCTTCACGTCCGATCCGGCCATCTATGCCCGGCATTCGCTCGGCCAGAACGTGAACCTGCTCTGGGGCGCGGTCTTCGCGCTGTTCGGCGCGGTGCTGCTGCTGTTTACCCGTCGCAAGCGGTCCGGCGACTGAGCGGCCCGGCCGGCAGGGGAGGGGCGTTCGGCACGAGCCATCCGGCCGATGCGAAAAGGGCACTGCGCATCCTCGTGGTTGGAAAAGCAGACGCCTCCGGCGGGGGACATATAAGGTCACTACCCCAGCGGGTCCGGTCTTGTCTTTCCTCGTCCATCGCCTAATAAATTAGGGGAATCTCAGGCCACCCCAAACCGCCGGTCGGTCCCCCATGCCACCTCCAGATACTTCCTCCAATCCCGCCGCCGGCCTCAAGACCATCCTCATCATTGATGACGATGTGCAGCTGGTTGCGACCCTGGCCTTAAGCGTTGAGAAAAGCGGCTACCGCGCGCTGAGCGCCTCCGATGCCACCGCCGGTTGGAACCTCGCCCGGGCCCACCTGCCCGATCTCATTCTCTGCGACATCCAGATGCCCGGCAAGGACGGTCCCCGGCTGTTGCAGGAAATGCGGGCGGATCCGGAATTGGCCGACCGTCAATTCGTCCTCATGACCGGCAAGCTGGCCCACGGCAGCCCCCGGGCGGCCATGGATCTCGGGGCGGACGACCTGCTGCTGAAGCCTTTCTCGCTGACCGATCTGCTCAATTGCATCGCGGCCCGCCTGCAGCGGGCGGCCATCAGCCGCCGCGTCGACGATCGCGTGCTCGAACGATTGCAGGCCAGTCTGCACGCGAACCTGCCGCGGGAGCTTTTTACACCGCTGGCCGGCATCCTGGGCCTCACCGAAGTGCTGGAAAACCAGCTCGACATTGTCAGCAAGGAGGAGATCCGGCAGGATCTGCGCGACATCCGCCTGGCCGGCCGCCGGCTCCACCGGACCCTGCGCAACTATCTGCTCATCCTCGAACTGGACACCGCCAAGATCGCGCGCCCCAGCGCCCTGCTGGGCGAAAAGACCATCCTGGCGGCCTTGTCCACCGGGATCAAGGCGGCCGCCGAGCGTCACCAGCGCCCCGCCGATGTGATGGTGGATCTCACCAGCGCCAAAATCGAGGCCGACCCGGCGGATCTGGCGATCCTCGCCGAGGAACTGGTCGACAACGCCCTCAGCTTTTCCCGCCGGGAGAGCAAGGTCCACGTGCGGGCGTGGGAGGAGGGCAACCGGTTGAATTTCTCCGTGACCGACACCGGCCGCGGCATGACGCCGGAGCAACTGGCGCAGGTGGGGACGTTGCGGTCGCCTGGCCGTGAGGAGTCGGGGCAGCCCGGACTCGGTCTCGGACTGGCGCTTGTACGCAAGCTCGTGCGGCATCTCGGGGGTGAGTTCCGCCTCGAGAGCCAGGACGGCAAGGGCACCACCAGCCATTTCAGTCTTCCGATCCCGGCGGCCTGACCCAGCTTTTCGGCGACCGGCTGCACCCGCTCTTGGAAGGGCTCAACGTGGCCCTGGCGGCCTGACCAGTTTACGCCAAAATCGATGAGGCATTCACAGACAGCCTCTTCGAGCTCCGCCACGTGGGGAAACTCAACACCCGGGTGCTCTGGTTGTTCATGGAAGGCCGTCGCATCATCGCCGTCCATGACATCCGCCACAAAGGCCAAGCCATCCCGTCCCGCGCCCTCGCCATCGCCCGCACCCGCAGAGCCCGATTGGCTGGAAAAGTAGCCCCGTGGCTGGCTCTTTTTTCCTGTCCCCCTCCGACGATGGGTTGACCCGGGAGGCGGATCGTTTGTGCTGGCATCAACCGCCCACCCATGAACGTCCGTGAACCCAGCATCGGCGTCGTCCCTGCCGCTCCGAAGGCCGGCGCGCCGCCGGCGGCGCGGGAAACCGGCTGGCTGCCCGACTGTGTTTACACCGGCGATAAATTCGAATCCGGCCTCGCGTTCTTTGCCGACACCTTGGGCCGCATCACGCGTTTCTCGCGCGAGCCGGCGGACCTCGCTGTGGCGAAACGCCTCGCGGGGCAGGCGGCCCTGCCGGGGCTCGTCAACGGTCATTCGCAGGCCTGGCAGCGGGTGCTCCGCGGACGCCAGCGGACCCAGGCCGGACATGATCCATTGGTGCTTGCCGCCGGGCGTCTTGCCGTCGCGGACCTTTACGACGCGGCGCGGATGGCGTTCATGGAGATGCTGCTCTCCGGCATCACGTGCGTGGGCGAGTTTCACCTCCTGCACCACCAGCCGGACGGCACGTCGTGGTCCGAACCGAATTTCCTCAGCCACGAGATCCTCCGCGCGGCGCGTGACTGCGGTCTCCGCGTCGCGCTGTTCAAGGTCGCCTGCGCCGGTTTCCGCCAGCCGCCCGACCCCGGCCAGGCCCGCAGTCTCACGCCGGTGGCGGAGCAGTATCTGCGCGAGGTGGACGCACTGCGGGAATTTGTCGCGCGCAACCATCCCGGAGACGACGCGTGGGTGGGGGTGGCCCTTCACAGCCTGCATTCGATGCCCCTCGACTACCTGAAGACCGTGGCCGCCTATGCCCACGCGCAGCGGCTGCGGCTGCATGTCCCGGTGTCCGCACAGCCGGCCGACAATGAGGCCTGCGTCGCCGAACATGGCCGCACGCCGGTCGCGTTGCTGGCGGAGCTGGGCCTGCTCGACAAGCGGTTCACGGCGGTGCATGCCCGCCACCTCACCGACGATGAGGTGCGGCTCCTCGGAGTGGCGCGGGCGACGGTGTGCGCGTGTCCGAACGCGGAGCCCGGCCGGGGCGGCGCGGCGCCTGCCGACAAGCTGCTGGCCGCCGGGGCGGCACTGGCGCTCGGCACCGACCGCCAGGGGCGGATCAATCTGCTGGAGGACGCCCGCCTGTTCGCGGACGCGCTGCACCGGCCCGGCGGGCCTGCCGCCGGACTGGCGGGGCTGCTCCTGCAGGTCGCGACCACGGCGGGCGCGCGCAGCCTCGGCGCGCCCAGCGGCGCGCTGGAGGTCGGCCGCCCGGCGGATTTTTTCACGGTCAACCTTTACGACCCGTCGATTGCCGGCGCGGAGCCCGACACGCTGCTCGACCACGTCGTGTTTTCGCTCGAACGCCGGGCGATCCGCGAAGTATGGGTGGGTGCACACCAGCGCGTGGCGAACGGGCGGCATCCCTATCAGGGGGCGATTGTCAGCCGGTTCGTCGAGCTGCAGCGGAAGCTGTGGGGCGATAGCCGGGCCGCCGGGGCCATGGCTTGACCCTTGACTAATTCTCCCGGCGACGCGCCACTCCTGGTCAGTTCTGCCAGGCGGAGACCGGCCTCAGGGGCGGTTGCCTTTCCGGCAGGACTCTGCGCATGACACTCCCGCAATCCAAGGATCCGCTGCATGGCATCACGCTGGCGATGATGCTGCACCAGCTGGTGGAACACTACGGCTGGGAGGAAATGGGGAGGACGATCCACATCCGGTGCTTTACCCACAAGCCCAGCGTCAACTCCAGCCTGGAGTTCCTGAGAAAAACCCCGTGGGCCCGGAAAAAGGTGGAAGACTGGTACCGGCTGACCAAGGCCAGGCAAAAGACGTCGTAGTGTGGCGGCCGGTTCTCCGTGTCCCCCTGAGCCTTCAACGCTCCGGCAGCCGGCTGCCGGCGGTGCGCCGGGGGAGGCGCACTCTGCTGGCCAGCAGAGCGGGGGCCTTGAGCTCCTCCCGGACGGGTGGGGGCGGAAACTTTTGCCACCGGCGCCGTTGCCGCAGGCGCCGGTAGTGCGGCCAGACGATGATCGCGACGATGACCGCCACCGTGAGGAAGATCACCAGCTCGGCTACGATGGGTAACTCGCCCCAGATGGCTGCCAGATGCTCTGCAGGGAGGTTCATGGGATGATGCGCTTGATTGTCTTTGACCCCACGATACGCCGCTGGATCGCCGTGGTGAAGGAGCCCATCCATTTTGACAGAAAACTCATCGACTCCCGCCTCGCAGCGGACTTCACCGCGGAACCACGCCGCGAAGGCACAAGGAGCACGCAGCAAGGACACAGCGGCCGGCAGGATGCCAAAATTTATTGGAGCCGCGGTATTTTTTCGCTGTCGAGGTCCGCTTGCAAACGGGCGGAGATTGATCGGGTCGCTAATCTGGCGTGAATTCCGTAGAGCCTGCCTTCGCCCATGGAGCCAGGGGGCATTCTGGTTGCAATGGCCGGTGCTTGAGGCGTGCCATTGAAGCCGCTCAACTCTTAAGCATGCGAAAGATCACAGCCGACCATGACCAGGGTTTTATGCTCGCGACATGCCCCCACTCTGTTCCTGTATTCGTTCCGCAGCGGGATTGCATCCAACTTCCAATCTCATAGTGAACGCAGAACTCGCAATAGTCTTGAATGAATCAAAAAGTGGCCGCTGATGTGGCCTTGTCATAACCGAATACTGTTCAAGGAGATTTATCATGAATCAAGCTGTAGGACGATTCACAGTATGGGGCATGGTTACCATGATCGCCTTAACTTTTGGTATCGGGAATCTAAAGGGTGACGGTGTACTACCAGAGGAAAAGACACTCAGCTTTGATGTCCGATATTTCGGCGCCAAGGGTGACGCGAAGGCCGATGATACGGCAGCGTTCCAAAAGGCCATGGACGAGCGCGCCCGCAAGGGCGGGGGGATCGTTGAGGTACCGGCCGGCAAATACCTGATCAAAACCCACCTGGTGATTCCCGAATCGGTGACACTGGAGGGAACCTGGCGGGCACCCGCCAGCATCGGGAACGTGGCGGAGATGAAGGTGGGCGCACCGGGTGAGCCGTTGACTGGCAGCATCCTGCTTGCCGTCGACGAAGCCGGTAAGGCTGACGGCACGCCATTCATTACCTTGAAGTCGAACGCCACCCTTAAAGGGATGGTCATCTTCTATCCCGAGCAAACCAAAACCAATCCGCCCGTAAGCTACCCCTGGACCGTAGCCACGGGGCCCGGCGGGACAGAGAATCCCTCGATCATCGACGTGTTCATGGTCAACCCGTACCAGGCGGTGGACTTCGGCAGTTTCGAGACCATGCGCCCTTACATCTGCAACCTCTACGCGGACGCGTTATATCGCGGCGTCTACATCGATCGGTGCATGGATATCGCCCGGCTCGAGAACGTGCACCTGGCTCCCTTCTGGCACTGGACCCTCGAAAGCCCCTTGACGAAGTTCGTTCTTGAGAACGGCGAGGGATTCATTTTTGGCCGCACCGACTGGCAGCTGGTGCGCGATTGTTTCGCGGCGATCTACAAGGTGGGCTTTCGCTTTACCAAAAGCAGTCCGTCGGGAGTCAGCAGGACAACGCCTAGCCAGGACTCGAAATTCACAAATCTGCCGACAGGCAACGTGATGATCACCGGGGGCGGGGCTGACATGTGCGATACGGCCATTCTCGTCGAAGACTCGCAGTCGCACGCCGGTCTAAGTTTCGCAAACTGCCAGATCTTCGGCAGCCTCGTCGTCCGCCCGACCAACTCCGGTCCGGTTCGTTTTACGGCCTGCGGCTTCTTCGGTCGCATGCCGGAGGGCACCGGCAACGCAGCTCTCGCGGAAATCGACGCGGGACGCTCCCGCGTTTCCTTCAGCAATTGTCACTTCTACGCGCTGAGCGCATTTCCGGGTAAGCCGCTGATCCATGTCTCGAGCGGACGCATCAACATCGGAGACTCCGTGTTCATGAACAGCGAACGCACGTTCATCGACCACCCCGGTTCTGGGCGCGGGCCGTGGGCCCCGGACCAAGTCGTTCTGGAACCGGATGTCATCGCCGCCACGATCATGGGCAACGAATTCTATGGTCCGCTCAGGATTGTTAACAAATCCAAGGGCAAGGTGGCGGTTGCAAATAACATCGATCAGACTGACGATGTGCCGTCCCAATGAGAATAGCGGGATGAACCCAAGCCAGGACCCGAGCTGAGGGCCTCTGCAGCCGGCCAGAGGACCTAGGGTTAATTCACAAGGAGAAATCGATTTCCTTAAACCGACGGGGAGATGAACATAAAAAAACTCCTGACAACCACCCCGAGTCGGCTGATGGTGATGAGTTGCCTGTGGTTTACCGTGCCGATGCGCGGAGACATTCAGCACACGGTGTTCTTGCTCCCCGGCACGCCGGCGGAAACCGGGGCCGTGACCGACGATTCCGGCACTTCGGTGGACAACGGGGCGCGACTGGCGGCGGCGGGCAAGAGTTGGACCTACCGCGTGGTGATTTCCCCGGCGGCGGCGCGTTGTGAACTGGCCTTCAAGGCCAAAGGCTCCCCGGTCGTCAGCGTGACCAACCCGGAAGGGAAGACGCTTTCCAGCCGCGAAGAGAAGGCGGGCGACAGCGATTCGGTCCGGATCACGATGGCGGCGGATCAGCCGCTGGGAGGCGAACTCCGGTTTCGGTTCGACGCGACGGGCGGTCCCATCGCGGTTCGCGAGGTCCGGCTTGTTTTGTGGCTGCCGGATCGCAATGGCGACGGCTTGAGCGATGCGGTCGAAGCCATGATGGGCCTGTCATCGGGTGAACGCGCCAACCTTGTCCCGCGCCCGACGGTCCCACACACCGCCTTTTTCTTTTCTCAGCCATACGATGCGGCCATGGCCATGCCGACCGACGCGGTGCAACTGTACAACGGGAGCACCTCGCCCGACCCGAGCATCTACTCAACCTGGGCCGAAAAGGGCTTTGGCGTGCAAACCTTCCTCCACAGTCGCTATGGCGCGTGGGCGGCCCGCGACGTAACGGCAGATAACCAGACCGACCGAGATGGGCGGCCACTGGTGGTGATGGATGCCATGCGCGACGGCAAGCCGGTCGACTTGGCGGTGGGCCCCATTACGCCGGAGTACAAGGCCATGATGGTGAAGAAGCATGGCGAAGGCACCACGGTTGAAGCGTTCGACTATTACAAGATTCCGACCCAGGCGCGGATTGAACTGGCAAAGCAATATTACGGGTGGCCGCTGGCCGCCGGTGCGCAGGGGTTTTGCTTTGACGAGCCTGAAATCTGGGCCCAAGCCGGCTACTCCGAGGCCTTCAAGCAGGAGTGGCGGGCCAAGTACGGTACGGCGTGGCAGCCACCGCACCTCAGCGTCGATACACGTTACCAATCCGAGCAACTTAAGGCCTTTATGCTGCGGCGGTTGGTGGAGAGCATCCTGGAAGATGTGCGGCAACGCCAGCCCTCCGCCGTCCGCATGATCGCGATGCATAGTCCGATCAATTACTACCAGATCAGGATGGTCACGCCCCATCACCGCCTTGTATCGATGCCAGCCTTGCAGGAGGTGGTCGCCGAGGTCTGGAACGACCCGTTCGATGTGAGCTTCTTGGAGTACTCGTCCTTTTATCACCTGGTGCGGGGAACGGGCAAGCGCCTGTGGTTCATGATGGATCCATGGGGTGACAGTCCCGCCATGTCCCTGGATTTCTACAAGCGCCGCTATGGCGACAATTTACTGGCCGCGCTGATGCTGCCGCAGATTGATACGTATCAGCCGCTCATCTGGCCGAACCGGCTTTACGGGCACATCCCGAAGGAATACGAAACCTTGATCAACACGGTGGTCGGCGCCTTGAGCGAACTGTGGCGCTACCCGGATGGGCGGATGGAGGTCGGCAGCCGGGGGATCGGGACCTTTATTGCCGACTCGATGGGCTGGCAGCGTGCCGAACCATCGCCCAGCGATTTTGACGGCTTCTACGGCCTCTCCTTGCCGTTGGTGCAACAGGGGGTGCCGGTCGAAGTGCTCTCGTTGGATCGTGCGGCCGAACCCGGTTATCTTGACGGAATCAAATGTCTGCTCGTCTCCTACGATTTTCTCAAGCCGGCCGATGCGTCACTCAACCGGGCGCTGGCGGACTGGACGCGGCGGGGCGGAGCGCTGGTGTGCTTTGGCGGCACGGACGCTTACAACGCGGTTACCGAGGCCTGGTGGAAACACGCAGGACAAGCTTCACCGCTCGAAGAGCTGTTCGCGCAAATGGGCCTGCCCATCCGCGACGCGCGGGTGCTCTCCGATCCCGGCAAAGAAATCGCCCTCGAAGCCACGACCTCCGTCTTTGCTTCCACGCTGTCTTCCCTGCGCATCCCGCTGGGCCCGTCGCCGGGTGAAGAGCAGTATCGTCGCGAGATTCCCATCCGGCAAACGGAGGAAGCCGCGGAACAAATCGTGCACCGCTATCCGGTCACCTTGTATGCCCCGCCGACTGGTGCGACTCCGCTATATCGCGTCGCGGGCGAGGCGCTGCCGGCCGCTTGGGAGGCCGGGGTGGGCAAAGGACGGGCGATTTTCGTCGGTGTTGCCCCCGGTTATCTCAAATCGTCCAAACAAGGCCCGGCTTGGGTGCGGGCGCTGGCCAGGTACGCTCTCGAGAAAGCGGGAGGAACTTACCGGGAGCAACCATACTACCTCGTCCACCGGGGCCCGTACACCGCCATCCGCACCCTGGATGGATCCTATACGGCGCCGGGCCGTTTCGTCGATCTGCTGAGCCCGACGCTGGCGGTCTTGGATCGCCCTGTCATTCCTCCTCACGAATGCGCCTTCCTGGCCGATGCGAATCAGACATCGGGAACTCCCCGCGTCCTCGCGGTGTCGGGCCGCCTGCGTGCTTACTACGAGGGGACGCACAAAACCTCCTTTCTGGTCCAGGCTCCCGCCCAGACGGAAGGGGTGGCCCGGGTCTGGGCTGGTCAACGCCACCCCCAGGACGTCAAGGTATTCACCGTCCTGGGCGTGCCGGTCCCCGTCACTTCACAGGTCGATGGCGACACCGTGCTCCTCCGGTACGCCAACGACGCAGATGGGGTGGTGGTGCGGATGGAGTGGGAGCCGGGGAAAAGCGGCCCCGATTGACAGTCACACAGTGAAGTGACGCCGTGTGCGCCGTAGCGCAGCGCAATAGAGCGTTTTCTGAAATGCTGTAGCCGTGGCCGGTGGCCACGGTGACTTTTTTTGCCTCGCGACCAAGCAGACCGGGGTCAGCGACACCCCGCTACATAATTCCTTAAACCGCTGTCGCCTGCGCGCCTCGACAGCAAAGCGCGGGCCAAAGCTCCGCGGTGAACACGGAATCTATGCCGCGGCCGGCGCGGGCTTCCAGTGTGCGCCCCGGGTCAGCCAGTTGCGCAGGAGCACGGCGATGATGCAGCCGACCATGGCATAGGCGCCCAAGAGCAGCCACATCGCCGCCGGGCTCTGCCAGTAAGGCACCTGGTTCTGCTCCAGCGCCTGTTTCAGCGGCACCTCGGCCCCGTTCACCATGACCCGTTCCGGCGACCAGCGCGTGAGCATGTGTCCGGAAAACGCGCTGACCAGGGTCTTGGCGAGGAACCAGGGGATCATCGACAGTCCGAGGTAGGTGCCCTCCTGGCCCTTCGGGGCGATCGCGGCGGTGTACTCGTTGAGCTTGGGCGACCAGAGGACCTCGCCGATGGTGACGATGACCATGCAGAGGATAGCCATGATGTAATGGGAACGGGCGATGTCTCCTCCGTAAACCTGCCACGGCAGGGCCATCGGGAAGAGCGCAAACGCCGAGACCATCGCCCCGTACACCAGCAGGTCGAAGACCTTGAACCGGTTGGCAAACGGGATGAAGAGGATGATCCCCACCACGATCCCGATGGGATTGATCATGTTCAGCACCCCGATCGCCGCGTCGGGGCCGATGGTGCGCTCCCAGTACTTTGGCATGAGCAGGTAGAGGTAGGTGTAGACGGCCCGGACGCCGAGGATGAGCGCGATCAACACCAGCAGGCGGAAGAACGCCCGCTCGGAAACGACCTCCACAAAGATCCGCCACGGGGATCTTTTTCCCGTGCCGTTGCTGACGGGCTCGGGCTCCTCCCCGGCTCCGCGCAACTGTTTTTCCCGCCGCACCATGAGTTCGCCGAAGACCAGGCAAAGCACCGCCGTCGCGACGCCCATCGTGAAAATGTGGACGTTGGCGACCTTCAGCTTGAGACGCACGATGTCGACCGCCGCGCCGCCTGTCGCCGCGCCGATGTTCATGAAGAGGTACCAGAGATTGAAGCCGGCGCTGCGCGCGCGCTGCGCCGTATACCGCTGGGTGGCGGCCTGGAAGATGGTCTGGATGCCGGCCATGAACGGGGCCATGAGCACGAGCAGGGCCGTGGCGATCCAGCCGCGGTGGGGCAGCGCGGGGGTGAGTCCGACGAACACCATCGCCGCGCGCAGCACCAGCATCGAGCCCATGGTGACCCGCAGCGACGTGCGGATGCCAAGCCAGTCGGTCATGACGCCGGAAAAGGTGAGCAGGAGGGTGACGGCCGAGGTGAAAAACGCCACCGCATAGCCGGCATGCTCGTCGCTGACGCCCAGATCCGTCGAAAGGAAGAGCGTCACGATCGTCAGCATCGCGAAGTAGAACGTGCAGTCCAGGAAGTTGATGATCTGGATGCCCCAGTATTCACGGCCTGTCTCCCGCAGCACCCCGAAGTCCCTGAAGTAGCCGACGATCAATTGGGCGGCGGTCTGGGGGGCGGGCGCGGGTTCGCTCATGGAGGAGAGTCGTTGGGGGGGCGGCAGGTGAATGGGGCGCCGGGGGCTGCGCTTGGAATCGTGCAACGTTCGCCGAAGATGGAGGCAAGTCAACGCCGCGTGCCACAAGTAGTGGTACAGTTTGTCATTGCGGGGAGCTCTGCTGACGAGCAGAGCGACGAAGCAATCCAGTCCGCCTTCGCTCTTGCGAGCTTCGGCGCGACTGCTGTTGCCGGACGGACCGAGCCGGAGCCTTGGCGAAGGCTGGCTGAACCCCGCCGCAGCGGCGGGGCTGGATCGCCATCCTCCTTCGCCGAGGCTATGGAGGACAGGCTGCCCGGCGATGCCGGGCGCGCGATGACAGGCAGACTGTACCAGTCCCGGTGCCACGCCGGAACGAGGAAATATCTTTGCGGCTTCTTGCCGCTTGATGATGGAATGGGCGGCGCAAATCCATGAGCCCTCCCAGAATCGTCCTCTTCATCGCGGTCATTTTCGCCGTGTGGACGGCCATGCACGGTTATGTCTTCTGGCGGCTGGCATCGGTGCCGTGGGTGGCGGCCCACCTCTCCCGGCGGATGCTGGTCTGGCTGGCCGTGGGATTTTGGGCGAGTTATCCCGTGGCCAGGCTTCTCAACGCGCGTGGGCTGGCGACAGCGGGGGAGCCGCTGGAATTCATCGCCGCCAACTGGGTCGGCGTCCTGTTCCTGCTGCTCTCGATCCTCGTGCTCGCGGATGCGATCACGCTGGGCGGTTGGCTGCTGCCCCGGCTGGTTCCAGTCATCCGCGGCTGGGCTGCGGTCACGGCGCTGGTGCTGGCTGCCCTGGCGCTGGTGCAGGGTCTGCGACCGCCTGTGGTCCGGGATTATGAGGTGAAGCTGGCCGGTCTGCCGCGGGAGCGCGACGGCCTGGTGCTGGTGGCGGTTTCGGACCTGCATCTGGGTACGCTGATCGGGGCGCACTGGATGACCCGTCTGATCGCCCAGGTGAACGGATTGAAGCCCGACATCATCGTGGTCGTCGGCGACCTCGTCGACAGCGAGGTGGGGCGGCTGGAGCCGCTGCTGCCCGTGCTCAAGACCCTGCAGGCGCCCTTGGGGGTATGGGCGGTTACCGGCAACCACGAGTATTACACGGGCCTCGACCGTAGTGTGGATTTGCTGCAGGCGGCGGGCTACACGGTGCTGCGGGACCATGCGGCCCAGGTCGCGCCCGGCCTCGTGCTGGCGGGCGTGGACGACCTCAGCGCCCGCCGGCAGTTCGGTCACCCCGACCGGGCGATCGAAAAGGCGCTGGCCCGCGCCGCATCGGCGGGGCTGGCTCGTGTCGGTGCGGCGGAGCCGGCGGACCGTCCGTCGGGCGCCGTCATCCTGCTGTCGCACTCCCCCCTGCAGGCCGGCACTGCCGCCGCCGGCGGCGCCGGGCTCATGCTTTCGGGGCACACCCACAACGGCCAGATCTGGCCGTTCAACCATCTGGTCCGGCTGTTCTATCCGTTGCTTGGCGGGCGCTACGAGATCGACGGCATGCCGGTGATCGTCGGCCGCGGCACCGGCACGTGGGGTCCGCGCATGCGCCTCTGGCGGCCGGGCGAGATTCTCAGAATTACGCTCAGGGCCAAGAGCTAGGGGCAAAACGGTAAATTTTAGGCGGTAAGCGACAGGCTCCAAGCCATGCACAGTGTTTGATGTAGGAGGGCTCGCCGAACCTCGCCAAAGTCGCGGCGGCATCGGCGTTGCCGCTGGACTTATTCCGCTGCACGGCGGCTACCGGCACTTGAAGAGTTTTCAGGTGGCCCAGTTGATCTATGACGTGACCTTCAGGTTCTGTGATCGGTAAGTCGACCGACGCAGCCGTCCGCACGACCAGATGGTGCAAGTTGCCCGTAGTGGCGGGCAAAACATCGCCGAAGGCGGCAAAGCTTCTGGCACCTCCAAAAAGATGGAGCTCAAGCTCACCAATGTTGCGTGCGCCAGCCTGGAGGAGTTGCGTCTAGATTATGAGGACTTCCTCCGGCAGCGCAGACTGACGCAATGGCGCCAAGAAGATCCCCGGCGTCAGGAGCTCATCGACCGACGCTGCAACACCGCTGAGGCCGTGGCACGGTGGGTAAAGGAGGTGCGCGAAAGGAGTAGACAAAGTGGACCGCGCGAGGCTCACGGCACGTTCACAATGTCCACCCCGTCCATTAAGCCTCCCGCCTTTTCTGAAATTGCAGCTAACGCCGCCCTGACGCTGATCGCCGTGGCCACGGCGCTGCTGGACCGCCAGTTGGCGACGCAAGCCGCGGCCTTCGAGATGGAGGGCGGCTTCACGGAACGTCTCCACCGGGTGCGCAGCGCACGGCGAAGATGAGAGATCTTGTCCTCATTGCACCCCAGCACCATCCCGTGCCTTCACAGATACCGCAGTTCGCGCGCCGCTTTTTCCAGCTCGTCGCGGAATTGGGGGGCGGCCACCGCGATCAGGGCCCGGGCCCGCTCGCGGAGGGATTTGCCGTAGAGGTAGGCGATGCCGTGCTCGGTGACGACGTAGCGGACATGGTTGCGCGTGGTCACCACGCCCGCCCCTTGCTTCAGCATCGGGACGATCCGGCTCATCGGCTGCCCTTTGCAGACGGCCGTGCTGGGCAGGGCGATGATGGGCTTGCCGCCCTTGGAGCGGCTGGCGCCGTAAACGAAATCAACCTGCCCGCCGACACCGCTGTAGATCCGAGGGCCGATCGAGTCGGCGCACACCTGGCCGGTCAGGTCAACCTCGATGGCCGAGTTGATCGCCACCATGCGGTCGTTCTGCGCGATGCGGAACGGATCGTTGGTGTATTCCGTCGGATGGAATTCGAGCAGCGGATTGTTGTCGACGAAATCATAGAGGCGCTGGGTCCCCATCAGGAACCCGGCGATGATCTTGCCGGGGTGCAGTGTCTTGCGGGCGCCGGTGATGACGCCGCGCTCGACCAGATCGATCAGGCCGTCGGACAGCATCTCGCTGTGGATGCCGAGGTCCCGCCGGTCGCCCAGCAGGCTCAGGACGACCTCCGGGACGCCGCCGATGCCCATCTGCAGCGTGGCGCCGTCTTCGATCAAGCTGGCACAGTGCCGCGCGATCCCGCGCTCCTCGTCGCTGCCGTCGCCTTGGTTGATCTCGATCAGAGGATAGGAGACGGGGACGATGTGGGTCAGCCGGGACACATGGATGAAACTGTTGCCGAGCGTGCGCGGCATGCGGTCGTTCACCTCGGCGATGATGATCGGGGCGCACTCGGCCGGACCCTTGGTCAGTCCGACCTCGGTGCCGAAGCTGCAAAAACCGTGCGCATCCGGCGGGCTGAGTTGGACCAGCGCGGCGTCGAGCGGCAGCTGGCCGTTGCGGAACAAGCCCGCGACCTCCGACAGGAAACACGGGGTGTAGTCCGCCCGGCCCTCGTTCACGGCCGGCCGTACGTTGGCGCCCGTGAACAGCGTGTTGACGTGGAGATGCCGTTCCATGCCGGGGGCGAGATAATCCGGGCAGCCGAGTGCGAACAGTTGGGCGATCTCGACGGGGGGCGTGAACGCCGGCGCCCGTTTCACGAGTGCGGCCAGCAGCGTCCGCGGCGCGGCGCAGGTGCCCATCAGGAATATGCGCATGCCGGGCCGGATCGCCTGCACGGCCTGTTCCGCCGTGGTGATGCGGTCCCGGTAACCCAGTGATGTGGCACTCATGGCAGCGAATGAAGGAAGGGCAGGGGCCGGAAGTCAGGGGTCAGAGGCCGGAAGCCGGAGGACCAACGCCCTGAGCCTCTCGAGCGGCTACATGAGCAGTTGAATTTGATCATGGCCGTGGACCTCCCCCAGTTGTTCATGGACGTCGACCAGCACCAGTTTGTGTTCGTGGCAGCCGCCCTTCAGGCAGCCCTCGAGCATGCCGCCGTTCGGCAGGTACAGGGCGAACATGGGTGAGAAACAGAAGTCGCATTTTTCATGCTCGATCTTCAGGGAAACGCCGCACGTCGGACAGAACATCTCGACCACCACGCCTTCGGGGATATCCACGTCGAAAAGGTTGTGGAAACTGCCGTAGACCGGATCGAGGTGGATGCTTCCACGGATGGCGCCGTACTGGATGACGACCTTGATGGAGGGGTAGCCGTTGATGGGGATGGCGGAGTCCATCAGGCTGTGGCCGCGAGGGCATTGCGCGTGCTCCACATGCAAGGCCCGGGCGGGGATCTCGAGGGTGATTTTTTCCATGATTAAGCGTGCACCTTGGTTGGGAAAGCCAGGCCCGCGGCCAGGGCGTTGAGGTTGATGTCGAGCAGGTGCCGCTTGCCCGGCCCGAGCACATCCTCGATCGCGGCGATGACCGATTCCTTCCGGACGACCGGCGTGACCGCGAGGTAGGCGCCGAGCATGACGACGTTGGCCACCCTCTGGCTGCCTTGCTGCTGGGCCAGGTCGTTCACGGGGATGGCGAGGACCTGCACATCGCGGCGGACGGGCGCGCGGGGGATGAGGGAACTGTTCGCCAGCAGCCAGCCGCCGGGCTGGACAAACGACTCGAATCGGTCGAGCGACGGAAGATTCATGGCGATGACGCACGTGGCCTCGGTAACGATGGGCGCGCCGATGATGCCGTCGGAAATGATCACGTTGCAGTTGGCGGTGCCGCCGCGCATTTCCGGCCCGTAGGCGGGCAGCCAGGTGACGTTTTTCCCCTCCATCATGCCGGCGTGCGCCAGCAGCTTGCCGATCATCAGGACCCCCTGGCCGCCGAAACCGGCGATGATGATGCGTTCCTCTGCCATGGTCAGGTCCCTCCCTCGACATCTTTGTACACGCCGAGCGGATAGGCCGGGAGCATGTTCTGCTCCACCCATCGCAGGGACTCGATCGGCGAGAGGCCCCAGTTGGTCGGACAGGTCGAGAGCACCTCGACCAGGCTGAAGCCCTTGTTCTCGAGCTGCATCTGGAACGCCTTTTTGATCGCGCGTTTCGCGCCGTTCAGCCGCGGAATGGTGTGGACCGAGACCCGGGCGATGTAGGCCGTCGCCTCGATGGTCGCCAGCATCTCGCAGACGCGCAGCGGCGCGCCCTGACCGAGGCGGGAGCGGCCCTGGGGCGACGTGGTGGTCGGTTGGCCGACCAGCGTCGTGGGCGCCATTTGTCCGCCCGTCATGCCGTAGATGGCGTTGTTCACGAAGACCACGGTGATGTTTTCACCGCGCATGGCGGCGTGGACGATCTCGCCCATGCCGATCGAGGCCAGGTCGCCGTCGCCCTGGTAGGTGAACACGATGTTGTCCGGATGCACCCGTTTGATGCCGGTTGCGACGGCCGGGGCTCGGCCGTGGGCCGCCTCCTGCGCGTCGCAGTTGAAATACTCGTACGCAAACACGGCGCAACCGACCGGGGCGACCGCCACCGTGCGGCCCAGCACATCGAGTTCCACCAGCGTCTCCGCGACCAGTTTGTGGATGATCCCGTGCGTGCAACCCGGGCAGTAATGCATGGGCACGCCGGTCAATCCCCGCGACTTTTCGTAGACGATCTTCATGCGCCGGGCCTTTCGAGGAGGTTCTGCACCTGCTTCACGATCTCCTCCGGCGTCGGCACGATTCCCCCGGTGCGGCCGTAGAAGGTAATGGGCCGCCGGCCCGCTACGGCGATTTTTACGTCGTCCAGCATCTGCCCCATGCTCATTTCCACGACCAGAACGGCCTTGGCCCGTTCGATAACCTGGTCGAACGCCGCATGCGGGAACGGATACAGCGTGATCGGGCGGAGCAGGCCGGCGCGCAGGCCGAGTCGGCGGCATTTCTCGATGGCGGAGCGCGCGATGCGCGAGGTGGTGCCGTACGCCACGATGACGACGTCGGCCTGATCGCAGTTGTGCAGTTCGTAGCGCACTTCCGTACCCTCCATCTCGGCATATTTGCGGTAAATCGCACGGACATGGGTCTCCAACTGGTCCGGATACAGATACAACGAATTGATGACGCGCTGTAAATTCCAGCGGAGTTTGAGAAGAATTCCAGCAGGTTTGAGAAATACGGGGGGTCAAACAGGGGGCTTGGCGGGCGGTTGCAAGGGCGCGGAAAGGGTCTTGCGTGGGGCATAATATGGCCCCCATTTGGGCGGAATAAGGGGGCATTGGGAAGTCGCCAGGGCGAGCTTGGCTCGGGTGCAGCCGCAGCCGGGAGCCCGGCATTCGCCGAGACCAAGGTTGCCGGTCGGAGCATAGTATTGGCAGGCTTGGCAGATCGCCAGGCGGCGTTGGCGCTCCTGACGTGAGGCCCGCGGCAGGCCGGCCTGCGCCCATGCCCATACTTCCCGGCGTAGGCGGCGGAGTTTGGTCATAGGGCTGGCGAGCTCAGGGAGCGGTATACGCTGCTGTTGCGGGGGTATAGTGCTCCCCTTGAACGCGGGGTTTTCGACGGTGAAGACCCACGTATTCATACGACGCGCTCCGAAAAGCAGGAACGCGCCCAAGTCTCCCATCCCGCCTCATTTGGCACCGTGACCCAGTCAGTATCCTGTTCATCGGCCGTTGCGATGATCTGGGTAACGGCAGAACCATAAAGTACCCATTGGCCTGCTGATCCACCGACGGGGCGGCGCCAAAATTTCACGGTGACATTATAAACCAGGCCAACGGTCAGTCCGCTCAAATGAGCCTTGGAGCGGGCATCCCGGAACGCAAAGCAGAGGTCCGCGGGCCCGCGCATTGTCCAGAAGGCCGTGCAGTCCAGGCAGTAATCTGGAGCTCCGCAATCGTCAGACCAAGCGAGCCCAGGGCTCATGCGATTGATGGCAGATAGTTCCGTGTCTTCCTCCGTCAGTTCTTCCACGATACCACCAAGGGCCTTGAACCAATAAGGGGGAGAGCCTGGTAGACATTCTTCACTGCCCCCCCATTCTCTCCGAGCGTTCGTGAGCGCGATCACATCGAGCAGCCCAGGATATGCATCGAGTGGCCCCCCTACCGGGAAATCCCCTGGCTCGCCACCGCCGGCGAGGGGAAAATCACAGGTGTCCGCCTCAGTGCGGCTGCTATTGTCTGTCTCCGCAGGCACGCAGACAGGAGGGGTTTCCAATAGACCGGGAGCGTAATCCTGAACCACATCCCAAGAGTCGTGAACCGCGTGTATCACCGGCCGATATATCACCTGAGAACCAGCACCGGTAGCCGCGCAATTGACGGATAAAGCCCCACTCGGGACTCCGCTGAACGTATATTCCATCACGGTGACGTGCGGTGGATCAAACCCTGGCCCCCCAGGCTCCCCATCAGACCAGACGAATTCGTGCGACGGGTTCCAGCCAGCTCCATCGTTCAGCACAACTGACACGTAATAACCTCCAGAGTAGGTCATGTGCGCGGTCATGCGACAGCGGACGAAATCTGAGTACCACCAGAATTCATATTCGATCCAAGAACCTGTTCCCCCGACGTTGCTCCACTGGAGGTGCACATAATTAGCCTGAGGACAACCAGCACAGCCTGCATCGAGGAATTTCCCCATGTCCATCACGCCAGATATCGTCCGCCGCTTAAAGCGGCGCGGAGGCGTCGAGGGGGCAGTCAATTCCGGAAAGCCGCAGAGGCAGGGAATGCCTCCTTTGGTCTGGCAAATCAAACTGCAGGTGATTCCGCAATCACAGCAAGGATCGGTCGCGGTACCCTTCCTGCGGGCGTCGAGCTTGGGGACGTCCATGGTCAATCCCCCTATGGCGTCAAGACGGTGATCACCTGGCCGCCGCAGAGTTCGAGCGGCTGCTGGTTGTAGCCGCCATCCGGCTGCTGCTGGCCGGTCTCGGCAGATCCACCTGGATTAGATCCACCGGGAGTGCCTGGCGCGCCGGCGCTGCCGCCATCGGTCCCGGTGCTGCCACCGGCACTACCGGGCGCGCCGGGGTAATCCTTGCGCGCGTTTTTTGCGACGGTACGCAGCGCAACGAAATCAGCTCCGGACAAGGGCGAGGGCAGGCCAAAAATGATCGTGGTGACTCCGAGCAGCAGATCCTCACTGATCTCCTGGATGATCGCCTCGGCGGTCGCCCAGTCGGCGCGACCATTGAGCAGGTTGACCTTCATGCCGGGATGCAGCCCGCCAGGGCAATCAAATGCTTTCAAGGTGATCGATCCGTCGAAGAACACCTGCTGCAGCGATGCGAAGTAAGCACCGGCCAGATGGAGTGCGCCGCCGGTCATCGGTGTGGTGTTATTCTCTAGATTTGTCAGGTCAACCGTCGCCTTGATCACCCGCGCCCCGCTGGTGACGCCGGCGCCGGAGGTTGAGACCCGTGTATAGGCGAGGCCGTCGATCGGATTAACCGCGGAGGTAAGGTAGATGAAAACCACTCCGAGCGGCACGAGATCCTTCCGGGCGCGGAGCCCGGACAGCTCAAGGACCTGGGTGCCGGCGGTGAGATCGAGCTCATGAGTGGACATGGTCGCGCGGCGGACGACATGCACGGTTGGCGGAATGGTGGTATAATCGATATAGGTAGCCAGGTCTGGCGTCCAGGCCGCGGCGCGGCGGATCGCGGCGGCGACCGAGAGATCGCGTGCCTCGGACCAGGGTGGCTGCACTCCGGTGAAATCGAGCGCCGGGGTGAGACCGACTCCACGGGCGGCGGCGAAGGCCAGACAGCTCGCGATCTGGCCCAAGCTGGTGACATGGTGCCAGCCGTCCTCCGAATAATCCTCCTGCCGGAAGAGCACGACCTGAGTCGTGGGGATGGGCGCCGGATTGGCGAAGTCCTCATCGACGATCTTGCGGTTCTGCTCGTAGACCAGGGTCTCCAGGTCATCCCAGAGGTTTTTAGCAAGGAAGGACAATTGTTCTTTACTGTCGGCCGCATCGATGGTCTCGCCGCCGATGCGGCCGACAAAGCGCGTAACCCCATCCTGGGCGAGCGTGATGACATCGTCGAAGACGAAGCTGGGCGCAGCGAGCCCGTCGGCTGGCTTGAGAGAGAAGACCAGATCGTCGACCTCAAGCGACCGGCGCGTGAGGCGGATCGATGCGATACCCCAGTCAGTCAGCGAGCGAGTCTCGCCGGCGCGAGTGATTGTCCAGGTGGAAGCCATGGCCATGGTAATACCTCAGCCGCCGGGGCCGGCATTGCGGTTGGCGATCTCGGCCTTCTTGAGTCTTTTCTGAGTGTCGCGCTCCTGGCGGGTCTGCACCGTGAGAGCATCGCCGAGCATACTATTGGTCACGTCGCGCGTTTTGATGAGCTGATCCATCTTGGCCTGCAAATTACTCTCATATTCGCTGCGCTCGGGATTATAGCCTCCGCCGCCGAGGATTGAGAAGCGACCTTGACTGGCCGAGAGCGCAGATTGCAGCGCTCCGATCTCGGAGTCGATGCCGCCGGCTTGCTTTCTCAGCGCATCGATCTGAGAAGATCCCCCCGAAGCTGCCGGCGCATTGATCCGCTCCTTCGCTTGGATCTGCTCCTTGATCTGCTGAGTTTTCTGCAGGATGGGCACCTGCTCGAGGGTCAATGTGGCCTTGTCGATCCGCTGCTGGGCCGCAGCGATGGTTTTTGCGACCCCCTCCTCGACTTTGGTGGCAGCCTCCTCAGCTAGTTCGGCCTTGCGGACGAGCTCGCGCGCCTGCTCCTGGAGATCCTCCACATTTTTTAGAGTCCCTACTCTCTTCTGGATTTTTTCCAGGGCCGCGGGCGTCGCCTCGCCCTTCGCACGCAGCGCATTCCATTCCTCGACACCTTCGGCGTGCAGGCGGGCGGCATCGCCGGCAAGGGCAATTTTATTCTCGGCTTCGCTCCGGGCCTGCACCGCCTGTACCCGAGCCGCGCGGGCGCGCTCGCGCGCCTCAGCCTGCGTGCGGGAAAAATTGGTGATATCACGCTTGGCATCGAGCTGCTGATTGAGGAGGTCGTTCCGGGCATATTCGTTCTCCATGCCGGTTTTTTTCTGCGCATATTGCTCCTCGATAGCCTGTCGGGCCTCGGGGGTGACAGCCTTGGTGAGGGCATCCTGGCGCTGGAGTTCGAGTTCAGCAAAGGCCTGCTCTTTCCGGGCCTGCCCGAGCGTGCGGGAGCGCTCGTCGGCGCGCCCCATGGTGCCCTCCATCTCAGACATGCGATCGTTGATCGAGTCGAGGTCGGCCAGCATGTCGGCGGTCATCTTCTGCGCCGCGGCATCGATCTGCTCGATCGCCTGCTTATACCGATCAGCGCGCGCCGCGGCGCCGGTCCACATGTCCTCCATCGCCTGGCGGTTCTCATCGAACTTATCGCGCATGATTTTGATCGCAACCAGGACCGGCGTGGCGATGGCGGCGGCGACGACGCCCATCGAGCCCATGGCGGCCGCGAAGGGGCCGCGGATCAGGCCGATGAGGCCACGCAGGGCGGTGACCAGCCCGCCGATGCCGCCGCGCGTGAGGCCGCCGATGACCTGGTTAGCCTGACCGGCCGCCAACCCGGCATCGCGGAGACTCTTGGAGGCAGCGTCTGCGGCAGCCTGCTGGGCGCGCTGGGCCTCGCCGAGCTTGCCGAGGAAGGTGATCTGCGGCTGCCCGGCTTTTTCGGCGGCCTGGCCGACGCGGCCGAATTCACCGGCGGCCTGGCCGGCGCCCTCGACCTTGATTTCATAGCGCAGCTCGGGCATGAGGAGTGAGAGTGAAAGTGAGGGTGAAGGTGAATATCTTCAGCACTCACATGGAGAGCAGCGCGGCGCGAGTGAAACCAAAGCGGCGGGCGGCGGTGTCGTCCTCGATCTGTTGGATTACCGGGGCGATATAGCCAGGGGCGCCCGGAGCCAGGCTGCGGTCATAGCCTTCGGGGTAGATGGCGGTATCGACCTCGATAAACAGGGATCCCTTCAGCGCGGCGACGAAAGCAGCATGCTCAGGCGTGCCGGCGATGGCATCGAGGTCGGCACGGGTGTTGATGACGGGCTTCTGATTCATGGTAAAATAGGGCTGAGATTGAGTGATCGGAGAAGATTGTGGCTGTCGGCCCAGCGCGCGTGGCCGAGCCATGCGCCGAGGAAGCGCTGGCGGCCCGCGGCATCGTCGTGGCGGGCGAAGTGTCGCAGCGCGCGCCGCGCCCGTGTGACGCTTGAGCGCCGCAGCAGCTTGTGCGTGGGCCAGATGCGGTAGCCGAGGAAGTTCACCCCGCGCTCATAGTGCGCCACCATCCATCGGCTGAGCGTGAGCCCCATGCAGTCCTGCGCGAACTGCTGGGCGCGGCTGAGCAGCGCGGCGAGCGGACGCCAGCATGGGCCGATCACGACCACGTCGTCCATATAGCGGTGCCAGAGGCGCACGCCCTGGCTGACCAGCCAGCGGTCGAAAATGTGCCCGTAGACATTAGCCCAGAGCTGGCTGGTGAGGTTGCCGATGGGCAGGCCGCGGCCGGTGCGTGGCGTGAACACCTCGATCAACGCCAGCGTGGCCGGACAAGCGATCTTGCGCTCGATCTCGCGCCAGAGGACGGCGAGGTCGATGCTGGCGAAATACTGCCGAAAATCCGTTTTCAGGAAATACACGTCGCCGCTCTCACGCAACGCGCGACGGAGTTCGGCCTGCACGGCGCGCACGCCGGCATGGGTGCCGCGACCTGGGCGGCAGGCGTAGCAGCGGCCCATGAGGATGCGCTCAAAGATCGGGCCAAGCACGTTGTGCAGCGCATGCTGCGCCACGCGGTCGGCGAACATCAGGGCAGAAATCTTCCTCGGTTTTGGCTCATAGACGGTGAATTCGCGCGGTGGCGCGGGCCGATAGGTGCCGACCAGCAGCTCCTGTTGCATGATGGAGAGGTTGGCCTCTGCCTGCTCCTTGAACCGCAGATAGCCACCGCTGCGTTTGCGACCGCGCGCCGCGCGCGCGTAGGCATCACGCAGGTTGTCCATCGCGCAGATGCGGCCGAAGAGATCGTGATGTCGTTTACCCATGATGCAAAAATGAGGGGCTGACGGTTTTCGCCCGGAGGTTACTCTCCGCGCCCCTACCTCTGAGTGTGTTTGCCGAAGCGAGACGACCGGGCTGACCACCTTGATGGCCTGTCCCGGTGCCCGTGAGCAGCCGGGGTCGAGAAGGCTTTGACGGATCGTCACAGGCGAACCGCGCCCCGATGTTGTTGTTCGAGTTGGACGGCGCGTTGTTCCAGTTGGAAGCGCGCGAACCGGCGTTGGAGCCGTTGTTCCAGTTGCCGCCATCCCGGTCATCTCTTTGCGGCCTGCACGCGCCTGATCCAAGCGCCCAGCATCTTGCCGACCTCGGCAAGGTGAATCGCCGCGGTCTGGTGTTGGTGCTGGGAGATGAGCTTGCGCCCTGGCGCGGCGAAGAACCGCAAATAGAACCGCAGCGAAGCCAGGCCGGCATCGGCCGCGTAAAGCTTGCTGAGCATGCCGGATTTTCCGGCGTCGTTGAAGAGTCCGACCTGATCGAGCACGGCGCCGATGGCGCGGTCGCGGGCCATATGGTGGGAGCGGGCGATACCCAGCAGCACAGGGTAAACGTAATTAACGAAACCCTCGTAGCGCTCGACGATGGCGAGCTGCTGCATGCAATGGTGCTCTGTATCATGGGGGGGTCCGTTTGGCCGTGGCGCTTCCGCGCCACTCATGGCAGGACCAGGTGGTCACAGGCGAACCGCGCCCCGATGTTGTTGCCCGAGGCGGACGGCGCGGCGCCCCAGTCGGAAGCGCGCGAACCGGCGTAGGAGCCGTTGTACCAGGGGCCGCCGAAGAGGCCGGCAGAAATCCCATTATTGCCGTAGGTGTAGACAGAGCCGCGGCTCTCGGTGATCGATTTCCCGCCTAGAGTTTTGGAGACATTGATCCAGGTCTCGAAATCGGCATCGGCGGGAGGTGTCCCCGTGAGGGCTGTGGTATGAGGGATAAACAGGAGATCCCGCATCCAGACCCATATGTTGCCCGTGGCCTGCATGACGCCCCATTTGCTTGTTCGGGGGGCGTCCAACTGCGTGGTGCTCGGTTCCAGGTTGCGGCTGGTCTGCTCCGTGACCCCATAGGATGCCACGATCAGTTCTGAATACGACGGCAGTTGTTTGCCATAGGCGGCGGCGAGCTCTGAAGCCTCGAACCAGGTCAGCGTGCCGTAGGTTGTCGTGCCGTTACCCCCAAAGGCTGCCGGAATCTTCGGAGGGCTCGCCCCGTCTGCGATCGTGGATCCATATTTGGAGCTGCCGGCGACGTCCGTCGAGGTGCCGCAAATATAGATATCCATCCAGAAGCCGCCGGCGATGAGAGTCATCCCTCGAGGATCGGCGCACGCCGGGCGAAATTTGAGGTCCCAGATGGAGTACTCGTTGATCTGCGCGCCGGAGGCCGACTCAGGGTAATAATTCGTGGCATTGGCCACATTGCCGCTCGACCCGCCAGCCAGGGCATCAGTGCCGGCGATCCAGGCGAAGCCGGTCTTCGTCTGCACTGTGATATAACCCATCGCAGCCGAGGAACCGGGCAGCGCCGGCAGGGCAGTGATCGCCGAGGCCTCGTCGGCATATCCGGCCACATTGCCGGCCGCCGGGGTGACGGTGATGGTGCCATCTGCGATGATGGAGAGTCGGTAGAGCGCCCATTTATCCGCGGTCACTGTCTCCGCTGGAATGGCCGTGCCGGCTGGCACGGCGGCTTTGGCGTACCAGGTACCCCCGATGGAAAAGTCAAAGGCCGTGGAGGCGATGGCGGTATCGGTCGTCCCACGCGAGAGGATTGGTCCGTCGCCCAGGGTTGTATGCGCGTTACCTCCCGGAGCATAGTGGAAGCCGCCGATGAGCTGCGAGGTGGTGGTGGTATAGCCGGATGGGGCGGAGAAATTTGCGGAGAAAACCGCGGTGCCGGCATTGGTGGCATAGACCGCGTAATCTGTGCCGATGGTGATTGAGCCGGTGTCGATGGTCGCCGCCGTCTGCGATGCGAAGGTGACGAGCATAGTGCCGTTGATGATCACCTTCGTGTTTGCGGCGACCGCGATGGTGTCAGCTCCGGTCTTGACGAGACAGGGAGTGGGTGCGAGCGCGTAGGGCTTCAGCAGCGGGACCGCGTTGGCGAGCGTGGCGAGCGTGCCTGCAGTCGGCAGGGTGACGTTGGTGGCGCCGGTGACGGTGAGTGTGGTGTCGTATGCGCCCGAGGTTGTGAGGCTGCCGCCGAGGGTGATGGTCTTGCCAGTGTTGGCCGCGCCCGTGCCGCCATAGGCACCGCCGATCACGCTGCCCTGCCAAGTACCTGCGCCGATCGTGCCGAGTGTGGTGATGCTCGTCTGGCCGGCATAGGTGGCGGCGATGTCGAGCGTGGGATTGCCGGCGGCGCCGTCGCCATTGGTGACAGAGATCCGGTCGGCCGTGCCGGCGATGGTGCGCCCAGCGAAGGTATCGGCCGCGGTCTGCGCCAGCATGCCATTGGTGTTAAAGCCAGCCAGCGCCGTGAGCGTGGCGTCGAGCGGCTGGTAGGTGGCGGCCAAGGTAGCGCTGGTCGTTTGGATCAGACGCCAGCGGGTGCTGGAATCATCATAGACCAGCCAGGCGGCGGTATCGGCGGCCAGGGTATAGTCGCCCGAAAACGCGAATCGATTCGCGGTAGTCGAACTGCCCGACTCATCCGCCAGCACGATCGGCTGCGCTCCGACGTTGCAAAGGATCAGCATCCGCCCTGCAGGAGCCGTGCCGGGCACCAGGCCGGTGATGTTTCGCGAGGCGTCGGAACTCAGGCGGACGACGAAGGCCGAGGCCAGGCCGGTGGGGTTGAAATCGTTCTGGTCGGCAGTGAGCTGCGCCGGCGTGATGGTGCCGGCAGCGAGCGTGCCGAATTTGATGGTGCGCTGGACATTGAGGTCGGAGACGAGCTGCTGGTTGCGCGCCAGGGGCGCGAGTGAAAGCGAGAGTAAAAGTAGGAGGATGAGGAGGCGTTTCATGGCATGGAGGGCACTATAAGATGGCAGTCCAGGAGAGTTTGTAGCCGGTGGCGGGGATGGCGGCGCCAAAGCGCGCGGTGAAGCCGGCGGTGGTGCGGGTCGACTCATCTACGCCCGCGCCGATGACAAAGCCTCCGGCCGGCGCCAGCACGGTGACATGCACGGCGCGCGGACTTGAGGCGAAGGGAACATCGAAGACCACCGCCTTCGACTCATCACCCCCGGTGAGATCTAAGATACCCACTTTCATGAGATCGGTGGGATCCGGCTCCGCGGAGACATCCTCGGAGGCAAACTTACTCCCCGTGAAATTGTAATCGACCAGCACCGCCAGCCCGCGGCGCTCGACGATCCGCACACTGCGCACCGCATCGGCCATCCGGAGCTGGATCGTCCCGCCCTCATCGACCAGGATGAGATCTGCCTGCACTGGCAGCGAAGCGCGATGGGTGCCGCAGAAATGCAGCGCCGCCGCCACGGTCGCGAATAACGCCCAGACCCGGAGCGAGAATTCCTCCGGCCCATCGCCGCGGCCGTAGACCGTGGCCACGGCCGCGCGAAAAAACTGCGCAGCATCGATGATCGGCTGCCCCTGCCAGCTGGCGCCGGCGCCGAGGCGCCCCAGCGCGACCTGATCGGAACAAATGAGAGTCGTTGAGTAGGTGATGCGCACACTGGGACGGAGGACGGTGGTTAGAGGTTAGAGGTCGGAGGATGGAGATCAGGGAGCGGCGGTGCCGACATAGAAGCGCGCGCCGGTGATGCCGGCCGCGCCGCGGGCCTCAAGTTCGCCGGCGCGTGGCCCGGTGGGCGAGAAGGTCTGCGGCAGCTGTCGCGGCGCGGCATTGTAGACGATGTTGTGCACGCCGGTGCCGGTGATGACCAAGTTGCCGCGGACCTTGCTCTTGCCGCGGGCGGCCGTGCCGCCCTGCAGGCCGAGCAGGTCGAGCATCTGCTCCTCCGAAAACCCCTGTGGCGCAAACATGGCCGCAACATCCAGCCCGGCGATCCTGAGCCCGAGTGTGCCGAGTCCGTCGGTGATGATCGGCTCGGTGCGGAGTTGCGGCGTCAGGGTGATCGGGCCGCGGGCCTTGAAGCTGTCCCAGGGCGCGGCACCAAAAGCTAGCGAGTAATCTTGCGTCACGATGTTGGCCGCATCGGGCGGCGTATCGGAGAGCGCCACCTTCGCGACCGTGTAGAGGCTGTTGGCATCGCTCCAGGCGGCGTTGTTTTTGCGGAAGCAGCCGAAGCTCGCCGCGCCGAGCATGCTGGCGACCGCCGAATGGATGATCGGCGGCATGCCGGTGATGGCGCCGTTGTGGAAGGTGATACGCCGGTTGGCCGCCAGGGCGTCGATGATCACCGGCTCCTGCTCGATGAGCGCGAAGTCGCCGGCGCCGGCGCTGGTGATGTCGACCGGGTTGGTGGCGGCGAGAGCATCGGCCTCAGTCGGGTGCAGGGTGCCGGCGGCGCCCCAATAGTAGAGGGTGGCCTCGGAGAGGCCGGCCGGGATGGTGGCGCCGGGGAAAAGCGCAAATCGCACCGGGCAGCCGGTGCGCGGGGCGGCGGCGCCAACGAGGGCGATCACATCGGTCGCCGGCGTGACGGAGGACACGTCATAGCGCGGGGTGACCAGCGATCCGATCGCGGGATTGGTCCAGCGATAGAGGACGGCCAGTTGTGCCGCGGTCCACACGCCCACCGGTGTGCCGGAGATGACGACGGAATTATCCGAGGCGCGCTGATCGAGCGGGCCGTAGAGATCGCTGTCGATCGAGAACAATTCGGCGAGCGGCGTGAGCGTGAGGCCGCCGCGAAAATGCAGGGTCTGGCCGCGGTGGGTGACGTTGGCCGGGCCTTCGAGGAGGGTGGCGAGATTCATAGGAGGAGGGAGTGATGGTGAGGATCAGGTGAACGTGGCCTGGAAAACATTCGAGGCATCGAGGCCGGCGGCGAAGGCGGCGGCGCGGAGTGTGGCGGCGGTTGCGACGTTAAAAGGCGCGGCATAGAGCTGGGCGGCCGGGTTGGACGGGGTCGGCGCAGAGCCATCGAGCGTATACCACATCGCGGCCCCGGCGGTGGGGCAGCTCAGCGTGACCTCGACCGGCGCAACGCCCTCGTCGGGTGAGATAAGCACATTGCCGACCTTCGGCCCTCGATCATCCTGGCCCAGGCGCAGGAAATTGACGGCATAACTGCGCAGGCCTTCGCGGGCGTTGATGGGATCCTGCCCGGCAAAATCGAAGACATAGCCCCGGCCCGGCGACCAATAATGAATGAGCTGGCGCACGCGGGCGGCGATCTGCTCGACGAATTTGCCCGTGCCGGTGTCGCCCAGGTTGATGAGCGGCATTTCGATCACCTGTACCGCCGGCGCCACGCGGTATTCCGGTCCCGGCGCGCTCGGCCCGGCCGGCCGCAGCGACGGCATGAGCACGATTGCCACGGCCCCGGCCTTGCCGCTTTGTTGATTCAGCGAACCGAGGGCGACCTCGATGTCGTTTTCGGTGATTCCCTTCCGCTCCAGGATGACCGGGATGTCCGCAAAGAAATCATCCGCGGCCAGGCGGGCGGCGATATCGGTCTGATCGAGGACGATGGGATCGAGGATCAAGGCATCGCTCATGATGCGCCTCCGGTGGTATCTGCGCCGCGCCGATGCAGGCGCTGCACGTAACTGCCGACATCGCGATCGAGCTGATCGCGCATCGCCTCATCGGATGGCAGCACAGTCTCGTCGGGTGGTTGCGTGGCCGATTTGACGAGCCAAAAGAGCACTTCCCCGCCGCGGGCGCCACCTTTGATCAATTTGTAGCGGCCGTCCCGGCCGCGGCGGAAGCTGACCGCGCTCTGCGCCGCGCGGGCCAGCGCATAAGGGCCATGCCGGCCCCAGAGGACCACCAGGTCGGGGAATTCCCCCGCGCGTTTACCATACGCCTCGGCGCGGGCGGGGATCGTGAGATATTTCGCCTTCCGCGGGGAGATCGCTCCGCCGAAGTAGCGCTGGGCGATGCCGACCTGGTTGATCGAGATCTGCGCGCCATCGGCCGCGACGTCGAAATGCGTGCCGCGCGCCGCCGCGGCGTAGAAATTGGTGCGGGGGCCGCCGAGCGCGTTGGGCCGGGTCTGATTAAGCCCGAACAAATGCTCGCGAATGGTGTTCACGCCCGAGCGGCCGATGATCGGGAAGAGCCGGTCCGGCTGCAGGCCGCGCTGCAGCGCCCGCGCCGAAGGCGTGATGTCATCGCTGGCAAGCTTGATCGAGATCCCGATGCTCATGCGGCACCTCCCAGCCAACGCAGCACGCCGCCAGCATCGAAGGCTGCAGCGCCCTGGAAAAGGTCTTGCAGCGCCGATTTCAGGGCGCGGTCGCGCACGTCCGGCGAGGCCTGCAGGTCGGCATTGAACCCGCGATCTTGCGGCGCGACCTGGGTATCGCGATCAATGAGGCCGATGGCGATCGCCGTGTCGCGATCGACGTCCTGGACGTCCATCCCCGAATTGAAGGCGAACGGCGGGTATGGTGTATCGAGACCGTCATCGAAGAGGTCGGAATTGCCCAGTTGGTTCCAGACCTCGTCATCCTTCAGCGCGATCATCCGGCCGCCAAAAAATTGGCCGCCGGCCTGCACCCACCTTTCTGCCCAATCGCGTTGATGCGTCGAGCCGAAGTTGGCCACGCGGACCAATTCCTGCGCGGGCCATTGATCCAAGATCGCCGGGTTCTGCCCTTCCGCGAAGTGGCCGTAGCCCTGGGCCAGCTCCAGATTGGTATCGAGGATCAAGTTGAGCCGCGCATCGCTGCTGAGATCGAGCAACGTGCCCTCATGGCCGCCATGGGGCTGATAGCCGAGCTGTTGCAGGAGCTGTTTGAGTCCGGCACGCTGGGTGGCGCGGTCGGTCTTGCCGGCGAGCAACTCGTCGATGCCGGCGCTCGCGCGTTGCAGAAATTCGGCCTTGGTGACGCCGGCGGAGAAGAAGGCGCGTTCGCGCAGCGCAGCCGGGATCTCGCGCAAGAGCCGCGTGCGAAAATCCGTCGGCAGGATCGAGCGGATGATCCGCGATGCGATCGCCTCCTGGAATGGCTGTGGTGCGGCGATGATCATGGTCAAACTCCCGCCAGGTCGCTCCCAGCGAGATCCCGCCCCTCGCTGACGAGTTCGGCCGATGTGCCGCCGGCGGCCTGGTCGGCGGCAGCGGTGACCGGCTGAACAATCAGGAAGCGGCAGACGGCCACATCGCGCAGGAGCGAGAGTGCGTTGGCATTGGCGGTACGGCGGTCCTCAGTGAGAAGCGAGGCGATGGGCAGTCGCGTGGCGAGCTCGAAGCGGATGCGCGAGATGGCCGCGCCTTCGAGCTCGTCGGGGATCGTCGCGCCATCGCCGAGCTTGTTCCGCGCGCAGGCGGCGACATAACCGCGCACCTCCTTGACGATTTGACTGATGATGTCCGGCAGCGGATCGGTCTGCCCGGAGGCAAGCGCGGCCGTCTTGAGCGCCGAGAGTTCGGGGCCGCTGAGCTTGGTGCGGACATTGGTTTCGGTGAGGGCGATCCAGGACACGGGAGTGAGGGTGAAAGTGAGAGTAAAAGTGAAAGTGAGAGTGAAAGTGAAGAAAGTGGCGGGATGGTTTCTAAAGAGCCCCCCGCTCGGCGCCCTTCGACAGGCTCAGGGCAGGAGGCTCGAAGAAATCACCGCTCTAGGAAGTGGTGATGGTGCGCGTGACGATGCCGAGGCCGGTCGCGACAATGTTCGAATAGAGCTCGACCGAGATATCGGTGAATTTCTCGTGTTCGACCACGTAGACGCCATAGCGCTGGCCACCTCGCGATTGCGAGGTGAAGCGTTTGACCGCGCTGGGATCGTCCTTGCCCATACCCTGCATGGCTAGGTAGCCGTACACGGTCGTGGGCACGATGACCGCCTTGGCGGAGGCGCTCGACTGGTAGCGGGCTTTCACGATCTCGACCAGGTCGACCATGAAATAGCGGGCGAGCTCCTCCGGAGTCTTGTCCGCCCGGTTAGTTGGCTGCACGCGGGCCGGGTCTTCATAGGCGTCGAGCCGCAGATCCCAGGCCGCCTCTCCGTAGACGAGCACGTTGGGCCGGATGCCCGTGATGTTGGCGCCGGCCACCAGCATGGCGCGGATCAAGCCGTCCGGATTGGTGGTCTTGCTGAAGACGGCGCCGGCGGTGGTATCGTTGGCCTCGAGGAGGGCGATGCCGCGGCGCAGCTCATTGCGCGCCAGGCGCTGGAGCAGCCGGTCGATGGTGAGCGTCTTCTCGGCCTCGAGGTCATCGCATTGATCGTGATCGATGCGCACCGTGAGGCCCTTGTTGAGCGTCTTCTCGTTGGCCGTCGAGCCCGTGTATTCGACCCGCTTGAAGGGCGAGCCGATCGGGCGGATATCGTCGAGCTCGGAGAGGAAGGCCTGGGCGTTGTCGGCCTTCTTGAATTCGAAGCGCCGCGAGACGGGCACCTCGGGGAACAGGCGCTGCAGGATCGCATCGACCTGCTCGGGGTCTTTCCAGCCCACCGTGTAAGCGGTGAGAGGCTCGGAATAATGGCCCGCGGTGAAGCGCGACTCATTGGCCGCGCAGATCAGGCCGGCGGGATTACGGCCTTCGCCGAGATCAACGCCGAGCGGAGCAAACAGCTCCGCGGGAGAGGAGTGGATTTTATTCATGGAAATCAAATGTGAGAGTGATCGTGGGAGTGGGAGTGAAGCGGAGGCAGGCCTAGGTGGTGGCCAGCGCCACGTCGGCGTCGCCGTTCAACGCGGCCGCGATGGCGCGGACATCATCGGCCAGCTCCTCGCACTTGTCGCGGAGCGCCTCGACTTCCGGGCCGGTGGCGCCGCCCGCGGTGAAGGTCAGGGCGGCGATTTCGCCATTCACATTGCCGAGCGCGGCAATGACGATGAGCTTGCGCGGCCTGCTGGTCGCGACCTCGATGGGATCGCCGTCGGCAGTCGCGGCCGTGAGCGCCGTGCCGATGCGCCAGTAGGTGCCGGCGGCGGTGGGCTTCACATCGACCTTGCCGGCGGCCGTCTGGTAGACATCCGCCCCGGTGGCGATGGCGCCGGCCGCGACGAGTGGCAGCGTGCGACCGGTGACGCCGAGCAGCTCGACGTTGATCGGATCTTCGGCGGCGGCGGCCTCGTCGGTCATAACGCCAATGGGCTGGTCGCTGGTGGCGGCCACGACGGCGATATGCTCGGCATCGGCGCCGAGTTTGGCCAGGAGGTAGCGCGTCGCCACGGCGGCCGACGCCAGGTAGCGGCGGGAATGTTTCGACGTGCCGACATTGCCCGGCAGCGTGTTGATGGCCGGGATGAGGCGGCCCCGACGGCGAAAGCCGCGCGCCCAACTGACGAGCAGGGCGCCGGCGAAGAGGAGGCAAAACGCGATCGTGATCGCGGAGATGATGGTAATCATGGTGGGAATTGGCTGAGTTTGGGCGAAGTTTCGGAATCAATGGGAGGATGCGGCTCAATCGCTGCCGGCCGCGAACAGCTCGGGCTTCTCCTGGCGGATCGCCTGGTAGGCAGTGCGATGCGAGCAGCCGGTCTCCTTCTGCTTTTTGGCGACGGCATCGTTAATCGCGCGGATGGTCTCGGCGGAGGCGGCCTGCTCGGCCTTGCGCGCGCCCAGATCGGCGACGCGGCTCTGCGTATTGACGGTCTTTTTGAGCTTGCCGAGCTCGCCCTCCGTCGAGGCGAAATCCGGCGCGGCGATGAGCTTGCTTTTCCATTCAGGCCGCTGGGCCTGGGCGATGCGGCCCTCATTGACCGCGCGGGTGAGCACGGCCTCGGCGCGGGCCTCACGCTCGGCGGCGACCTGGGATTCCAGCGTCGTGACCCTGGTCTTCGCGGTCGCGGCTTCATTCGTGACGGTGACGAGCTGACCCTGCAGCGCGGCTTTTTCGTTGGCGGCAGCGGCGAGCTGGGTCTTGGCGGTGGTGAGTTCGCCCTGGGCGGCCAGGGCCGCCTGCGCCTTGAGCAGGGCTTCGTTGGCGGCCGACGTCACTTTCGCGTCATCGGCGTCGGCGGCGACGGTGAGACCGAGCGCCGCGAGGAGTTTGAGCAGTTGTTCTTTCATGGTGGCGGAGGATTCCGCGGCCGCGGCCTCATTGAGGCCGATGGCCGTATCGGGAATGTTCGGGTGGTTGGTAAGGCCGATGGAGAAGAGCTTCACCGGCCGATAAATGCCTTCCGCGATCTGGATCATGCCCCAATGGGGGCTCTGCGCGTCGTAGGGCGCGGCCTCGCCGCTGATGAGCGCGGCGCCGGCCGCGTTGAGGGCGATGCGGCCGTAGAGGCCGTCGGCGCGCGCCTGTAGTTCTTTCACGCGGCCCTGGGCCTGCGCCGGAATGCCGGGGTTTTCCCGCTTCCATTCCGGGTCATCGGGATGGCCGATATAAACCGGCAGGCCGCGGAACAGCCGGGCCGCGCGGCCAGCCAGGCTGTTAAAGGCTGCGATCATTTCATCGGCCGCCGCGCGATCAATGCGCTGAATGACGCGCCGCCTGCGGCCATGCTCCGCGATGTTGACCGGATAATCCCCATAAGGGCTCAGGCGAAACCACGAATGGCCGGCGTCGGACAGCTCATTGGCGGCTCCGACCCAGCGGAAAGTGACGGCCTCGTTGGCGGCCATGAGGAGCGGGCGGAAATAGAGACTGATGGTTTTCATCTTGAGAAAGCGGGGCCAAAGCCCATAGTGATGATCGAAGCTTGCGGAACGCCTCGGGCGTTTCGGGCTCCACGGCCCTTGGCCGGAGAGTTCCTCCGCATGCTTGTCAGCCTCGCTCCACGTTTCGGACGTCAAGGCCTCGGCCGGCGAAAGCCGGCAAGAGCCCGGTGCGAGGCCAATTTTTTCGGCGGATTTCATGCGCGTTCCCCCTTGTGCGTCTTGATCGGCTGATGCGCCTGGGCGGCCTCGGCCGCGCCGGAGACCAGGGCCGCGCCGAGGATCTCCTCGAAGGCCGCGGCCAGCGCGGGATCGGATAGCACGGTGCGGTAGAGATCGGGCAGATCGGCCTTGAGGCGCGCGAGCTCACGGTTGAAATCTTCATCCGGCTGCGCCGCGATCGCCCGGAGGCGGGTGATCAAGGGCGAAAGCGCGGCCGCCTGGGCGCGCGAGAGCTGTTCGACGGCATGGGCGCGGAACGCCGCCTCGCGACCAATGGAGCCGAGCGGCCGTTCATTGGCCGCCGGCGCCGCCAAAGCGGAGGGCAGGCCGGCGAAAGCCGGATCTGCCGCCGGCGCAGCCGGGGCCGCATGCAGAAGAGCATCCTCCGGGTCGGGCAGCGGCCGCTGGTAGCGTTCGGCAAACTGCTTCTGCGAAACCGGATGCCCGGCGCGCAGCGCAAAGTCGTCGATCTTGAGATCGAGGTCGATATTCTGCTGGTTGGCCGAGCGGATCTGGAAATAGGCAAGGGCCGGCGTGCCCTCGCCGAAGACGTTGTCGAGGACCAGCCGATCGAGTTTGAGCTGGAGAATTTCACTCAGCCAGGCGGCGTCATCCTGCTCAATGAGATCGGCCTCCTTGCCCTGGAGGCTGGCCCCCTGCCCCTGTCCGGAGCCGGCGCTGATGGTCGAGAGGTCGGCGCCGCGCCAGAGCGCGGCCAGCGCCCGGTCCATCCGCTCGACCAGCGGCGGATAAGGCAGCGCGCCCTGGGCGGAGAAATCGATCGTCTTGATCTCGGAATTGCGGTTGCGCACCCATTTGAAGTCCGAGGCGGCGGAGCGCACGGCCCGCACCAGGGTCTCCCATTCCGGGGAGCCTTCGGCCGCATCGGTTACCCCCTCGATGCCCGGCATGCCATGGCGCTGGCTGTAGATGAGCCAGTCGCGCAGCGGCAGGTGCTTGAACATCCAGGCGACGGCGCAGGCGATCATGACACCCTGGCCGCGCGTCACCAGCCACTCGCCGGGGTCCATCGGGATGCCGTCGTACCCAAAGGCATCCTGGATGAAGCGCATGCGCCCGGTGGAGTTCTCGCAGAACCAAAGCGGGGTGAACCACAGGGTGGCGGTGTAGCGGCCGCCGGCCAGCGGCTGCCAAACAATGTTATGGACGGCATAGCGCTTGCCCTTGGCATCCATCATCTGGCGGAGCAGCAGCGAAACGCCACCCAACTCGTCCTGGTCGAGCGCGCTCGTGACGCGCAGGTTGTTATAGAATTGTTCCAGGACGGCCTTTTGCTCCTGCGCCTGCCGGGCGGCGGCTTCATCCTCGGTGTCGACCGTGAGGATTTCCCAGCCATGCCGGGCGACCGCGGACTTGGCCTTGGGCGCGACCGAGGCCAGCACATCGTCGCGCTCCTCGATGGCGTCCATGACCAGGGCGAGGTCGCGCAAGCGGCCGGCCCGGAAACTGTCGAGGTACCGCGTCAGCCGGGCGGGATCGAAATTGCGCAGGGGGTCGAACCGCGACCGGCGGTCGGCCGCGATCAGCGCCAGGGAAAATCCGGGGGTATCAGCGCTCATCGGAGGCCCTCCGTGCCCAAAATGGGGTTTCTGGAGCGATGCATCGCCGATGAAGGTCCGGCGGAATGCCTTTGCAAAGCCGTTGCAAACGAACGCTGTGGGCCTGAGACGGGGCTGCCGCGGTCTTCACCCTCACAAAGGGGAGATCGGCCTTCCTGGACGATTTGGCGGGCTTTATTCATAACACGACCTCCCGGCCGCGTGGACCGCGGGCAAATGGCTCATCCAGATCGTCCGGGCCGGGCGCGGTGGACGGCGGTGAAAACAGGGGGACGGTGCGGAAGGCGAAGGGGCCGGCGCTCGCCGCTGTCGCCCGCAGGGCCAATGCCAGGGCGGTGCAACGGTCGCTGTGACCCTCGGCCGTGTGCGGAGCAGCATAGGTGTATTCGCCATTGCGCACGATCTGACGCATTTCGTGGAGGTCTTCACGAACGGCCTTTGAAACCGGGATTCTGAGTTTCACGGGCGCCTCGAAAGCGCGCCGCAGCTTCGGGAAAATCTCCCGCTTGAAGCCCGCAGTGAACGTATCGAGCTCGATCCTGCCGAACTTATGCGCAGCCGGATCGTACTCGCCATGTTCCTGCACCAAATGATCGCCCAGGCCGATGCCGGGGCCGGTGTTGTCGAAGCAGACCCGGCCGGCGCGTTTGATCCGGCTGGAAAGGATCGTCTGCTGCGCGGGTGAAGACATGCCCTTCAGGACCAGCACCTCGCGCGTCCACCAAATATCGCCGATCCGTTCCAGCGCCCAGCAGATCGTCGGATCATTGGTGCGACCGAAATCGATGCCCAGCACCACCGGATTGCCCGCGCGCACATCCCAAAATGCGGGATCGCCGAACTCCGTGGCCTCCGCACTCTCGGCCAGGCCGATGATATCGTAAGGCAGCAGCACGTTGCTGCTGTCGAGAAATTCGCATTCGAATTCCTGGGCAAACCCTTCGGCGTCATCCATGCCTTCGCGGATCTGGTCGATGTCCACGGGCAATCCCAGGCGCACGGCCTCATGGATCGTGACCTTATGGCAGCTCCAGACCATTTTCCGGCCCGGCACGGGATTGAGCAGATTCTCGTCGATGATCTTGAAAAACCGGCCCTGCCGGCCATTGGGCGTCGAGATGATCCGGATTTTCTTTTCGCCCCCCCTGAGCGGATTGGTGATCGAGGGCAGGATGGCCCGCCAGGTGGCGTCGTCATCCTCGAAGAATGCGAATTCCGTAAGGAGCGCATTGGCCGAGAATCCGCGCACGGTATCAGGCCGGCCGGGCACCGCGACCACCCGCGCGCCATTGGCAAAGATAATCTCGCTCGATTTGAGCAGCGCCTCGGGGTTGGACGACTCATTGACGATGCGGGCATCCGTGATCGCCAGCTTATAGGCTTCGCTCCATTCGCGGCACTTGGCGAGCGATTCGATGCTCTGGCGTTCAGAAGGCGCCGCGATAAGCCAGGTGGTCTTGGCGCGGGTCAGGCAGTCGCGCACGATTTCCTCGGCCGAGGAAAAATCCTTGCCGGTCTGGCGGGACCAGAGGCCGGCCTTGAAGCGTGCGCGATCGTCGCTCCAGGCGCGCTGGTAAGGCAGCAGGATATCGCGTGGCGAGATGATGAGTTTCTTGCGCATGATCATCCTCCGCCGAATATTTGCCGGTACCGTTGCAGGCGTTCTTCCGGAGTCAGATCGGGCTCGTCAGTCACCTGTTTCGCCGCATCCGCCTGGGCGGCTTTCTTTTCCAGAATAGCGACCCGCCGTTCGACGAGTTTTTGCTCGGCCTCCTTGAGGCGGAGTTTTTTGAGCATCGCATAGCCTTCGAGATTTTGGTTGCGCAAGGCCATCATCTCGAAGCCGACCTGGCCCAGCCGGGAAATTTTGTCTGCCTGGCCTTCCATCTCCGGCAGCTTCGTCAGCTCGCGCTCAAAGGTTTGCGCGAAATCCGTGGCCGCCGGCAGCGAAAAGGGATAGGCCGCCCACCAGCGCGAGAAGGTGCCATCCGAGCGAACCAAGAGCCCATGCTGCCGCTGCAGCCATTCCCGGCCGGCGGCATAACCGCCCTCGCCGCTGCACAGGGCATAGAGCTCCGTCTGCACCGGCGCCGGCAAAGTCCACAGCTTTGAATCTCCGCGCCGCTTGCTCATGCCTGGCCTCCGGAGAACCCGGCGGGGCTACCCCTAACCCCGCCGGGCGCATCACATGCCGTGTTGGTTTTCGTAACCCCAAAACCCCAGGTGCTATGCACCGGGAGAAATGACCGGCAGCCGGATCGAGCCGGCTGCCGGGGCGCCGAATTCATCACCGCGCAAATTTCGGGTGAAAAAGTGATCATTGATTTTCGTGCCACCAGGCGCGGCCGGCATCGCTGAGTTTCCATTTCGTGCCGGTATCGCTCGTCACGCCGGTGAGCCGGCCCTCGGTCTCATGGTGGCGGATCGATTCCTCGATCTCGGCCTGTGTCGGGCGCGGCACCAGACCGAGCACCATAATGGCATCGATCAGCGTCGATTCCGGCACCAGGTAGGAGCCACAATTGAACAGTTCGCGGGCGATGACGCGGTCGAGGCGGTGCTGGCGGTGAGTCCTCATTCGTGCCTTCCCTCCAGACGGCCGACCGCATGCAGCACCTCGTTCACCCGATCATGTACGCCGCGGATGTCGTCCTTGAGTTCACAGCGCAGCTCGGCGATGCGCGTCTCGTTCTTCCGGTCGAACTCCTCGATCTTCTCATGCAGGTTGCCGGTCGAACGGCTGCGCTCCTCGCGCAGGTCCTTGAACCCGGCATGCACCTCGCCGCGGATCCGGCTGAGATCGCCGTCAAGTTTCTGGACGCTCTCGACCGTCGCGAATTCGCGGTGCAGCGGCGGCTCGCGTTGCAACAGCCGTTTGAGCGCCAGGGCGATGCCAAGGAGGAAAGCCAGGATGCCGAGGAAGGCGGCGAGTTCTCCGGGAGTGAAGCTGGAGGATGTCATTTTGCTTCGAGCTGGTATTCGAGCTGGTTGATCGTCTTGAGCGCATCGCGGCACCACTCGGGCGCGGCGGCGCGGGCGGCGGCAAAATCGGGGCGCTCCATGAGGCGCCGGGCGTGGTCGAGACGGACGGTCGTACAGGCCGTCAGGAGCAAGGCGCATGGAGCAAGGAGCAAGGCGCAGACGCCAAGGCGCAAGGGGGTATGGAGCAGGGAGGACGGGGCTCTCATGGTGTTGAGTCGATCGCGGCGTCGACCGCGGCATCCTTGGCGGCGAGCCGCGCCGCGGCTGCCTGCTCGCGCTCCTGGTCCCGCGCGGCGATGGCCTGGCGGACCAGGCGTTCGAGCGCGGGCAGCGATCGCATCAGCGCCAACAGGAATGCGAGCAGGGCAGCCATCCGTGGATGCGTTCGATGGGTTGGTACTAAAATCAGGCCTGAGGTTTGGCGGTGAATTGCGGGCCGACCTTGATCGAGCAAAAGAAGTCGAGCGCCCAGCAGAACCACTTCCAGGGTGCCGAAGCCTCGACCTTGGCGATGGCTTCATCATCAGCGGGCGATGGCGTCGACTGCACGTAGGCCTCGATGAGCGAGACGACCGGTTTGAAAAAAAACCGAAGCGTGCCGACCGCGGCGAGGATCGTGATGATGACCGGATATTTGAGCGCCAGCGCCACCACGAACGGCGTGGCGATGCCGGCCGCGGTATCGGTCGAGACGATCGCGCTGGGGTCGGCAGCCTGGGCAAGCAAGGCCACCGGGAGCGCGCAGACAACGGCCGCGATGGCCGCGAGAGAGAGGAGGCGGAGCATGGTCTTCATGGTGAGAGTGAGGGTGAAGGTGAGAGTGAGAGTGAAAGTGAGGGGTGAAAGTGAAAGTAGGGAGTAGCTGGCTAAAGCAGATGGCCCGAGGGCTTCAGGACGGGCGAGGCGGGATCCTCTGGCGGCGCGGTGGCGACCATGATTTCGAGCGCGGCCTTGCGCCAGAGATCGCGCCGCGCGCACAGGCCGATGATCTCGCCATCCTGCTTCCGCGCCGGCAGGATGAGATGCCCGTCGGGCTTGACCTGCGGCGGGCAAAATCCGAAAAGGTGGGCGGTGGGGCGGATCACGCCGCCCAGTGTGCACAAAAACACGCAAGGCCGTTAGCCTTGCGTGGGCAAGGTGGGAACGGTGACGACTATTTTTCGGTCTGCGCCCGAAAAATAAAGGCTCCGGCCGCCGGCCGGGGCTCTATTTGAGCGTGAAATGCTCGGTGCGCAGCGCGCCGCCGGCGGTGATCACCGTGACCTCGAATTTCTCAGTGGCGTTGCCAAAGGAGATTCCCTTGCTGTCGAAGAATGACAGGCGGCCGATGCCGCGCACGTGATACTGGCCCGGCCAGCCCGGCATGGGCTCGGGCTCCTCGAGGTCGATCCGCACATCGATGGAGAGCGTGGCCGAGGAACCCGGCCGGTAGTCGTAGCGGAAATAAGTGTCGGCGCGGCGTTCGGCGGCCGCACGGATGGCGTCCATCGAGGGGCCGGCCGGGAGCGCAGGCGCAGGAGAATAGCGCGGCGCCGGGGCGGGGCGCGAATCAGCCGGCTGATAATTGCCACGCGTGACATAGGCGGCGGATGCGATTCTATCATCCTCAGCTTTTTGAGCGGCGAGCCGGTCGCGCTGGCCAAGCTCTGCGGCCATTTCCCGCGCCAGCTTTGCGAGCTTGTTGTAGTGTTCATTTTGCTCGGCCATGAGCTTTTCTGTTTTCTCCCGAGTGGCCTGTGAGTCCGCCAGTAGCTGCTCGGTGATGCGGCAAAAATTTTCAGCGCATGTGCGCTCGGCCGCGAGGTCTGACTGCAGCACCCGGACCTGCAGATAGAGATACCGGTGCAGCGCGCCGGTAGCGGCGATGAGCGCGCAGGCCAGGGCGAGCAGGGTGATTTTCAGGGTTTTCATGGCTTGAGTTGGCGGAGCAGGCGGGCGGTTTCCTCGGTGGCAGTCGCGATGCGGGCAATCTGGGCGAAGAATTCGGCCAGGCCGAAAAGAAGGAAGCTAAACCCGAGTCCACCAATGCCGCCGAGGATCATCATGGAATCCAATCGCCCCACGCCGAAGACGATTCCCGTGACGCCGCCCAGGGCGCTGAGCGCGCCGCCGAACAGGTAGATGCCGACCAGGATGGGCACCTCCTTCCTGGCCGCGGCCGATTGATCAGCCTCGCGGATGGTTTTCGAGCTGATGAATGACATGGGGTGAGATCAGCGCCGGGGTTGGACAAACGCAGCAAGCCTTGGCCTGGAAAAGGGATTGTTCAATTCCTTTTCGTGAAATTATACCGGGGTCCTGTCAGGCTGCTATCATTGAGTCATGCCCTCGTCACGCCAATCCACCGCGGAAATGCCGCCGCATGAAGTGTGGCGCGAACTAGCCCGACTGCGGGGCGTGGAAGCCGAAAACGCGCGCCTCCGATGGGAAAACGCGCTTTTGCATATAAAGCTGGCAGAATTCAGTCGCATGAATGAATTTGTCGCAGCCGAGGCTAAGAAGCTTGTCGCCGTTCCTTGGACAATTGAGCAGCCCCAGCTTCCGCAGCCGCCCGAGCCTTGAGTTCGGCATATTTACGCTCCGCCCAACGGCGGTCTTCCTCCGACATTGTGGATAGGCTTGATTGCGTCGGCTGAGTGAGCCGGGCGAGGATTAAACTCAGTTGATGGAGGTCGTCGCCCGACCGTTTCAATAAATCGCCCAATGTCTTCTGGATTACATCGCGCATGGCGATGGCGGCATTTGCCGTCGCCGGCTGTGCGGCGGTGTTGGGTATCGCTTTAATCTCGGGATCTGGTGCTGCTAAACCGACTGCTATTTCGCAGTTGCGCAGCTTTTCCCATCCCTTTTTCTTCACTGGATATTTACCTGATCGATAGCCCCAAAACATGCGGTCAGAGACCCCTATTTTCATAGGTAAGGCACGCAAGGGCATCTCTAATGCTAGCGCAATGGCATCAGTGCGCTGCGAAAAATCAACAGCACTGCGATTTTTAGCTTGCCCTACTGCGATTTTCGAAGACAAATCGCAGCATGTTGCCAACTTCTAGGCAGAAAGTCACGGCGTTTCCTGGCATCGTGATGGCGGCGAAGGCGCTCAAAGTTCACCGCATTACACTATGGCGCACCCTAAAAGGGCACTATCCAGACAAGGCCAACCTGCGCGCCCGGTATGCTGAATGGGTCCGCAAACAGGGAGGCCGGGCCGCATGAACACCGCCTTGGCCAGACTCGAGGCACGGATCCGCGCGGCGGAGCACGCCGCCCTGCGAGGCCTGTACGCCCTACGCCGGGGGATGTTCGGCTGCCCGAGCCGCCTGGAGGCATTCGCGGACCTGCCGGCGGCCGGCGGTGAAGCGCAATCCGCAGGCGGTGAGGGCATAGGCATCGACCACCCTTCCCACCGCTTCATTATACTGAGCTCCTGCCGGCAGGAGTGCAGTGAAAGCTGCCCGCGGTTCCAGGCGTTGTGGCAGGCTGCTCTGGTCCAGGCCGAACGCCGGCGGCAGGCGCACCCGGCCAGGGGCGAGAAAGCCGACCTCGGCCAGCGTAACCGGAAAGAAGCCCAGATTGATCACCTCGATCGCGATGCCGCTGCACACGCGCTCACGGTCGACGTACCAGCGCGCCGCGACGCGCAGGCAGATGCGGTCGCGGGTAACGGAGCGCCAGTAATTCAGAATACCAAGCGCTGCGCCGAGCAGTGCGACTCCGAGGGTGATGCCACTCTCCATGCCGGTCATGGGGCGATGCAGCCTGCGCGGGCTGGGCGAAAGGAGCAAGGTCGATGAATCGTGCCCTGGCCAGATTGGAGGCACGGATCCGCGCGGCCGAACAGCGGCACGATGTACGGCTGCTGGGCGAGCTGCAGGAAGCGCTGGAGTTCCTGCGCCAGCGTCTGCTGTGGCAATGCGCCGGCGCGGAGCCGGCGCGGAAAGGGAGGCCGCTATGAGCATGTTCCTCAAACCAACTATCGAGGCTGGCTGGGATCGGTTGGTCCGACGCCGTAAAACGCGAATGGTCCTAGAACGCCAATCGCGTTCAGTTTCAACCAGTGATCATGCCGGCGCGCCCAGAGATCGATCAACAACCACTCGATCAACTGGCCATCGCTCCACGCCCGGCGCAATTCGCCAAACGGAGAACCTTTCGACAGCGGAGGGAAAAGCATCCCTTCAAAATCAAGAGCGCACTGGATGCGGTACCCTAAATAATAACGCGCCCTGGGAGAAATCGTTGGTGGCAGGCGGCCAAGCCGCACTGCATCGCGCACTAGCTGGTCTACTTCCTCCCGCGAAGCCTGTTCGTCGGGAAAAAGAAAGAGCGTCATCGACTCCCAAGTATTCTCGGCGGCGGCAATCGCGTGCTTCTCTCCGTCGCGCTGAAGCAGATCCACAAGCCAAGCCTGTAAGCGCCAGCCGATCGCGTCCCAACGTTGAGGGGCATCCATCTCCGAAGTTTGCGTCAACGACCTGCTCTCGGCAATCGCCAATCGACAAGCGGAAAGCCTGACTATGCCCGCCACGCTCCAGAGGCCATCCTCCTTCGCCAAGGCTTCGGCGGACAGGGAAGTCAGAGGCCAGTTGCAATTCGACTGGCTGCTTGGTGAGCGGCAGTTTTGGAGCCTCAAGGCCGCGGCCGGACTGCTGCACCTGAGCGACAGCTTTATCGAGAAGCTGTGGGACCAGGGTCAGGTGAGCGGCCATGAATTTAACGCCGGCCGGGGCGAGCGGCTGACGAAGCGCATTACCCGCGCCTTTCTGGGGGCGCTCCTGGTGCGCAGCGCGCGCTACACCGCCGAGGCCAAGTTGCAGACCTTCTGCTCCTGCCTGCGGGAGTTTGACCGCGAGGAACTGCAGCAGATCGCCGATGCGGCCTATGTCGAGCAGCAGCGGAGGGACCGCCGATGAGCCGCGAAGCCCAGGTTATCTATGAGCTGATCGCCGAGGAGACCGGCTGCCTCGACCGGTTCCTCGCCATGGGCCGATCTATCCCGTCTTCCGCGATCTCTTCCTCCTTCGTCAAGGCTTCGGAGGACAGGCTTTCCCGCCCGGCTGTCACGCCGGCCCCCGCCGCAGAGACATGCGGCATCCGCAACGCCATGCGCGCCCTGGCGCCGCCTGGGCAAATGGCGGCGCCCGAGACAGGACGCGCCTCCGGCCACGCAACCACGGCCTCCGGGCCGGGCGGGAATATCTCATGAAGAGACGCCTCCAAGCAATCAGGCGGCGGCACGCCCAACAGCGACGCGCACTTCGAGCCCAGCAGCAACTGCAACTGGCGATCACGATCAACTCAGCCAGGCGCCGAACCATTGCGCATCAGGCCCGCCTCACCGGCCTCAGCCGCTCGCAAATCGGTTTTTACCGCCGTGTCTGGCGAGAATACGACCCCTGCCGCAGCAACGTTCAGTTGTGGAGGGAGCTGTTCCAATGAAGGGCAACCATTCAGCTTCAACCCGCTCCGCGCTGTCCGTCATCCAGGACGAACGGATCAAGTGCACCGGTGGTGCACTCGAAGCCCTGAAGGCGACGGCCGTCAAACAGGTCGAGTTGATCCGGCGACAGGAAGCCGACTCGGCCATGCGCGCCGAGGCAACCACGGCCTTCGGGCCGGGCGGGATTCCTCTTTCATGAGCAGACCCAAAAAACCTTCCACCCAGGTCGAGATCGTGCCGGCATTTGACACGCCGGAGCTGATCGAGCTTGGCACGGGCATTGCCGAGGTGATCGGCGAGATCGGCACCAAGACCGCCCGTTTCCATGATGAGCTGATCTACATCATCGTCCGTGCCGGCGTGCTCTTCCTGCAAGCGAAAGAGCGCGTCGGGCACGGCTACTTCGGGGACTTCCTGGCCAAATCCGCAACCGTTGCGGATTTGAAGATCAGCGAGCGGTCAGCCCAAAACTATATGCGGGCGGCGGAGAACGCCGGCCTGTCGGCGTCATCGACGGAGCGCGATATCGAGGCGCTGCGCTCGTGCCGGGCGCTGCACGGCAAGAAGCCGACCGAGCTTTACCGGCTGCCCGCCGCGCCGCCTACGGACGATCCAGGCGGCCAGATGCAGCTCGACCTGGTGACGGAGGTGCTGCAGGCGGTCGAGAAGGACTGCGACCAGGCGATCATCGTCAAGGACCGGATGTCGGCCAAGCAATACGAGGCCTGCTGGCGGCGGCTGAAGCTGACGCTGGAGGCGCTGACCGACAGCCCGTGGGACATGGTGGACCGCGAGACCGGCCTGCCGGCCAGCGAGCGGGGCGACAACCGGGGGAGGAAGCGCCGTGGCTAAGCTGGCACAAAAAAAGGCCTGGCAGCGCGACCGGGCGCTGGTGTTGCATGAGGCTTTCACGGCCCTGGAAGCGGCGCTGCAATCGGGCGCGGCCGAGCCGCGGAAGGCGATCGCGGCCTGCGCACGGGCCTTGCAGGGGCGCCTCGTCGGCGAGGGCGACACGGCCAAGCCGCTGCGCGCCAGCCTGAGCACGCTTTACCGCGAAGTGGCGCGCTGGCGCGCGGGCGGGCGCACGGCGGAGGCGCTGCTGCTCAAGTACCAAAAGCCGGGGGCGGCCAAGCCGGCCGCGCTGGTGCAGGAAGTGCAGCGGCGAGCGACCATGCCCGGCATGGCGAACTTTTCGGTGGTGGTGCATGGCCTCGCCAAGGACTGGGCGGCGGGCAAACCGATCCCCGGCCTGGGCACCTGGCGCGAGTGGTGGCGCAAAGATCCGCGCACGCGCGTGCTGCCCCTGCCCGAGCGCGCGCCGGAATTGTTCGGCTTCGTGTCGCGTTCGACGTTTTACTCGATGCGGCCGGACCGGCCGACGATGCTGGCCGGCACGCTGGGTGCCGCGGCCGCGCGCACGGCGCTGCCTTACGTATCGATGAACTACGCGAAGCTGCGCAAGGGCGAGCTCTACACGCTGGATGACGTGCGGCTGGACCTGATCGTGATCGACGATGCGACGGGCCGGGCGATCGAGGTGATCTGTTACCTCATGATGGAGGTGCCGTCGCGGTTGATCGGCGGCTACGTGATGAAGCCGGCCAACGCGATCCGCGCGGAGGATGTGGATGAGCTGGTGGCCTACACGCTCGGCGCGATCGGCATCGGCGTCGGCTACCCGACGCACATAAAATTCGAGCGCGGCACGATCGCCTGCAGCGAAGCCGCGCAGCGCGTGCTCGAAGGGGCGTCCGAAGGGCGCATCCGCGTGCACCGCACCGGCATGAATGGCGGCATCCGCTGGGTGGGCGCGCCGGCCGAGCGCAAGAGCGGCAACGCAGCCGGCAAGGCCGTGATCGAGAGTTTCAACCGCAAGCTGCACCTGCTGCTCATGGGGCTGCCAGGGCAGCGCGGCAACCGCTGGGATACCCAGCCGGCGACGCTCGGCTATACCGGCTCCGTGAACCGGGATGGCAGCAGCAGCACGCACGCGGGCAGCCTGATCTCCCAGGCGGAAAAGCTGGCGCAGTTCAACCTGCTGGCCGGCGGCCGGTGCCGGTTGTCGCTGCCGATGCTCTATTTGTCGGAGCTGCACACGCTCTTCAAGCGGGCGATCGAGGCCCACAACACCAGCGCGGGCCACAATTACCAGGGGCACGGTCACTACGCGGAGCGCGAGACCGCGCCCGGCGTATGGCAGCGCATCGACACCATTTCCCAATGACCATCACTCCACTTTCTCCGCAGATTTCCGGGCAGTTCCGCAACATTCACTTTGCACCGCCGGAGGCCGTGGCACCGGAGCAACCGCCGGCGCCGGCGGCACCATCCGCGCCGGTCGCATCGTTCGAGGGGAGGCTGCGCTGGGTGACACGCTCACCCGCCGACGAATTTGCCGCGCGCGCGGGCGCCGTGGAGCCGCTCGCCGGGGAGATCGCCGCGCTCATCCTCTTCCGCAAGGAAAAGCTCACATGCGGGCGCGACGGGCTCGCGATCAAGATCAAGACCGATGGCGACGGGCGCGAGGTGACGCGCAAGTACTGGCATGAGAATGCGCGCACCTGCCAGCCCGACATGCTCGGCAAGGAGGTGTTCGTGGCGTACAACCGGCATGAGCCGGCGTGTGTGTATGTGTTCACCGGCGAGGGGGAATTTGTCGAGGCGGTGCCGGAGAAGGGCACGGATGATTTCTTCGGCGCGGCGAAGGAGCTGGAGGCGCATCGGCGGCACCAGACAAAAGTGCTGGCGCGGCTCGAATACCTGCATGCCGGCGACACGCAGGAAGCAGTCGCCAGCGCCAGGGATGCCACGGCGCAGATGGTCAAGGTGGTGCAGACTTTTCCGCAGGAAGCGCCGCAACGCCGGACCCCCCAGCCGCTGGCACTCGACCAATTCGCATCCGCGCGCGCGATCGCGGTGCACGAGGAGGTGTTGCGCGGCCGGCGCGCCGATGCGGCCGAAGCCGATCCGAGCACGCTGCTGTCACGTCGCGCCGCCCGCGCCGAGGCCCTGTCCTCCAGCCAACCCTGAACCAAAATACCCATGGAAGAAACCGTCACCGATCCCATGACCGCGAAGTACACCCCCGGCCAGCACGACGTGATCGCGCAGCTGCGTCAGATCCAGGAGGAGCTCAAATTCTCGGATAGCGTGTTCACGACCAAGCATCTGACCGTCAGCTCCACCACCTGGTACCGCATCAAAAACGGCAGCTATGCCGCCGACATCAATGCCGCCGTGCTGAAATTGGAGCGCGATTTGCGAAATTACCGGCTGGAGTGCGCGCAGGCACAGAGGCTCACCGGGGGCCGCCCCTTCATCGCGCTGCCATCACAAGGCGCCGTCCTCGACGCGGTGACGATCTGCAAATTGAAACCGGCGGATGATCCCCAGCGGCTCGTCGTCTATCTCGCCGACACGGGCGGCGGCAAAACGGCGCTGGGACGGCAGCTCCAGATCCAGCACAATGGCGTGTTCGTGGAAGGCCGCGAGAGCTGGAGGCGCAGTTATCTGGCCGCATTGTGCGACATCGCGCTGGCGGCCGGCGTGCGCGAAGTGGCCTCCCTGCGCGCCAAAGGGGAATGGGAAGTGGAGCAGGCGCTGTTCGCGCGGCTGAACGCCAACCGTCGCGTGCTGATCATCGACGAAGGCGAATACTTCGGGCCACGCACGATCAACCTCGTGAAGGAAGTCCTGAACTTCACGCCAACGGTCGTCGTCATCCTCGCCATTCCTGCGTTATTCAACTGGTGGCAGCGGAAGTCATGGGAGCAGGCCCAGCAGATCAACCGCCGCGGCGAGGCCATCCTGCCGGCTGATCCGGTCGATGCCGACGACGTCGCGAAATTCCTGCGCGCCGAGAAGGTCACCCTCAGCGGTGACATGAAATCGTGCTGCGCGGAAATCGCCGCGGCGGCGAACACATTCGGCCTGTACGACATGGTGCTCCGCATCGCGAAAATCCTGCGCGAGGAATATGACGCCCAGGCCGGCGCGGCGGAGGTGCGCCAGGCCATCGCCGCCGCCAAACGCCTGCTTAACCGACGATTTTAACCCCCCCACGCCGCAGACCGCTCCGACCCATTTGGCCATGTGCGGAGCGGCCCGCGGGATCAGCAACCCCCCGATATAGGAGTCACCAACATGCCCACCAAAAAGAAGTCCACCCCCCGGCGCCAGCCGATTCCCCGGCTCACGCCGGCGCAGAAAGCGATCGTGCTCGGCGATGGCGGCGTGGTCGAACACATCGACCTGGCCGCCGAAGAATTATTCAACCTCGCAGCGTATCATTTCGCCGAGGCGCAAGATTGGGCCGGTAAGGCCGACCATGCTGAGTCAGCATCAGCTATGCTGGACGCCCTCGAAAACGCCTGGCGGCACCGCACCTGGGGCATCGGCCTGCACACGCTGGCGCAAGACCTGTCACCCTTAGGCCCGGCGAAGGGAGGCCTGTCATGAGCGCGGTCAGCACCATGTCTTTCCGCTACGCGTCCACGGCGCATGATCGCGGCGAGATTCTGATCTTTCTCCATGCGGCCCAGGGGGCGGGCTACCGGCTCTGCCGCGAGGATCCGCTGCTCGGCACCTGGACGCCGACGCCCGACGATATCGAGGGGCTGCTCGATGCTCACTTCGGCATCGACCGCGCGGCGCTCAATGCCGAGCGGGCCGCGCAACTCCAACCCGGCGCGGAGTGCGCCTGCGGCGAATGAGGTTGCACCTACAGAGCATTGATTGGCTGACACCGCAGGAGCGCGAGGAACGCCGCCTGCGGCGGCAACGCCTGGCCCTCATCATCGCGTTAAGCTTCACCGCTGGCGTGAATGCGGCGGTCTGGTCCGTCACCTGGCTTCTCCGCTGATTTCCACTTTCACCCTCACTTTCACTCTCACTTTGAAATATATCATCTTCACCGCCGGCGATGGCACCCCGCGCTGTGTGCTATTCGGAGTGCCGATTACGCATCAAGCGATGGCCGATGCGCATTCCCCGCTGGGATGGAGGCCCCATAGCGCCGGCTTTATTGAGCCACTCGGCTTGGGCAAAGTGCGCTGCTTTGGCCGCTCCGAATCGCTCAACCTCGGCCCGGCTCAGTTCGACGAGTCGCTCATCGAAGTCGTCATGTCCGCCACGCTGCGGATCGCACCCCAATCCGTGGAGGCCGCCCGATGAAATTCGTGAACTACCGCTACGGCGAGGCCAAGGGCGTGATGTCGACCGTCATCCCCGGCGGCCACATCTGGGCCCAAGGCTTCACCGCCATGGCCAGCCTGCGCCGCGCCGGTCTCAACATGGGCCAGCGCATCAGCGTGCTGAGCCTCGACCGCCAGCCCCTGCGCGACCGCTGGTACCGCCTCACCCGCGTGCGCTGACCGTTCACTTTCACCCTCACTCCGATTCACCATGACCCGACTCACACTCCCCCAATTCAAATCCCGCGATGAATTCACCGCGGCGGTCGACGCGGCCGCCCGCATCACCGTCGACCTGCGCAAGCTTGAAGCAGTGCGCGACGCCAGGATCCAGGCGGTGCAGGCCGAATACAGCGACCCGGTGGAAGCGATGCAGGCGCTGCTCACCGTCCTGGTCGCCCAGGCCGAGAAGTTCGCCGAAGAGCATCAGTGCGAGCTCATGCTCGGCAAGGCCCGCAGCGCCGAAACCGCCCTGGCGCGCTACGGCTTTCGCACCGGCATGCCCCAGCTCAAGCTCCTGGCGAAGTGGACCTGGGAGGAGGTTGTCGAGTGCCTGGATTCGCGCGGCCTATCCGCAGATTTTATTCGTGTGAAGCGCGAGCCTGACAAGGCCGCGATGATCGCTGCGCTCACCACCAAAGGCATCCTCGGAGAAAGCACCGAGCCCGCGTTGGTTGGCGTGCGCCTGGTTCAGGCCGAGACCTTCTACATCGAGCCGAAGGTCGACGGCGCCGAGCAAATCAAGTCCACCTCCGCGAAATAGGAGGAGCCATGATCCGCCATCTCTTCCTCTCTGTGCTCTTTGTGTACTCTGTGGCAAAGGTCCAGGCCGCCGAAATCTGCTTCTCGCTTGACTCTCATGCATGCTCCCATTTTTACTCTCCCCATGCCCGGCGCGGCTCCGTTGAAGAAATCGAATCGAAAGGATGGTCGAGGCCATTGGCCGAAAGGCCGACGTCTGCATCCCGACTCCGCGCCGGGCTGGCCATCTCTGCAGGCATTGGTGTCGGCAGTGGACGGTCACTGCCGACGGATGGCGCTGGGAGCGGATCTGGCGCGGTGGTGCAAGGTACCGCGCAAGACCGTATGGCGTTGGCGGGTGGCCGAGGATTTGCCGTCGCCGCGTCATGCGACGCGGATCGCAGCCTGGGCGCTCCAGCAGCGCCTCTCGACATAGCGCGCCTGCTCGCGGCGGTTGCCGCCAAGGAGACCGGCCTGCGCTGGGATGGCCGGCCCGGCCCCGGCGGCGAGCTGAGCGCCTGGCAGATCACCGAGACCGTCTGGCGGCAGCATTGCAAGGCACCGTTCGCCCAGGCGGCCACCGACCACCAGCTCGCCCGCGAGGTGGCCGAGCGTCACATCCACTGGCTGATCGCGCAGATCGAGCGCCGCGGCCTGCCCGTCACACCCCAGCGCGTGGCCACCGCCTGGCATTTCGGTCTCAGCCACGTCGCCCGCCGTACCCCATGGGGCCGCGAAGTGGCCAACCTATACCACGACCTGCCATGATCAGCCTCCGAATCGGATTCGCGACCGTCGCCCGCGCCGTCCCGGTCAAAGTCGGAAACACAAAACGAGAGATCGAACTCCATATCTGCGCGGCCTGCGCCGACCAGGAGCGCAGGCAGAAGGCTGGGAAATGAACCTCGCCGCCGCCCAAGCCCTGGCTGAGCGCATCGCAGCCGAGCTGCGTGGCTTCTGCCGCCGCCTGGAAATCGCCGGCTCGATCCGCAGGCGGAGGCCCGAGATTGGTGATATCGATCTGGTCTGCGTCCCCCGCGGCATCACTGGGCGCGAGGCAATCCTGGAACGCTGCGGACAACAATCGAGGCTCATCAAAGAAGGCGCGCAATATGTCGTCTTCTCATTGCCGAGCGGATTCCAGCTCGACCTATGGTTTGCCCGTGAGGACCAGGAGACCCTGATCGACACGACGCCGACCAATTTCGGGATGCTGTTGCTGGCGCGCACCGGCTCGGCCGCCCACAACATTTATCTGGCGCAGACCGCGAAAGGGCGCGGCCTGCACTTCCATCCCCATCTCGGCATTCTGCATGGAGACCAGGTGATCGCCAGCGAGACCGAGGAGGCGATCTTCTCCGCCCTCGGCCTGAGCTTCATCCCCCCGGAGGCCCGCGAGCGATGAATAAGGAGCGCCGATATCCCCATCAGAAGCGCTGGCGCCGTCGCTGGGATCGGATGCCGGTCGCGGCGATCCCATTCCTGCAGCTCGCGGAGGAACGCCGCGCCCAGGCTAAGAAAGAACCTTGGGCGCGGAAGCATCATCGCGAGGAGATGCGCATTCTAGCGCAGAATGCTGTTTTCTGGCTGAAGCGCGTAGGTTGGCCGCGGAGGGCAGCCGCATGACCGCCTCCCAGCATCGTAAGTACCTCTCGGAATGGGGCCTGGTCCGCCAGGTCTACCGGGCGAAGGGCCTGGAGCCGAAGGCTTGCGACGCCAAGCGCCATGAGCTGCACAAGCGCGCCTTGGGTCGCGACAAGTCTTCGCTCGATCTGACCAACTCTGAATTCGATGCCGTGCTGGCGGTCTTCTCGGCGATTTCCCGGCCCGCCGACCTCCAGACGCAGCTACGGCTGCAGGAGCAGGCGCCGGAGCGCGCGGGTCACCGCGCGGGCCGGGCCTTGGTCCTCCTCCAGCAGCTCGAAATCGCCGAGGGAGGCCGGGTCGAATACCTTGACGAATTGTGCCGCCGGATCTGCGGACGGCCGTGGGCGCGCCTGGCCGAGATCGAGCAGGAGAAGATCCTCGGCGTGCTGGCCGACCGTGCCAGGCGGCACATTCCAAAGGGAGAGGAGCCATTCTGATGACAATGACGGGCGAGCTCGCGCTGGAGGTCTCCAAGCCGGTCGTCACACCGGAGCAGGTCGAACTGGTGGCCAGTTATCTGCGCGGCAAGGGCTGGGTCAAGGGCGCGGTCATCGCCGAGGCCCTGAAGATCGACGACCGACGCCTGCGCGCGATCGCCGAGTTCTCTGACGGGCGCATCATCTCCGGGCCTGGGTGCCCCGGCTACCAGCTTTTCACTGGGGAAGCCCTGGCCGATGCCGATCTCGCCGCCTCCAGGTTGGAGAGCCAGGGCAAGCGCATGATCAGCCGCGCCATCGCGATCCGCCGCAGGTTTCACCACTTCCCGAGGGCCACGGCATGACCTCCGATGCACGTCCCTGGTGGGAGACGAATCAGAATCCGGAAGACCGGCTCCTGAAATTCGATCGTTGGCTTGCCGGTAAGTTATCCGAACGGCTGCTTTGGCCTGCTGACCGCAAGCAGGCTGCACGGCTTGTGCAACAGTGCCGCATCGAGCTGGAACATCTGGTTCTGGATCTCTGGCGCCGCGGTTGGATGCTCGATGGCCTGCGCCTGGCGAAGCATATCGAGGCCGCCCTGGATGCTGTCGGCAAGGCCCAGCTCCAAGGCCGCGTGCTCGATTTCTGGCCGTTTTTCCGGCGCGTCGTTGGCCACTACGTGGGCGTCAATTCCGAGGAGATCCGCGCCGAGGCTTTATCTGCCGGTGCCCATGTGAGTCAGATTATGGCTGGCATTAAGCGCCATGCCCCCGCGCTGCCCGAACTCATCGCCCTACGCCGCGATGAGACCCTTCGCGAGAAGCTTGCCCGCCGCCGTAAATCCGAGGCCCGTCAACAGGCCGGGAAAGCGCAGCTTCCTCTGTTTTAATGCCCGTTGCAACGGCGCTGCAACGCCCCGGATTATTTCTCAAACCTGCTGGAATTCCGGCTTTGACCAAGGATTTGTTCTCAAATCAGCCGCGCGCTGCTTTTGCTCTGCAAGTAGCTGATCTATCGCGTCCTTCCGGTTTTTTGCGGCTGCTTTCGCTATTTCTTAAACTCGCTTGAATCGAGCCGCGCTGCCGTCCGCCGCTGTGGACGGTGCCCGTCGTGGCCCAGTCCTTCGGCGGCAGCCCGATCATGGGGCGGTACGGAGAGAGTTCCACTGGTTCCATCAGCTGCCCGATCATGCCATCGGCGAGGAGCATCACCGGATTGCGGTACTTGTCAGCCAGATCGAACGCCAGCTGCGTAAGGTCGACCGCCTCCTGCAGGTTGGCGGGGGCGAGGACGAGCACGCGGTAGTCGCCGTGGCCGCCGCCCTTGGTCGCCTGGTAATAATCCGCCTGCGCCGGTTGCACGCCGCCCAGCCCGGGCCCGGCCCGCATGATGTTCACCAGCACGCAGGGCAACTCTGCCCCGGCGATATAGGAGATGCCCTCCTGCATCAGGCTGATGCCGGGGCTGGAGGAGGAGGTCAGCACGCGCGCACCGGCGCCGGCGGCGCCGTAGACCATGTTGATCGCGGCCACCTCGGACTCCGCCTGCACATACGTGCCCCCGACCTTGGGCAGTTCCCGCGCCATGTATTCCGGAATCTCGTTCTGCGGGGTGATCGGATAGCCGAAGAAAAAGCGGCAGCCGGCGTTGATTGCGGCGGCGGCGATCGCCTCGTTGCCCTTCATCAACGTTCTGGCCATGGGCGTCTCCTTACCGGCGGACGGTGATGACCGAGTCAGGGCACATCTTGGCGCAGCTGCCGCATCCGCTGCATTCCGCAAGATTGTAGACGATGGCGGGATGGTACCCCCGGATGTTCACGCGGGTCGTGTCGAGCTTCAGGATTTTCGTGGGGCAGACGGTGACGCACAGTTCGCATCCCTTGCAGAGATCCTCCGCGAAAATCACTTCCGGCCGGGCGGACCGGGCGTGATCGGGGCTGAAGGGAGGGGCGACTTGCATGACGGATGCGTGCGGCGCGGCCCAGACGGCGGGGTTGGTTTGGGGGTGGGTCGGCCCGCGATTGGAACGATCGCGGAGGCGAGCTTGGGGCGGGGGTAGAAAGAAGCGGACGTGACTCAAACCGGGCACAACCGACAAGTCCGGATGATAGTTCGCCCGCGTCTGCACGCGAGTAAAAACCAGGCGGATCGGGCCTCCAAAACGAGAGTGAATACAAGATGCAGGAGCTCAGAAGCCAGCCTTCAGCAGGCGGGCCCAAAGCTCCGGCTGAAAGTTGAAGCGTCCGTTCCTATTTGCTGGAGGCAGCGACTTTCCCATCGGGGGAATGGGAGCCGCATCCTGTCGTCAGGGAGGCAAATGGCTTGAGCGGGCGGGGTTGGAAGGTAGACATCCCCAATGCCCACCCGGCAAGGATCCATCCATCTGTTCCGTTTCGCAGGCGTCGATCTCTACCTGCACTGGTCATGGTTCATCGTCGCCATGATCGAGATTTCCAACCGGCGCGGAAGCTACGGTTCCCTCGCGTTCAACGTGCTGGAATATCTGGCGTTGTTTGTGATCGTGCTGTTGCACGAGTTCGGTCACGCGCTGGCCTGCCGGTCGGTGGGCGGGCGGGCCGACGAGATCGTGCTCTGGCCGCTGGGCGGCGTGGCCTACGTGGCGCCGCCGCAGCGACCCGGCGCCACGCTCTGGAGCATCGCGGCGGGTCCGCTGGTCAACGTGGGGCTGGTCTTCGTCCTCGGCGGATTGCTGGCGCTGAGCCGCACCACGGGCTGGCTCGACGCCACGCCCGACGCCGCGCAGTTCCTGCTGGCGGTCTGGTACGTCAACTCCGGCCTGCTGCTCTTCAATCTGCTGCCGATCTACCCGCTCGACGGCGGGCAGATCGTGCGCTCGTTGCTCTGGTTCGCGATCGGGCGCGCCCGCAGCCTGATGGTGGCGAGCATCATCGGCTTCATCGGCGTAGCGTTCATGTTCCTGCTCGCCCTGTGGTGGCGGTCAATCTGGTTCGGCGTCCTGGCGCTGTTCATCCTCGCCAACTGCTGGCGGGGCCTGCAGCACGCGCGGCAGCTGGCCCGGGCGGCCCGGCTGCCCCGCCGCGATGGATTCCGATGCCCGAGCTGCCAGGCGCCGCCGCCGCTCGGAGCCTGGTGGCGGTGCGCACAATGCGGCCGGCCTTTCGATGCCTTCGAAACCCGTGCCGTCTGCCCGCATTGCGGCGCGCAATTCGAGGGCACGCGCTGCCTCGACTGCGGCGAACTCCGTGTGATGGACGAATGGCGCGTTCCTCCTCCGGCCGGATTTTGACGACCGGTTCACCAACGTGCTTTACAGCGCGTTTACCACTGGGCGATGGACGACCGGGCGCAAGATCTTACACTGACGCCGTTTCCCGTCCTTCAACCACTCCTCGGCCGGGCCGGTCGCGCCGCCCGTCCTGACCCCGCCGGGGGTTTCCGCCCATGAACTGGAAAGCCATCCTTCTGCCCAGCGCCTACCTGGCGTTCTTCATCCTGTCCGCCTTCGCGATCCTCTGGTGGGACCGCAGCAAACGAGGCCGACGCATTCCTTTCGCCCGGGATCTCCGTCTCACCCGGACGGCGGGCGAAACGCAGCTCAAGGCCGTAACCAGGGCGGATGAGGATTTTATCTTCCTCGTGACCGGGGCGGGTTTGGCGCCGTGTCTCGTCGGATTGCTGTTGCTGCTGGGGGTGGCGCGGCTGCAGGGCTGGTGGCAGATCGGGGGACTCGTCGCGGTGGCGGCGATTTTCCTGGCGGCGTTCGCGCTCGCGCTGCGCTGGTTCGTGGCGCGACTGAAGGAGCGGAGCGATCGCTATCTCGGCTACTTCGGCGAGCGAATGGTCGCCGAATGCCTGGAGCCGCTGAAGGCGCAGGGCTGGCGCATCTTCCACGACGTGCCATGCGAGAGCGGCCGCGAGAAGTTCAACATCGACCACGTGGCGGTCGGCCCGGGCGGCGTGTTCGCCATCGAGACCAAGACGCGCCGCAAGGGCGGGGCGCGGGAGGGGCGCGACGACTACAAGGTCTTTTTCGACGGCGAGCAGCTAAGCTGGCCGTGGGGCGAGGACCAGGAGGGCATCGGCCAGGCCATCGGCAACGCCAAGTGGCTGCAGCACTGGCTGGAGAAGACGACGGGCCAGAAGACGGAGGCGGTGCCGGTGCTCGCCCTGCCCGGATGGTACGTGGAGGCGTCGGCGCGTTCCGTCCTGCGGGTGGTGAATCCCACCTGGCTGCCGGGAGTGCTCACGGGCGGCGCGGAGCCGGTGCTCAACGAAAAACAGATCGACCTGAGCGCCCGGCAGCTCGAGCAGCGTTGCCGCGACGTCGGCTATTGACACGCCCAAGGGTAAGATCCGGGCAGTATCCGCTTTCGCACCGGGTCTGTTGAAACAGTCCTCGGCTGCCTATCGCAGCAGTTTTTGGCATCCACCATCACCACGCTAGCGATGGGCGCGGCGCCGCGGCATCGGTAACTGTTACCATAAGGTGTCTCGGTCGCGATGTGTTGACCAACAACGCCATTAATTGGAGAATTACAAGGCGCACAGATGCAGTATCCCGCAAACAGGCCCTATTTCAAGTTAGGTGGTGCTGATCTTGAAGAGCTCTTCAAGAAGGAGCGCAACAACCGGACAATCTTGGAGCAGATCAAAGGCGAATTAATCCATAGAGACCGTCCAGCGATGCGCCGCCTTGCTGCGAAAGTTGATGAAGCGTTGATGACCGTGTTTTGTTCCCCTGCGGGCGTCGCGGTGCCAGCGTGCCTAGCTGCTCCTCGCCCTGAGCAGTCAGAAACCGTTCCAGCCGTTTCCTCCCAGAAGAGCACTCGTGTCGTTGCTAGGGCTGATGAGGAACCAGAAGAAGACGAACCAGAAGTTGACCCATCGCCAAAGAAACTAGCAGGCCCAATTCAGATCCGGCCACGTGGGGGAGCACCGGACACACCAGAGACCTATCGTCGGACTCGTGAGACGTCGCTAACGTTGCCAACAGGTCCCAGCGTGTCGACCCGCGACCGTTATGTTGTCGCGATCGAAGCACATGTTGCCGAATTGAAAGCGAAGGGCGGCGGCAAAATCGTGATCGCTGTGCACGACGGACGTAGAGTCTCTCTTGAAGGAGGGAAGGTCGGCTATCAGTTCTCATTCGATGGAGAAGCAGATGAGGTATTTGAGGGCGCAGGCGTGATGATTCGTGCAGGCAAGCGAGCGAGCCAAGGTCGAGTAGTATCCGTAATCCTCCCCGAAAAGACTATCGTCGTCGAAACCGACGATGATCTCGGCGATACTGTCGGGGTGGCCGAATTGCGGATCGATAACAGTGCGATGCTTCAGCAGTTGGCTGATCGGTTAAAGAATCTTGGAGGCACTGATGCGGGCCAATTCAACTCTACCTTGGCCGAAGCCGTGTTGTGTAATGGAGGTGTCTCTTTGGAAGGTCCACCGCTGAAACTCCCACCAACGGGCAACAACACCGACCTAGATTCCGACCAAGAGAACGCAGCACGAACGTCCCTTGGAAACAGCATATCCTACATTTGGGGACCTCCTGGGTCAGGGAAAACCGTTACCCTTACTGGCATCGTGCATTCCCTGTTCTCGGCAGAAGAGCGCGTCTTGGTTTGTTCGAACACGAATCAGGCGGTTGATCAGATACTCTATCGGTTGTGCAAGATCTTTAAGGGGATACCATTGGTCGAGAATGGCCTGATCGTGCGCGTAGGCCGGATCGAACTGCGAGATCTCAAGGAAGAGTTCTCGGCGTACGTAACGCCGGCAGGCATTGCGGAGCGACTTGGTGAGAATCTTCGGAAGCAGAAGGCCGAATTGGAAATCGAATTAAGGAGACTGGCACAAGAGCTTTTGCCGTTTGCAGCAGCGGAAACTGTGTTCCGCCAGATCGATGATGCCCAGCGTGAGCTAAAAGGAGCGGAGGAGAGGAAATACCACGCGGCCCAAGAAAGATCGGGCCTAGCCAACGAGATCGCCGCGAACCGAGCGCAAATTCAGACGGCCGAAGAAGCCTTGGTAAAATGGCACTCTTCTGGCCCGCTCCGTCGGCTCCTTCTGGAGCCAGAAGAAACCACGAAACGGAAGATCGTTGGTCTCAACCAAACTCGTGTCACGCTCGATCAGAAGAGACGGGCTGTTGAAAGTTCATATGAGGAAGCATCCGTTGCTCCCCAGCGGCTCGCCGCTCAAATTCAAGCATTACAGGGACAGGTTCGAGGTTTTGAGCGGCCAAGAGTCTTGCAGAGAATTCGTGAGATCGAGCAGCGACGCAGTCCAGTGGCAGATGCACTTGCGGCGGTCAACCGGCAGCTTGCGGAAATGGAGGAGTCGGTCCTCAAGAATGCAAAGGTGATCGGTGCCACGGTTACCAAGCTCTACCTGAGCCCGAAGCAGTTTCAGAATTTTGACACAGTTGTCATCGATGAGGCATCGATGGTGTTGCCGCCAGCGCTGTTCCATGCTGCGGGGTTGTCGAAAAAGCGCGTTGTTGTGTGTGGCGACTTCCGTCAACTGCCGCCAATCGTGGCGACTGATCAACAGGCGATTTTCGATGTTCTTGGGAGGGACGTCTTCTGCCTTGCCGGTATCGCAGATGCCATGCATGCCCATAAACCTCCGCGACAACTGGTGATGTTGACTCGGCAGCGCCGCATGGTCGACGAGATCTGCCAGCTAATCACCAGGCCGATGTACGACGGGCGTTTAGTCACTGAGCCAGGAAGGCCTCCGTGTTCAATCCCAGCCCCTTTCAATCAGGCGATCACGATCATCGATACAAGTTCTCTCAACCCCTTTGTCGGTTTCGATGAAGGCGGCTCGCGCTACAATCTCGTTCACGCTGTCGTCGCGCGAAATGCCGCTCTCTTCATACGTAAGCACGCAAACTGTGGGGTCAGTGTGGGCTTCAAGGCACAGAACCGCCTGATCGGTCGAATGATCAAGGAAGCTGGAGGTGAGGATGTGGTTGTCGGAGTGGTTCACCGATTCCAAGGCAATGAGAAGCAAGCTATGATCATCGACCTCCCCGAAGGGATAGGCGATTACGGCGTCAGTCGTTTCCTTCAAGGGGAGTCGCAGAAGGACGAGGGGCCTCGACTTCTGAACGTCGCGATCAGCCGCGCGAAGAGCCACTTGATTCTGATCATTAACCGACGGTTTCTAGACGCAAAGCTACCCAGCAACGCCGTCGTTCGGGAGATCTTGTACAAGGCTCAGGAGACGGGCACGGTTATCGATGCGCGAGACGTACTGGCATTCCATCCGGTTGATTGGACACGAGTCGCGCCGCCGGGCTCACCGTTTACGCTCTCTCCCAGTCAAGGACTATTCGATCAGAATAGTTTTGGGACTGCACTTCGCGCTGACTTTGCGGCCGCGCGGCAATCGGTCGTGATCTTCTCTGGTTTCATCACAGTGGCTCGGACCGCGAGCCTCGGGGACATATTCCGACAAATGCTCGCTCGTGGTGTCAAAATCCGTTGTGTCACCCGTTCGGCATACACAAATCCTGGGGAACCGGAACAAACCGACGAGGCACTTGAAGCGCTCCGTCAGCTGGGCTGCGTTGTGGATTTGCGCGCGAAAGTCCACCAGAAGGTCGTGCTGATCGACGGCAAGATTGCCTGGTTTGGGTCACTCAATCCCCTCAGTTACACAACTGGCACCGACGAAATAATGATGCGAGTCGAAGGTGAGGAAACCGCCAAACAGATCGCCGAATACCTCGCCCTGCCCGGTTTCGCCCGCGAGGGTCGAGACTTCTGGGCTCAAGAGAACCCGACCTGCGGAAAGTGCGGATCGCCTACAGTGTGGCTTGAAAAGCGAGGTGGGTTTTTCTTGTGTACGGCCAACAACTGCCATTGGACCACTGACCTAAGAAAGATCAGGCAACCGGCAGCTGCACAGGGGAAAGGCAGCGGGCTGCCCGAGGAGGGGCCAGCTTGCCCAAAGTGCGGCGGAAAGACGAGACTGCGAACTGGGCAGTGGGGGCAATTCTACGGCTGTGAGAAGTTTCCTAAGTGCAAAGGAAAGCAGCCAGTCGGTGTCAAATCGGCAAGGCGGAAGAAATAGATCGAACGAAACGTGTTCGGGCTCATGGCCGGCCACATCGAAACACTTGCCGCCTGATGCCGCGGCCTCGTGTTTCGCCGGAGGCAAGGGACGGGGTCAAATTTGGGGCTTGTGGTCAATGAGAGTTACCTGACCAAAGCGCGCTCCGGGGCGCGCGGGGCCTACTCCGTCGGGATGCGATTGTCGGTGCGCAGCATGAGCACGGGCGTCTTGGTTTTCACCCAGAGCTCGGCTTCCTTGAACTGCTTCGCCGGCACGTTCTCCAGCGCCTCGCCGACGGTTTTCACCGGCAGCAACCGGCCGCGCCTGGTGGTGTTGAAATCATAGGCGCCGCGAAAGACGCGATCCTGGGTCGTGGCCGGACTCTCGCTTTCCGGGATCTGCACGACCCAGCCGGTGAAGTCATCCTTGGGCAGACGGTGCTCAGGGTCGGAGATGAGGATCACCCACTGCTTCTTCACCGGTGGAGGCTTGTTTTCCTCGGCGGGATCGGGCTGCACCACGTGATTGATCTCCTCGATGATGCGGCGGAGCACGGCCGGCTCGATATGGTTTTTCTGCAGGATTTCTGCAACTTTGCTGACGTCGATCTTGGGCATGGAGGTGAAGGGGGAAGGACGCAGGGTGCGGGTCAGGCGGGCACATTGTCGAGCGAACACGTTTCGAGCGCCCCCTCGCGATTGGGCCGGGCAAGGAGCCCGGGGTGGGGTTCGGGCGGGAATGCCCGCGCCGGCTCGCCCAGCAGGTGGCGGTCGCAGACGGAGAACAATTCCGCCTCGGTTTGGGCGCGGCGCATCGCCTGGAGAAAAACGCCGTCCGGATCGACGCCCTGGCCGACAAAGTTGAGATACTTCTTCATCCGGGCCACCTGCAGGCGTTCGGGCCCGCCGGGGGTGGTGGTGGCGCGATAGAGGTGCTCGATATAGGCGCGCACATCGGCGAGGGTGACGACGGAGACCGGACGCCCGGCGAAACGCTCGCGGCATTGGCGGAAGATCCAGGGATTGCGGATGGCATGCCGGCCGATCATGACGCCGGCGGCGCCGGTCCGGGCGAGGACGTCCGCCGCCCGCCCGGCGGAGGTGATGTTGCCGTTGGCGAGCACGGGGCAGCGCACCGTCTGCACGGCCTGCGCGATGAGATCGTAGCGCACCTCGCCGCGGTACATCTCCTTCACCGTGCGGCCGTGCACGGTGAGAAGATCGACGGCATGCCGGTTGACGAGCTCCAGGATGCGTCCGAAGTTCGCCGGGTCGTCGAAGCCGATCCGCATCTTGACGGTGAGCAGCCCGGGCACGGCGGCGCGAAGCGCGCCGAGGATTTCATCGATCCGGGCGGGATCACGCAGCAGCCCGCCGCCGACGTTTTTGCGGTAGATCTTGGGTGCGGGGCAGCCGAGGTTGAGATCGATGCCGGCCACGGGGCAGGCGAGCAGCGCCTGCACCGTGCGCACCAGGTGGGGCACGCTCTCGCCGATGAGTTGGGCGAAGACGGGGCGGCCGGTGGTGTTCTCGAGGATGGAACGCAGGATGTGCGGCTCCGGGCGCGACTGCACGTGGACCCGGAAGAACTCGGTGAAGAAAAAGTCAGGCGCCCCGTACCGGCTGATGACCTGCAGGAAGGCCAGATCCGTGACGTCCTGCATCGGCGCCAGCGCAGTCCAGGGCTGGCCGGCCGCGATGGGCGCGGGCAGCCGGCGCGGCTCAGCGGGCAAGGATGCTGGGGGCGGTGGCATGCGGCGAAGATGGCGAATTCAAAATTCCCACGAGACCCGGATGGGCGGGCAGAGGCAAGCCCCGCGGGTGGAAATCAGACCGGCCGCGTCCCTGGCACGCCTGGCGGACCGTCGTCCATCAGTTCCGCCGGAAGTCAGGATTTCTCCCCCTCTCCCTCCTCGTCCTCCTCTTCATCTTCCTCGTCCTCGGTTTCCTCGCCCTGTTGCTTGAGGACCCGCTCGAGGATTTCGGACATGTCCTCCACGGCGTCGAAAACCTTCTGCGCGGCGAAAATCGGCTTCTTTTGCTGCAGCGCGAGCACGATGGAGTCGCTCGGACGGGCGTCGACCTCGACGATCTTCCGGCCGAGCTCATTCTGCATCTGCAAAATGATGCGCGCATAAAAGGTGCCGTCACTGACGTCGTTGATGATGATGCGCTCGATGGTGGCGTTGAGTCCGAGCAGGATGCTGCCGATCAGGTCGTGCGTCAGGGGGCGTTCCTTCTTGATGCCGTTCAGCGTCATCGAAATCGCGTTGCCCACGCTGTGGTCGACGTAGATGACGAAGATCTTGCTTTCATTGCCGAGGAAGACGGCGCAGCCGTTGGCGGTGGGCATGACACCCTTGATGGCTACCTCGACGACATCGTTCTGCATGGCCGGAATTTGGGAAGGGGAAGGGGAAAGCGCAAGCTGGCAGCGCATTACTCGAAACCCAGGAGGTGGATGCCCCACGCCCGGGCCTGCGCGACCACGGCCGGGCGGTCGAGGACGATGACCTTGCCGGCTTCGAGCGCGGCGGCGGTAATGCCGGACTCGCGCATGGTCTCCAGGGTGCGCTGCCCGAACACCGGCACGTCGAAACGATAGTCCTGGCTGGTCTTCACCGTCTTCACAAACAACATCTGGTCGGTCTTGAAGGCGCCGGCGCGGCGGAGCATCTCGTCCGTGCCCTCGAAGGCCTCGACGGCGAGCACGGTGCCCTTGCGCACGACCACGCCCTGGCCGACGTCGAGCCGCGCGATTTCGCGGGCGATGTGGATGCCGTGATCGAGGTATTCATGATCGAAGGGGAAGCGGCCGCCGGTCATGACCCCGGGGGCGGCCAGGTGGTCGTCGAGGAAGGCGCGCGCATCAAGCAGGGTCAGCCCGAGTTTTTCGATTTCGGCGGCGATGGCGCCGAAAATGGTCTCGGCGTTGCGGCGCTTGAGCGAGAGGAGGATGCGGGTGGCCTTGAGATCGGGATGCAGGCCCTTGAAGAGACGGCGCGGGGCGATCTGTCCGGCCATGTAGGCGTAGCCGGCGCCGAACTGATCGAGGGTGCGCAGCATCTTGCCCAGTTGTCCCACTAGGATCGTGCGGCGGTCGGCCTCGGGAAAACTGCGGATGAGGTCGGGGCGGGTCTCCTCATCGAACGCCACCAATTTCAGCGTCAAACCCGCGCGGCGGATGGCCTGCGCAACGAGCACGGGGTAGAGCCCCTGGCCGGCGATGAGCGCAATGGGTTGCTTCGGATCGAATCTGGCCGGGAGAAAAGAGGAGGGCACGGGGACAGCATGCCGGAGGAGGCTTGCGGAATGAAGCAGGAAAATGCGGCGCAGCGGGGCCGGTAAAACCGCATCCGCCCTAGGAACACGGAGGATGAAGTCCGACAGGTTCCTAGCTCTGCGAGCCGTAGTATTTCTTGTAACTGCGGTAATACCGGTAGTTCGTGTAGTATTCGATGCGCCGCGGCGACAGGCCGTTGAGCACGATGCCCAGAAACTCGTTTTTGCTTTCGCGCAGCGTCCGGACGAACTGCCGGATGTGTTTGCGGTAGGCGCGGTTGAAACGGCAGACGTAGATGAGCTCGTCGGTATGCTCGGCGATGAGCAGGCTGTCGGAGACGGCGCCGACCGGGGGGGAGTCGATCACGATGAGGTCGAAGCGTTTCTTCAGTTGCTCGAGAAACTGCCCGAACACCGGATTTTCCAGGAACTCCGTGGGGCTCTTGGAGCGGCCGCCGGAGCGCAGGAGCCAAAGGTTGTCGGCGATCTTGGTGATGCTCAGGTGCGGATTGACCAGCAGGTCGCCCTCAAGACTCGCCCCTGCCTCGGCCCAAGTGAGGATGCCGGCGTCGTTCGGCTGCTGGAAATGCCGGTGCAGCATGGGCCGCCGCATGTCGCAGTCGATGAGGAGCGTGGTCCGGCCATGGCGCGCAAAGCAGCCCGCCAGATTGCAGGAGATCAGGGTCTTGCCCTCGCCGGGGATCGTGCTCGTGACGAGGAGCATCTTGGGATAATCCAGTTTCGACTGGATCTTGACGGCGCTGTAGACGCTCAGGAACGCCTCCACGCCGGGCGTGGCCTTGGCCTTGATGGCGAGCATGTGCTTGTCCTCGTCCTTGACGCTGGAAAGGTCGGGGACGATGCCGAGCAGATTGACCCCGAGGTAGGATTCGACATCCCAGGCGCTCTTGATCCGGTCGTCGATCACACTGAGCCCGAACGCCACGCCCAGGAACACGCACAGGCCGACCATGATGCAGGTGCGGAGTATGCGCGTCTTGTTGGGGGTGTAGGGGGCGAAATTGGGCACGGCGCGGTCGAGGAGGCTGACGGGGATGCGGTAATCGAGCCCCTTGGAGGTCGTCGTCTTGTTCAGGCTGTCGAGCACCTGGGAGTAGGCGTTTTTGGCGACGGCGGCCTGGTCCTCCAGGCTGCGGTACTCGACCTTGAGATCATCGAGGCGCAGCTGTTCCATTTCCTGCTTGGTATATTCCCGGTCGAGTGACTGTTCGGAATCGCGGGCTTTCTCCAGACTGGCGGTGAGGTCGGCGATGGCGAGATCGATGGCCCGGTTGAGCTGGTCGCGGACCAGCGCCAGCGTGCGGGCGATTTCGATCATCTGGGGGTGACGCTCCAGATAGCGTTGGCTCAGGACGTCCTGGCGCTGGGCCAGTTCGGCCAGTTGGGTTTTAAGCGCGGGGATGGTGCCGTGGCCGGCGATATAGGAGATTTCCAGCAGGTCGCGGCCGGCTTTTTTGAATTCCTGCACCTGATTGGAGTAAACCTCGAGGTTGAGGCGGTCGAGGTGGGCGGCGGTGCGGGCGGCATTCACGCTCTTCAGCCGGTCGGTGACGATGTTCAGGCTGTCGTCCAGCGAGATGAGGTTGCGCTGTTTCTTGTAATCCAGCAGCCGCTGCTCCTTTTCCTCGTATTCCTTTTGCAGCTCGGTGGCGCGTCGCTGGAGAAACGCGACCGCCTCGTCATTGGAACCGCCGCTTTTATCGATCAGGTAGCTGACGAATTGCTTGTAGTAGCGGTTGGCGACCAGGGCGGCGGCCTCGGGATCGCGGTGGCGGGCGGCGATGAGGATGATGAGGCTGCCGCGCACGGACTCGGCATAGACGCTGCCCAGGGCGGCCGCGGCCGACGGCGGACCGGCTCCCGGCGGCAGATCCTTGAGGTAGGGCCGCTGCAGGGTTTTGACTTCATCGGGCGTCAGCGAGTCGATGACTTTGGCCCGCAAGCTCGCGCTGTTGAGGCGCTGGAGATAGGTGTTGATGTCGATCTCGGAACGCGGCGATTGGTCCATGACCTGGTCGACCATCACGATTTTTTCCGGCCGCTCGAATTGCATGGTCGCATGGCTCTCGTACATCGGCGTCTCCCGCATCTGGTAATAACCCAGCGGCAGGGCGACCAGCAGCGCCAGCGGCAGCGCAATCCACAGACGCTCGCGGATGATGATGTAATAATCGCGCAGGGTGCGGCGCTCCACGGCATGTTCATCCGGGCCACCCGGCGCGCCCGCTGGCGCGGGCGGTTGGGGAGGGGATTCTGGCATGACGGGGGAGGGCATGACCGGATCAGATCAGGCGCTCGGGCACGTAGATGATATCGCCCGGCTCAAGGAGGAGGGTGTCGTCCTTGATGTTGGCGCGGTCCTTGCCTTTGATCAGGCTGTTCACGTCGACGGTGAAGACTTTCTTGGTGCCGTCGGGCAGGACGCGGGTGACACTGACGGCGGATCCCTTGGCGATGTCGGTGAAGCCGCCGGCACGGATGATGGCCTGGTAGACCGTGAGCGTCGACTCCGCGGGCAGGGAGATGGAGCCGGGGCTCTTCACCTGACCGTCCACCGTGACGGTGCGCGGGGCATAATCCTCCACCGAGATCGTGACCTGCGGGTCGCGGAGATAGCGGCCGTCGCGGTAGGCGGCTTCGATGATCTTTTGGGCCTCATTGACCGTGCTGCCGGTCACATGCACGTCGCCGATCAGGTACAGGTTGACGTTGCCGCGGGCGTCGATGCGGGAGATGGTGGACAAGTCAGGCTCGCCAAAAACCGTGATGCGCAGACGGTCGGCATTGGTGAGCTTGTAGATGAAGTTGATCTTGGTGTCGGTCTTGGCCGGGGCCGGCGTCTGGGCGGCGGCAGGCACCAGGCCGGGAGCCCCCCACGCAATGGCGACGCTCGCGATGATGTTGCGGAAGAAACAGGGTAAGCGGTGCATGGCCATCAATAACGGGCGGACAGACTGAAGGTCGCAGTGTGCCGGGCGAAATTAGAGAAGGCGATATTAGAGTGATTGTCGGTATAGACGTAGGAAAGCGACGTGGAAATGATGGCGGTGAACGGGAAACTGACGCTCGCGTTGAGTGAGACCGCCTTGTCCTGCCGGCCGTCGCCCCGGATGCCCAGATAGTCGCTGATGGAGTACCCGATCCCGGCGTCGAGGACCAGCTTGAGCCGGAGCGCCGGTTTCAGGCTGGTGGAGAGACTGAACGCGGTGACGTCGACCGAGACGTCGGTGGCCGCGGTCGTGAAATCCTTGGACACCGCATAATTGAACGTCACCCGTTTGGTCACCGGCCACGCGAGCGAAAGGCTCGAGGTCAGGGAATCATAGCGTCCGCCGGTGTTGCTGCTTTCATTGCGCCATTGATACCCCACCCGAACACTGCCGTTCAGTTTGGGCAGAATGCCGCCGGTGGCCCCGAAGGTCAGGGCGTGATCCTGCGTGTGCGATCCGCCCGCGGCATCGCCCAGCCGGATGCGATAGCCGCCCAGCAGATCCAGCTTGCTGGTGTAGACGTAAAACACATCGATCGCCTCCGAGTAGGACGAGAGGTTGAAGAGCGGCCCCTGCTGCACGTAGTCCTGGAGGCTGAACTCACTTCCGCTCGTGAAGTAATAGCGCTCGTTGATCGGATAGCGCAAAGTGAGGGTCGAACCGAAATTCCACGAGTCGGCGCGCAGATTGGCGGCCACATCGCTGCGGCTCTCGCGCTGGGCCGTGATGCCAACCGAGCCGGTGAGTCGGCCCTGCGCCTTGGTCAACCCCAGGTTGAAGGCGGGATTGGTGAAATTCTCGCCGGTGAATTTCGTGAAGCGCGCGGTACTGACCGAAACCGACGCGTTGACGCCGATGAGACCGGCCCGACGGGTGTAATTGATGCCCAGCGCAAGCGACTGGTTGTAGTCGCCGCCCCCGCCGGCTTGCACAAAAAGGTTCGAATCGTAGGTGATGCCGTATTCGGCACTCACGGTCACCTTGTCGTGCCCGTCGTTAAGTTCCAGGAGCGCATCGGCGCGCGGAGACATGGCGGCAGCCACCGTCATCATGGCCAGAACGCGGCCGATATGGGAAGCGGCGGTCAAAGGACTGGGTGGTGTAGGATCAATCTCCGGTGCGGAGCGTGGATGGGCTTACGGTCAGCGGAACCGGCAGGTTGACCGAAACGACCGACTTGGCCTGGATTTCCGGAGGGCCGCCATCCGGAGGGCTGACGGTTTGAAAAACGACGATTTTTTGGGCGCGTTCGGCTGCTGCCACCTGCAGCGAAATGCTATTGACGTAATTCTGGTCCAGCGCCGTCACCTGGATTGTTGCTGAATCAGCCGCCGAATTTGTCACGACCGCCGTCTGCCCGCCCTGGAGAGGCTGCCCCAGGCTGTCTGGGCCCGCGTCCTGCGGGGTCACAGTCGCATTGCCGCTCAGCAGGTAGATGCGCGTCTCCTGATCCTGCACTTCAATAACCACTTCCTTGCCGCGGATTTTGACCTGGGATTGGGGGGTCAGATAAATCATGGAGGTGCCGGAGGCCAGCTCATTGGTGGTGATGATCACGCGTCCTTGGGTGACACTGGCAAGGGTATCGGAGACCGAAGGCTCGAACACGGCGGTGTCCACGCCGCTGGCAAAGGGCTGCTGGATAAATTTACGGATCTCGACGATTGTTTTCTCATCAATATAGATGCTGGTCCCGTTGGAGTAGACGAGGATGACCGAGGCCGCAACAGCCGTCTCGATGCGGGCGCCTTGGATGGGCAGTGAATCACTTTTCTTCAGATTCATGACCTTGCCACCCACCGTAAACGTCACCCCGCCGATGATCTCCGCGACGTAGACCTTCCCGGGCACACTCTCTTGGGCCAGGACGGACAGCGTCACCAAGCAGTACAGCGCTGCACCTGCGAGTAATTTGCCGGCTGTGTTCATGATTTGCCTCCGAGGTCTGGGATTGTCCCGATCTAGGGTGAAAGCCCTAGTTATGAGAAAAAACTAGAAAGGTTATCCTACGACAAGATTAAGGATGCGTCCTGGCACATAAATGATTTTTTTTACAACCTTGCCTGCCAGATAGGGAGTCAGGCGGGAGTTTTGCTGGGCGAGTGCCACCGCATCTGCCTCGGCCAGGCCGACCGGGACAAGCTGGTCGCCCCGAAATTTACCGTTAACCTGGAACACCAGTTTCACCTGCTCAACCACGAGCTTCGCCGCATCATACGCTGGCCAGGGAGCATGCAGGATGGAAGCCTTTTCCCCCAGTCGCGCCCACAATTCCTCAGCGAGGTGGGGCGCGAAAGGGGCCAGCAGGCGCAGAAAGGCCAGCATCGTGCGCCGGCTGACCGCCGGTGCCTTTTGGAGGGCATTGACGAAGATCATCATTTGCGAAATGGCGGTGTTGAAACGCAAGGCCTCGATATCCTCTCCCACCTTCCGGATGGTCTCGTGCAGCAGGCGCTCGAGCTCGGGTGAATCGGTCGCGGCGATTTTTGCCGGCGGCAGACCCGCCTCGCCGATACATTCGCGCCAGACCTTGTTGAGGAAACGAAACACGCCCTCAATGCCGCGCGGATTCCAGGGCTTCATGGCTTCCAGCGGACCCAGGAACATGAGGTACAGGCGCAGGGCGTCGGTGCCATACTCCCGGATGACGGCGTCGGGATTGACCACGTTACCGCGGCTCTTGGACATCTTCTCCCCGTCCTCGCCCAGGATGATGCCCTGGTGGAACAGCTTCCGGAATGGCTCCGGCTGCGGCACGACGCCAAGATCGTAAAGGAACATGTGCCAGAAACGGGCGTAAAGCAGGTGCAGCACCGCATGCTCCGCGCCGCCCACGTAGAGGTCCGGTCCGCCCCAGTACTCGAGCAACTTTCGGTCGGCGAGGGCGCGTGGATTCTGCGGATCCAGGTACCGCAGGTAATACCAGCACGAACCGGCCCACTGCGGCATGGTGTTGGTTTCACGGTGGGCGCGGATCCAGGTGTCGCCCGCGGGCTTTGGCCGCGCCGCGGGCAGGGCCGCGCCGGTGGCGAAATCATACCAGATCTCGAGCCAGTCAGTGACATTGGCCAGCGGGCTTTCACCCGTGCCGGAAGGCAGGTAGGAGGTCACGTCGGGCAGGAGCAGGGGCAGCGCGCCCTCGGGCAGGGCCAGCGCGTACCAGGTCCGGCCGGCCTGCGTGTAGGCCACCGGTTTCGCCGGCTGCGGCACCGCGCGCTGTGCGAGGGCGCGGCGGTACTCGGCTTCCTCCACCCACACGATGGGAAACGGTTCGCCCCAGTAGCGCTGACGCGAGAAGAGCCAGTCGCGCAGCTTGAAGTTGACCTTGCGCTGGCCGAGGCCCTTGCGCTCGAGCCAGGCGATGATTTTCTCCTTGGCGGCCTCGATGCCGAGATCGTTGAGGGAAACCTCGGTATTGGCGCTGTTGATGGCCGGTCCGTCTTCCAGGTAGGCCTCGCCTTTGAAACCGTCCGGCGGCTGCACGGTGCGGAGGATCGGCAGGTTGAACTTTTTCGCAAAATCCCAGTCGCGCTGGTCCTGTCCGGGCACGGCCATGATGGCGCCCGTGCCGTAGCCCATGAGCACGTAGTCGGCGATCCAGACGGGGACGCGCGCGCCGTTGACCGGATTGATGGCATGGCTGCCGCTGAAGACGCCGGTCTTCTCCTTGGCCAGGTCGGTGCGTTCGAGGTCGCTCTTGGTCGCGGCGGTTTTCCGGTAGGCGTCCACCAGAGCGCGCTGTGCCGGGGTGGTCAGGGCGGGCACCAGCGGATGTTCGGGCGATACAACCATGTAAGTGCAGCCAAACAGGGTGTCGGGCCGGGTCGTGAAGATCCGCAATTCGCCGGTCGTGGGTTCCTCGAGCTTGAACGCCACTTCCGCACCCTCGCTGCGGCCGATCCACGCCTCCTGCATGCGCTTGGTCGAGTCGGGCCAGTCCAGGTCTTTCAGGCCGGCCAGCAGCCGGTCGGCGTAGGCCGTGATGCGCAGCACCCACTGGCGCAGGTTGCGGCGCTCCACCGCATGGCCGCCGACCTCGGATTTGCCGTCGACGACCTCCTCGTTGGCCAGCACGGTCTTCAACTCCGGGCACCACCAGACGGGGCGCTCGTCCACATAGGCCAGGCCGCGCTGGAAGAGCTGCCGGAAAATCCACTGGGTCCATTGGAAGTAGCCGGGGTCGGTCGTGTTGACCTCGCGGTCCCAGTCGTAGGAGAAGCCCAGCGCCTTCAGCTGGCGCCGGAAGGTGCGGATGTTGGCCTCGGTGTTGGCCCGCGGGTGCGCGCCGGTCTTCACCGCATGTTGCTCGGCCGGCAGGCCGAAGGCGTCCCAGCCGATCGGGTGCAGGACGTTGCATCCCCGCGCCCGCTGGTAGCGGGCGACGATGTCCGTCGCCGTGTAGCCCTCGGGATGGCCGATGTGCAGGCCGCTGCCCGACGGATAGGGAAACATGTCGAGCACGTAGTATTTCGGCCTCGACGTGTCGTCCGGCGTCCGGAACGTTTTGTTTTCCTCCCAGAAGGTTTGCCAATGGGGCTCGATCTTCTGAAAGTCGTAGTCTTTGCACTCGGTAGCCATCGCTTGAAACCCTTCACTTTGAATGAATCCCCCGCCCGGTCAATCATCCGGGCGGGCATCTGTGGTCTGGTCGCGCTGCACGCGGCGGCGGTCTCCGCCCCGGCCGCGATGAGCCGCGACTTCAACCGGCTGCTCGAGGCCGTGGTGCGCATCGACGTGCGCGAGGTCACGTTCGAGGAGGGGGCGCGCCGGTTCGTGGCGGGCGTGGGCTCGGGCGTGATCCTGTCGGCCGACGGCCTGGTGCTCACCAACGCCCACGTCGCCAGTCCCCAGGCGGTCGAGATCTCCATCACGCTGCCCAGCCTCGAACGGGTCGGCGCCCGGCTGGTCGGCTGGGACCACTGGACCGATCTGGCCCTCATCCGCCTCGACCTCGATGAGGTGAAACGGCGCGGACTCGCGTTCCAGCATGCCAGGTTCGGCGACTCGGACGCGCTTTATGCCGGCGAGACCGTGTATGCCGTCGGCACGCCCTACGGTCTCACCCGCACGGTCACGCGCGGCATCATCTCGAACAACCGTCGCTATTTCGAGGACCGCGGCGGGGTGCGGGGCTATGAAACGGGCGCGTTCAACACCTGGCTGCAGACCGACGCGGCCATCAACCCCGGCAACAGCGGCGGGCCGCTCGTCACCGAGGACGGCCGGGTGGTCGGCATCAACGCCCGCGGCTACGTCGGCGCCGACAATCTCGGCTTTGCCATCCCCGCCAACGTCGCCCGGCGCATCGTCGACGGGCTGCTGGCGCACGGCAGCATCACCCGCAGCTACATTGGTCTCGTGCCCGGCACGCTGCAGGATCTCGAGCATTTCTACGCCCTGGCGCTCAACACCGGCTTGCTCATCAACAGCGTCGAGCCCGGCTCGCCCGCCGCGCGCGCCGGCCTGCGCGGCGGCGACATCCTGCTCGCGATCAACGGGCAGAAGGTCGACGGACGCTTTCCCGAGCAGCTCCCGCCCATCCAGAACCTGATTGCGAGCCTGCCGGTCGGCTCGGTTGTTCGGCTCAGCCTCCAGCGCGACGGCCAGGCGATGGAGATTCCCGTGGTCACCGAAAAACTGGAGAGCCGGATGGGCGAGGAGTGGGCCTTCGAGAAGTGGGGTCTCAGCGTGCGCAAGGTCTCGCGCGCCTATGCCCGGGAAAACCAGCTCGACGACGACACCGGTGTCATCGTGCTCGGCGTGCAGCCCGGCTTCCCCGCGGCCGTGGCGGGGCTCGCCGCGGGCGACATCATCACCAAGGTCAACCGGGAGGCGCTGGCCGACCTCGAGACGCTGCAGCGCGTCTACCAGCAGTTCGAGGCCAAGCCCGAATCGCTCCTAGTCGAGGCGCTGCGCGAACGGCGGGTCTCGCTGTATGTCTTGAAACCATGAACCAGCTCTTTCCGGCAATCCAGGGCCACGTAGCCAAACTCGTGAGAGTTTGGGCAACATCCGATCTGGCCAAACTCTCACGAGTTTGGCTACTGGTTGCGGCATTCGCCCTGCTTCCGCTGCCCGCCGCCGATCTGTCCGACCTGTTCGCCGAGCGCATCAAATCCTGTGTCACGGTCGAGTTTCTGATCGAAAACGAACTCGACCGCCAGCCCGTCGCCGTGCCGGGCGTCTGCGTTGACGCTAACGGCACGATCATCCTGCCCGCCTCTGCCATCAATGCGCGCGTTTCCGTCCGGCGGCTCAAGGACTTCAAGGTCTACCGGCCGAACGCCGCCACCGCCTACCGCGCCGAGTATCTGGGCCAGGATGCCCTCACCGGCTGGCATTTTGTGCGCGCGGAGGAAAAACTGCGCCCAGAGCTGGTGCCGCTGACCGCGTGGGTGCGTCCCGGCACGCCGGCGGTGCGGCTGGCCGACGAGGTCTGGAGCATCGGGCTGCGCGGCAAGGACGAGGATTTCCATCCCTATTTCCTCCTGAGCCGCGTCGGCCTCATCGAGCCCATGCCGCAGCAGACGGCCATTGCCGCCGCCGAAATCGGGGGCCCGGGCCTGCCCGTCTTCAACCGCGAAGGCGCGCTCGTCGGCCTCACCCTCAACTCCTTCGGGCAGAATTTCCTCCTGTTTTCCCGCCGGGAGCGCGGCCAGCCGGTCGTGCTGGTCAATGTGGAGGAAAGCAGCGGGTTCCTCCTTGCCGACGAGGTGCTGCCCTATCTCGGCCGCATCCCCCAGAACGCCGCGGGCCGGCCGCTCTCCTGGCTGGGTGTCTTCGGCTTGGAGCCGGTGGATCCCGAGGTCGCGCGGTTTCTCAAGCTGGATAACCAGTCGGCGCTGGTCGTGAGCGAAGTGCTGGAGGGCAGTCCGGCCGAAAAAGCCGGGCTCAAGGGACACGACATCATCGTCGCGCTGGGGGGCAGACCGCTGCCGCGCCTCAAGCCCGACCAGGTGGTGGCCACCTATGTGGAGCGGGAGGTCGAGCGCCACCGGCCGGGCGACGAACTGACGCTTACGGTGCTGCGCGACAACCAGCGGCTCGACCTCAGGGTGACGCTCGGCGATGAGCCGAAGATCCTGCGCGAGGCCGACCGCCGGTATTTCGAGCGCCTAGGCCTGACCGTGCGCGAATTTCTCTATGGCGACGGCATCGCCCATCGGGTGAAGCTCGCCGCGCAGAACGGGGTCGTCGTTGACTTCGTCAAGCCGAACAGCCCGGCGGCCACGAGTGGGCTGGAACCCGACGACTGGATCCGCGAGATCGACGGCCGGGAGATCAAGACCTATGCCGAGGCGGTCGCCGCGCTCGCGTCCATCGAGGCGGACAAGGACCGCCCCGAGTTCGTCCTCCTCACCAGCCGCGGCGGCGAAACCGCCGTGCGCCGGGTGAAGCTGAAGTAACGCAGGTTTCCCACCGGGCGCGCCGCCTGCGAAGGGTAGGGCGGGACCGCTGGGCCCGCCGTTTGCTGCTTTTTTATCCCTAAACAACGTTCGCCGGACAAGATGATGAACAACGACTGGACAAAACTCGACGGTCAGATGCGCAGATTCTCACCCTTTCTGCGGGATGAGTTCAGAATCATTCCGCCAGAGAGCAATACTCTCGCCAGCACAGTCGCGACAGAGATTCGCGCACTTCCGAACGATATACGCAAAGCCCTGCTATCCGTGGAGACGGTCCAGCCGAAGGATCGGCTGGACGAACTCGTCGCATTCCAGTCGTTCATGGATTTGGCAAATAGATCGCCCGGACACCCCGGTCTGACACGGGCCCAAGTCATCACGCAGAACTACGTCTGCTTCGTATATCTCGGCGATGCCTGCTTCAAGATTCTGAGGCAAAGTTCACCATCGGAAAACGTCACCAAGCGGTGCGCCAAGTTCCTGACCGACAACCCGGTTCGAGCGTTCCGCAATGCAGTTGCGCACGCCAACTGGAAATACAAACCCGACTTTTCCGGCTTAGTGTTCTGGTCACGCAAAGGCGCTGACCCGAACGAACCATTGGCACGGTTCGAGGTCTCGCAGCAGGACTTGGGATTCTGGCAGGCGCTGTCCAGATGCGTGGCTTACGTTGCGAACACCGAAGCAAATCAGAAATGAATGGGCGAACCACCAAATGCAGGCTATCGCTTCGCTCAGCCTGATTTGGGGCGTTGGCCCCGGAACCTGCTTGATGGAAGCACCGATGTAGAGCCATGAAAACCGCCGTCCAACGCTGGGGCAACAGCCTGGCCCTGCGCATCCCGCAAACCTATGCCGCCGAGACCCGGATCTCCGCGGGTTCGGAGGTCGAGCTCACCCTCAAATCTGGCGCCCTGGTGGTTCGGGCCGTGGTCCGGAAACGGCATGCTTTGCCCGACCTATTGAAGCGCATCACACCCGCCAACCGGCATGAGTCGGTCGCCACCGGTGCGGTTGTGGGCCGGGAGGTCTGGTGATGAAGAGGGCTGACCAACACCGGAGTCACGAGCACTGCCGGCACGTCTCTTTCTGAGGCAGAAGATCGCGCCAGCAGGCCGGCATACAACACCGAATCGGACGGCCCGGCGGTCCGTCCCTACCCGGTCGTCCTCGGCTTTTGGCTTAAGGCGCAGCGCAGCGCTGCAACTTCTTCTCCAGCAGGGCGCGTTTGGGCGCCAGAGTTTCCTCGCCTCGCCCGGGCCGACCGTTTAACCAAGCGCATCATGTTCACCGGAATCGTAGAAGAAGCAGGGCAGGTCGTGTCTTTCCAGCTGGGCGCGGCGGCGTGGAAACTGATCATCGCCGCCGGCAAAACCGGCGTCGATACCGCCGTCGGCGACAGCATCGCCGTCAACGGCTGCTGCCTCACGGTCGTGCAGGCTGCCGGCGGGCGCCTTCACTTCGACGTGCTGGAGGAGACCCGCCGGCTGACCAATTTCTCCGCCTTGAAACCGGGGGCGCTCGTGAATCTCGAGCGCAGCTTGCGCTTCGACGGCAAGGTCGGCGGCCACTTTGTCACCGGTCACATCGACGGCCTCGGTACGATCGAGGTGCTGGAGCCGCGCGGCCAGGACTATTATATCCGGGTGCACGCCCCCGCCGGCTCCGGCCGGTACCTGATCCACAAGGGCAGCATCGCCATCGACGGCATCTCGCTGACGGTGGCCGAGGTGGCGGGTGACGTCGTGGCGGTCTGGCTGATTCCACACACCATCGAGGTGACCAACCTGCGCGAAAAGCGCGCCGGTGACCTCGTGAACCTGGAATTCGATCTGCTGGGCAAGTACGTCGAAAAGCTGCTCGCGAGGTCTTGAACAGCCGCTCAAAGTCAAAGGCGTGGCGGTCGATTTCGGCGGTTGTTCAAGACCTTGCAGGCATCGCGTCGGCAGATGCGGCGGTGATGCCACTGGACAGAACCCGGGGGAAACTTAAATTCGATGCAAATAAGTCAAGCTCTCCGGCGAAGACTTTACCAACTATGCAAATGGCTTGTCGCTTCCGCCATTTTGCCCGCATAGCGGGCATTAAGCGAGGCGCGTGTTTTCGCCTCTGCCAGCCTTCAATCTGCCGAACCCTGCAGACCGCGGGCCTGGCCTGAGGCGGCGCCTCGCTATGCGCTCTGTCCTCCTGGCACTCACCGACGAACTCAAGCGGCTCAAGGCCGAGGGGGTGCGGACCGTATCCATGTCGGAGGAGAGCCTGGCCACCTTGCGGCAGATGGTTGCGACCCGGAAGGCCGGGGGCCAGAGGCCAGAAGCCAAAGGTCAGAAGCCGGAAGCCGGCGCAACCCAGAATCCAGAATCCAAAGCCCAGAACTCGGAACCCAAAACTCAAAACCTGGTTGCCACAGGGCTTCCGCCGCCGCCCGCGGTGGCCCTGCCGGCCGGCGACAAGCCCGCCCGCTGGCAGGCGCTGCGGGAACTGGTGCTCAACCACCCGGTCTGTCGGGTGCATGTGCGCCCCGGCAAGCAGGTGGTCTTCGGCGTCGGCAGTCTCGATGCGAAGGTCATGTTTGTGGGCGAGGCGCCCGGCGCCGAGGAAGAGCAGCAGGGCGAGCCGTTTGTGGGGCCGGCCGGGCAGTTGCTGACGAAGATGATCAAGGCGATGGGGCTCGAACGCGGCGACGTCTATATCGGAAACATCATGAACTGGCGGCCGGAAATTCCGCCCCGGGCTGACGGCACGCAGGCCGGCAACCGCGAACCCACGCCCGAGGAAATGGCCTTTTGCCTCCCTTTCATCACGGCCCAGATCGAGGTGGTGAATCCGGCTCTGCTCGTGGCGCTCGGCGCCACGGCGGCCCGCGGCCTGCTCGGCGCCCACAGCTTCCGGACGCTGGGCGAGGTGCGCGGCCGTTGGCACGACTACCGCGGCCGGCCGCTGCGCGTCACCTACCATCCGAGCTACCTGCTGCGGAAGGAGGCCGAGGGCTCGGTGGCGGCCAATCGCGCCAAACGGGTTGCCTGGGAGGACTTCCTGGCCGTGATGGAGCGCGCCGGACTTCCGGTCTCGGAGAAACAGCGCGGTTATTTCCTCCGATGAAACACTGTTTGCTCTCGCTGGTCTTGCTGGCCGCCTTGTCCCGGCTTCCGGGGGTCCGCGCCCAGGAGGGAACTTTCGATTTTGACACCCTGCGGTTCCGCGCCAAGCAGCTGGCGGCCCAGCCATATCATCCGCGGACGAGCCCGGTGCCCAAGTTCCTGCTCAACCTCAGTTATGACGAGCACCGCCGGATCCGTTTTGATCCGGACCGTACTTGGTGGCGCCGGGAACGGCTGCCCTTCCAGCTCCAGTTCTTCCATCCCGGCTTCATTTTCAACCACCCGGTGCAGTTGCACGAACTCGACGGACCCGGGCTGTGCGACATTCCCTTCAACCGCGATCTGTTCATCTACGACCATCTGGAGCTGCCGGGCCATATCCCGGACACGATGGGCTTTGCGGGTTTCCGCATCCTGTGCGATCTGAACAAGCCCGATGACGAACTCGGCGCGTTTCTGGGCGCCAGCTACTTCCGCCTGCTCTGCCGCCGGGCCGTCTACGGGCTGTCCGCCCGGGGGCTCGCCATCAACACCGCCGAGCCCGGGGGCGAGGAGTTTCCCGTCTTTGAGGAATTCTGGATCCAACGGCCGGCGGCGGACGCCCGGGAACTCGTCGTCTATGCCCTGCTGGACAGCCGGAGCGTGACCGGGGCCTACCGCTTCGACATCACGCCTGGCGCCGCCACGGTGGCGCGCGTGCGGGCCGCCCTCTACCGGCGCCACGAGGTGAAGACCCTCGGGCTCGCGCCGCTCACCAGCATGTTCTGGTACGGCGAGAACTCGCGCACCACCCACGGCGATTTCCGCCCCGAGGTCCACGATTCCGACGGCCTGCTGGTCGAGCGCAGCACCGGCGAATGGCTCTGGCGGCCGCTCACCAACCCCGACCGGCCGCGCGTGACCGCGTTTGCGGACCAGAATCCCCGGGGATTCGGCCTGCTGCAGCGTGACCGCGACTTCGAGCATTATCAGGATCTGGAGGCGCATTATCATCTGCGGCCGAGCGTCTGGGTGGAACCCATCGGCGCATGGGGAGCGGGCGCGGTGCGGCTGGTGGAGCTGCCCACGCCCGACGAAACCAGCGACAACATCGTCGCCTTCTGGGTGCCGGCCGATCTGCCGCCGCCCGGCGAGCCTCTGGAGTTCGAATACCGGCTGCACTGGTACCTCGACGGAGCAGGGCGGCCGCCGGCCGGCTGCGTCGTGGCCACGCGGCTTTCCGGCGTGCTGAAGCATCCGGAGCTCACGCGGTTTCTCGTTGATTTTGCCGGCCCCTACCTGAACACGCAACCGGCCGATCCGGCCATCAAGCCGGTGGTCACTGTGGGCGAGGGCGCGACGCTCGCGCCGGGCACCGTCACCATCCAGAAAAACCCTCACAACGGCACCTGGCGGGTGACCTTTGCCCTGCTGCCCGACGGCTCGGGACGGCCGGTTGAACTGCGTTGCTTCCTCCGGAAGCCGCCCCAGGTACTCACCGAAACATGGAGCTGTCTCTGGAATCCGTAAAAGGGGCCCTGACCACGTTTCAGCCGCGGACCGGCCGCCTTGAGGCGTGGAACGCCGCTTATGTGCGGGTCGAGGACTACCTGCGGGCGCACCGCATTCACAACCGTCTGCACCAGAGCCGGCTCATCCTGCGCATTCTCGAGCGCGCCGCGCGGCGCCACGAGCAGAATCCCGGTCTCGATCCCACCACCCTGACCGCCGAGGAGGTCGAGCGCATGATGGACGCATGGTTTGGCGAGGTGCTGGGCGAAAAGGATCTGCCGCACGATCGCATCGCCATCACCGGCCGCGTGGCGCTCCTGCTCACCGACGGGGCGGAAAGGAATCCGTACGCCTTCCTCGATGAGGAGCAGATCCCGGCGGAATTTGCGCGTGCCATGCAGCAGAGTTCCATCGAGGCCGGCCCCGACCTGGCCGTGTCGAGCATGGGACCCCGGCCCATCGACCTCGGCCCCATCACCGCGGCGGCGGGCGAGACTTTCGAGCGCTTCGAAAAGTGGCCCGTGCTGCGCACGCTCGTGCTCTGGATGCTGTTCGCCGCCGCGCTGGCCGGCATCTTCTTCGCCACCCGCTAGCCCGCATCTTTCAGTCTCCGCCGCCGCCATGGTTATCGCCAGTCCTCGATCAAAGCGCTGTCAGGAGCCCCACGCGATGCGGGCTAAGCCCGGCTGGCAGAAGCCGGGAAAAACGCAGCCGGGGCTCGGCCCAGACCGTTACCGGTTGTCGGAGTGGAGTGTGAAAAAGCCGGGCTCGCCCGCATGACGACCTTCTCCACCGACCGGCTGGACACGCGGCGCATCGCACGCCGCCGGATGACGTTTCTCACGAGCATCTTCATGCTCACAAGCCTCGCCACCTGGTTCATGGCCGACCTGCTCTGGCGCGGCGGCCTGGACGGCATCGAAATCGCCCTGCTCATCCTGTTCGTGATCCTGTTCGCCCACATCGCCACCGGGTTTTGCATGGCGCTGATCGGTTTTTATGTCGTCAACCGCGGCGACGACTCCTGCCGCATTGTCAACACCGTCGACTGGATGGCCGCGAAGGACCTGTCCCTGGCCGGCACTGCGGTCGTGATGCCGGTCGCCAATGAGGATGTCAGCCGCGTCTTCGAGAGTCTGCGCGTCATCTACCGCTCCGTGCAGGAGGCGCGGCGGCTCGATCATTTCGACTTTTTCATCCTCAGCGATTCCAGCCAGCCCAACCAATGGATCCAGGAGGAGGTGGCCTGGGTCGAGCTCTGCAAGCAGGTCGGCGGCTTCGGCCGGATCTTCTATCGCAAGCGCCGCCAGGCCATCAACCGCAAGAGCGGCAACGTCGCCGACTTTCTCCGCCGCTGGGGCCGGAACTACCGCTATATGGTCGTGCTCGACGCCGACAGCCTCATGACCGGCCAGGCCCTCGTCCGGCTCGTCGCCCTCATGGAGCGGAACCCGGCGGTGGGCATCATCCAGACCGCGCCGCGCATCGTGAACGGGGAGACGCTCTACGCGCGGCTCCAGCAGTTTGCCAACCGCCTCTACAGCCCGCTCTTTCTCGCCGGCCTCAACTACTGGCAGCAGCACGACGGCAATTACTGGGGCCACAACGCCATCATCCGCGTGCAGCCGTTCATGGACCATTGCTGCCTGCCCGACCTGCCGGGGCGGGAGCCCTTCGGCGGCCGCATCCTCAGCCACGACTTCGTCGAGGCCGCCCTCATGCGCAAAGCCGGCTGGCAGGTGTGGATCGCGCCCGATCTCGAGGGCAGCTACGAGGAGGGGCCGCCCACGCTCATCGACAGCGCCAAGCGCGACCGCCGCTGGTGCCAGGGCAACATGCAGCACAACTGGCTGCTCTTTGCGCGCGGCATCCGCCCGGTGAACCGCGTGCATCTTTTCCTGGGCATCATGGGCTACGTGGCCTCGCCGTTGTGGCTCCTGTTCCTGCTCCTGAGCAGCATCCACGTCTTCGGGGTCGTCGCGCGCGGCGGCTTCACGGCGCTGCCCGAGTCCTATACCTCCGTTTTCGGCTATATCGTGGAGGTGCCCGAGGCGCTGACCCTGTTCGCCTTCACCATGCTGCTGCTCTTCCTGCCCAAGGCGCTCAGCGTGATCGTCACGCTGCGCAACCGCGCGCTGACGTCGGCCTTTGGCGGCCCGCCACGGCTCGTGGCCAGCACGCTGCTCGAGGCGGCGGCCTCGACGCTGCTGGCGCCGGTCAACATGCTGTTCAACAGCAAATTTGTGCTCTTTACGCTGCTTGGACAGGGCGTGTCCTGGATCACGCAGCGGCGCCGGTCGGACGAGGACGACACTGACTGGCGCGAGGCGATCCTCACGCACGCCGGCCATACGGTGATCGGCCTGGTCTGGGGCCTCTCGGCGTTCATCCTCGTGCCGCAATTCTTCTGGTGGCTGAGTCCGGTGCTGGCCGGGCTGGTGTTTTCCATCCCGCTCTCGATCTTTCTCAGCAAGGCGGGCTTTGGCCGCGGCGCGCAGCGGCTGGGACTCTTCTTGACGCCCGAGGAATCGCGGCCGGCCTACGAGCTCAAGCGCCTGCGGCAGAACCTCGCCGAGTGCTACCAGCATCTCCAGCCCATCGAACCTCTGCGCGACGACTACGGACTGCTCCAGGCCGTGCTGGATCCCTATATCAATGCCGTGCACGTGTCGCTGCTGCGCCAGCGGCGGCCCAGCCGGGGATCACGCGAGTATTTTCTGCAGCTGCGGCAGCGGCTGCTGGCCGAGGGGCCGACCCGGCTGACCGCCCGGGAAAAGAAGGCGCTGCTGCTCGATGCCGATTCACTGATCTGGCTGCACCGCGAGTTGTGGCGCCTGCCGGGCGGCGCGCTGGCCGACTGGTGGCGGCTGGCCATGCGCCAGTACAACGTGCTCACGGCCACGCCGATCACGGCACTGTACCGGTGAAGAAGCCGTAAGCTTTAAGCGGTAAGCTTAAGTCAGGTGTCTGGAGCGGCGACGCCCTCGTCGCCGTTTCCCAGGTGAACGCTGTCCTCGTCTTATCTGCAGCGGCGGGGGGCAGGTCAGCCAAGGATGCCACGCGAGTGGGAGAATCAATTTCTCCAAACCTTCGCTGACTTTGCACTACTGCAGTTCAAAATCCTCGCCCGCCACCGCTTTCAAGTAGGCAAAGTGACGGCCGGCTGCCGGACGTTCTCCGCCAGTTCGATCGTGCAGGCGAAGAACTGCGGCCCCTTCGCGTCCGCCCGGCAGCTCCAAGCCCCCTCGTTGTTAATCACGCCCGATGGCGCCGAGCAGGGCAGATTCACGGGCGCGGCGTTGTCGACGGTGACGATCCAAACATTGCCGGCCCGGGCGCGCATGCGCAGGTTCGACTCGTGATACCGCCAGGTAAGTTCGGACCATTCGCTGCCGTCCCGTCCGCCATTCACCGCGTGGAAGATGATCCGGGCGCCCATGGCCGAGAGCCGCTGGCTCAGATGGATGTCAGGCATCGGCGTGCATTGGGGATTGGCCCACATGTCGTTGCAGATCAGGCCGCCGATCGTGAGTCCGGGCCTCCACGGGAACACGCGCAGCGCGGACACGGTATAGTGCTCGATTTCACCTCGCGGCGGGGTGTCCAGGCTGCCGCAAGTCAGCGTCTTGCTGTGAAAGCCCAGGTATTCGCCCGAAGGTTGGTAGAAGCGGACCTGGTTGTAACATTTCCCATCCTCTTCCACGAAGCAGGTGCCCAGCGCCAAGCCCACGGCGTGCCGCCGCGCGAAGGCGGTGACGCGCTCCAGCGCCTCCTTGGCCTCCCCGGCGTCGAAATCATGCCGGTAGCCGCTGAGCGAGCCCTCCGGGGTCAGCAGGATCTCGGCCCGTTCCTGGGCCGCCCGCTCGATGGCTTCGCAGATGCTCTCCACATTGCGGCGAATGTCCGTACTGACGGGCATCTGCATTCCGGCTACCCGAATCTTCATGGGTGAAAATGATTAACTTGGTCTGGCTTGCGGCAGAAGTTGGCCGCGGGCGTTCGGCGTGACAACCGCGAACATGGGACTCCGGCAAACGATGGCATACGGGTCGAAGCCCGCAAAACCGCATAGCAGCCGAGGTAATGAGGCTGAGGGTCAGCGGCGACTCACCTCCCAACATTCTATCAACTTTAAAAATGAGTCACGCGAGGGGCTGGCGTGGCAGCTTCTCGCGTTGGCACCGGACTTTTATTCGGCTTCTGCAGGTAATGGTAATGCGCCATTTCGAGAAAACGGATACGCGCTCCCCCGATTTCTTTTTCTCCACTTTCGACGACAGCAAAACCTGCTTTCTCGTAACAAGATATCGCCCGCTTATTCTGCTCTCGAACGCGCAGACGCACGCTTCCCAAATTCCAACACGCTGCCGCGCCCGACAGGCTGCTAGACACGCTCACGTCAAAGATGAGCCGTCGGTTCCGGAAACTCGCCGGCCTGATTGTCATTGTTGAATGAGAAGGGAACCTGACTCATCAAAAGAGAATATCGGGTCCCAGGCGACTTCCCAGAAGTACCCATCGGGGTCAGAAAAGTACCCGCTGTGCCCTCCCCAAAACACATCCTGCGCAGGCTTTACGATCTTGCCACCGGCTTTCTCGGCCAGCGCCAGAACTCGAGCCACTTCTTCCTTCATTCTCACATTGTGCGTCAATGTGATTCCGCCAAAGCCGCTTGGCGAGAGCTCAAGCTCAGCAGAGATGTCCGCTGCCAGCCCCTGCCTCGGATACAAGGCTAAACGGACGCCCCCGGTCATGAAGAACGCAATCGGCGAGTCGTCCTTCGCGTCGGTGGGAAACCTGAGACCGTCTCGATAGAACCGAATAGCACGTGGCAGATCGCTCACACCGAGAGTTATGATACTTATGCGAGGTTCCATGGAAGTGCCTAACTTGATAGATCAACCACGACTACGGCCGGCGCGACTCGTTCCGGCCACAGGTCCGGTGCTGCGATAAGTACATTCCGCTCAATCTTTGGGTTTCCCCAGCGTGTCATCCAGAATACCGTTGAGCATCAGATTCGTGAGGACGGGCCCCTTCTCGGTCATGGTCACCCACGCAATTTCGTCGAATTGCCCGGCTTCTGGCTTCAGCCCGCTTGCGCCGCCCGTCGTGGCCAGCCGGTAGTAATCTCTGCCGTTGCGCACGGTCTTTGCATAGGAATGCCAGTGGCCGGCAAAGACCGTGTAAGGCCGGTCCTGCAGCAGGGCCTCGATGGCGCCAAACCCCGTCTCCCCCTTCATCTCCCAGAGCGGTTCGTGCATGAAAACCAGGGTCCAGCGCACCTGCGGGTGCGCTTGCAATACTTTTCGGAAATAGTCCGTCTGCTCGCTGCCGATATGGCCCTCCGGCGGGTCTTCGGTGTCAAGACAGAGGAAGAGCACATCGCGGTAGACGAAGTGATAGTAGGGGCTGCCGAACCGTTCGCGGAACGCTGCCAGCGTATGGGTGTTCCCAATATCGTGATTTCCGGCCACATGGAAAAACGGCATCTCCAGCGTCTGGACCATGCTCTCCACTTCATCCCAGTCTTTGGCCAAGGAGGCGGGGTCATCGGGCGCTCCGACGATCAGGTCGCCGACGCACATCACGAAGTCGGGTTGAAGCCGGTTCAACTTCCGGACGGCGTCTTCGAATATGCCGGGGCGGCAGCCGCCGTTTCGATCGGCCAGGATGGCGAACCGGAGGTTGTCTGCGCTGTTCCTGAACCGCAGATGCGTCCACGGATGGGCCTCGGACGAGACATCCGACTTGAAACCCGTCCCTGCGGTTACGCATCCGGTTAGGAAAATCAGCAGCGCGAGCGCCACCGTGCAACGAAAGATCCGCATGGTATGAGGCGAGATTGATCGACACCCCAAAGCCGTGACGATCCTCACGAGACCGATGAGAAATGCGGATTGTGTCATGTCTTGCTGAACCCGCACGTTCATGGATCACAGGTCCTCCACCTTGATCCGGTAGGCGGTCAGCCGGTGCTCGAAGAGTGACGGAATGACGAGGAGGCCTAGGTCGGGAACGTACTCGAAATCGGCGCAGAACTGACGCGGTCCCGATCGGTCGAGCAGCAGGGTTTTCCGGCCGGCCGCATCGGCGTGGAAGATCCGGCCGAAATAGTCGGAAAACAGACAGCCGCCTTTGCCGTCGCTCACGAGTCCGTCCAGGAGCGCCCCGTGGGGCAGCATCCGGCTGGTGCGCTCCGGGTCGGCCTTGTCGTCGCCGAGGGTGACGTACGTCTCCACCCGCTTGGTGGCCAGGTCCACCGCCTTGATCGTTCCATCGCTCATGACGTCGACCAGCAGTTTTTCCTTCGTGACCATCAGGCCGTTGGGGAGGTTGATCGCGGCGTCCTGCAGCCAGAGCTCGGCTTTCCCATCGGTGATCTTGTAGATGCGGTTGGTCTGCGAATCGCTGACGTAGATCGCGCCCGATTCGTCGAGGCACAGATCGTTGGGGAAGGGGGCTCCCTCGAGCGCAAACCGCTGCGTGACGGTCCCGCTGTCAGGATCGATCTCTGCGACCCCGGAGCGCTCCGCCGTATATAACTTCCCACGGGAAAACTTCACCCCTCCCGGGGCTTTCAGGTCGGTGGCCCAGGGGGACGCGATCATGTGCCCGTCGAGGCTGAGCTTGCAGATGCAATTGTTGACAAAGTTGGAAGTGTAAAGCACCTGCCGCTGTGCGTCGTAGGCGACCGATTCGGGCATCTCGGCCAAGCCGGACAATTCCCAAAGTTTCGTGCCCGCGGGGTGCAGGTAGATCGCGTCGAGGTCGCGCCCTTTGAAGCTCCAGCCGGCGGCAGTGGGGGAAACGGCGAGCAGCACCTCGTTGTCGCCCTCTTCCAACGATAGCCAGATCGTATTGCTCCAACCGAGGCTGCCGGAGGACGACGGATCACGGCCTGGCCCGTCGCCCTGGCTGCGAAAGAGCACCCGGCCGTTCAGGTAAAGGGAAAGGGCGCCGCTGCAGCCGAGGGTGAAGGCCCGCATTTCCTTCCGTTCGGCGTGCAGTGTGGTCCGGGCGTAAACGCAGTAGGAGTTTATGCCGGGAAACGGTTGCCGGAGATGCGCGACGTCGACCAGGCCGGTGGGTTCGCTTTGCACCGGCTGCCATTGCAGGAACTTCTGCAGTTGCGCGTCGGGATACCGTTCGACGTCGATGTCATTCACCGGCGCCGTCTGCGACAGCGACCAGTCGGTGACGAGACCGGGAATGGGCTCGTCCGTGGCGCCTGCCGGTGAGGCGGCCAGCAGTGCGAGGACGCCGGCCAGCAGTTGGAGCCGGAGACAGGATGGAGTCGCTAGTTTCATGGTGGAATTCAGGTTGGCAAAATTAGCTGGGATGTTGAGGGGGAAAGCCTGGGATGAAGGATAAACCTGTGAACCGGCGGGGCCCGTCAACAGGCGCGGAGATCCAAGCCCGAGTTGGCGGGGTCGTTGTTGTGCATGATGACCGAGGCGTGCGTCTGAGGATACTCGGACTCGATATAGAGCCGCTGCCCCGGGACATAGCGCGCCTCGTAGCGGCGCCGCACCGCCGCGGCGTCGCCGAACAGGTGCTGATCCCGTGTTTCGGTCCGGGCGACGGTGACCGGGAAGTCGGCTTGCACGAAGATCGAAAAATCCCAGCGGAGACGCAGCGCCGGGCGAAGGAGGAACACGCCGTCAAAAAGCAGCACGGCGTCGGGTCGTGCCTTCTCCTGCGCCAGCGAGACCGGTCGGTCGGTCCGATAGTCGAAGACGGCGCGCTGGTACCAGAGAGCCGGGCGGTATGATAAATGCGCTCTGGCACCTTGCCGGCATGGAGCGGCGCACTTTTCTCCGACGCGGAAGGCTGCTCCTGCGCGTCGAGCGGCCGCAGCAGCCAACCGGCGGCCAGGATGGCCGTGATGAGTCGAAGGGTGGTGATCAGGGGCATGGGAATCGGCGGCGGGGCAATGCGCTTATCGGCGCGGAGGCAATTGGCTTAACACCGCGGGCGCAACGCCTCCCGTCGTGACCGGTGCGTTATTAGCCGTTGAAAACCGGTTGCAAGGCCGGCTGATCGTGCACGCATGATCGGGGAGTAAGCGTGAAGCGGTGAACTTGCGCGTGAATGAGAAACGAAGCGGAGATCGTTCATGGGAATGGAGATTGCTGAATGCCGGGTGCCGAATGGCAGACGGCGGCTTCAGTCGGCATTTGGCATTGGGAAATCGGCATTCACGTCATTCCGCGCGCAGGGCTTCGATCGGATTCACCTTGGTCGCGCGGCGGGCGGGGAGCCAGCAGGCAAGGACGGTCACGAGGCCCAGCAGCAGCGGCACGCCCATGAAGGTGAGCCGATCGAACGGACTGATGCCGTAGAGGAAACCCGCCAGCAAACGCGTGCCCAGCACAGCGAGCACGAGGCCGCAGCCCATGCCGATGGCCGCCAGCGCAAGGCCACGCTTCAGCACCAGGAGCAGGATTTCGCCGGGGGTTGCGCCGAGGGCCATGCGCACGCCGAATTCCTGCGTCCGCTGGCTGACCGCGTAGGCCATCACGGCGTAGACGCCCATGGCCGCGAGCACCAGCGCGACAAGGCTGAGGAAGGTCAGCAGACTTGCTGCGATTTTTTGCGGTAGCGAGGCCGCCGCGATGTAGGCGGCAAACGGTAAAGTCTGCCAGATCTCCACCGCGGGATCGAGGCGGTGAATCTCCTCGCGAAGCCGGCCCGCGAGGGCGGAAGGATCAGCCGCCTCGCCCTGGGCCGCGCGCACGCAGAGATCGAGGTCGAGCTGCCACGCAGCCTGGCTGGCGGGCAGGTAGAAGAAGCATTCGGGCGCGTCGTTCAGCGCGCGGTATTTGCCGGTGCGGACGACACCGATGATCGTGGTCTTGCCACCGTACGTGAACGTGCGGCCGACGGCGTCCTGTCCCGGCCAGAACCGTTGCGCCATGATCTCGTTGATGATGGCGACGCGCGGGGCCTGGGCGTCGTCGGCGTCGGTGAAATCGCGGCCGGCGACGAGCGGGATGCGAAGTGTGGCGAAGTAACCGGGCGACACGATCGCGCGCCGGTAGCTGAGTTGCTCGCCGGGACGGCGCGGGTAGCCGGGGACATCGATAGTGTCGCTGCCGGTGTCCTCGAAGCCGAGCGGGAACCAGTTGGCGAGGGCGGCGGACTCGACGCCGGGCAAGGCGGCGATGCGCTCGCGCAATGCACGGTAGAACGCGGGAGCGGTGTCGCGCGTGTAGCCGTTCATACCGATGCGCAGGCCGGCGAGGAGCACGCCGCGGGAATCGAGGCCGGTGTCGACCTCACGGGACCGGCGGAGACCCTTGAGACAGAGACCGGCACCGACGAGCAGCACGAGCGCGAGGGCGACCTCGGTGACAACGAGCAGACTGCGGGCGCGATGCTGGGGGCCAGCGTCCGACGTGCGGCCACCCTCCTTGAGTGCTTCTTCCAGATGTGGATTCGTGGACTGGAGCGCCGGCACGAGGCCAAACAGGAGGCTGGTGACCAGCGTCAGGCCGAGAGCGGCGGCGAGCGTGCGCAGATCGACGGCCTGCCCGAGGTCGATCGGCAGATACGTGCGCGGAAGAAACAGCGGGAAGAGGTCCACCGTCCAATAGGCGAGCAGCACGCCGAGCGCGCCGCCAAGCAGGGCGAGCACGAGGCTCTCCGTGAGCAATTGCCGGACGAGGCGCGGGCGGCTGGCGCCGACGGCGAGGCGCACGGCGATTTCCCGGCGGCGGCTGGTGGCGCGCGCGAGCAGGAGATTGGCGACGTTGGCCGAGACGATCAGCAGCACGCCGAGCGAGACGGCCAGCAACAGCCGGAGGACGGGGCGGAAGATGGCCGCCGCGCCGTAAGTGGAGTTCCAGGGCGGCCGCGCATGCAGACGAATGTCGCGATTGGTGTCGGGGCAGGTGCGCGCGAGCCGTGCGGATAGCGTATCGAGCGCCGCGCGCGCCTGCCCGACCGTCACGCCCGGTTGCAGGCGTGCAAGCGTGTGATACCAGCGGGCGTAGCGCTGGAGAATCTGGCTGGCGTCGGCGCCGGAGAACGCGACCTCCCGGTGCATCATGACCGGCGCCCAGAAATCGACGCTCAGCCCGGTCGTGTCGCCGCGACTGAAATCCGCGGGTGCGACGCCGACGATGGTGAAGGCATGGCGGTTGAGATCGACAACGCGGCCGATGACGGCGGGATCGGAAGCAAAGTTGCGCCGCCAGCAATGCTCGCTGATGACCAGCACCGGATGACCGCCCGGCTTCTCATCCTCCTCGGGCAGGAAGGCGCGGCCGAGGATCGGCTTTACGCCCAGCACAGCGAAAAAATTGGCGGTGACAATCTGTCCGTAGACCCATTCAGGGTGGCGGTCGACGGTGAGATGGGCCGGGGTCTGCTGCGAGCCGGCGATGCCGGCGAAAATGTCCTTCAACTCCGCGGCGTCGCGCAGATCGGGCAGGGAAAGAGTGTCCCACATTCGGCTGCCGTAGCTGGTGGTAAGGATGACGAGATCCTGCTGGCGAGCGACGCCCGGGTACGGACGCAGCAGGAGGTTTTCGATCCAGCAGAACACCGTTGTCGTGGCCCCGATGCCCAGCGCGAGCGAGAGCACGACCACGGCGGTGAAGCCGGGGGACTTGGCGAGCGAGCGGAGGGCGAAGCGGAGGTCGGAGAGCATTGAAGTGCCGAATACCGATTGCCGAGTGCCAAATGATGTCAGCGGCCCCGGTTGCGGGAAGCCGTGATGCGGGAACTGGCCATGATCGCGGTGATTTCCACTGCTTCGTCATGCAGCGCCTGGAGTTTCGCTGCCGTGATGACGCCGCTTTCGTCAATCAGCTCGAGCCAGAACGCGGATTCATCGGCTTCCTCTTCCACGACTCCGATCTTGGCGATGAACTCCGCGCGGGAGCGCGCACGGCAGGCGGCACGATAATTGGCCCCGACAGCAGTTCCAGCTCTGCCAATCTGATCGCTAATGATTCGGCCCTTACGGGTATTCGGTAGAGCATCGACAAGGTTGAGGACTCGAAGCGCGAATGCCTTGGTACGGTCTTTTAATTCGTTGTTTTTCATAGGGGAAGATGGGAAAGGGAAATCGGCATTCGGCACTCGGCGTTTGGCAATGCTGATTGCTTACTTATCCCCCAGCACGATGTGGTGGGCCTCCAGCGCGGTGCCGATCTCGTGGTCGTAGGCCGCCGCGGCGCGGCGCTCGTCCGCCCGCGCCTGGTAGTAACCGTATTCCGCCGCGGCAAGCTGGTCCTGGATATAGAGGACGTTGAACGTGCTGCTCGCCCCGGCGCGGAGCTTCTTGATCTCATCGTCGAGCGTCTGCTGGGTGAGTTTGAGCGCGGTCTGCGTGGCCGCGACACGCTTCTGCGTGGTTTCGATCTGGCCCGCCGCCGTGGCGACGGCCAGCGCGATGTTCTCCTCCTGGCGCTTGAGATCGGCCTCGGCCTGATACCGCTCGAGCCGCGCGGCGCGCGCCGCGCCGCGACCTTTGGCAAATGTCAGCGGCACGCTGACCACCACGCCCGCGGAGTAGGCCCGGTTGTCCTGGCCGGCCACCATGCGGCGGCTGGCGGCGAAGCTTTGATCGAAGCCGGTGTAGCCGTAGTTGCCGACGAAATCCACCTGCGGCAGCAACTGGTTGCGGGCCGCCGTCTCGTGGTAGCGGCTTTTTTCGAGGCTGAGACGCGCCTGCTGGTAGTCGGGACGCAGGCCATAGGCTTTCTGCAGGTCCTCCGCCGGGTGCGCGGCCTCCTCGGGTTGCGGCGGCGGGGCGATGGCCAGCAGGGGGCCGTCGGCGGGGAAGGTCCCCTCGCCGAGAAGCAGCCGCAGTTGGCGGTCGGTGTCGCGCACGGCCCGTTCGGCAAAGAGGATCGCCTCCTCGCGGAACGCGGTGCGGGCGCGCGCCGAGGCGACATCGTTGGCCGACATGCTGCCGACCTTGAAGCGCTTCTCGTTTTCGGCGAGCAGCGTGGCGGCAAGATCGCGGGAACTCCGCGCGATGCGCAGATTCTCGTGGGCGGCGGCCAGGTCGCTGTAGGCGATCACGACGCTGGTGATGGTGTCGATGACGGTCTGGCGGTACTGCCAGTCGGAGAGGGCGCGGTTGGCCCTCGCGATCCGCACGCCCAGCAGGTTGGCGCCGGGGCCGAAGCCGCGCAGCAGCGGCTGGGTGATGGTGAGGCCGCCGGTCGTGAGGTAATTGCTGGCAAATCCGTTGTAGGTGCCGCGCTGATTTTGCGCAGTGCCGCCGAGCGAATAGATCGTGCCCCAGGGTAGGACGCCCCCGAGCGACAGGCTGTAGTAATCGCCCTGGATGAGCGTGGCCGGCGGGAGAAAGCCGTTTTCGGGCGCGGCGGACGAGGCCGTGTAGACTTCGTTGTAGCTGCGGTTGAAGTTGAGCGCCGGGTCGAACTGTCCGTAGGCCGACAACAGGTTGGCCCGGGCGATGGCCCGGGAGTAGGCGTCGACCTTGATGCTGCGGTTGTTCTCCAGGGCGAGCCGGACGGCGTCGTCGAGCGTCAGGGTTTCAGCGCGCCCCCCGAGAGCGCAGACCAAGGCAAGCGCCGGCAGGCAGGCGCGCCGGAGCGCCGACTGCCGGGTGTCGAATGCCGAACGGCTACCCGAGATCGTCGGCTGGTTGAGGGGGAAAATCTTCATTTGGCAATCTTCAGTCGGCAATCATTTGACGAGCATCCCGTCGGCCAGGCGCACGATGTGCGAGCCGAAGCCGGCGTTCTCCGCGGAGTGCGTCACCTGCACGATGGTGACGCCATCCTCATGGTTGAGCTGTTTGAAGAGCCGCATGATTTCGCGGCCCTGATCCGAGTGCAGGTTGCCGGTGGGCTCGTCGGCGAGGATGAGCGCCGGCCGGGCCACGAGCGCCCGGGCCACCCCCACGAGCTGCTGCTGGCCACCCGACAGCTGATTGGGATAGAGGTCCTTCTTCCCGACGATGTGAAAGCGGTCGAGCACGTCGCAGACGATGCTCTCCCGCTGCTTCTTCGGCACGTCGCGGTAGCTGAGGGGGATCTCAAGGTTCTCGTAGACCGTGAGGTCGTCGAGCAGATGGTAGCTCTGGAAGATGAAGCCGATATTTTTCTTCTGCAGGTCGAACCGCTTTTTCTTGTCCATCTTGTGCACCGCCTCGCCGCGGAACCAGTATTCGCCATCCCAGGCGCTGTCATGCAGGCCCAGCACGTGCAGCAGCGTGGACTTGCCCGAGCCGGACGGCCCCATGATGGAGATGAATTCGCCTTCGCGAATCTCGAGGTTGATGTTGCGCAGCGCGAAGAACGGTCCGCCTTTCAGCGGGTACACACGGTCGATGTTGCGGAGGATGATCATAGAGTGAAAGAGAGGGGGAAGGTGAAAGGGAGAGTGGGAGAAAAGTGGGAGTATGCTCCCAAGCGGCCTCCTGCGCGGTGCGTCCGACCGCGGTTCAGATCGCCTGCGAACATCTGCATGGCCAACCGTTCAGCCCTGAATTGCATGGGGTATGCCAACAGAACGGGTTCAATCCAACCCGCAGGATATCAAGGGGAAATAAAGCCATCGAGCGACGCGCCTTCAAAAAACTGCCCGACTATGGAACGGGTGTTTCCCAGTTTCGGGACACCACTGAAACTCGAGCGTACGGTCGTAGAGCGTCCGCGCGATGGTATCTGTTCCTCCGGGCCGCACACACGTATTCCAGCGCGCTTATGGCATTCGAGGCTGAAACACAGATGAAGTGCATGCCATTTCTTCTGGGCGAACGGAAAGCCGGGCCAGAAGCGGAGCGCGCTATTCCGCCGGTTGGCTACCGCGGCTGGTCCTTCTCCTTTAGTCTGATCAGGAAGCTGAAGCCGTGCTTCTCAAAGCCAAGCGCTTCATAGAAGCGGTGGGCTGCATCTCGCTTGAGATTGCTGGAGAGAGCCATCTTGTAGCATCCAGCCTCCCGGCACCGATCGATCGCAAACTGCATCATCTGCTTTCCAATCCCTTGGTATTGGTGATCGACCGCGACGACAACATCCTCGACAAGAGCGGAAGGCGAGCCGCGATGGGCAAGGTTGTCGATGATGAGCAGGCTGAACGTTCCGACCACCTTTTGCTCAGCACAGGCGACGAACAGTCTGTAGTTCGGGTACGCTTTGAAGCGCCGCAATACTTCCTTCGCTTCGTCGAGCGTGAGAAGGTCGGGGCCGTCTATGTCCGGGTGCCCATAAAGGCCCAGAACCGCAGCCAAATCAGAGTCACCCGCTTCATGGATCTGCACCGCAATCATTGGCTATATTAATGTCAAAGGTGTGCCATCGAACGAGGTTGGGGCAGATGGGTTCGGGTGGCTTACAGCTTATCGCTGAGTGCTTGCAGTTTCCTTCAAATCGAGAACCAGTAGCTGAACTTGACCAGGAAGGTGTTGTCCGGATGCGCTTCAAAGAGCCGGCGGTACTCGGAACCGGCGGAGAAATCGCCGTAGAATGCCGAGCTGGCGCGGTTTTGGGTCCAGACGGCATAGAGGGTCGATCCCGCCCGGTATTCCCAGCGCAGCACGAGGTTCGACCGCAGTTCGCGCCAACTGAAGTCCGGATCGGCGAAGGAGAAGGCGCCGCCGGGATCGTCGACCTGGTAACAGTTGCCGCTGGGATCGTAGGTGGCCGCGGCCTCCAGCCGCCGGAACCGATCCCCGTAGCGCGCCGCCCGCGGTTGCGTCACGAGCTTGAAGTCGGTGAACCGGCCGGTGGAGACGAACGGACTGCCGTAATAGGTCAGCGAGAGTTCGGGCGTGAGATTGAGGTCAAGGCGGACGGTCGCAGCCAGCGTCTGCTGATCCATCCGCCCCATGGCATAGCGGTTGCCATCAGCGGCCGCCGCAGTGCCGGCATACTGGAAGTCCTCGACGTCCCGCGAGTAGGAGAGCTTGGTCTGCAGGTTGGCGTGTTCCAGCAGGCGGGCCGAGAACGAGGGGGCGATTTCGGTATAGTGCGAATGGCCGTCTAAGGAGATGGTCCGGCCGCATTCCAGGCGGAAGAGCTGCTGCTTGGAGCTGTTGGTCTGGCCGCCGATCCACAGCCTGGCGCCGCCGGGCGTCCGCAGGGCCGGTCCGCCGCGCAGCACGCGCGTGTCGAGCAGATCGGAATCATAGTCGGCCTCGCCCCAGAAGTTCCAATTGCCGACGGTCATCAGGTTGCCGATGAGTTGCAGCTTGTTCTGCAGCGGTGTGCCATCGAAGTCGAACAGGTTGGTCTGCGTCAGGGAAACATCGTACTTCCGGTGGAAACCGGCGGGCTGGGTGTCGACATACTGCACCAGCGCGGACTGCCGGATCAGGTCGGCGGTCATCAGATAGCCCAGATCGTTCAACTCGAGGCCCGGGGAGCGCCAATCCACGCTGCCATAATACCGCCAGTTGCCGTTGCTGCCCTTGCCCACCTTAAGCTGTCCGCCGGTTCCATCGAGGTGCCGCGCCGCCGGGTCGACGCTGAGGTGGGAGGCGTCCGGCCGCTGGTAGTTGTGGACCGGGTTTTCCTGCAGCAGCCGGATGGCGGCGGGTGAGCCGGCCACCCGGCTGGCGAGAGCCCGCAGGTCGACGTAGTAGGTGCGATCGCTCCAATAGTGCAGGAAGTCCAGGCCCCCTGTATAGGCGTTGCGCGTGAAGAGGTCTTCGGTGTCGTCCGTGAGATTGCGTCGGGTGGCGCTGACGATGCCGCCCACGAGGGTCCGGCCCTTGTCGATATCCTGCTGCACACGGACCACGGTGTAGCTTGTCATGGGCTCGACGGTCTGCTCCCGCTCCATGCCGTTCTCAGTGAGGCGGGCCACTTCGCGATCGGTGATGCTTTCGAGCACGCCGATCGACAGCCCTTCCGGCGTCTTTCCGGTCAGCTTGGCGGCGCCGAGAATGCGGGTGGCGGTCGGGATTTTTTTGAAACCGCCGGTGGGCGGATCGAAGGCCGGGGCATGACCGATGCGGCGGGAATAGAACAGCAGGTCGTCGCCAAGGCCGGATTCAAAAATGGCTTTCCCTTCGAGGAAGAAGGGCCGCTTTTCTTCAAAGAACGTCTCATAGGTCGTCAGGTTGACCAGCGAGGGATCGGCTTCCACCTGGCCGAAGTCGGGATTGACCGTCAGATCCAGCGTGAAGTTGCTGGCAAGCCCGAGCTTGGCGTCCAGGCCGGCTTCGAAGTCGGTTTCGGCCCCCCGGCGATAGGGATTGCCGGCTTCCCTCGCGGAGGTCGCATATTTGGCTAGGACATACGGCAGCAGCTCGATCCGGCGCGAGGGTGGCAGGTCGCGGATGCCGTGCAGCTCGCCGAACGAGTAAACGAATCCGGGGTTGTCCATGGGAATGAACTGCCAGTCGCTCTCTTCCTGAAAACGGTTGATCCAGCGCCAGCAATGCAGCCCCCAAACCTGTTCCGGCTGGCGGCTGTAGCGCAGCTGGCTGAGGGGGATGCGGAATTCGGCCGTCCAGGCGTCGGCTTCGGTGCCAATCTTGACGTCCCAGACGGCGTCCCAACTGATGTCCCAGACGTCGTCCTTGCAGACAGCGTCGATTTTTGAACCGCCGGACGAGACATCGAATTCGAAGCAGGTGCGCCGGTCGAAATAGCTGTCGAAGGTCACACCGACGGCATCGCCGGGGATCTCGTCGCGCTGGCCCCGCAGGCGCGGCAGCGCGGCCACCTCGGAGTCGTAGGCCCGGATCGCTGCATAGATGTATTTGTCGTCGTAAAGGATTTTGAGTTGCGTGGGTTGCGATCCCGACCGGCCCTCGTGCGGCTCGCGCTGGATGAAGTCGTCGGCCCATTCGCCCTGGCTCCAGCAGGCGTCGTCGAGCCGGCCGTCGATTTTAGGCGGCGGGCCTTCCAGCCGGACGGTGCGGTAGACGCGCTTGGGCGCCTTGCCGGCATGGAGCGGTGCGCTTTTCCCCGGCGCAGAAGGCTGTTCCTGCGCGGCGAGCGGCCGCAGCAGACAACTGGCGGCCAGGATGAGCGTGATGAGGCGGGGAGTAGCGATCAGGGGCATGGGAATCAGCGGCGGAGCAATGCGTTTATCGGCGCGGAGGCAATCGGCTTAACACCACGCTCGCAAGCGCCTCGCGTCGCGGCCGGCGCGTTATAAGTCGTTGAAAGCCGGTTGCAAGACCGGCTGATTTTTTCGCGATCATCCGGCCTCCATCTGCTGCACTGCGAACTGGATGCGCCGGCCTCACTCCGTGCGCAGCGCCTCCAGTGGATTCACCTTGGCGGCGCGACGGGCGGGGATGAGGCAGGCCAGCAGGGCGGCGAGCAGCAGGAGCGCCGCACTGGCGGCATAAGTGAATGGATCGGTGCTGGTGATGCCGAAGAGCTGACTCTGCAGCAGCCGGCTGACGCCCCACGCGCCGGCCAGGCCGATCGCCACGCCCGGCAGCGCCAGGCGCAGGCCGCGCGTGAGCACGTCGCGCAGGACGTCGCGGCGCTGCGCGCCCAGCGCCATGCGGATGCCGATCTCGCGCGTGCGCTGGCTGACGACGAAGGAGAGCACGCCGTAGATGCCGATCAGGGACAACAGGAGCGCGGTGCCGGCGAAGAAGGCGAACAGGTTCATGTTGAACCGCCGCCCGGACACGAAACCGGCCATGCGCTCGGTCATGAGCCGCACATCGTGGATGGGCTCATCCTTGACCACGGCCTGGATGGCCGTGCGAATCGAGGCGACGGCGCCGGCCGGGGCCTGCCGCGTGCGCACCACCAGATGAATGGTGATCGGCTGCGGAAATTGCCGCATGGAGAGGTAGAACTCGGCCGGCTCGCCCTGGTCGAGTCCGGTCTGGGTGGTGTTGCCCACCACGCCGATGATTTGCACCCACGGCAGTTGCATGTCGGGTTTGCCGAGCCGGAAGCGCTGGCCGATGGGATTCTCGCCCGGCCAGAATCGCTCGGCCATGCGCTGGCTGATCAGGCCGTCGAAGACCACGCCCTTGAAGATGAGGGCCAGGCCTTCGGGCGTCGCGAGGTCGGTGCCCGGCGGAACGACCGGCTGCACTTCGTGGCCGTCGAACGTCCGTCCGCGCAGGATCGGGATGCCCATGGTGCGAAAGTAGTCCGCGGTGACGGAGTGGCTGTTGGCGAACGGGAACTCGTCGAGCCTGGGCATTGGCCGCCCCTCTCGATAGATCCAGATGGACGAGGTGCTTCCGGTGAAAGGCAGGGACGAAGCCATAGCCACGCCTTCGACCTGGGGCAGGGGATTCACCGCGCCGATGATTCGCTCATAAAAGGCGGTGAAGCTATAGGGGTCGCGCCGGAATTGGCTCGTGGGAGGCGGCGTGACCTGCAGGGTGAGAACGCGCTCCGACCGGATGCCGGAAGGGACCTGCAGGAGGCGGTGCAGACTGCGGATCAACAGGCCGGCGCCGACGAGCAGCACCAGCGCCAGCGCCACTTGGGCGCTGACGAGCAGATCACTGAGGCGAACCTTGCCGAACAGCGTGCGCACGGCCCGTCGCGTGTTCTTGAGGGCGTCATTCGGGTTGGCGTGGGACAACTGCCAGGCTGGCGCGAGACCGAAACCCAGACCGGTGATCAGCGTGACGCCCCCGACAAAGATCAGGACCCGCAGGTCAAAAGAGCCTGCCACCTCCACCAACGGCTGCATTTCCCCCGGCACCAGCCGGCGGCCGATTTCATACCCCCACAACCCCAGCAACGCTCCCACGAATCCGCCGGCGAGCGCGAGCAACAGGCTTTCCGCGAGCAACTGACGGATCAACTGGAAGCGGGAGGCGCCCAGCGCGGTGCGGATGGCCATTTCCTTCTCACGGGCGAATGAGCGCGACAAAAGCATGTTCGCCACGTTCACGCACGCGATCAGCAGCACCAGGCCGACGACCCCCTGCAGCAGGAGAAGTTGCGCGCGCGCCTGGCCCGTGAGGCGTTCCTGGAGCGGCGTCACATGCACCCCCAGGCCCTTGTTGGCCTGGGGATACTCCTGCTCGAGCCGTTGCGCGATCGCGGTCATTTGCGCTTGGGCCGCCGCCGATGTCACGCCTGGCTTCAGGCGCCCGAGCGCAAAGGCGTTGGCGTGGCTCTCGCGCATGGTCAGGAACAACTGCTGCGCGTAGGGCGCAATGGGCCGGTAGAAGTCGGCCCGCAAGTGAAACCGGAAGCCCGCCGGCAGGACCCCGGCCACGGCGACCTGCTGCCCGTCGAGCAAAATGGTCCGCCCGACCAGCTCCCGATCGCCGGCGAAATATTTCTGCCAGGCCTCGTGGGTCACCCAGGCGCCTGGCGCGGATCCGGCCCGGTCATCTTCCGCGGAGAGGTCGCGCCCTTGAGTGACGCGGACGCCCAACACGGCGAGGAAATCGCCCGAGACCAGCAGGGTCGACACCAACTCCGTGCTTTCCGTCGTCTTCAGCTTGGCCGAATAGGGGAGATAAATGGCGAGTCCCGAGAAAACGTCCTGCTGGGCGTGCCAGTCGAGGAAGTTGGGATAGGAGATCGTCGTCTCTGCGGGGCCGTAGCCTTCCATGACCATCATCACCTGGTTCGACTCGGGGTACGGCAACGCTCGCAGCAGCGTCGCGTTGATGATGCTGAAAATGGCGGTGTTGACCCCGATGCCGAGGGCCAGGGTCAACACGATGATCGCGGTGAAGGCGGGGAACTTGGCGAGCTGCCTGATAGCGAATCTAAGATCTTGCATGTGATAGAGCGGTTACAGTTTGGCTGGCGCCCGCCTGCGCCAAAGCTTCGGCGCGGCTCGTCCCGCGGCGTTGCCGCAGGCGAGGAGGGCGAAGCGGAGATCGTTCATGGGAATGAAGATTGTCGAGTGCCGGGTGGCGGGTGGCAGACGGTGGCTTCAGTCGGCAGTTGGCGTTTGGAAATCGGCATTCACGTTACTCCCGCCGCAGCGCCACGGCCGGATCGAGTCGCATGGCCCGGCGCGCGGGCCAGTAGCACGCCCCGACGGTCGTCAGAAGCAGCAGCGCGGTGATGCCGACAAACACAAGGGGATCCGCCGGGCCGACGCCGTAGAGGACACGCGAAAGGAGCAGTCCCAGCCCGAGCGCGAGGATGAGCCCGATGCCGAGGCCGATCAGCGTCAGGCGCAAGCTGTCGCGCAACACCAGCCGCAGCACGTCCCGTCGATCCGCGCCCAGGGCCAGGCGGATGCCGATCTCCTGCGTCCGCTGGGTGACATTGAACGAAACCACGGCATACAAGCCCATCACCGCCAGCAGCAGCCCGATCACACCCTGGATACCGGCCAGCAGGGCTCCGAGGCGCATCGGCAACAGGGCGAACATGCTGGAGCGAAGGTGCTCATCCATCGTGCGCATGTTGTAAACCGGCAGGTGCGGATCGAGTGCGGCCACGGTCTCCTGCACCGTATGCAGCATGCCGGCGGGCGCAGCCGCTGTGCGCACCACCAGGGTGATCGGCGTGATGTAATCCTGGGCCAGCGGCAGATAGGCGAAGGGCCGCGGCTGCTCGGAGAGCATGTAGTATTTGCCGGTCGGAGTGACTCCCACCACCTCGACCAGCGGCCCGTCGCGCCAGAGCCGGAAGCGCCGGCCGAGGGTGTCCTGTCCGGGCCAGCAAAGATCCGCCATCGTCTGGTTGATGATGGCGACGCGCGGCGCCGTTTCGTTGTCGGTCGGCGCGAACGGGCGGCCGTACCGGAGGGGGATGCCCATCATCGGGAGATAGCCGGGATCGACCCGGCTGGTGCCGACGACGGTGGAACCATCCTTGAGCTGCGGTGAAGGATTTTCCGGCCAGATCTCGCGGGGCTGGATATTGTAGTCGAAAGGCACCTGGTGCGTCAGCCCGGCGCCCTCGACTCCGGGCAGTGTCCGGATTTTTTCAAGGAGTTCACGGTAAAAGATTTTTCCGCGATCATCGCGGTAGCCCTGCAAGCCGAGGTCGAGCGAAAGCGTGAGCAGATGATCCGCGCGGAAACCCAGATTGAGGCCGCGGGCCCGCTGCAGGCTGTGCCAAAACATGCCGGCGCCAACCAGCACCACGAGCGACATCGTGACCTGCCCGACGACGAGCAGGTTGCGCAGACGGTGTCGACCCGGGGAAGCGCGGCCGCCGACGTGCTCCTTCAATCCCTCGTTGAGATCGACGCGCGAGGCCCGCAGCGCCGGCACCAGGCCGGTGGCCACGCCGGCGACCAGGGAGATGACCGCGGTGAAGACGTAGGTATGCCAGCCGGCGGCAAACTCGGTGACCGTGGGAATATCGGAGGGCGGCACCAGCCGGCCAAGGATCGGCCCGCTCCACTCGGCGATCAGGTAGCCGAGCACACCGGCGATGGCGGCAAACACCAGGCTCTCCACCAATAACTGGCGGATCAGCCGCCACCGGCTGGCCCCGAGCACGCTGCGCATGACCATTTCGCGCTGCCGGCTCAGGACGCGCGCCATCATCAGGTTGGCGACGTTGGCGCACGCGATCAACAGCACGAGACCGACCATGCCGGTGAAGACCACGACAAAAACCGGCGTGAAGTCGGCAAAAGTCGGATCGGGCCGGGCCCGTTTCTCCGGGATGACGAGGAGATGCACGCCCTTGTGTTCATTGGGAAAATCCTGGGCCAGTTTGCGGCCGATGACCTCTGTCTCGGTGCGGGTGGCGGAAAGAGTCACGCCGGGTTTCAGCCGGCCTAAAATGCGCCACGCTTGGGCGTACCGGTTTTCGATCATCTGATCGTCGCCAGCCAGCAGCCGGCTACCCGCCCCCGATGGCACAAAGACCTTCATCGCCATCGCCCAGGAAAAGCCGTGGAAACCCTTCCGCGCGACCCCCACCACGGTGAACGGCTTCTCGTTGAGCGTGATGATCCGGCCCACGATCCCGGGATCGCTGCCGAAGCGGTCCTTCCAGAAATCATGGCTCAAAACCGCGACGGATTCCGTGGCGGCGCTCTCGCCGTCCGCCGGCACCAGGGTCCGGCCGAGCGCCGCCGTGACGCCATACGCGGCAAAGGCGTTCGGTGTGACGATTTCCATCCAGGTCCGTTCCGGCGTCTGTCCCGCGGCGCTGACATGGATGGGGCTGGGCATGTAGGCAATCAGATTGGTGAGAGATTTGGTCTGCGCGCGGAAATCCCTGAAGTCGGGGAACGACAGCCCGTGCGGCAGGTTGAAGGCGTCGCTGCGCATCAGCACGAGCGCCAGGCGGTCGGCGTCCTCGAACGGCAGCGGCTGCAGGAAGAAGGCGTTGACCAGCGAAAAGATTTGCGTGTTGACGCCGATGCCGAAGGCCAGCGTCAGTACGGCCGCGGCGGTGAAGCCGGGGAATTTGGCGAGCTGGCGCAGGGCGAACTTCAGGTCGGAGAGCATGGGGATCGAGTGCCGGGTGCCGAATGGCGAGTGCCAAATGGAAGTATGATCGACCGAGGTTTCCGAATAAGCCAACGGGTGATCAGTGCCGGTTGCCAGATGCAGTGATACGTGAACTGGCCATGATGGCGGTGAGTTCGATGGCTTCATCATGCAGCGCCTTGAGTTTCGCCGCGGGGAGGATCGCACCGTCGACGATTAGCTCGCACCAGAAGGCGGATTCGTCGGCTTCCTCCTCCACCACGCCAATCTTCGCGATGAATTCTGCGCGGGAACGCGCGCGGCATGCTGCACGGTAGTTTGCTCCGACAGCGGTGCCGGCACGACCGATTTGATCGGCAATGATGAGGCCTTTGCGGTTGCGGGGTAAAGCGTCGATCAGGCGGAGAACCCGCAAAGCAAATGTCTTGGTACGGTCTTTCAGTGAATTGTCTTTCATAGGGGAGGGGGACGAAATCGGCAATTGGCACTCGGCATTTGGCAATGGTGGATCACAGCGACGTCTCGGCTTCGCGGGTGAGCGCGTTTTCTTCGACCACACGGCCGTCGAAGAGGTGCACCGAGCGCGCGGCGTGGCGGGCGAAGCGATGGTCGTGCGTCACCATCACGATGGTGGAGCCGGTCCGGTGCAGGTTGGCCATCAATTCCATGACGGCGTCGCCGTTCTTGGAGTCGAGGTTGCCCGTGGGCTCGTCGGCGAGCAGCACGGACGGATAACCGGCCAGGGCGCGGGCTACGGCGACGCGCTGCTGCTGGCCGCCTGAGAGCTGGGAGGGCAGGTGCTTGGCCCGGTGGGCCATGCCGACCTTTTCCAGCGCCTCGTTGACGCGCTGCTTGCGCTCGCCGGCCGGCATGCCGCGGTAGGTCAGCGGCAGGTCGACGTTTTCATGAACCGTCAGATCGCCGATGAGATTGAACGACTGGAAAATGAAGCCGATTTCGCGGTTGCGGATACGCGCCCGCTCGGCGAGCGAAAGCCCCTGCACCGGCCGGCCGTTGAGGACATACTCACCATCGGTCGGGGTATCGAGGAGGCCGAGGATGGAAAGCAGGGTGGATTTGCCGCAGCCGGAGGGGCCGGCGATCGAGACATATTCGCCCTTGAGGATATCAAGGTGAATGCCGGAGAGGGCGTGGGTCTCGACTTCGTCGGTCAGGAAAACCTTGGTCACGCCGTCGAGTTTGATGAGGGTCTGGCCGTTGGATTCAGCGTTCATGGGAGTGGATAGCGATCAGCTTTTGGCGATAGGCGATAAGCTATGAGCGGTGAGCGATCAGCGTCGTGGATTTTGGCAGATGGGTCCTTGGATGGCTATAGCTTACAGCTTATGGCCTAAAGCTAGTTCAGTCGGATGCGTTCATTGGCATCCCATTGGGACATGTCGGAAAGGATGACCCGGTCGCCGGGCTGGAGACCGTTGATGATCTCGATGGTGTTGACCGAGCTCCGGCCAAGCTGCACCGGCGTGCGCTCCGCATAGACGCCGTTGGCGTCGAGCTTGAAGATGCCCACGGTGCTGCGCTCCTGGCCGAAGGCGGGGCGGCCGACGTAGATAACGTCATCGAGCCGCTCAAGCTCAATCGTGCCGTCGACGCTGAGGTCGGGCCGCGCCCCTTTGGGGAGTTCGCCGGCCAGCGAGACATCGACCGTGACCGTGCCGTTCTGGACGGCGGGGTCGACGCGCGAGACCTGGCCGGTCACGACGCCGTTGCGGGTGTCGATGGAGGCGGACTGGCCAATCTGCACATCCTTGGCTTGCGTCTCGGGGATGCGCACCTCGGCCTTGAGTCGGGCGGGATCGGCCACGCGGGCCAGATTGGCGCCGGGCTGCACCTGGGCGCCCACCTCGACGGGCAGCACCTGCAGCACGCCTTCCATGCCGGCGCGCACCGAGAGGGCATCGGCCTCGTCGCGGCGGAGTTTCGCCTGCGCCCGGTCGCGGTCGACCGCGGCCTCCTTCACGGCAAGTTGCGGCGGGATCGATTCCTTGGTGAAGGCATAGCGCTTCTGCTCGATGGCGTACTGCGTGCTGGCGTCCTCGGCGGCGACCTTCGAGCGGCGGAGCTCAAGGGCGGAGACCAGGCCGTCCTTGAACAGTTCGTCGTTCACCTCGGCCTGGAGGCGGGTGGTTTCGTATTCGGATTTGGCGCGGGCCAGCGCCGCTTCCGCGTCGAGCACGCCCTTGTCGAGCGTCACCTTGAAATTCGTGAGCTCGGCCTCGGCTGATTTGAGCTGGGATTCGGCGCTGGCGGCGGCTTCGAGCACGCGGGGATTGTTCAGCACGAGGATCACGCTGTCGGGGGCGACGGTTGCACCCGGCCGCAGCACGATGCGATCCACGCGGCCGTCGGTGCGCGCCGCGATCCAACGGATCTCCTCCGGCACGAGCGTGCCCAGACCGCGGACCTGCCGCACCATCGGGCCGCGCTTCACGGTATCGATCCACACGAGATTGCGCTCGACGGTGGGGGCTGCGGGCTTGAGCCGGGAAAGGGCAAACGTCACTCCGATCAGAGCGAGAGCGGCGATGCTGGCGGTGACGATGCGCCTCTTGCGTCTGGTCTTGGCAATGTCGGGGCGGGAGATGTCCATGCGGGAGCCTGTTGGAGTGCCTTCATTGCAGCGCGCGTGCCAAGCGCGAGATCTTCCATCAAGTCGCTGATATTCAAGTGTCTGAGGCAGTCTATGCCAGTTCCTCGTTGCCCGCGCTCGGCGCTATTGGGATTTAGCGGTCCCAATTCCGGGATTGTAGATTGGCGGGGCATCATCCTCGGATACGCAAGAACGTGACCGCTTTTATGTAACGATCGTTACATAAAAGCGGTCTTCGAACACCCAGCTTTTGAACGGTCTTGGCGGATAATTCCGCCCAGCGAGGTCGCTAATCGAGGTCCAACAATCGTTGCATTCTCTCCTGCCGGCGTTCCCAAGCCTCGCAGCCACGATAGAAACGCGGCAGCAGCGCCTCGGGGAGCAAAGGGTCGCTCTGCACAGCGCGACACCAAGCTTTCCACTCCACCTGCAGCCAGCTGCGCCGCGCACGGACGCCGCTGGCCGCCGAAAGACTGCGCAGAATCTCCAGATAATCGTCGTAATGGCGATTGATGCGTCCGAAGTCCCAGGCTCCGGCGACGAGGTCGGCGTCGGTTTCTCCGCTGCAGGGGCGTGCCTCCATCAAGGTCAAGGTCGCTGCGTCAACCGCCAGTCCGCCTAGTGCCCTTCGCAATGCGTCTGCCGGATCGGGGCTGATCCATACACTGTCCTGGAGGTAGCCAAACCAGAGACGGCGGAGCTGTCGCTGAAGCTTGATGCGATCGGACCGCTTGCTCTCTTGGACGTCGAAGAGCACGAGGCGCCAACTACCATTCCATGGACGCCGCCAGCACGTCACCGGATTCCGTCCACCCCATGCGGTCAGGCGTCCCGCCTCGGTCAACCGGATGACGCGCTCGGTGTCGTGGCTGCGAGCCGGCCTCTCCACCAGCGCGGCGCGATCCAATCGGGCCAATTTACGGTTGAAACGTTGCGGGCCGAGCCAGCGTTGCCAAATCGCCGCCACCGTGGCTTCTGTAACTTCCGCTACGCCACCGGCGGCATCCAGTATCAATCGCAGGGACGGGCCGATCGGGATTGGCATGCCTGCTCGCATGCCAATCCCGATCACGGATCGCAAGCCTCTTTGATGTAACGATCGTTACATTAAAGAGGTCTCCTCCATTCTATCTGCCTCGCCGTTGCGAACCGACTAGATTTCCGGGGGATGGACAAAACCGCGACAATTCTCCGCCGCCGGCGAAAAACTACACGGGCAGCCGAAGCACCGCCAGGCAGCCGGTGGCGCCGTTTTCGCGGTTCTTCAGGGTGAGCGAACCGCCGTGGTTTTCGGCGATCTGCCGGCAAAGCAGAAGGCCGATGCCGGAGCCGCCCGGCTTGGTGGTGAAAAACGGCACGAACAGATTGGCGGGATTCGCAATGCCCGGACCATCATCCTCGATGCGGACCTCGCACACCGCCCCGCGCCGCTCCCAGTGCACCCGTACGCCGCCGCCGGTCTCCAGCGCCGCATCCACGGCATTTTTCAGCAGGTTGATAAGCACCTGCTCGATCTGGGGCGCATCGAGGCACGCGGTGAGTTCGGGGCCGCCCTGCACCTCAATGGGCAGGCGGGTCTCGAGGGCCGCGGCACGGCGGATGACCGGGGCGAACTCCGTGGCGGCGAGCGTAGGCTGGGGCAGCCTGGCCAGGTGGGCGTACGCCTGCATGAAGCGGCCCAGACCCTCGGCCCGGTTCCCGATGATTTCCAGGCCGGAACGCATGTCGGTCTCCCAGTCGGGCGGACGCGCATCGCGCCGGAGCATGGCGGTCAGGCTTCCAGCGATGGATTTGATGGGGGCGAGCGAATTGTTGAGTTCGTGGCCGAGCACGCGCACGAGGCGCTGCCAGGCCTTGAGTTCCTCCTCGCGCAGCGGCACGCTCAGATCGGCGATGACCAGGAGCGTGTGCGGCCGCCCGCCTTCGCGGAACGACGTGCGGCGCAACCCCCACCGCCCGGCACCTCCGGGGAACCTGGTCGCCGCCAGCACGCGGGTGTCGTCGCCCTCCAGGCACTCCTTGAGCCCGAGTTCGGCGGCGGTGCGCCCAAGAATGCGCTCGGCGGGCGCGGCGAGGAGTTCCTGGCCGGCGCGGTTGACGAGGCGGAGCGTCTCACGGCTGTCGAACGCGAAGATGGCCACGTCGATTTCCTCCATGACCGTGCGCAGCAACGCGGTGGCCTCGATGGCGCCGAGACGCTGGGCCTGGAGCACATTGCCGAGGATGTTGATCTCCGCATGCACGTCGCCCAGCGGCTCGTCGCGCCGCACGCCGCGGGCCCGGATGGAGAAATCACCCTCGCGCAGGGCGGAGAGGAGATTGGCCATGGTCTGGAGCGGCCGCACCACGCGGCGGCGCGCGGCGCCGGCAAAGCCCAGCCAGAAGCCGAAGATGAGCAGGGTCAGCGTCCACTGCACCTTGGGTGTGTAATCGCCCAGCCAGAGAAAGCTCAGCGCCACGATGACCGCGGGCGCGCCGGCGAGAAGCGCGTACAGCAGGATCTGCTGGTCGTGGGAGAGGAGGGGACGTTGGGAAGCCATAAGCTGCAAGCGTTAGGCTTTAAGCCTCTGAACGAAAAATCCAAGCATGCGTCTGATCTCCATGAGTTCTGAGCCAAGTCGCCGGCTGACGGAATCGTCGAGGTACACGAGTTCGCCGGAGAAGAGTACGTAGTAGTCCAACTCGCAAGCGGAACCCAAGGCAATGGTGAGAAATCGCTTCAGTTCGGCGTCACCTTCTCGTCCGCAACCCGCATCTACACCAAAGATTTGCCGGGTTGCGCTTTTGGCGGCAGGGGACCCGTCTGACAAAAAGTCCTGTTTGCGGATACACTTGATCTGGCGGCGCCCGTTTTCGACACTCGACCTGCAGCGGCGAAACTCCGAAGGTCGGCGCATGCTGAAGTTGCTCTTCATCGGTGACATCGTCGGCCGGCCGGGCCGGGAGATCGTGGCCGAGCGCCTGCCGCGCCTGCGCGACGAGCTCGGACTCGATTTCGTGATCGCCAACGCGGAAAACGCCGCGGCCGGGGCGGGCCTCACCGGCGCCTTGGCGCGGACGCTGCTCGAGTCGGGGATCGACGCCCTCACACTCGGCGACCACCTGTGGGATCAGAAGGGTTTCGAGATCGAGATCGCGCAGCTCGATCGGGTCTGCCGGCCGGCCAACTTGCCGGCGGCGTGCCCGGGGCGCGACCATGTCGTCCTCGAAAAGGCCGGTTTCCGCCTCGCCGTGTTCACCGTGCTGGGCCGGCAGTATCTGGGGCTCAAGGCCGAGTGCCCGTTCCTGGCCAGTGACCGGATGCTGGCGCAACTCGCCGGCCGGGCTGACGCCGCCTTTGTCGAAATCCATGCCGAGGCGACCTCGGAAAAACAGGCGCTGGGGTGGCATCTCGACGGACGGGCGGCCGCGGTGATCGGCACGCACACCCATGTGCCCACGGCCGATGCCGCCGTGCTGCCCCAAGGCACGGCGTTTCTGTGCGACGCCGGCA
>JAQTYQ010000030.1 GCA_028688225.1 Opitutaceae bacterium | reverse complement strand
TCATCGTGCTGCTCGTCGTCGAAACGACGGACCTGGTGTTCGCGCTCGACTCGCTGCCCGCGGTGCTGGCGATCTCGAAGGACGGCTTCGTGGCGCTCACCTTCAACATCTTTGCGATCCTCGGCCTGCGTTCGCTTTATTTCGCCCTCAACGGTGTCATGCAGCTCTTCCGTTACCTGAAGCTCGGTCTCGCCATCATCCTGGTCTTCATCGGCGTGAAGATGCTGATCGAACACTGGATCGATGTCTCCACGCTTGTTTCGCTCGGCGTCATCGGCGGCGTGCTCACGATGTCGGTGCTGGCCAGCGCACTCATTCCGGAGAAACCCGGATCCCGCGGGTAAGTCCGGCGCCGGACCCCGGCTCACAACCCCAGCAGGGGGCCGTGCCGCTTGAGCCAGCGCTCGGCGGAACGCCAGGCGGGGCAGACCGCCTCCACGTGCGCCCAGAACCGGACGGAGTGGTTCATCTCCCGCCGATGCATCAGCTCATGGCGGATGATGTAGTCGCGCACCAGATCGGGCGCCTGGACCAGCCGCCAGTTGAGCGCAATCGTGCCGCGGGCCGAGCATGAGCCCCAGCGTGAGCGCTGGTTGCGGATGGTGACATGCCTGATCCGGATGCCGGTCTCCGCGGCCAGTTCCCACGTCCGGGCGGGCAGCTCGATGCGCGCCCGGCGGGCGAACTGCGCTTCGAGCGCCGGCCGCAGATCGCCCTCGAGCCGCGGCACGCGGAACACGTCGGCGCCCAGGCTGATCATCGGCCGCCCACCATCCGCCGCGACGCGGATCGGCTGCGCCTCCCCCCGCCAGAGCACCGGCGTGCCGGGGAGCCACACCGCGGCGGGGTGCGGCCGGGCCTGCTGGCGCGCCCGGGCCCGCTCGAGCCAGCCGAGGTGCTGCCCGACGAATTGCCGTGCCGCGCGCTCCGAGCCGTGCCGCGGAATGGTGGCCACGGCGGTGCCGTCGCGCCGCAGCGTCAGCCGGTACCGGTGCGCCCGGTCGCTGCGGATGAACAGGATGCCGGGGTCGGTCGCCCCGGCCGGTGCGGCCAGATGGATCTGCGGTTCCGCCACGGTTGCGGGCACACTCAAACATTTCCGCCGGGGAACGCCAGCCGCCAGTTTCAGCCTGGCCGGCGTGCCCGGCCGCGGGGCCGCTGCCTCTTCGCTCCAGGTGCGGATCGCCCGCGTCGAGCGCGCCTACGGTTTCCGGCGCATCCGGCGTGCATGCCATGCGCTCGGGACTTCGCCCGAGTAACCGGGGAGCAGATACGTGATGACCAGTTCTTCCCCGGCACACAAGACCTGCAACACCACGGCCACATGGAATGGCACCGTCGACCAGCCGGCCAGAAGCACGAGCAACGCCAACGGCAGCACCACGGCCATCCCTTTGGCCAGCCAGGTGTGGTAGCCCAGCACCAGTCGCCACCGGATCAGTCCGTAAGCCACGATGGCAAAGCACCCCGCCAGCACCACCACGAACCACGGCCACTCGCGGCGCGCCACCTCCGGCCACAGGCGCCATACGCCCACGGCGGCGGCGGCGGTCATGGCATAGTCCCCCCAACTGTCGAGCCGGCGACCCAGGTCTGACTGGGCGCCCAGCTGCCGGGCGAGGAATCCGTCGAGTGCGTCGGTCAACAGCGCCGCGGCGAGCAGAGCCAGGAACCACGCCCGCGAACCACCGGACCACGCCACCACCACCATCGCGGGGGTCAAGAGGGCGAGACGGAGGAGGCTGAGCAGATTGGGCAGTTTCTTGAGCATGGTTTTCACAACGGCACGATCCGCCAATCGAGCCGGTCCGACCTGATGTCAAGCCACGCGAAGCTCGGCGGGACGCCGCTGCGCGGACGCGAAATACAACCCGGATTCAGCCAGCGCACGCCGTGCGGATCGGTTTCGTCGCGCGGCCGGTGGGTATGACCGTGCAACACGACGTCGGTCTCACGCGGCGTCCTTGCGGGCGGAGCGTGAACCAGCAGGAAACGCATCCCGCCGTGCCGGACCCGCAGTTCGCGCGGCCAGCCGGAATGCCAGTCGCAATTGCCCAGCACCACGCGCAGCGGCAGCCCGAGTTGTTCGAACGCCGCCAGCACCGACGGGCTGCAGACGTCGCCGAGATGCCAGATCTCATCGGCCGCGCGCAGGCGCCCCGGCAGGTCGGGTGGGTAATGGTCATGCGTGTCAGCCAGCACGGCGATGCGCCAGCTTACAGCCTTGTCACTTTCAGTCCGCATCTTTCGGCCAGTTTCGCCTGTCGTTCGTCACCCGTCGCAAATTCATCCAACTTTAGTTCGAGTGCCGATGCCACATGCAGGATATCGAGCGTGCGGACCCCCAGCGTATCCGCCCAATCACGAGAGAGGCGCAACGCCCTGCTGTAAACCTCATGCATATCCAAGGCGGGATCGTTGAAAACATAGCCCGACCCCACATCGCGATTGAAATTCTGAATGGCTTGCTTCGCCCTGTCGGCCGGCAGGCTCTGGTCGAAAACCCGGCGCCGGATCGCCGTCTGAACCTCCAATGACAAGTGCCGGGTCACCACCAGTGGCTGCCGACGCGCCTCGATAAATTTGATGACTGCCGCCGAATTGGTCTCCGGCACGTAGAGTTTAACCACCAAACTGGAATCGAGGTAGAGGCTCAAAATCGTTCCTCGCGCAATTCCTTGACCACTTCACTGGTGGGCTTTCCGGGCGGCACTCCCTCCGGAAAGATCGCCCGCATCCGTCCTGTAAAGTCCGGCCATTTGGCCTTTTGTTTTTTGGCCACGCCAGCCGGCACCAACCTTGCGATCACCTGACCCCGTCTGGTGATCGTGACTTCCTCGCCGCGCTGCACGCGCTTGATGACGGCGCTGAGCCCATGCTGCACTTCGCGAATCGTGGCGGTTTTCATGTTAGACATCGTGTTAGACATCGCCATCATGTCAAGGGTCGCGGTGTTTGACCCATCCGGTACGCCCGCCATGCTCTGGCGGAGTGCCGCTGCGAACGCTCATCGTCGATTTCAACTCGTTCTTCGCCTCCTGCGAGCAGCAGGAGCGGCCGGAGCTGCGCGGCCGGCCCGTGGGCGTGGTCCCGGTGATGGCCGAGACGACCGGCTGCATCGCCGTGAGCGTCGAGGCCAAACAGCGCGGCTTGAAACGCAACGCCCGCGTCGACGAGGCGCGGCGGCGGTGCCCCGGCATCATCATCGTCGAGGCGCGCCCCGCCCTCTACATCCAGTATCACCGCCGGCTGATCGAGATCATCGAATCGTGCCTCCACGTGACCAGCGTCATGTCGATCGACGAGGTGGCCTGTGACCTCACGGCGACCTTCGCGTCGCGGGAGCGGGCGGTGGCGGTGGCCCGCCGCATCAAGGCGGCGATCACCCGCGGAGCCGGAGCCTGCCTCACCTGCTCGATCGGCATCGCATCCAATTCGTTCCTGGCCAAGGTCGCCTCGGACATGCAGAAACCCGACGGCCTGGTGGTCCTCGATGACGCCGATGTGCCGCGGCGGCTGCTGGACCTGGAGATCGGCGACTTTGTCGGCATCGGCGAGAACATGGAGCGCCGCCTGCGCGCCCGCGGCATCGACACGGTGCGGAAGCTCTACGCCGCCACCCGGGAGGAGCTGCGAGCCGCCTGGGGCGGCATCGAAGGCGAGCGCATGCATGCCCGCCTGCGCGGCGAGGAGATCCCGCTGCCGCCGCCCCGCCATCAGACGGTCGGGCACTCGCACGTGCTTCCCCCCGAATTGCGCAACGAGACGGCCGCGCTCGCGGTGCTGCACCGCCTCCTGCAGAAGGCCGCGATGCGCCTGCGCGACATGGGCCTCTTTGCCGGCGGCCTGCAGGTTTCGGTGCGTCATCGCGAGGACCGGGGCTGGAGCAATGAGCTGCGTTTCAACGAGACGCAGGACACCCTCCAGCTCATCGACGCCCTCACCCAAATTTGGGAGCGCCGCCCGGCGCGGGGCCGCGCGCCCTTCAAGGTTGGACTCGTGCTGTTCAACCTCGTCGAGCTGCCCGGCCATACGCCGGATCTGTTTGCCCGCGAGCAGGAGCAGGCGCATGAGCGCCTGCACGACGTCGTCGACCGCCTCAACCGCGCCTACGGCAAGAACACCGTCTATTTCGGCGGCGCGCACGGCGCCACGGGCTATGCGCCGATGCGCATCGCCTTCACGCGCATCCCCCGGCCGGAACTCGAGGAAATTGATCCGCAGCAGTCGAAAGTCATCCGGCCACGGAAAAAGTGACGGCAGCGAAGCACGGACGACCCAGCGGTCCGTCCCTACCCGTCAGGCGATTTTGCGAGCAGTAACAAGAATCCAGCCTCAATGCATCCATCCTCCGGCCCGATCAGACTTCGCTAGGGAATCGGGCCGGAGCGGCTCCGGTCGGCAAGCACCGGCGCGAGGCAGTCCAAGGCGTGTTGGCACCATTGCGTACAGCCACAATCCTGCTTCGGGTTTCGGACTGGCGTGCGGCAGGACGGACAACAACGGAAGGGTTCGTCCTTCCAGATCTCGATTTCAACACCGCAAGACGGACAATTGCCCAGGAAGATGTCCTCTGGTCTCCAGCATCGCATGTCCTGACCCGGGCAACGAAATTCTGCCATGGCAGTCCTCGCTGGGAAAATCAGGGGAGGCAGGAGCTTCCGGGGCGGGTCAAGATGCGCTCACTTCTTCAGGGCATCCACCGCTCTCCGGATGGCCTGGATATGAGCCGGCGTGGTGCCACAGCAGCCACCCACGATGTTCGCTCCGGCGTCGACGACCGCTTTCACCCTCGCGGCCATGTCGGCCGGGCTTTCAGGGAAAACGTCCGTCCCATTAACATTCTTGGGCAGCCCGGCGTTGGCATGGACAAGGATGGGGGTGGTGCCGGCGGCCGCGCGCATCTCCTTAACAATCGCCACCATGTGCTCCATGCCGTTCCCGCAATTGGTGCCCACGATGTGTGCGCCCGCCTGAATCGCGGCCTGGGCAGCCTGCGTCGGCGATACCCCCATCATGGTGCGGTACTGACCCTGGCTGCCGGCCTGGAACGTGAACGTGCAAATAACTGCACGATCAGTGTGCTCCCGGGCCGCGCGCACGGCGATGGCCGCTTCATCGGCCGCGCTCATGGTCTCAATGCACAGCGCATCGGCGCCTCCTTTGGCCAGCGCCACCGCCTGTTCCTTGAAAACCGCGTAAAGCTCGTCCTCGGTCACCTCCTCCGTCACGAGCATCTTTCCGGTCGGCCCGATCGAAGCGATGACCCACCGGTCTGGACCGGCCGCTTCGCGGGAAATCCGGGCCGCCGCCTCGTTGATCTCGGCCACGCGATCGGCCAGCCCATAGGCCTCCAACTTGAAGCGCGTGCCGCCAAAGCTGTTCGACTCGATCATGTCGGCACCCGCATTGATGTAGTTCCGGGCTACATCCAGCACTTCGGCGCGCCGCTCGACGCACCAGAGCTCGGGACACTCACCGGGCTTCAGGCCTTTTTTTTGGAGGAAGGTGCCCCAGGCCCCATCCGAAACCAAGACCCTGCCTGACTGAACCGCTGCCAGAATGCCAAGCTGCTTCATGTCGTTTCTTTCGTTGCCGAGTAATCAGTACCCGGTTGGTGCTTTTCCCATCCGTTGCCTCAGGCAATCAAAATGGACCCGGCGGTAATTTCTTGTCAGGTGGGAGACGGGTCAAGGCGGAACACGTTCATTCCACTTGATAGCCGACAGCAAATAACGCCGAACAATTAGCAAGCCGTGAGGAGCCCCGCTGGGGGTTAGGATCTACTATGACGCGGCCTTGGCTGGAGGGCGGTCTTTCAGCCAGGAACGCGATGGCAGTCAAAGATATCTTCCCCATGCAAATCCCCCTCCCCGGCGTCAATACGGGCGCCCGATGAGGCTGCGATGGTGATTCCTCCCAGCGCTCACAGGATTGAGGACCGAGTGCGCACATGCTCCCTGGCAGCCATCCCAACTCTGACCTTCAGCAGTTTACCCAATGAAACTGGCGATTTCAGGCAAAGGCGGCACCGGGAAATCGACCCTGGCGGCGGCTCTTGCCCTGCTGATGGTGCGGAAAAAATGGAGAGTTTTGGCAGTGGATGCAGATCCGGATGGAAATCTGGCCGCGGCGCTGGGCGCTTCGCCGGAGGAAATCAGCCGGATTATACCGATTTCGAAGCAAAAGGAACTCATCGAGGAACGGACCGGAGCCAAGGTTAAGCAATATGGCCAGATGTTTAAGCTCAACCCGGAGGTGTCCGACATCGCAGAAACCTATGGGACCAGTCTCCAAGGCATCATACTCCTAGTCCTGGGAGCCATCGAGGCCGGGGGTTCCGGCTGCGCCTGTCCGGAAAGCGTGCTGATTCGCGCCCTGGTTGCCGACCTGGTGCTGCACCGCAATGAGGCCGTGATCATGGATATGGAAGCCGGCATCGAGCACCTCGGACGCGCCACCGCCCGCGGGGTCGATACACTGCTGGTCATGGTTGAGCCGAGCCAGCGGGCAGTGGATTCCGCCCACCGGGTGGCGCACCTGGCGGCCGAGATCGGTTTGCGCGACATCCGTTTCGTGGCCAACAAGATTGCTTCCCCCGCCGACGAGCAATATGTCCGTGACGCCCTGGAAGTGCAGGAACTGGCTGGAGTCATCCCCTGGTCGGAAGAGATCCGTTCGGCCGAGCGGCAGGGCCGCCCGGTGCTCGACCGCAGCGGCCGGGAACTCCGGAACTGCTTTGATCTGATCCTGCAGAAACTGCAACCGCCGGCCGGAAAGGAGCGCGGCAAATGACCGACTTCGCCCGAGAAAAATATGAACGCCTCATGGCGCGGGTCGCAGAACTCGAAGAACGGATCGAGGATCTGCAGAACCAGCTGGCGGGCGACGAAGGCGCGGCCGATCCGCCAGCCGCGGCCGTCATCCGGCAGGAGCTGAGAGACCGGGCGGAGCAACTCGCCCAGGCCCGGTCCGAACTGAGCCGCATCAGCGACGGATGCGGGAAACCCCACTCCTTCTGACCGGGAAACAGAAGGCGATTACGCTCTCTTTAAAAGAAACCAAGGAAACCAGAATCTGCCGCCAAAGAATCCCATGAATTCACAACCGAAGTTCCTCGCCACGGCGATTGGCAGCCTGCCCTACAGCGATCCGGCCAAGGCCGTGGACGTGGTGCTGGCCAGCATCCCGGAGGCGCCCATCTGGCCGCAGCTGCCCCGGCTGGGCATCAATGAACAGATGGAGATCCAGTATTCCGAGGGCATGCCGGGCATCGTGATCGACCGCGAGAAGGGCCGCATATACTTCGACACGGCGAAGGATTCCTCGGAGGCCTTCGCCGCGTTCTATGAAACCTACCTCGCCGCGACCGAGGCGCCCGCCGGGGCCGGCGATTTCTCGTCCCTGGCGATCAGCACGGATTTTTCCAAAGGCATCTATGCGCTGGAAAAGCGGCTGCAGACCGAAGGGAAGAAACGGCCCTACGTGAAAGTGCAAACCACGGGACCCTGTTCCTTCGCGCTGACCATCACGGACGAAAACAAGCGCGCCATCTACTACAACGAGGAGTTCCGCGATGTCATCATCAAGGCGCTGGCGATGAAGTGCCGCTGGCAGATCCAGAAATTCAAGCCGTACGCCGAACAGACGATCTGCTTCATCGACGAGCCCATTCTTTCCGCCTTCGGCAGCTCAACCTATGTCTCGGTGAAGCGGGAGGACGTGGTGGCCCATCTCAAGGAAGTGATCGATGCCGTCCACGCCGAAGGCGGACTGGCCGGCATCCACTGCTGCGGCAATACCGAGTGGAGCATCCTGATCGACGCGGGCGTGGACATCCTGAACTTCGACGCTTTTGGCTTCGGCGAAACGATCGCCATGTATCCGCAGTCGGTCAAAGCCCACCTGCAACGGGGCGGCGCCATCGCCTGGGGCGTCGTGCCGACCTCCGTGGCGATCCGGGAACAGACCGCCGAGAAGCTCACCGCGCATTTTGAAAAGATGGCGGACAATCTGGCCGCGAAGGGAATCGACAAAGCGATGATCCTGCAGCAGGCGATGATCACGCCGTCCTGCGGCACGGGCTCGATGGAGGTGCCAGACGCGGAGAAGGTCTTCCGGACGCTGCACCTGGTTTCCCAGGCCCTGCGCGCGAAACATGGCTTCTGATGTCCTACACCATTGCCATCACCGGTAAGGGCGGCGTGGGCAAAACCACCGTGGCATCGCTGATCGTGCTCCGCCTGGCTGCCGGCGGCCGCCGGCCCGTGCTGGCGGTGGACGCCGACCCCAACACCTGTCTCGATACCGCCCTCGGCGTGCGGATCAAACATACGGTGGGCGGGGTCCGGGAGGAGGCCCGGGTGCTCGCCGGAGAAGGCAAGGTCACCGGCGTGGCCAAGCAGGAACTCCTGCAGCTCAAGATCACCAAGAGCCTGGTGGAAACAAACGACTTCGACCTCATCGCCATGGGGCGGCCGGAGGGCCCGGGCTGTTACTGCTTTGCCAATCATGCGCTGCGGGAAACCATCAAGGAGATCGCTGATGACTATCCGTATGTCGTCATCGACAACGAGGCCGGCCTCGAAAATCTCTCGCGCCGGATCGTGCGGGAGTTGGACCTGATGATCATGGTGGCCGATCCTTCCCGGCAGGGCCTGGAGACGGTCAGGCGGCTGTTCGGCCTGGCCCGGGAGATGAAGATCAAGGTGAAGAAACTGGCCCTGGTCATCAACCGCCTGCGGCGGGAGGATCTGCCGCCCGGCGCCGCGTCCTTGCAGACCGAAACCGGAGCTTCCCTCATCCTCGCCCTGCCGGATGATGAGGAGTTGCTGCGGCTTTCCGAGAGCGGCGGACGGCTGCAGGAATTGCCGGTCCCCAACCGGGTGGTGACGGCGATCGACCGGCTGCTGTCCGACGCGGGCGTGCCGGTCTTGCATCCGGTCAATCACCGCTGACCAACACCCTGAAAATCAGCCCCAACCAACGGACCTGATATGAGCGAAACGATCACCACCATGTCCAAGGACAATGTCCGGGTGTTGAAAGCGGAAGAGCGGGTTTCCGACGCCGCATCTGTCGCGATGCTCACCAAGGCGCTGGTGGACGGCGTGGACACCTGCTTTGCGCGGCTGGACACCCAGCGCAGCCAATGCACTTTCGGCAAGAACGGCGTATGCTGCCGGCTCTGCTACATGGGGCCGTGCCGTATCACGGCCAAGGCCCCGCGGGGCGTGTGCGGGGCGGACGCCGATACGATCGTCGCGCGCAACTATGTGCGCGAAGCCGCCAGCGGAACCGCCGCCCACTCCGACCATAGCCGGCATCTCGTGCTGTTGCTGAAAAAAGTGGCGGCAGGCCGGGGCGGTTCCTACAAAATCGCCGACGAACCGGCCCTCCGCCGGGCGGCCCGCCTTTACGGAATCGAGGAGAACGGGCGGACCAGGGAGGCCGTGGCGCTCGATCTGGCCAACCTCTTCATCACGGAGTTCAACGGCCAGGAGGATCCGCTGCGGACCTTGAAGCTCGCCCCGGTCAAACGCCAGGGCGTCTGGCACAACCGTGGCATCCTGCCCTCGGGAATCGACCGGATGGTGGTGGAATCCCTGCATCGGACCCACATGGGCGTGGACCATGACTACCGGAACCTTTTGCTGCACGCTTTCCGCACCTCGCTGGCGGACGGCTGGGGCGGATCGCGGGTGGCTTCCATGGCCTCCGACATCCTCTTCGGCACGCCTTCGCCGGTCAGAAGCCGCGCCAATCTCGGGGTGCTGGGGGAAAAAACCGTCAACATCATCGTGCACGGCCACGAACCGGCCCTGTCCGAAATGCTGGCGATCGCCTCGCGGGATCCGGAGATTCTGGCCGCCGCCCAGGCCGCCGGAGCCGAGGGCCTGACCCTCGCCGGCATTTGCTGCACGGCCAATGAAATCCTCATCCGCCATGGGATTCCGGTGGCCGGCAACTTCCTCCAGCAGGAACTGGCGATCATCACGGGCGCGGTGGAAATGCTGATCACCGATGTGCAGTGCGTCATGCCGAGCCTGCCCGAAGTGGCGAAGGCTTATCACACCGAGGTGATCTCCACCAGCGACATTGCCAAAACGATTGGCGCGGCCCATGTGCCTTTTGACGAGACCCGCGCGCTGGAAAACGCCAAGGCCCTCATCCGCCGGGCCATTGCCAATTTCAAAAACCGCGATCCCGGCAAGGTGGCCGTGCCCAAGGCCTCCCAACCCCTCGTGGCCGGTTTCAGTGTGGCGGCGATCAAGTACATGCTCGGCGGCACCTTCCGCGCCTCGTTCCGCCCGTTGAACGACGCCATCATTCAGGGACGCATCAAGGGGATCGTCGGCGTCGTGGGCTGCAACAATCCGCGGATCAAGACCGACTCCTATGTCAACGCCCTGACCCGCGAACTCATCAAGCACGAAGTGATCGTGCTCAAGACCGGCTGCGCGGCCATCGCCTCGGCCAAGGCCGGCATGCTCACGCCGGAGGCGGCTTTGGCACTGGCCGGGCCCGGCTTCCGGGAGGTCTGCGAAGCGGTGGGCATCCCGCCGGTGCTGCACATGGGCAGTTGCGTGGACAACTCGCGGCTGCTCGAAGCCGCCACCGAGGTCGTGCTCGAAGGCGGACTGGGGGATGATCTTTCCGAGGTGCCGGTGGTCGGGGTCGCGCCCGAGTGGATGAGCGAGAAGGCCATCGCCATTGGCTGTTACTTCGTGGCCTCGGGGGTGGATGTCATCCTCGGTCATCCGTTCCATATCGGCGGTTCGGAAAACGTCACCCGGTTTCTTAACGAGGAGACCCGGGATCTTTTCGGCGCCTCCTTCCATGTGCACACCGATCCCCTCGAGGCGGCCGCCGCGATCATGGACATCATCAACCGACGGCGTGAACGGCTGGGCATCAACCGGAAGGCCGAACGCAAACTCTACGATATGAAGGACCGGAGGGCGCTTAATGTCTAAGGTGATCTGCTCCAGCGCCATTGATGGCGCCATCGGCTGGGTGGCCAAGGCCGAAGCGAAACTCGACGAGACCATCGCCGCCAAAGGCCAGTCCTGCGCCGTCGGGTTCCCCGACACGGCGTATTATCTGCCGGTGATTTACTCGTTTACCGGCGAGAAAATGCAGACGCTGGCCGATCTGCGGCGCATCCTCAGGCGCGCGAAGGAGCTGCTGCCCCCGCGTCCGTCCGCCAATGTGTGGCTGCCCTACCTGGGCCACGCGCTCGACGCCGGCGTGGCGGCGCTGTTTGCGTGCGAAGTGATCGAGGCCTGCAAATACCTGGTCGGCCCGAATCCCGTCGACGGCCTCTGGCTGGGGGCCGCGAGCGATGTCATCATGCGCGAACGCGGCATCGAATTCGTCGACGGCACGGCGCCGGGTTTCGCCGCCATCACCGGGGCGGCGCCGACGAACCAGATCGCGGTCAAGATCGCGACCGAGCTCCAGGAGAAAAACCTTTACGTTTTCATGGGCGGATGCACCCACGGCAGGCAATTCGCCGAGCAGCTGGCCGAGGAAGGCGTCCAGCTGGGGTGGCAGACCCGGCTGGTTCCCTTCGGGCGGGATGTGTCGGCCCTGATCTACGCCCTGGGCTTCGCGAACCGCGCGGCCCTTTCCTTTGGCGGCGTCAAGCCCGGGGATTTCGCCGCCAACCTGAAATACAACAAAAACCGCATCTTCGCCTTCGTCCTCGCCTTCGGCGAAGTTACGCCGGACAAGTACGCGGCGGCGGCCGGCGCCATCAACTACGGCTTCCCCGTCATCGCGGATACGGACATCCCGCAGATCCTGCCCACCGGCGTGTGCACCTACGAACACGTCGTTTCACAGGTGCCCCCCGAGACCATGGTGGAGAAGGCGCTCGAGGTGCGCGGGTGCAAGGTCAAGATCACCAAGGTGCCGATTCCCGTTCCGTATGGCCCCGCCTTTGGCGGCGAACGGATCCGGAAGGCGGATGCCCAGATCGAGTTCGGCGGCAATCGCACCACGGCCTTCGAGTTTGCGACCATGGTTGACCTCGACCAGATCAACGATGGCGACATCGAGGTGATCGGCCCCGACATCGACCAAGTCGAGCCGGGCTCCGCCCTGCCGCTGGCGATCTGGGTCGAGGCGGCGGGGAGAAAAATGCAGCCCGATTTCGAACCGATCCTCGAGCGGCAGATTCACCACCTGATCAACGGCGCCGAAGGCATCTGGCACATGGGCCAGCGCGACATCGTGTGGACGCGGGTGTCCAAGAGCGGCTACGCCAGGGGCCTGCGCCTGCGCCATTACGGCGAGATCCTGCACGCCAAGTTGTTGTCGGATTATCCCGCCATCGTCGACAAGGTCAAAGTCACGCTCATCACCGACGCGGAGGAGGTGCAAAAGCGCCTCGCGGTGGCGCGCAAGATTTACGACGAGCGCAACCGCCGCCTCGAATCCATGACCGACGAGTCGGTGGACACGTTCTACTCGTGCCTGCTCTGCCAGTCCTTCGCGCCGAATCACGTCTGCGTCATCACGCCGGAGCGCCTGGGCCTCTGCGGCGCCTACAACTGGCTGGATGGCAAGGCCGCCTACGAGATCGACGAAACCGGCCCCAACAAACCCATCCAGAAAGGCGAATGCCTGGACCCGGTGCGCGGCATCTGGAAGGGCGTCAACGAGTACGTCTATCCCAATAGCCACAAGACGGTCGATTGCTTCGCCGCCTACTCGATCATGGAGTTTCCCATGACGAGTTGCGGCTGCTTCGAGGCGATCTGCGCCTACGTCCCCGAATGCAATGGCATCATGGTCGTCAACCGCGAGTTCCTCGAGGACACGCCCGTGGGCATGACCTTCTCGACCCTGGCCGGCAGCGTGGGCGGCGGCCAGCAAACCCCCGGCTTCATGGGTTGCGGCAAGGTGTTCCTGACCTCCCGGAAATTCCTGTTCTCGGAGGGCGGCCATCAACGGCTCATCTGGATGCCCAAGGAACTCAAGGCGCTGCTGGCCGCAGATCTGCAGCGACGCTTTCAGGAACAGGGGGTGCCGGACCTCCTCGACAAGATCGCCGACGAAACCATCGCCACCGATCCCAAGCAGATCCGCGCCTTCATGGAGAAGACCGGGCATCCCGCGCTCAAATTGCCCGATCTGGGGGCGACCGCGCACACCACGGCGAAAGCCCCGACGGCCGCACCGAAATCTCCTCCGCCTCCGGAAGCGGCCCCGGCAAAAGCAACTCCACCTGCGGCACCGGCCGCAGAGCCAATACCCAATGGGGTTCCGCCCGATCGGATGGCGCAAATCAAGGAGAAAGTCTTGGAGGAATTTAAGCGCGCCCTTGAGACCGTGTCCCCGGAAGATCTCCTGCGCGGCGTCATGGGAGTGCTCAACCGGAAACCCGCCGGGATCGCGACCGGTCCGGCTCCGGCGCCCGGCGCAGCCGTGCCGAAAAGCGCGCCCGCCGTCGTCCCTTCGGCCCGCGAGCGCCTGGCGGCCGTGACGGCCTTTCCCGTTCGCAAGGAGCGCTGCGAAGTCCCGGTTTGCACGGTCAAATTGGGCGCGTTGCGCTCGGAAGGCGGCACCCGCGGGCGGACCTATCGCATTGGCGGCTCCACCGCCATGCCCTTCCATCTCTGGGAGGGCGAAATGCCGAACCGGCCGCTCGTCGCCCTGGAAGTGTTCGATGCGGTCAGCGAGAAGTATCCGCGGATTTTGCGTGAGTATTACGGCGACCTGTTGCTCCACCCGGCCGAGATGGCGAAGGTCTGCGTCGAACAGCACGGCGCCGACTTGATCAACGTCCGGTTGGAAGGCACGCATCCGGAAAAGGGCAACCGCACTCCGGAACAGGCCGTGGAACTCGTCAAATCCGTGCTCGCGGCTGTGGACGTGCCGCTGATCGTCACGGGACACAACCACTTCGACCGGAACAACGAGGTGATGAAAGCCATCGCCGCGGCCTGTGCGGGCGAAAACCTCCTCCTCAATTGGGTCGAACAGAACAACTACCGCACCATTGCGGGCGCGGCGATGGGCTACGGTCACTGCGTCGTTTCCCAGAGCCCGATCGACGTCAACATCAGCAAGCAGATGAACATCCTGCTCACCAACATGGACCTCAAACGCGAGCAGATCGTGATCGATCCGCTGACGGGGGCCATGGGCTACGGGATCGAATACACGTATTCGGTGATGGAGCGGATCCGCCTGACCGGTCTCAGCGGCGATCCGATGCTGGCCCTGCCGATGATTGCCTGCCCCGGCCAGGAATGCGCCAAGATCAAGGAGCTGAGGGCCGCCGAAACAGACATGCCGGTGTGGGGCGACCTGCGCCAGCGGGCCACGCTCTGGGAACTGACGACCGCCCTGGGCCTGCTCTACGCGGGCGCAGACATCCTCATCATGTATAATCCGGAGGCAGCAGCCGCCCTCCGCCGCACCATCACGCGTCTGATGGATCAGGGCCCGACGCAACCCATCCGGCCGTAAAAGGAGACCCTCATGGCTTTGACTGGTTTACAGATTCAAAAACTCCTGCCGGCCACCAACTGCAAGGAATGCGGTTCCAACACCTGTCTGGCGTTTGCCATGAAGCTGGCGGCCAAAAAAGCCGAGCTGGCCCAATGCCCCTACGCCTCCGAGGAGGCCAAGCGCGTGCTGGGTGCGGCCAGCGAGCCGCCCGTCCGGTGCATCGAACTCGGACCGGAGCGGGAGCTGAAGCTTGGCGGCGAGGTCGTGCTTTACCGCCACGAGAAGACCTTCGTGCACCAAACCGCGCTGGCCTTGAACCTCAATGATACGGATGCGCCTGAATCCATCGAGGGGACCCTCAAGACTGTCTCGGAATATCTCCTGGAGCGGGTCGGACAAAAACTCCGGCTGGACATGGTCGCCGTCACCCAAAAAGGCCCCGACGCAAAGGCTTTTGTCGCATTGGCCGGCCAGGCGCAGAGCCGGACGAAACGGCCGCTGGTCCTGCGCAGTCCGGATGCCGGCGCCCTGGCCACCGCCGCGGCTGCCGTCAAAGGCAGCCGCAGTGTGCTGTGCGCGCCTTCGCCCGAAGCCGCCGCCCAACTCTGGCGCGTGGCCAGGGAAAACGGCCACGCCCTGGCGTTGACGGCGCCGGACCTCAACCAGCTGGTGGCACTGGCGGCCGAGATCAAGGCGCAGGGTTTCAACGATCTGTTCCTGCAGTTCACACCTTTCTCCCTGGCGGAGCAGTTCCAGACCAATTCCATCGCGCGCCGGGCCGCACTCAAGGACGGCTGCAAGCCCCTCGGCTACCCCACCCTGCGTTTTGTGGACACCGGCAATCTGCTCGACGATACGATCGAAGCGACCAGTGAAATCACCAAATACGGCGGCATTTGCGTGCTGCCGCATTTTGACGCCGCCCAGGTCGCCTCGCTCATGACCCTGCGGCTCAATCTCTACACCGACCCGCAGAAACCGATCCAGGTCGAACCGAAAGTCTACGCGATTGGCGAACCGAAGCCCGATTCGCCGATCTTCGTGACGACCAATTTCTCGCTCACCTACTTCATCGTCTCCGGCGAGATTGAAAACTGCGGCCTCAGCAGCTGGCTGGTCGTGCCCGAATGCGAGGGCATGAGCGTGCTCACCGCGTGGGCCGCGGGCAAGTTCTCCGGCGCCACCATTGCGAAGTTCATCAAGGAAGCCGGCCTCGAGCAGCAGGTCAGCCGGCGGGAACTCGTCATTCCCGGCTATGTGGCCCAGATCAGCGGCGAACTGGAGGAAAACCTGCCGGGCTGGAAGGTGCTGGTTGGCCCCCAGGAAGCCGGCGATCTGGAAAGCTTCGTCAAGAGCCGGCTGCAATGAAGCATCCGTTCACGGCGCAGTGTGCCGCCGGCCGGGTGACTGCTCTCCCACCAACCTCCCCCAACGAGCCAGCTGATCCATCGTGTGATGAGCGCATCCCATGCCGAAGGTTGAATTCCGTCCCTCGCAGAGAGCAGCCCAGGTGCCGCCGCAGACCGTGTTGCTGGACGCGGCCCGGCAGGCTGGAGTCGAGATCGAATCCTCCTGTGGCGGCGAAGGAACCTGCGGCCAGTGCCTGGTCCGCGTCGTCAACGGCGAAGTCGATTCACGCAGCCTCGGCACATTGCCCCAGGCCGCGATCGCGGAAGGCTACGTCCTGGCCTGTGCGACGCACATCCGGCAGGAAGACCTCATCGTCGAGGTGCCGCCGCAGGCAGAACTCAAGGGCGGAAAATTTGCTTCGGAAAATGAACCGCACCTGGTCCGGCAGGAGCTGCTGCCCAAACAGTGGGAATTCGATCCCCTGGCCGTGAAGTGGCGGTTGACCGTGGTGCCTCCCCGGCTGGAAAGCGGAATCTCGGATCTCGATCGTCTGACGCGGGCCATCCAGCACGACTGGGGGAAGCAGCCGGTCGAGTATTCCCTTCTGGGCATTCGGAAGCTGGCGCATACCCTGCGGGCGGCCGAGGGACAGGTGACCGCGACGATCGTGCGCGATTCGGGGCGGCTCCATGTCATCAACATCGAACCGGGCGACACGACTCTCCGCCACTACGCCCTCGCCATTGATGTTGGCACGACGACGGTTGCCATCCAGCTGATCGACCTGGCCGCCGCCCAAATCGTCGCGGCCCGGAGCGATTACAACGACCAGATCACCTGCGGCCTGGACGTCATCAGCCGGATCAACTATGCGCGCGACCCTTCCCGCCTGGAGGAACTCCGGAAGCGCGTCCTAGACACGATCAACCGGTTGATTCACCAGATCGCCAAAAGCCACGGCGTGGATCCCCACGAGATTTCCAACGCGGCCGTCAGCGGCAATACGGTCATGACCCACCTGCTCCTCGGTTTGAACCCGGAGTATCTGCGTCTGGCTCCGTACGCCCCCACCTTGCTGCACGTGCCCTATTTGCGGGATGCGGAGATCGGCATCGATATCAACCCCCAGGCGTGGATCCATTTTTCCCCCAGCGTCGGCAGCTATGTGGGCGGCGACATCACCGCGGGGATCCTCTGCACCGACCTGGCGACGGCGACCGAGGACATCAACCTCTTCATCGATATCGGCACCAACGGCGAGATCGTGGTGGGCAACCAGAGTTTTCTGATGGCCTGCGCCTGTTCGGCCGGTCCGGCCTTCGAGGGCGGCGGGATCGAATGCGGCATGCGCGCCTCCACCGGCGCGATCGAAAAAGTCTGGGTGGATGAAGCCACCGGGGCGGCCCGCTATTCCACCGTGGGCAACGTCCGGCCCCGGGGTCTCTGCGGTTCGGGCATGATCGATCTGGTCGCCGGCTTGTTCCTCACGGGCTGGATCGACCCGGCCGGCAAATTCAACCGTGTGCGCCCGTGTTCCGCCATCCGCATCGAAGGCCGCCGTGCCAGCTACACCGTCGCCCCGGCCGGGGAGAGCGCCGGGGGCAAGCCGATTGTCATCACCGAAACCGATATCGAAAACATCATCCGCACCAAGGCCTCCATCTATTCCGCCTGCGCGTTGATGCTCCACCAGGTGGGACTGGACTTCACCGACCTTTGCCACATTTACATCGCCGGCGGGTTCGGCCGGTTCCTGGATCTGGAGAATGCGACCGTCATCGGCTTGGTGCCCGACCTGCCGCGCGAGAAATTCCATTACATCGGCAATGCGTCGCTGATGGGATCCTACATGGTGGTGGTTTCCCAGGACTTCCGGCAGCGTCAATTGGAGCTGGCCCGGCGGATGACTTATTTCGAGTTAAACACCGATCCCGCCTACATGGAGCAGTACACCGGCGCGCTCTTTCTTCCGCATACCGACCCCGCCCGGTTTCCATCCGTCAAGGCACAACCTGGCGTTTAATGAGGTTCGCGTATCAGACTGACGTCTGGAGGTAGGGCGCTCTGCTGTCCAGCAGAGCTGGGCGCGCCGAGAAGCACAGACGGCCACAGCGGTCCATCCCTGCCCGACAGGCTGTTTTGCAGCATCAAGAGCATCCCGCCGGATCAACGGTCGCCAGCTCCGGATTGACGCGGGCTGGACCGTGCGTCGTGCTAACACCCAGCCATGATCAGGGTCTTTGTCTCGGGTTGCTACGACATCCTGCATGCGGGCCATGTGCAGTTCTTCCGCGAGGCGCGCGCCTTGGGCGATCATCTCACAGTCTGCTTCGCCTCAGCCGAGGTGCTCTGGCGGCACAAGCAGCGGCGTAGCTCGCTGCCCGATGAGCACAAGCGCGCCCTGCTCGCGGCGCTTGCGATGGTCGACGAGGTCGTCATCGGCAACAGCCTGGAGGAGGGCCTCGACTTCAAGGAGGATTTTCTGCGCCTGCGGCCGGACATCCTCGCCGTGACGGAGGACGACAAGTATACGCCGCCCAAACAGGCGCTGTGCGCCCAGGTAGGCGCACGTTACGTCGTGCTGCCGAAGACGCCACCCCAGTCCCCGCCCATCTCGACCACGGAGATCGTCCGCTGGATCCGCGCGCCGCAGGAGGCGCCGCTGCGCGTCGATTTTGCCGGCGGCTGGCTCGATGTCCCGCGCTTCGCCCGGCCCGGCGGCTATATCGTCAATTGCGCCATCGCGCCGACGGTCTCGCTGCGCGCCTGGCCCTACGAACGCAATGCCGGCCTCGGCGGCAGCGGTGCCTGGGCCCTGCTCAACGGCCGGGATGGCGTCGGATCGGAGCTCGACCTCGGCGTGGGCTGGCAGGACCCGGCGGTGATCGCCGAGACCGGCTTGTGCGTGTGGCGGAGCGGCCAACGCCCGGAGCTGGAGCTGAAGACCGACGGCGCCTGGCTGCGCGGCCGCATGGCGTTGCTCTGGACCGGCCGGTCGCACTCGACGCCCGGGGTGGTCGACCAGCCGCGCGACTATGATGCCATCGCCCGCGCCGGCCAGACGGCCCGCGACGCCGTGTGGCGCCAGGATCTGGCGGGACTGGCCGACGCCGTGCGGCAGTCGTACGCGGTGCAGAGGGCGGAAGCCATGGCGCCGCTGCCCGCCGACCTCCCCGGCGCCCTCGCCTGGAAATACTGCGGCGGCGGCTTCGGCGGCTATGCCGTTTATCTTTTTGCCGACACCGCTTCGCGCGACGCTGCGTGCCAGCACCCCGGTTTCCGTCCCATCGAACCCCATATTGCCGGACGGTGATCCAATTGAAACCACGGACTCCGGGACCACCGCCAGAGGTCAGCAGTCAGAAATCAGCGACCAGAATCGACCGACCGCAAACCACGAAGAAAAGAGCCTGCCGTGTTTCAACGTGTGACCTTTGACCTTTCGGCCTGTGACCTCCGACTTCCCTGCCGCGCCGTAGCTCTGCCGGAACGAAGGCGGGTGACATCTGATCTCTGACTTCTGACCTCCGGTTCCATGGACCGCATGCTTCCGTTTCTCCACCGACTCTATTTCGAAACGCCCTGGTGCTATCTCTCATGGCCGGCGATGGCGATGATTGCAGGCACGCTCATGGCCGTGGTCGCGCGCAAGCCGGCGGCCCACCTCGGGGTGGCGCCGCGGCAGGCGGCGGGACTGGCCGGCATCCTCACGGCGCCGTTCGTGCACGCCAACGCGGCCCACCTCGCCGCCAACCTGCCGCCGTTTTTGGTTCTCGGCGCGCTGGTGCTGCGCCGCAACGAGGCGCAGTTCGCCGAGGTGGCGGCGACGATCGCCCTCGCGCAGGGCGCGCTGCTCTGGCTGTTCGGCCGCAATGCCGCGCACGTCGGCATGAGCGGCGTGATCTTCGGCTTCCTCGGCTACCTGCTGGCGGTCGGCTGGCTGGCGAAAACGACGCCCGACCTGCTCGTGGCCGGCGGCGTCGTGCTGTTCTACGGCGGCATGCTCGCCGGAGTGAAACCGGCCCGCGACGGCACCTCCTGGGAAGGCCACCTTTTCGGTCTGCTCGCCGGCCTCGCCCGCGCCTGGCTGGACACGCGGTGAGCGGGGCAATAGCGCCCGATTTGCATCGCCAGAAAATCAATTTCTGAAAACGCAAAGGCAGGTGCCGATATTCCTTTGGGACGCAATCGCAGATCGTGATCGCATACTCATGTCGCGTTTCGAAGCTGCCGCCGACATGAAGCCAGCCCGCGACGGCACCCGTGGGGAGCCCATCTCCTCGGCTTATCCGCCGGCCTCGCAAATTCGCAATCGCTATAGATGCCTGAATTGAGAACGGAATTGTTTAGAATTCCACTACCTCACTTGCCTGACTGGATCTCTGTCGCAAAAGCCGATCAATTAGTCCTTCTGTAATTTGTCTCTTGTTTTTTTGCGCCAAGCCCTTGGCGGGCATCTGCGACGAGCCTACTAAAATCAACCCGCTTCCCGCAGGTATCGAGACCTCAGTGAGTCGATTGTCACCGGGCCGCTACGATCCGTGCCTCGTCCTCAATTTCCGCTGCCGGGGCTGCGGAAGCGCAGGACCAGCCTGAATCCCACCTGGTTGGAGGGTGAGGCGTCGGCGCTGACCTGGGTGCGCCAGGCGGCGCGGCAATTCGCGGCCTTGGCCTGCCAGGAGCCGCCCCGCAGGTAACGGTTCCGGCACCATTCCGACACGTTGCCGTGCATGTCATACAGGCCCCACACGTTCGGCTCATAGGAGCCCACCGGCCGGGGCGTTCCGCTGGCGGCGCGGTTGTAATTGGCCGCCAAATCGAGCGCGCTGTCGCTGTCGATGTTGCTGATGTTCCGCCCGGTGTTGAACGCGGTCTGGGTGCCGGCCCGGCAGGCGTATTCCCATTCGTCCTCACCGGGCAGGTCCGCCACCAGGGCCCCGCCATGCCGGGTGGCGAGGAGGCGGTTCAGCCGGGCGACAAATCCGTTGCTGCCGGCCACGGTCTGCCAGTCGATCTGGTCGATCGGCCAGGTGGGGTTGCCGCGCCAGTAGCTCGGGCTTCGCGGCATGACACTGGTGAACTGCGCCTGCGTCACCTCGTGGATGCCGAGATAAAACGGCTTGGCGATGACGACGCGCTCCGGCAGCAGCTCGTTGGCGCGGCGCCCCAGTTCCTCCTTGGACGAGCCCCGCACAAACGCCCCGGGATCGATGCGGAGCAGACGCACGCTGGCCGATTCATTGAGAGGCAGGTCGATGGCCGGCGGAAGCTGGGCGGGGTCGATGACTACATCGTCCTTCAAGGCATAGCTGAAGCCGGTGCGGGCCCGCCATTGCCCGCCCGTGAGATTTTTTTCGTCGATCAGGCGCCCGGCGAGGGATTTCTCCGCCTCGCCTTTTTCCCCGGCGAGTGCGTCCCGCAGCCACTGTCCCTCCGCCGGCGTGACCGTGCCCGCGTCGAGGAACGGCTTCACTTTCTCCTGCCAGGGATCGCGTTTCTCGTGAGGATAAAGCTCCGTCTGGGCGCGCCACTGTTCCGGGGTGAGGGTTTTTGCCTCCACCAGCTGCCGGGCGAGCGCAGCCTCGGCCTCCCCTTTGGCGCCGATCAGCGCGTCGTGCAGCCAGCCAAACTCCTTTTCGCGAATGAAGTCCGCGGCCAGCAGGGGCCGGAGTTTGGCCACCGTTTCATCGCGGGGCGTGGCCAGCGCGGTGTAGCTTCGCCATTCGTCGGGTGCGAGCGAGTGTTCGATGGCCAGGCGCGCAGCGAGGGTTTTTTCGCGCTCGCCCTGCAGTCCGCGCAGCGCCGTGTTCAGGATCGCGCCTTCCTCGGCCGTGATCTTGCCCGCATCCACCAGATCCTCCAGCGGCGTCCTGGCCTCGCTTCCTCTGGGCGGGGGCACGGAGACGATCGGCGAAACGGTCGCGGGCGCTGACACGGCGGTTGCAGCAGGTCCAGCCGTGGGTGACCCCGGCTGCACAGCTGCGGACGTCAGCTTCGCCGGTGCGACGGCCGCCGGTTGGGCCGTCACCGGTGATGCCGGCTGATTGAGCTTCCAGTAAACCACGCCGGCTGTCGCGATGGCCAGGAGGAGGCCGGCCGCGATCGCCCAGCTGACTCCCCGGCCCCGTCCGTGACGGCGCTCTTTCGGGAGTGTCACCGGCCGGCCTTCGAGCATTTCGCGCAACGCCCGGGCGGTGGGCGGCCGCGCGGTCGCATCCTTGCCCAGGCAGGCCGCCACGGCTTTTTCCCATTCCGGCGGGATCGGCTTGCCGGGATGATCGAGCTCCTTGCGCCGTGCTGCCATGGTTGGCGGCACCTTGGCCAGGGTCTGTTCACGGATGGCCCCGCGGAAAAATGGCGGTTCGCCCGTCAGGAGGTCGTAGATGGTCGCGCCGATGCTGTAGATGTCGTCAAAGGGCACCGCCTTTTCGCCCATCATCTGCTGCGGACTCATGTACGGCGGCGTGCCCGCGCTGTTGCGCGTCACGCGGTTGACGGTGTCGGCCACGGTGCGCCCGATGCCGAAGTCGCCCACCTTCAGTTCGCCACGTTCGTTGATCATCAGGTTGGCCGGCTTGATGTCGCGGTGCACGACCTTCTGCTGGTGGGCATAGTGCATGGCATCGCACAACTGCCCCACCCACGGCCGGATGTCCTCGACCTCGAAGAACCGCCCCGGCCGCTGTGCCTTCAGCTGGTGGAGGTTGGTCCCGTTGACGTACTCCATCGAGATGGCGGAGGTGCGGCCGTTGGTGACGAAGTCGAAGGTCTTGATGATGTGCGGGTGCGCCAGATCGCGGTTGATGATGACCTCGCTTTTGAGCTCCCTCAGCGCGTCGGCCTCGCTCGTCATCTCCTCGCGCAGAAACTTGAGCGCCACCTTGGAGCTCAATTCCCGGTCGAGCGCCAGCCAGACCACGCCCATGCCGCCTTTGCCCAGTTCGGAGAGCAGCTCGTAGCGATTGAACACCACCTCGTTGGCCGGCGCGCGCACGGTCGCGCTGTCGTCCGCAGGCGCTGGTGAGGGGGGCTTGTTCTCGTCCATATCCGGGGTGGATTCCGCAGCCGCTGCCAGTGTGGGCCGCCCGCCGCGACCGGCGCAAGCCGGCTTTTCGGTCCGCCGGCGGACCAGGGCGTCCCGGCTTCTTTTCCGTTGCACCCACCCGCCGCCCTCCGGCATTTTGCCCGCGGCTGGGAGTTTGTCGGACTTGGAGGTCCGACAAACTCCTTCGGCAAAACCGCCTCAGAAAAGAGCCCAACCAGCAGACCCCGACTGAATTTCTCTCAAGAATCTGCGCCGGCCAGACTTCCCGATCCCTTCAGGCCCTGCAAAAGCGGCGGTTTTGCTTTCAGGAGCCTGGTGGACGAGAAGTCCGGCAGGCTCCTAGTGCTACCCCATGAGTGCCTGGATTGAGAAACACGACGGCAGTCGTGTCACTGTTGAAGCCAACTGCTACTTCGGCCGCTCGAATGCGAACACCGTGCACCTGCAGTCGCCGGGGGCCTCCCGGCGGCACGCCCATATTCACGCGCAGCAGGCCGAGGGCGGCCTGGAATACTGGATCGCCGATCTCGGCAGCACCAACGGCACCCTGCGCAACGGCAAGCGCCTTACCATCCCCTGCCGCCTCAAGGACGGCGACGTCATCACCATCCTCGACGAAAGCTTCACCTTCCGCCTCGATGAGTCCGCCCGCGCCAGCCTCGAGACGGATGCGCCGGCCACCGAACTGGTGCGCGCCCGGCAGCTGTGCTGGCTGCTGATGGTGGACATCAAGCGTTATACCAATCTCAGCCGGCAGCTGGACACCGACACCCTCGGCCTCAAGGTCGGCACCTGGCTGCGCCAGTGCCGCGATGCGATCGAGTCCGCCGGCGGCGTGGTCGACAAATTCCTGGGCGATGCGATCTTTGCCTACTGGAAACAGGGGCCCGAGGCGCCGAACCTGGTCGGCCGCGCCCTCCACCAGTTGGGAGAACTACAGCGGCGGCGCGATCCTGATTTCCGGGTGGTGCTGCATTATGCGCCCGTGACGCTCGAGGGCGGCGCCGGCGGCGCCAACAACCTCTCGGGGCCGGAGGTCATCTACACGTTCCGCCTCGAAAAAGTCTGCGCCACGCTTCAGTCCGACTCGATTGTCAGCGAGCCCGCACGCGCCGCCCTGCCCGCCACCCATCCGTGCGAACCGCTCGGCGAACATCCGCTCGACGGCTTTCCCGGCACGCATGCCGTGCACCGCCTCGCCGCCGGTCGGACTCAGCATCCTCCCGGCTGCTAAACAACGGGCCGCGCCCGTTGGAGGGGTTTCACCGTTTTGGGTAAGGAGCGGGGAGGACGAGGTCCGACACGCTCCTCGCTGGAATTCAGGGCGGCGCCGCGGCTGGCGGCCGGGCGCTGAGCAACTGAATGGCCTCGATCGGTGTGGTGATGAAGGTCCGGTGCCCGGGCTCGATCGTGAATTCGAGGCCGCCCCCGCAGAAAAGATGGCCGGGCTTGATCATGCGGGACTGACCGAAGATGCAGCCTTCGATCTGCACCACGCCGCTGGGGCGGTCGTTCCGGTCGGTGGTGAGCCGGGCCATATGCCGGTTCGTCATCAAGAACAGGTAATGCGTGTTGCGGGTGCGCACGAGCAGCCGGTCCCCCTCCCTGAGCTGGTCGAGCTCGAGTTCGTCGCCGATCCATCTCCCGGCGGTCTGGAGAAAAGCGACGATGTCCGGGATGCGGGGTTGCTCCATGCTGAAAGGACTAGACCGCAGCGACCGGGGGTAGGTTCACGGCAATTTTTGCCGGCCGCCGGACCGAAGCGGGAAAAGCCGGCGCCACAGGGCCGGTTGAGGGAGGGAGGCGCCGGCCGGCGTCCGCCCCTCCGCCAGCGCGACCACGGCGGTGATATTGTCGCGACCGGAGGCCTGCTTGGCCTCGGCGACGAGCCGGCGCACGGCGGGACGGACCCCGCCTGGTCCCTGAATCGTGGCGAGGATCTGCTCAATTTCACGGTCCCACAGTCCGTCACTCAGCCCGTCGGAGCAGAGCAGGTACACGTCGCCCGGTTGCACGTTTTCCGCGCCGACATCCGGGCTGAAGGAATTGGAGGGGTCGCCGAGGCTCTGGTCGATCTGGTTGCGCAGCGGATGCTGGCGGGCCTCCGCCTCGGTGATCTCTCCCTGCTGCCGCATGCGGCCCACCGGCGAATGGTCGCGGCTGATCTGCCGCAGACGACCGTGGCGGCAGACGTAAATGCGGCTGTCACCGGCCTGGCCCCAGTAGACGGCGTCCGGGCCGGCAAAACAGAGCAGCGAGAGCGTCGCACCCATGCCGTCGTACCCGGGTTCGGCCGCCTTGGCCGCCACGGCCGCGTTGGCGTTGTGCAGGGCGGCACGGATGGTCTCCAGGGCCGAGTTGGGATCCAGCAAGGCGCCGGATTTATGACCCAGTTCGTTCGAGATCAGGCTGACCGCCATCTGGCTCGCGACCTCGCCGGCGTTGGATCCACCCACGCCGTCACTCACCAGCAGCAGCACCGGCGCGCCCCCGACAGCCACGTGCAACAATTCGTCCCCGGGCTCCATGAAAACGTATCCCCCGCCCGGCTGCCCGACCCACCACGCGTCTTCGTTGTTGTGGCGACGGGTCCCGACGTCCGTAAGACCGTCAATATGCAACGAGGTCTGGGAATCCATCGTGTGGGAGTGGGTGCGGCAGTGAGACCGGGGCGCCTCGGGTTTGTTTTATGCCTGTTTCAGGCCAGGGAAGTAAAGCGTGCAGTCAGCCAATGGATCGAGCAAGGAGCGGGCAGCGCCTCGTAGCGCCCCCCGACAGACCTGGGCCTACATGGGTCTTGCCTCGTCAGGCGGTCCGCGACTAACAATATTCCCCGAACCCCTCTCCGCCTATGATGACTGTCCGACACCCCGCCCAGCGCCCTTGTCATGCAACTGCAGCCGTCGCCGGCCTGGCTGTTTTGGTGGTCGCAGTCCTGGGCGGCTGCGCCTCCCCCGTGCAAGTGACGTCAAATCCGCCGGGAGCAACCGCGTATGTCAACGACAAGCCGGTCGGCACCACTCCGACCCAAGTGACCCTGGAAGGAGATAAGCCGGTGCCGGTCGAATTCCGGCTGGAGGGTTACTTCCCCGAGTCGTTTGTCTACCAGCCGGGGCAGAACCAGGGCGGGATCACCGCCCGGCTGGAACCGAAGACCCTGACCAAGACTTACGACATCACCTCGGCTCCCGATGGAGCCACGCTGACGTTGGAGGGGCGGCAGGTTGGTGCCACGCCCCTGTCAGGCCTGCAGGTGGTTTACGCCCGCGACGATAAAGCCAGTCCGTGGAGGGAGCAGACCCTGGTGGCTTCCAAGCCGAATTATCAGAGCGAAAACGTGGTCCTGGGTTCGGGCACCACCACCGTGCCCAAGATTGAACTGACACTGCTGAAAGAAGACCGGGTTTACAACATCACCGCCGCGACGCCCGACGGGGCCGAGCTCAATGCGGATGTAGCGCTCAACGGCGCGATGGTGGGCCAGACCCCGCTCAAGCTGCCCGTCACCTTCCAGCGGCCGAACAAGTCGTCGGCCTGGCCGAAATTCAACCTGTCGGTCGAGGTTCCGGCCAAATACAAGCCGGTCGCCGGGGTGATCGATTTCGCCCGCGGCACGACCATCGCGCTGAAGCTGCAGCCGATCATCGAGATCGCCACCATCCTCACCGCCCCTGCGCTGGTCATGACGCCCACGGGAGTGGTCTTCAAGGCGGTGCAAACCTCCGCCACCGGCATCCTCAGCACGCGCGAGTCCGCCGAAATCGTCACCGATCTGAAGCCGGTGACCAATTTCGGCCGCAAGGACCAGAAAGAGGCGGCGGCCACCCGCGCCGAGTCGATCAATTCGTTTTGCGTGACCCCCGACGGGCAGCATGTGATCTTCGCCCTCACCGAGCACGACGAGCAGGGTGGTCTTTATTCCAACCTGTTCATCAAGCAGGCCGACGATGCCGCGAGCGGCGTGGCCCGACTCACCCAGGGCAGCCGCTATTGGGACACCCTGCCCGACATCGCCAACGACGGCAGCAATTACCTCGTCTTTGCTTCCAACCGGAGCGACCGGAACAAGCCTGACATTTTTCGCGTGAGCCTGATCGACAACCGGCTCTCCGGCGGCATCTCGCGGCTGACCAATGACACGCGGTTCAACTTCGCGCCCACGTATGGCGACAGCAACCGGCAGCTGTTCTATCTGTCCACCGAGCCCAATTTCCCGCTGGCGGAATCCCAGGTCAGCAGCATCCGGTTCGACGGCTCGCTGCCCACGCAGCTCCCGATCAACGCCAGCGAAATCAACAACACCTTTGCGGAGAAGGTCTTCTTTGTGAAACTGGATGAGGATTCCAAGAAGAAGCAGATCTATTCCATCACCGCGGACGGCAAGCTGGAGACGGCCCTGATCAACCAGGAGGATTTCCGGAAGAGCCATTGCTTCAATCCGGCGGTCAGCCCGGATGGCACCAAGGTCCTGCTTGTTTCCGACCACGGCGTGGACGAGCAGGGCCGGCACAACAACGACATCTATCTCGTCAACGCGGATGGAACCAATCTGCAGCGCCTGACCCAGAACGGCTCCGACGACATCCGGCCCGCCTGGTCGCCCTCGGAGGAAGGCGTGGTCTTCTTCCTCTCCAACCGGGGCGGCGCCTACAACATCTGGCGCATGAAGCTGAGCGGCGGCTCGAAGTAAGCCGCGCGCGCAGTCGCTCGGCGGTCTGCCGCCCTGAGCGGAATCCATGCGGTCGGGTGTAGCAGCCGACGTAAGCCGTTTCGACAAGCTCAAGGCCCCGAGCCGGCCGAGGGGAAGGCTGGCAGGAGCTGAGCCGACTCCAACCTTCAGCCTTGTTACCTCGGCTGCCACGAATGAGCGCGCAGTGACGGCCGCCGGCGCGGGGCCGGGCGGCATGAAGCCCGTCCCGGCGAAGTCCGTCGGCGCGACTCCAGCCTTGCCATCGGCTGGTGGCGAACCTCACTTTTATCATCCCTGTTTCAAATCGCCCCATGGCCGGTCTCCTCGCCCAACTCCTCGATCCGAAACACGTCGCGCTGCAAGTGCAGAGCACGAAGCGCGCCGCCGCCCTCAATGAGATCGCCCGCCTGCTCGAGGGCCATCCGGACGTGACCAGTTTCCCGGGCTTCCACAACGACCTCCTGACCCGCGAACGCCTCGGCACCACCAGCCTGGGCAATGAGATCGCCCTGCCCCACGCCCGCACCGAACACGTGCGGCGGATCGTCATGGCGGTCGGGCGCAGCGACGGAGGGGTGTTTTTCGAAAACGGCGCCCAGACGGTGCGGTTGATGTTTGTGCTCGGCACCCCCAAGTCGGATCCAGGCGGCTATCTCCAGTTGGTTAGCCTGCTGTGCCGCATTCTCAAGGATCCGGCCGGTCGCGAGGCGCTCATGCAGGCGGCGACGCCCGAGCTGTTCGTCCAGCACATGCTCGCGCTTGAAGCCCGGATTTTGGCTCCCGCCTCCGCGGCCCCCGCTTCCGGCTAGACGCCGAGGCTTGCCTCACTCCCGTGGAAGGGCAGCCTCGCCTCCGACGTATGATTCATTCCTTCATTTTCAGCGAAGGCCGGCTGGTCGGACGTGATCTGGAGGTGGAGGCGCTGCGGCTCGTGCGCGTCGACAAGGGCCTCCTGCTGTGGGTCGACCTCGACAATCCCGGCGAGGAGGAGGTCAAACAGATTCTGGAAGGCGTCTTCCAATTCCACCCGCTGGCCATCGAGGACTGCGTGACCCCCAGTTCGCTGCCCAAGGTGGAGGATTATGACGACTACCTCTTTCTGGTCATGCATGCGGTGGATTTCTCGCGCACCGAGAAGTTCTCCACCACCGAGCTCGATCTCTTCCTCGGCAAGGACTACCTCGTCACGTATCACCGCACGCCGCTGCACTCCGTCCAGACGATCATCGACCGCATGACCAAAAACCCCGGCGTGATTGCCCGGGCGCCCGACCGCATCGCCCACAGCATCCTCGACCTGCTCGCCGACAATTACACGCCGGTGGTCAGCGAACTCCGCGGCGAACTCGAGCACATCGAGGAGGCCGTGCTGTCACAGACCTCGGGCGGCTTCATCCAGGACATCCTCCAGCTCCGCGGTGAAATCCACCATCTGCGCGAGATCATCAGCCCGCAGCGCGACGTCATCAACCGCCTGGCCCACGGCGAGAGCAAGCTCGTCCGCGCCCTCATGCTGCCGTATTTTCGCGATCTGCGCGACAAGCTCCTGCGCATCGATGAGACCGCCGCCAGCTACACCGAACAACTGCTGATCTCCTTCGACCTCTTCCTCAGCAAGTCTGCCTTCGAAGCCAATGAGGGCATCAAGGTCCTCACGGCCCTCACCGCGCTCACCGTGCCCGCCACCGTCGTCGGCACCTGGTACGGCATGAACTTTGAGCACATGCCCGAACTCCGGTCGCCCTACGGCTATCTCGGCGCCTGGATCGTCACCCTCGGCTGCACCGCCTGGATCTGGAGGTGGTGCAAACGGAAGAAGTGGATCTGACCGGCGGAGCCTGCGCCATGATCACCACCCTGGTCTATCGCGACAATCGTTTCGCGGCGCTCAACCCGCCGCCGGAGACACTGGCCGCGCTGCGCGCCGATGAGAGCGTCATGCTCTGGATCGATCTTGCCCAACCCACGCCGGACGAGATCAGCGCCATCCTGGAAGCCCTCTTCGCCCTGCATCCCCTCGTCGTCGAGGATTGCCTGAGCGAAACCCGCTTCCCGAAGTACGAGGTGTACGACGACTACCTCTATCTCGTGATGCATGCCGTCGACTATTCCCGCTCGGGGAAGTTCACCACGACCGAACTCGATCTGCTGCTCGGCAAGCGCTTCCTCGTCACCTTTCACCGCCAGCCGCTCAAGCCGTTGCAGGCCGCCCTCGATCGCTATCGGAAAAATCCGACCACCGCCGTCCGCGGGCCCGACCGGTTCGCCCATGTCATCCTCGACCTCATGACCGACGCCTACCAACCCGCGATCGAGGAGCTGCGCGCCGAGATCGCCGGGATCGAGCATGCCGCCATCCATGAGTCCGGCAACCTCCTGCCCCGCCTGCTCGCCGCGCGCAGGGACCTGGCAGCCCTCCGCCAGATCGTGCGTCCCCAGCATCAAATCGTCGCCGACCTTGCCCACGGCCGCAGCGGCTTTTTCCGCCCGATCATGCTGCCCTACCTGCGCGATCTCGCCGAGGATCTCGCCCGCATCGAGCGGTCCGCCAACGCCTGGTCCGAACAGCTCATCCTCGCCTTCCGCGTCTTCCTCAACCGCGCCGACCACGAGGCCAACCTCGGCATCCGCGTCCTCACCGCGTTGACGGCGCTCACCCTGCCGGTGCTCGTCATCGGCGGGTGGTTTGGCATGAATTTCCGGCACATGCCCGAGGTTCCCGGACGCTTCTCCTACCCGCTGGCCTTCGCCCTGACCATCATCAGCACGCTCGGGATGCTCATCTATCTGCGCAAGCGGCGCTGGTTCTGAGCCGCGGCGGCTGGCGCCGTAGGGGCCAGCCTCGTCACCTCGGCTGCTACTTGCCAGTCGCATCCCGTAGCAGCCGACGTGAGGAGGCTGAGCTCCACCCCGGCGGCGGCGACTCTCGTCCGCCGCGCTTTATTCGATCCTCGCCGCCTCGGTCTCGAGCTGCGCCACCAGTTCGTCCATCTGGTCGATCACCGCCTGCACCGTTGCGCGCTGCGTCAGGTCAACGCCGGCCTTTTTGAGCTGCGCCATCGGCTGGTCGTTGCCGCCGCTCCGCAACAGGTTGAGATAGCGTTCCGTCGCCGCGGCCCGCTCCGCCGTGGTGCCGGTGTTCAGCGTCCGGTAGAGTTGGGCCGACGAGGCGAAGCAGGTGGCGTACTGGTAGACGTAGTAGGGTGAGTTGTAGAAGTGGGGAATGCGCGCCCAGGTGTAGCGGTAGAGCTCATCCTGCACGATCGCATCGCCGTAGTAATCCTGCAGCAGCCCGCCGTAGATGCCCTTGAGGGCGTCGACCGTGACCGGCTGGCCCTGCTCGACGAGGCGGTGCGCCTGCAGCTCGAAGTCGGCGAAGAGCACCTGGGTGTAAAACGTGCCCACGATGTTGTCGACGGCGTGCTGCACGAGCACGAAACGCTCCCGGGGGTCGGTCGTCGTTTCGAGCAGCTTCTGCAGCAGCAGGCGCTCGTTCATCGTCGAGGCGACCTCCGCCACGAAGATCGTGTAGTCCGCGGTGGCAAACGGCTGCGTCTCGAAGGCCAGCTGCGTGTGCAGCGAATGCCCGGCCTCGTGGGCGAGCGTGAACAGGGCGTCCAGCGTGTCGTTGTAGTTCAGCAGCATGAACGGCCCGACGCCGTAAATGCCCGAGCTGTAGGCGCCGCTGCGCTTGCCGTCGTTTTCATAAACATCGATGCGCGCCCCGTTCAGGATCTGCCGCATCTTCGCCTGGTAATCGGCCCCCAGCGGGGCGACTGACGCCAGTACGAGTTCCTTCGATTGTTCGTAGGGATATGGCCGGTCGACCTTGAAGATCGGAACAAAGCCGTCGTAGAGGTGATACGTCTCGGTCCCCAGCAGCCTTTTCCGCAGGGCCAGGTAGCGTTGCAGCGGCGCCGTGCCTTTGCGGACCGTGTCCACCAGGGTCGCGACGACGGCCGGCGGAACCGCGTTGCTGTCCAGCGCCGCTTCCAGCGTGGAGGGGTAATTGCGCGCCCGGGCGAGGAACCAGTCGCGTTGGAGCACGCCGTTATAGAGGGCCGCATAGGTGTTGGCCGTCGCCGCGTAGGTGTTCAGGTAGGCCTCGAAAGCCTTCGCCCGGTCGGCCTGGTTGCGGCAGGACTCGAGCACCTGCTGGTAGACTCCGGGCGAGAGGGTCAGCTCCCGGTCGCCGGAAAGCGTGACTTGCGGAAACTTGATGTCGGAGGTGGAAAGCTCCTGGAACGCCGCCGCGGGCGCCTGATTCAGGCGGGAGGAAAAGGAGAGCAGCCGCTCGCCCTTCTCATCGAGCACGTGCTTTTGCTGGCGGTAGTTCTCCAGGATGGGGAACCGGTAGATGCCGAGTTCGGGCGTCGCCTTGATCCATTGCTCCATCGTCTCCTGCGGGACGGCCAGCAGCTCGGGCGTGAACCAGGAGACGGCGGTGCCCAGTTTGGCGAAAAGCGCCTGCACCCGCTGGAACCGGGCGCTGACATCCTGGTCGCGGGTGTCGACGTCGCGCTGCAGATGGGTGTAGCCGTAAACCTTGTATTGCAGCATGCCGATGTCGTCGTAGAGCCGGTAGGCGCGCAGCACCGCCTGCGGCCCCTGCGCCAGCGTGCCCTGCAGGGTGCCGAACTCGGCGATCTTCTCGTCCAGCGTCTTCATCCCCTCCTCCCAGGCCGCCCAGTCCGGATAGATGCGCGAGACATCCCATTTGTACTCGGCGGGAATCTCGGCGCGATTGCGGGTCACAGGCTTGGCGGAGAGGACAACAGTGGACATAAGCATGGCCATGGCGAGGATCAGACCATGTCGACCGGTCGGTGGAAAGGCCTGGTGCATGAGGGCGGACGATGGAGGTTTTTTCTTCCGGCGTCCAGCCGCGGGCTGCAAAAAGGCGGTGCGGCTTGACTGCGGGCGGCCGGCCCCTGACTTCTTTGCTTCATGATCCGCGCCCTGATCTTCGATTTCGACGGTCTCATCCTCGACACCGAGACGCCGTTGATTGACGCCTGGGCGGCGCTGCACGAGCGCGCCGGCCTGGCCTATGCGCGTGCTGATGCCCACCGGCTCGTGGGCCATATCGATGTCGACTTCGATCCCTGGACGGCCTTTGGGCCGGCGGCGGATCGCGAAGCGCTCAAGACCGAGCACCGGCGCCTGTCGCGCGAATTGACGGCGCGGCAGCCCGTCCTGCCCGGCGTGTCGGCTTACCTGCAGGCGGCTCGCGCCCAGGGCCTGAAACTGGGGCTGGCGTCCAATTCCAGTCACGAGCACATCGACCGGCATCTCACGCGCCTCGGTCTGCGCCTACTTTTCGATTTCGCCTGCTGCCGCGAGGACGTCGCCGCCGGCAAACCGGCCCCCGATCTTTATCACCGCGTCATCGGACGTTTCGCCGTCGCTCCGCACGAGGCCGTCGCCTTCGAGGATTCGACCGCCGGCGTACAGGCGGCCCGGGCGGCCGGCTTGTGGACGGTCGCCGTGCCCAATCCCTCCACACACCGGCATGATTTCTCGGCCGCCCACCTGGTCCTGTCGTCGCTGGCCGACCTGCCGCTTGCCGGATTGCTTCAGCGCTTCGCCACTGCCACAACCGGCGTGTGACCCAGCCCGGTATTCCCCGCTACAATGTCCTCGGTGTCGGTGTATCCGCGCTGAGCCTCGACGCGGCACGGGATCTGGTGCTCGGCGTGCGCGGCCGCCGACAGCAAGGCTATGTCTGCGCCTGCGGGGTGCACGGCGTCAGCGAAGCGCAGCGGGATGCAGACATCCGCACGGCCTTCAACGGGGCCTGGCTGAACGTGCCCGACGGCATGCCGCTCGTCTGGCTTGGTCGTTATCGCGGCCACCGGCAGGTCACCCGGGTCTATGGCCCCGACCTCATGCTGGCCGTGTGCGGCGCCGGCCGGGCTGTCGGTCTCACCCATTATTTTTGTGGCGGTGTTCCCGGCGTGGCGGAGGAGCTGCGCGCCCGGCTGGGTGCGCGCTTTCCCGGCCTGCAGGTGGCCGGCACGTTTACGCCGCCCTTCCGACCGTTGCATCCGGAGGAGTCTGCCGCGCTGCGCGCCGACGTGGCGGCGAAAAGCCCGGATGTGATCTGGGTGGGCATCAGCACGCCCAAACAAGAGCTTTTCATGGCCCGGCATTGGCAACAGCTCGACGCCGGCGTGCTCATCGGCGTGGGCGCGGCCTTCGATTTTCTTTCCGGCCGCGTGCGGCAGGCGCCCCGGTGGATTCAACGGAGCGGCTTCGAGTGGCTGTTCCGGGTTTGCATCGAACCGCGCCGGCTGGCGCCGCGTTATTTCCGGGCCGGGCCGCTTTTTGTCCTCCGTACTGCGGCGCAGCTGGCAGGACTGAAGAGATACGACTTGGAAGCCCGCTGATGCACCCGGATCGCCGCCCAGCCCGGACGTCATACCCGGCGTCCCGGTGTGCACGGCAGCCCTCAAAACAGCTCCTTCTGCTGCAATGCGTCGCGCTTCGCCGGGTTGAGCGTGCTCATGGCGAGCAGCCACCCCATTGATTTGTCCGCCACCGCCGGCTCGGCCGCCAGCCGCGCCAGCAGCAGGGCGCCGGCCAGTGCGTCGTAAAGGGCCGCGTGATAGTGCCGTCGAGTCGGCGGACAATACGCCGCCGCCAGGGTATCGAGCTGGGGCTGCAGGCCGCCGGCCGCCACCAGCTCCTCCAGTTTCCCCGAAGGAACCTGGGGATATAATTGCGCATATAGCCGGCCGGTATCGATCCATGGACCCCAGTCGGCCGCGTGCTCGCCGGGTCGCGCAAAATCGGCCGTGCGGCGCGGATAGGGCCAGACCGACTTGATCAGGGAGTTCTCGGCCTGGGCATAGTGTGCAGCGAATGGCCCCCGCTCGCGCAGGCCGGCAAAATACTCCCAGTCGTCGGCCAAGGGCGCCTGCGCGGCCACGTCGCTCTTCCGCAGTCCGTGCACGGCCGTGTCCTCGGGGCGCACGCGGCCGGTGGCGCGGCAGAGACGGGTTTTCGCCTCCACGATCCGGCCGTCGCGCAGGGTCGCGACCCCGTACTCGAGAATGCCCGAGGCTAGGCTGCCCTCGAAATCGATGAAAAAAATCGTCTGCCCGACCCAGCGCACCCCACCAACAGACGATCCGTTTTGCGCGGAAGGCAACGCTGATAACCGGAGGGCGCCGGGGCGGCGGCAGAGGCGACCGGCCGGAGGCGGCGCGGTGCAAACGCGTGGACGTTGCCACGACCGCTTTGGTGTAACGATCGTTACACCGAAGCGGTCATGGCCTTTCCCCCCTGCGGCCGGCCAGGACACGCCCTTCCGGCACGCCGGCACGCAATAATTCCTTCGTCTCCCCGGCTTCCATCTGCTCAACTCACGCCTCGACCTCCAACCCGCCCCACACGCCAAATGGATCTTTCCCCGTATCGGAACTTTCTCGTCGAACTCGCCGAAAAAAGCGGTGATTTCATCCGTCCCTACTTCGCCGACCCCGGCCTGGTGGTCGAGACCAAGGCCGACCGGACCCCCGTGACGATCGCCGACCGGGGCGCTGAGGAACTCATGCGCCAGATGATTCGTGAGCGCTTTCCCCAGCACGGCGTGCTCGGCGAGGAATTCGGGGCGGAACACACGGACGCAGAGTTCGTGTGGGTGCTGGATCCCATTGATGGCACCCGGGCCTTCGCCGCCGCCACCCCGCTGTTCGGCACGTTGATCGCGCTTTTGCATCGCGGCCGGCCCGTGTTGGGCGCGATCCACCAGCCCGTCCTCCGCCAGCTGCTGGTCGGCGACGGCGCACAGACGACCCTCAATGGCCGGCCCGTGCGCGTCCGGACCACCGCCCGAATCGAGGAAGCCACGCTGTTGTGCAGCGACGTGCTCTCCCCCGCCAAGCACCAAAACGGCGCCGTCTTCGATGCGCTCGCCCGACGGGTGAAACAATTCCGCACTTGGGGCGACTGTTACGGATACCTGCTGGTCGCGACCGGCTGGGCCGACATCATGTGCGATCCCATCCTGAGCCCGTGGGACGTCGCCGCGCTCATCCCGGTGGTCCAGGGCGCGGGTGGAGTCATCACCGACTGGCAGGGCCGCGATCCGGTGGACGCCCGGTCCATCGTGGCCGCCTCCCCCGTATTGCATGCTCAAGTTATTGCGGCGCTGAACCCCTAGGGTGAACGGAAGCTCTCGCTTGCCTCGCCCCAGCCTTGGCGTAGGCGGGCCGCCACCCCTGCGCTGCATCCGCAGGTGATCGCCACGCTGAATCCGTAGCGCGGACACCTCCTGGGGACGCGACGCCCTCGTCGCGTGTTCCCCCGAAAAACGGCGACGGGGGCGCCGCCGCTCCAGCTTGCAGACTGTCGAAGACGTCCCTTGCGGCGCGGTTGCCGTCGTGAGCGATCAGGCCGTGCTGGCGCGGGCCGTCTGGCCGTTCGCGTGGATGAGGGGTCGCCAGCCAGCGGAGTGAGCGCACGCGTTTCTTGACATGCACGACATTTGCCCGACAGTAACGGGCATGAAAACGAAGTGGCTTGCTTCCCGTGAACTCTCCGCCCGCCCGGGCCGGGCGCTGGCGACCGTGAGCCGCGCAGGCCGGGTGCTGGTGACGGCGAACGGCAAGCCGAAGGCCATCATGATTCCGACCTCGGAAGCCACGTTCGCCCGGGACCTGGAAATGCTCGACCGCGTGGCACTGGCGCAGGCCGTGCAAGCCATTCGCACGGATTCCGTCGTCAACCGCACCGACAGGCTCACGATGGAGGAGATCGACGCCGAGGTGGCGGCGGTGCGTGCCAGCCGGCGGCGCCAATGAGGCATTGGGTCATCGACACGAACGTCGTCGTGTCGGGGCTCCTAAACCCGCACGGGCATTCGGCGCGCATTTTGAACGCGATGGTCGACGGGCGCGTGAAGCTCGTTTACGACGCGCGCATCCTGGCGGAATACCGGGATGTGCTGAGTCGGCCGCGTTTGCGGCTGGCCCCAAACAAAATCACGGCGTTTCTGGGCGCGCTGCATGGACCGATGCTCGTGACGCCGGCAGCCTTGACCACCGCCGGCCCCGACCCTGACGACATTATTTTTCTCGAGGCGGCGCTGACCACCGGCGACAAGACGATCGTGACCGGCAACCTGGCCCACTATCCGCCGGATATTCTGCACGGCGCGCGCGTGCTGACGCCGGCCCAAGCCGCAGCGGAGTTGTCCCAAGGGGCAGGCGGCCCGGCGAGGCCCGGTTGAGGCTTCCGGCGTTCGCTTGCCGGCCTGAATGGTACACGGAGGAATGAGCCGGCCTCTGGCTTCAGCGCTTCCGCTTCGGTCTCCACTCCGCGGTGATGACCGACGTGAATCCGCCGCGCGCCTGCCAGTCCGAAACGACCGTCAGACTCCGGGGCCGGAGCAGCTCGCCCAGGTCGTCGCAGATACGGTTGGTGACCGCCTCGAAGAAGATTCCCTCGTTGCGATAGGCGTGGAAATAAAGCTTCAGCGATTTCAGCTCCACGCATAACCGGTCCGGCACATAGCGCACCGTGATGGTCGCGAAGTCCGGATGACCCGTGATCGGGCAGAGCGAGGTGAACTCATGGTGCGTGTGCTCGATGAGGTAATCACGCCCCGGCTGCGGGTTCGCAAACGTCTGGAGAATCTTCGGGTCGGACATGGGGAGAAGTAGGAAGTAACAGGTATCAAGTGACAAGCCGCCAGCGGCCTTTGGCCGGTGTCAGAAATGAGGGATTCGATAGCAGCTGCACCCACTGCCACGCAAGCGGCGACCGTTCCTGTTCCTTGCTCCTTGGACCTTGATCCTTGGCGCGGCGCGACTGCGCCGCGCCTCGTGCTACATCGCCGTCTCGTTGAAGCGCTGCTCGCGGATGACGGTGATCTTGATCGTGCTCGGATACTGGAGCTCCTCCTCGACCCGATGGCGGAGCTGCTTGGCCAGCTCCCGCGCCTGCTCGTCAGTGACAGTCTGGGGATTGACCACCACGCGCACCTCGCGGCCGGCCTGGATCGCGTACGCCTGCTGCACGCCCTCCAGGGACAGCGCCAGTTTTTCCAACCGATCGAGCCGCTGGATGTAGTTCGTCATCGACTCCGCCCGCGCACCGGGCCGCACCGCCGAAATGGTGTCGGCGAGGATGACCAGCCCGGCATAGACCGTCTCAGGCTTCACCTCCTCGTGATGCGCGGCCACGGCATTGACCACGATCGGCGTCTCGCCATGGCGCTTGATGAACTCGGCGCCGATGATCGCATGGCTGCCCTGGTATTCGCCGTCGACCGCCTTGCCAATGTCGTGCAGGAGGCCGACCCGTTTGGCCACCTGCGGATCGAGGCCGATCTCCGAGGCCAGCATCGAGCAGAGAAAGCCCACTTCGATGGAGTGATCGAGGACGTTCTGGGTGTAGGAAAAACGGAATTTGAGCCGGCCGAGCAGGTCGATGATTTCCGGATGCAGGCCGTTGACCTGCAGCCGCTGCACGGCGTCCTCGCCGGCCTGCATGACGTTGAGGCGGATCTCCTCCTTGGCGCGCGTGACGAACTCCTCGATGCTCGCCGGATGGATGCGGCCGTCCTTGACCAGGCCCTCCAGCGCCTGTTTGGCGACCTCGCGCCGCACGGGATCGAACGAGGAGATCAGCACCATCTGCGGCGATTCATCGATCAGCAGTGTAACGCCGGTCGCGGCCTCGAACGCCTTGATGTTACGCCCCTCCCGGCCGATGATGCGGCCCTTCATTTCCTCGTTCGGCAGCTGGACGATGGTGGCGGTGATGTCGTTGTTGGGGCGGCCCGCCAGCCGCTGCATGGTGGTCACGAGGATGCGGTGGGCCTCGTGCTGCAGCTCCTGCTCGGATTTCTCGAGTTTCTCGTGGCGCAACGCCCGCAGCTCATCCTGGCACTCGAGCATCACCTCCTCGCGCAGCGCCGATTTGATCTCCTCGGCATCCATGTGGGCGAGCCCTTCGAGCCGCTTGCGCACGCCCTTGGAAAGGTCGCGGACGGCCTCGCGCGCCTGTTTGACGGCGGCGTTTTCGCGCGCGAGCCGCTCCTGCTTCTGCTCAAGCTGGTAGTCGAGCAGGGCGAGCGATTCCTCGTGGGAGCGGATCTCGCGCAGTTTCACCTCGATCTCGATCTCCCGCCGGTCGAAGTCCCGGTTCATTTCGGCGCGCTTCGCCTGGAGTTCCTCCTCGGTTTGGGTCTTCAGCTCCTGCGCTCCGACCGCGGCCTCGCGCCGGGCGACCTCGAACAGCTGGGCGGCATTCTGTTCCGCCATGCCGCGGGTGTGGCGGGTGAGGATCCAGACCGCCAGGAAACCTAGCCCCGTGCCGGCGATGCCTGCCACCACCAACGACAAAAGGAACGGCTCGCCTTGGAGAATCAGCAAGACGAAGTCGGCTGCGCTTCCTGATTTCAAGACCTGCCAAACTAGGTCCCGGGTCGGAAAGATCAATCCAGTTTCCGGCTGCGCCGGAAACCCACTCTGTCTGACTATCGGAGGGCGGAGACCAACATGTTTGTCCTGGTGGTAGAGTCACGCGGCGAGTTTGAGGTGGTCGAGCGTCTCGTGCATTTGCTGTTGCAGCATTTGGTAATGTTGTTCGAGGC
>JAQTYQ010000029.1 GCA_028688225.1 Opitutaceae bacterium | reverse complement strand
CACGGTCGCCTCGCGACGCCGCAGTTGCCCTTCGGCTAGACCTTCCCTCTGCAGGGCGGTCAACAGACTTACATGCTCTTTTGTTCATGTTCACTGTCCAGCAGGTGTGCCCTGCCGGGCGCACCCACCAAAACCGCGCAGGCCGTCAAACGCCTGCGCAGCCGGTACGCTTTCGTGCTCACCGGCACGCCCATCGAGAACCGCATCGACGAGCTGTACTCGATTGTCGATTTTCTCGACCCCGCCGTCTTCGGACCACTTTTCCGCTTCAACCGCGAGTTCTATGCCTTTGACGAAAAGGGGAGACCGGCCGGCTACCGCAATCTCGACCGTCTGCATGCGCGGGTGCGTCCCGTCATGCTCCGCCGCCGCAAGGCCGACGTCGAGACCGAGCTGCCGGCGCGCACCGATCACATCCGCCTCGTGCCGCTCTCGGATGTGCAGCGCCAGAACTACGCGGCCCATGAACAGATCGTCTCAAAACTCGTGCACCTCGCCAAGCGCCGGCCGCTGCTGCCGGCCGAGCAGGACAAGCTCATGCGCGAACTCGCGATGCTGCGCATGATCTGCGACACGAACTACATCCTGGGCGACGGCGACCGGACGTGCCCGAAGCTCGGCGAACTCGAGCCGATCCTCGCCGAGTGCCGCGACAATCCCGGCGTGAAGGTCATCGTCTTCTCCGAGTGGGAGCGCATGCTGGAACTGGTGCGCAGCTTGTGCGGCCGGCTCGGGCTCGGCTTTGCGTGGCACACCGGTTCCGTGCCGCAGCAGCGGCGCCGCGCCGAAATCAACCGTTTCAAAAGCGACCCCGCTTGCCGCGTTTTTCTCAGCACCGACTCGGGCGGCGTCGGGCTCAACCTTCAGACCGCCTCGGTGGTGGTGAACTGCGATCTGCCGTGGAATCCCGCAAAGCTGGAACAGCGGATTGCGCGGGCGTGGCGCAAGCATCAGGCGCGCGCCGTGACGGTGTACAATCTCGTCTCCGTCGATACCATCGAACACGGCATGCTCGCTACGCTGGCGGATAAACGCAGCCTCGCCGACGGCGTGCTCGACCGGCTCGGCGATCTCAAGGAGATCAGGCTGCGCAGCGGACGCCAGGCGCAGCTTGCCCGCCTGGAGCAGATCATGCTGTCCGGCGTCGCCGGGAGACCGCCCGCCAAACCGCCGCCGGCCGATCCGGCGCTTGCCTTTGCGCAACGCGCCGCCGCCGAGATCAACGGTCACCTGTGCACGTGCGAGGAGCGTTACCCGGCCGCGCCCGACGGCACGGCGGTCATCGTCGTCATTGTTGATCGCGAAGCCGGACTCTGGCGCCCGCAGCTCGAAGCCGCGCATGCCGATACCTGGCAGCACGCCCCGTCCGAGGCGCCGCGTCTGCTCGTGCTCGACCGCGCGACGCAGGACGCGCTGGACGCACTCGCCGCCAGCGGACTGATGGCCGTGACGACGGCCGCGACGCGCCGGCTCCATCCGCTGCCGGAGGCCCCCGTGGCGCTCTCGCCGGAAGAACAGCAGCGCGCCGCCACCCACCGCGCCCAAGCCGCCCGCAAGCTCAAGGCCGCCCAGGCGCTGCTCGCCGCCGGCCTGCCGGAGGAAGCCGCCGCGCCAGTCGGCGACGCTCTCCATGCGTTGGGCTGCGCGCTGGCTCTTGAGCGCCGCCTGCCCGCTCCACCTGATTCCGCGGCCTGCGCCCGAACGCCGTGGTCCGGACTGTTTCCGGCGCCCATCCAGGCGGTCCTGCCGGAGGCGGTTGCAAACGGGGAGACGGGGATCGCCATTCTGATCGCTGCGCTCGCCGATGTCCGTTGAGTTGGCCCCCTGCCTTGGGGGGGTAACGCCATCCTGGCGTGTGGCTCCTATTTAACCAGGGAACGCGGCCCTACCGGCAACCCAGTGCCTGTCTCTCTGGTTATCAGTCCAGTCCCGGCCGCTGGAAGGCCCGCGCCTGCGGACACTCCTGCTCCACGGCGCGGCGCAGGCGATCCAACCGCACGAGCAGATCGAGGATGGCGTCGGCTTCGCCGTCGAAGTACCGGCGTAGCCGCGCCGATCAGCGCGAGCTCCCGACGATGCCTGCGCCGTCTTCGGCGCCTCTCTGCCAGCGAGATTTCCGCGGCAGACGTCCTGATCCGATTGCGGGCGGACCTGCGGGCGGACCGCAACAAAGCCTCCACGGACCTCTGCGCGATACTTTCCCAAAAGGCCTTGTCCTGCGCCTCGGGCGGTTGTCCGTCCCGCGGAGGATGGCGGGCGTCGAATTTCTGGCGCTGCTTGAACATGAAGCAACGCGCGGTCGCCGGACACCGTTCGCACCAGCGGTCGCAATACTCGTAGATGTTGGCGACCAACAACGGATCCGTGGCGGCCAACGCCCAGTCGAGCCATCCGGCATCGAACTTGATCTGCGAATTGCGGCGGCGGTGCGGTTTCTTCATCCGCGAGGGCGCGGCCAAAGCAGGAGGCGCCTGCAGTGCCGCGTCATGAGGTGCACCCGAACATCCGCTGGAACAACTCCTCCGAACGACGGGCGCCTTCGCCGGTGAGCCCGACCGACTTGGCCTTGCCCTTCGGATCGTCGATGTAGCCCTTTTCATGCAGCCGGTTCATCGCGTCCCAGTCGTGACCCTTCCAGGCGCGCAGCGGCCAGTCCTTCTTTTCGCGAAACGAGGTCAACCATAGCAGCGCCAGCACGGTTTCATCCACTTTGTCCATATCGTAGTCCATGATTCGATGTCCTCCTTGAAAACGGTTCGGGGGGCAACCCGGCGACAGCACTCAATCCCATCCCCGCTCCAGTCGTGCGCGCAGTTCGGCGATGATCCGGTCAGTCGCTTCCCCGAGCTCTGCCAGTTCGCGCTGCACCGCCGCCAGCCAGGCATCGGCGACGAGCTTTTGCCCGGCGCAGGCATCGGCGGCCAGCAGGGCGTCGGAAAAACAGCCGCGCGCCCGCTTCAACCGCGCGATGCAGCCGCCGCATTCCCCGACCGGCGGCAGACCGTCGCGGCCGTTGAGCGCGCCGGCGAGCTTGGCCGAGGCGCGCATCGCCATGGCCACCAGCTCCGCCACCGGGTGCTCCTGGCTGGCGCCGGCCGGAAGCCAGCTCCGACGGTCTACCTCCTGGTGCAGCCGCACCGAGAACTCGAACGCCTGCTCGGCGAGCGGATGTTTGTGTTCCGCCTTCTCCGGTGACCAGGGATCGGCGGCTGCTTCCTCGGCCGCGCGGTTCAACTCCTCGATCCACGCGGCGCGCGCGGCCTCCTGCTCCGGCGTGGGCGGCGGCTCACCCCGCTCCCGGCGGCGGCGCTCGAGTTCCTCCTCCAAAATCCTTTCGTAGTCCGCGTCCGGACCCTCCCGCTCCATCCGCGCCATGATGCGGTCCATCAGCCGGTCCGATTCTTCCTGCATTCTCTCCGCCTCCTCTTCCGTCTGCGGGTGGTCGTCATCGCCGACGGTTTTCGCCGGGTCCTCCGTCTTCTCCGCTCCCGAGGCGACGTCCTCCAGCCGTTCCATGAACTGCCCCAGCGCCTCACCGTTGGCGCGCCGCTGTTCCTCCTCCGCCGCCGGGGTCATGTCCCACGCCGCGTCGCCGGCCATGGTCAGTTCATAGTCAACCGATTCGATGACGACACGCCCGTTGGTCCCGCTGAACCATTCCAGGTAGAGCGCGTTGCCCCAATGCCACGGCCAGGGTTTGCAGGCTGCATCGTATTCGCCGATCTGTGCGAGCGGAATCTCCGGCACCTTGACCTTGCGCGACGCGGTGAGGTCGCCCACGACGCCATCCTGCCGGGCCACCAAACCCGCCGACAGACCTGCTTTGGGCCGCGGGTTCGTGAAGACGAGCCGGCGGCCCGCGAGGTCGCGCCAGGCATTGCCGGCCAGATCGAGTTCCACGGGTTCGGCGCGGCCGGCAAACCACAGCCGGCCGGTCACGCGCCCGCGCACCCGGTTGTCGATTTCGCCCCGAGCCACGAATTCATCGATGCGCCACGCCATGCTCCATCTCAAAATCTTCTCGGCCGGAATGGCGAATCTCTTCTTGGGTGCTCCCCCGGCGGGGACCACTCACCGATCTCGATGCCACCTCCGAAAGCCGCTGTTCCCCAGCCCCGGATTCCGGTCGCCGCTTGCGGCCGCCCGGAAACTGAATTGGATTGGACCGCATCATGGATGCCTACCTCCGAGCCCGGGAGTTGATCGACGCCGCGCACGCCGCCGATCCAACCCGCACGGCCGACGGCCGGCCCGCCGAACTGGTCTACGCCGACCGGATGGAAGCCTGGATCACGCGGCTCGAACCCGCCGCCGCACTGTTGCTGCGCCTCGCCGCGCGCTGCCAGCATCTTGAGCGCTGGTCCGTGCCCCGTGCCTCCTTCCCCCTGGACCGGGCCGGCTACCATGCCTGGCGGAAGACGCTCTACCGGAAACAGGCCGACCGCGCCCGGGCACTGCTGTTGCAGGCCGGCGTGACGGCCGTCGGCGCCGATGATGCCGCCATCTGGGTGTCCAAGACCGACCTCAAGACCAATGCGGGCACCCAGGCGCTGGAGGACGCCGCCTGCCTCGTGTTTCTCGAGAGCGAAATCAGCGCGTTTGCGGCGCAGCACACGGAATACCCGCGGGAAAAATTCACCGGCATCCTGCAGAAGACCTGGCGCAAAATGAGTCCGCGGGCCCAGCGTTGCGCGCTCGGCCTCGACCTGCCGCCCGTCATCGCCGCCCTCCTTCACGAAGCCATCGCCACCGCCTGACTCCAATCATGAAAAACCGGTTCCGCCTCGCGGCGGTCGTGCTGGCCGTCCTTCTGGTCGGCATCCAGTTTTTCCACCCGGAAAGGAATCTCGGCACCACCGGGGGACCGGACGACATCACTGCGCGTTTTGCCGTGCCCGGCTAAAACCCGCCCCGGACGGCGGAACCGGCTTTCCCGGCGGCAAAACACCGGTTGACACCGGTGCGGCCGCGGCGCGGATTGGCGGCATGACGCGGCCGCCTGAAACCTTCACCACCGAGCGTCTCGTCGCGCGGCGACCCCGCGTCGAGGACGCCGAAGCGGTGTTTGCCGCTTATGCCGCCGATCCCGAGGTCACGCGGTACCTCGCGTGGCGCTACTACACGGAGATCGAGCCGCTGCGGGAATTCCTGCGCGGCGCGGTGCGCACGTGGGAAACCGGCGAAGGCGACCACTATCCGTGGATGCTCGGCTTGCGCGGCACCGACACGCCGATTGGTTCGGTGGGCGTGGGCCTCGGCCCGCATGGGGCGATGCTCGGCTACGTGCTGGGTCGCGCCCACTGGGGCCAGGGATTGATGACCGAGGCGGTGCGCTATGTCGCCGCGTGGGCGCTGGCCCAGCCGCCGCTTTACCGGGTGTGGGCTTTTTGCGACGCAGCGAACTCCGCCTCGGTCCGGGTGATGGAGAAAGCCGGGCTGAAGCGCGAAGGTTTGCTGCGCCGCTGGCATGTCTGCCCGACCATCGGTCCCGAACCCCGCGACTGCCTGATCTACGCGAAGGTTCGCTGAGACCCGTCCTCCGCCCGCCGGGGGCCCCGGGGCCGGATCTGTCCACGATCGGTTGATGTGCTGGCCGGGGCGAAACGGTGCGCTCGATCGGGAGGAGAGAAATCCAGTGGGTTCTGGCGCGGGCCCCATCGCTCCTCCGGCAATGCGGAGGCCGGGGTATTTCCGGTTGGGAGATGAATTTTTTTCATACCCGTTGCGTTGGCAAGTGTGCTGCTGTAAAAGCGGCAACCCGGGCGGAACCATTCCAACCGGCTCTGCATGTATCCACCTCCAACCGCAAGCAACCATATGAAGAAACTCCTGCCCTGGGCCTGGGCCGCGGCCCTCCTCTCGACGCTATCGGCCCACGCTGACGTCAAGCTGAACGACAACCTCACCGTGAGCGGCTACATCGCCGGTGCCTATACGACGTACTCGCCCGACCCGGGCACGTCGTCGGATTCCCTCTTCGACGCCTCCAAGGCGCCGCCGGGCGCGGGCGACGCCAACGCCGTGGATCTGACCTTCACCGCCAGCTACCAGCCGGTGACCGCGGTCGTCAGCCTGTTCGATTTTCCGGGCTCAGCGCTGGGCCTGAATGTGCTCGACGCCTACGTCACCTACGACGCCGGCGGCGGCGTGACCGTCACGGGCGGAAAATTCCTGAGCTACCTCGGGTACGAGTCCTTCTATCCCACCCTGATGACGCAGATCTCCTACGCCAACGGTGATTTTCTCGGCGCGATCCCAGGTTATCACAGCGGCGTGAAACTCGACTACACGGCCGGCAGCACCGGCATGGGGTTTGCGGTGCTCGATTCCGTCTATTCGCCCTACGGGTACAACCGTGGCGACGGCGAACTGAAGCACAACGCGGGCTTCGAGGGCTACGTCGTCCAGAAGATCGGCGATGTCACGCTGTGGGGCGGCTTCGGCTACGACACGAAGGGCAACTTCCAGGTCCACTCCGTCCTCACGCTCGACGTCTGGCTCAGCTATCAGCTCAACCAGGCGACGTCCGTCGGCGCGGAATACCAGCACAAGGACGGCGGCCTCGGCGCCAAGGGCTACAACTGGCTCGCCTTCCTCGGCTACAACTTCACGGACAAGGTCTACTCCGCCTTCCGCATCAGCGGCGAAAAACTGAGCGACGGCGGCCCGGGCTTCCTGAAGTACACGGTCGGCCCCGCCTACACCCTCACCGATCATCTCACGGTGCGCGCCGAGGTGTCGTACTACGATTACGAGAACTACACCGTGGACAGCGCGACATTCTTCGGGGTCCAGGCGCTGTTCAAATTCTGACCTGCCGCCGTTCCGGCCGGAGCCCCGCCGCAGCGGCGCGGGCTCCTTTCCTCCCCGCCTTTTTTCCCTGCTTGCCGCGCGGATCGCGCGGAGCCGAGTCACGCACCAAATTCTCATTCCCATGCTAAAATCACTTCGTCCTCTCCTCCTCGCCGGCGCCGTTGCGGCCGCCGCGCTCGTTCCTGCCGTCCGCGCCGCCGACAAGGTCGTCAAGGTCGGCGTCCTCCACTCCCTCAGCGGCACCATGGCCATCAGCGAAACCTCGCTGCGGGACATTCTCCTGTTCACCTTCGATGAAATCAACGCCAAGGGCGGCGTCATGGGCTACAAAATCGAGCCCGTCGTCGTGGATGGTGCGTCGAACTGGCCGCTCTTCGCCGAGAAAGCCAAGCAGCTCCTCGAGCAGGACCAGGTCGCCGTCGTCTTCGGCTGCTGGACATCCGTCAGCCGCAAGTCCGTGCTGCCCGTCTTCGAGAAGAACAACGGCCTGCTCTTCTACCCCGTGCAATATGAGGGCGAGGAGGAGTCGCAGAACGTCGCCTACACGGCCGAGGCCGTCAACCAGCAGGCCACGCCCGCGGTCGACTACTATCTCGCCGAGGGCAAGAAGAAGTTCTACCTGCTCGGCTCCGATTACGTCTACCCGCAGACCACCAACCTCGTGCTCCTCGAGTATCTCCTGAGCAAGGGCGTGCCGATCGAGAACATCGGCGGTGGCTTCCGCAAAGACGAGTCCGGCAAGATCATCTCCGCCGGCAAATACACGCCCTTCGGCCACACCGACTACCAGCAGATTGTCGCCGAGATCAAGCAGTTCGCCGCCTCCGGCGACGCCTGCGTCGTCTCGACCCTCAACGGCGACACCAACGTGCCCTTCTTCAAGGAATACGCCGCCTCCGGCCTCACCGCCGACACCTGCCCGGTCGTCTCCTTCTCGATCTCCGAGGATGAATTCCGCGGCCTGCCCGCCGACCAGCTCGTCGGTCAGCTTGGCTGCTGGACTTACTTCCAGTCGATCAATTCGCCCGCCAACAAGAAGTTCATCGCCGACTTCCAAACCTGGCTCGCCGCGAGTACCGTGGCCGGCATCGTGAAGGAAGGCCGCGTCACCTGCTCACCGATGGTGCTGAGCTATGACGGCGTCTACCTCTGGAAAGCCTGCGTCGAGAAGGCCGGCAGCTTCGACGTGGACAAGATCCGCGAGGCTTGGAAATCCGGGATCTCCTTCGATGGGCCCGGCGGCAAGGTCACCACGCAGAAAAACATGCACCTGACCAAGAACGTCTACATCGGCGAAACCAAGGCCGACGGCCAGTTCAAGATTCTCAAGTCCTTCGACAGCATCTACGGCGAGCCCTGGCTGAAAGGCAAATTCAAGTAAGCCGCCCATTGCGCCCAGACTGGCAACTTGGGGCGGGTTCAACGTGAACCCGCTCCTTTTTATTTTGCCCGTTGGGCGGTCGGAAAAAACTTTTTGCGGGCGGCGAACTAGGTTCCCAATCGGCATCCGCCCTGCTTATCAGCCCATGATTCATGGCTTCTGCTCCAACCCTTGTCCTCGCGCTTGATGATTTTACGACCTCATTTCGCTTTGCTGTTTGCCGCCGGCCTGTTGGCCGCCGGACCAGTGCTCCGGGCGGCCGGGCCGGAGCCGGCCGCGGGGACCGACACGCCCCGGCAGACCATCGTGCGGGCGATTTTCGCCGCCGATGACGCGCAAAAACGCGAAATCATCGCCACTCTCATCGGCCAGGACGACGAGACGATCAAGGTTCTCCTCGATGCCTGGCGCAAGGACACCCTTTTCATTTACGAGCCGCCGGGCGGCGGAAAAATCGCCGTGCTGCTCGCCGGCGACAGGGATGCCGGCGGCGCGCAGCCGGCCTTTCGTGTGGATGACGGTTCGCCGCTCACGGACACCGCGGGTCAGCCGCTGCGCCTGGTGGGGCCCGACCTCACCGCCGTCGAGCACAACTCTTCGCTGCGCCGGGCCATGAAGGCGGTGCTCGATCTCATTGACCTCGCTTCATCCGATCTCACCAAGCGCGTCCAGGCCATCCAGGCCATCGGCCGGACGCAAAGCGTTGAAAAACTGCCCGCCCTGGAGGTGCGCCTCAAGATGGAGTCCGACCCCAAGGCCTTGCGCGCCCTCCGCGAAGCCATCGCGCTCATCCGCCTCAAGGAGGCGAAGGACGAAGTGAAGCTCGCCGCCCTCGGTGAACTCAAGGAACTGCACACCCTTTCCAGCACCGATTTTCTCCAGCGAACCCTGCAGGAAGCGGTGGCAAAAAAGAACGTCCCCGTGGCCAACGCCGCCCGGGCCGCCCGGAAGGCCGTCGAGCAACACCGCTCGGCGGTGGACTTCTTCGGCACGCTTTTTCGCGGCATCAGCCTCGGCAGCATCCTGCTCGTCGGAGCGCTGGGTCTCGCCATCACCTTCGGCCTCATGCGCGTGATCAACATGGCGCACGGCGAGATGATCGCGGTCGGCGCCTACACGACCTACCTCGTGCAAAACATCTTTGGCGCGGGCCTCACGATTCCGTTCTTCGGGCTCAGCCTGCCGGTTCCGGGCATGAATCTCAGCGGCCCGGCCTATCAGTGCTATTTTTTCGCAGCCATTCCGCTCAGTTTTCTTGCCGCCGCGCTGGTCGGCATCGGACTCGAGCGCAGTATCATTCAGTTCCTCTACCGCCGCCCGCTGGAGAGCCTGCTGGCCACTTGGGGCGTATCCCTCGTGCTGCAACAGGCCTTCCGCTTGATGTTCGGCGCCAACAACGTCCAGGTTTCCAGTCCCACCTATCTCAGTGGCAACTGGACGGTCAACGATGTGCTGCTCGGCTGGAATCGCGTCTTCGTGATCGGCTTCGCGGTCCTGATCGTTTTCGGGATGTGGCTCGTGCTGACCAAGACCGCGCTCGGTCTGCTCATCCGCGCCTCGATGCAAAACCGCGACATGGCTGCCTGCATGGGCGTCCGCACCGGACGCGTCAACATGCTCACCTTCGGCCTCGGCAGCGGGCTGGCCGGGCTGGCGGGCGCTTTTCTCAGCCAGATCGGCAATGTCGGCCCGTCGCTCGGGCAGAACTACATCATCGACTCGTTCATGGTTGTGGTCGTCGGCGGCGTGGGCAGCGTCGGCGGCACTGTCATCAGCGCGTTCACCATCGGCGGGGCGGACCAGGTTTTGCAACAATACCTGCCCGACTGGGCCCCGGGCCTGAGCTGGGTGCCGGCCATCGGCAGCTTCCTGCAAAACCTGGCGCAGGACGCCGCGGTCTTCGGCAAGATTCTCGTGCTCGGGGCCATCATCCTCTTCCTGCAATGGCGGCCGGCCGGGCTCTTCGTCACCCGCAGCCGCACCCTCGACGAATAACCGCATGTCCGCCCCTGTCCCCAACTCCACCTGGCTTTCCCGTCCCGGCCTCGAGCTGACCGCCGCCGGGCTGATGATCGTCGTCTTCCCCATGCTGCACGCCTTCGGCCTGGTCAGCAATTTCACGATCGGGCTCTGGGGCAAGTATCTCTGCTACGCACTGCTCGCCATCTCGGTCAACCTGCTCTGGGGCTCCACCGGCCTGCTCAGCCTCGGCCAGGCGCTCTTCTTCACCCTCGGCGGCTACATGCACGGCATGTATCTCATGCGGATGATCGGCGACCTCGGCCAGTATCACAAGCCGATCCCCGATTTCCTCGTGTTTCTCGGCTGGACCAGGCTCCCGAGCTTCTGGGAGCCGTTCGCCAGCTTCCCGTTTGCGCTGACGATGGTGTTCCTGCTGCCGGGCCTGGTCGCGTATGCGTTCGCCTTCCTCGCGTTCCGTTCGCGCATCAAGGGCGTGTATTTCTCGATTCTCACGCAGGCGCTGACCTACGCGGCCTCGATCATGTTTTTCCGCAATAATCTGCTCCTCGGCGGCAACAACGGCTTCACCGACTTCAAGTTGATCCTGGGCTACAACCTCCAGGCGCCCGCCACCCAGCGCGGCCTCTACATTGCCACGGCGCTCACGCTGCTGGTGGTCTATGTGGGTTGTCGCTGGCTGGGCCGGACCAAGTTCGGCCTCGTGCAGCGCGCCATCCGCGACGGCGAGAACCGCGTGCTCTTCAGCGGCTACGCCACCGCGCATTACAAGCGGTTCGTCTTCGTTCTCGCCGCGCTCATCGCCGCCGCCGGCGGCGCGCTTTACGTGCCGCAGGTCGGCATCATCAATCCCGGCGAGATGCAGGCCGACAAATCCCTCGAGGCCGTCGTCTGGGTCGCCGTCGGCGGTCGCGGCACGCTGGTCGGACCGATCCTCGGTGCGATCTCGATCAACGCCCTGAAAAGCTGGGCCACCCGTGCCTTTCCCGACTTGTGGCTCATCATTCTGGGCGGACTCTTCATCCTCGTCGTGCTCTTCCTGCCCGGCGGCCTCGTGAGCCTGCCGGCGCGCCTGTCCGTACTCTGGAAAGAAATCCGGCCCACCTCCGCCGTGGCGCCCGCCGCGAAACCCTGACCATGGCCCACCCGCTGCTCACCGTCGAGGACGTCTCCAAAACCTATGATGGCTTCAAAGCCATCTCGAACCTCAACTTTTACCTGTTCGCCGGCGAGCTGCGCACGGTCATCGGCCCCAACGGCGCCGGCAAATCCACCTTCTTTGACCTGCTGACCGGACGCGCCAAACCGGACGCGGGCAAGATCGAGTTCGGTCGCTCGGAGGATCCGCAGAGCGATCTTACCGCCCTCAACGAGTATGAGATCAACCGCCTCGGCATTGGCCGGAAATTCCAGACGCCGAGTGTCTACGTCGAGCACACGGTCTGGGAGAACCTCGTGCTTTCGCTCAAAGGGCCGCGCGGCGTCTTTGCCTCGCTTTTCCATCGTCTGTCCTCGACCGAGCGCGACCGGATCGATGCGCTGCTGCGGCTCATCCGCCTCGACGCCAAACGCGGCTGGAAGGCGGGGCTGCTCGCCCACGGCGAGAAACAGTGGCTGGAAATCGGCATGCTGCTCGCCCAGGAGCCGAAGGTCCTGCTCGTGGACGAACCCGCCGCCGGCATGACCGACGAGGAAACCCACCGCACCGGCGAACTGCTGCTCTCCCTCGCCGGTAAACACAGCCTCATCGTCGTCGAGCACGACATGACCTTCGTCAAACAAATCGCCCGCGACGGCCAGGTCACCGTCCTGCACCAGGGTACGGTGCTCTGTGAGGGCAAGTTCGACGACGTGCAGGCCAACCCGCGGGTCCGCGAGATCTACCTCGGCCGGGGCAAACACGGGAAGAGATGATTCAAGACATGACTCACCACAAAGGCACAAAGGGCCTTCACGGTTTGTTCCTCCGTGTCTCCGCTGCTTTGTGGTTCAAATGACTGCGCTCCTCCAGCTTTCCGCGGTCGAGACCGACATCGGCGGCTCCCGCATCCTCCGCGGCGTCAACCTCGAGGTGGGCGCCGGCGAGGTCGTCGCCCTGATGGGCCGCAACGGCGTCGGCAAGACGACAACCTTGAAATCCATCACCGGCGTGCTGCCCGTGAGGGCCGGCGCCATCACTTTTGCCGCCCAGCGCATCGACCCGTTGCCGTCCGATGTGCGCGCCCGCGCCGGCATCGGTTACGTGCCGCAGGGCCGCGACATTTTCCCGCACCTCACGGTCGAGGAAAACCTGCGGCTGGGCTTGGTCGTCCACCGGCGCAGCCGGGCGGCTGCCCAGGCGGGACTGGAACGGGTGTTCGCCTTGTTTCCCGTGCTCAAGGAGATGCTGTCGCGCAAAGGGGGCGTGCTCTCGGGCGGACAACAACAGCAGCTCGCCATCGGCCGCGCCCTGCTCACCAACCCGAAGCTGCTGATCCTCGACGAACCGACCGAGGGCATCCAGCCCTCCATCATCGACCAGATCGGCGACACCCTCAAGAAACTGAAGATCAGCACCATTTCCGAAGGGGAAGCCACGGCGCAAGCGCGGCAGGAGGCCTCCGAGATCATGGGCGCGGTCCGCGAGCTCAAACGCGCGGGCGCCCTCGCCATCCTGCTCGTCGAGCAATACGTTGATTTCTGCCGCGACGTCGCCGACCGCTTCTACGCCATGGACCGCGGGGCGATCACGATCTCCGGCCCGATCGCCGACCTCACCGACGCAGTCGTGCGCGAGCATCTGCAGGTATGAAATCAGTAGCGAGTAGCGAGTAGTGAGTAGCGAGTAGCGAGCATCGAGCATGAAGAACGCGCGCCATCATCCAGTATAGTGATTGAATCTACTCACTACCCGCTACTCGCTACCCACTACTTTCCCCCTCCCCATGCATCTCACTCCCCGCGAACGTGAAAAGCTCCTCGTGGTCGTGGCCGCCGATCTGGCGCGCCGCCGGCTTGCCCGCGGCCTCCGGCTCAATTACCCGGAGGCCATCGCCGTGATCACCTCCGAAATCATGGAGGGCGCCCGCGACGGCCGGTCCGTCGCTGAGCTCATGAGCTTCGGCACCACCATTCTCAAGGCCGGCGAGGTCATGGAAGGCGTGCCCGAAATGATCACCGAGGTGCAGGTTGAGGCCACGTTCCCCGACGGCACCAAGCTCGTCACCGTCCATCATCCCATCCGCTGACGCACAAGCACCGCCCCGTGCGGCCCTTCACGGTCCACTTTCATTCTCACCTTCACTTGCTCTGCCCATGATTCCCGGCGAAATCATCACCCCGTCCGACTCCGACGCTGCGTCGGGACTGCCGGCCAATCCCGGCCTCGCCACGCGCCCGCTCGCCGTCACCAACACCGGCGACCGGCCCATTCAGGTCGGCTCGCATTTTCACTTCTTCGAGGTGAACGAGGCCCTGCGTTTTGATCGTGCCGCCGCCCGCGGCTTCCGGCTCAACATCCCCGCCGGCACCGCCGTGCGCTTCGAGGCCGGCGACACCAAACGCGTGGAACTCGTCGCCCTCGCCGGCACCCGCGAGGTCTTCGGTTTGAACGGCAAAGTGAACGGGCCGCTGTAGGGCCGGCGGGTCGCGTTCCCGGCAGCTGCGGGCGCCAGCGAGCGGACTCTTCCAATCAAAAATCCCAAACCAAAAATTGAAAATGCCCCTGACGCTTTCCCGCCGCCAGTACGTTGAGATGTTCGGCCCCACCGTGGGCGACCAGGTCCGCCTTGCCGACACCGAGCTCTTCGTCCAGGTCGAACGCGACCTCATCGCCGAGGGCGGCGGCTACGGCAACGAGATCAAGTTCGGCGGCGGCAAGGTCATCCGCGACGGCATGGGCCAGTCACCCGTCGCCACCGACGCCGAGTCGCTCGACCTCGTCATCACCAACGCCCTCATCCTCGATCCCGTCCTGGGCGTCATCAAGGCCGACCTCGGCATCAAGCGCGGCCGCATCGTCGGCATCGGCCACGCCGGCAACCCCGGCATTCAAAGCGGCCTCGGCTCCTTCCGGCCCGATCCCGCCACCGGCCGGAAAAACCCGATGATCGTCGGCGCCGGCACCGAGGCGCTGGCCGCCGAGGGTTGCATCGTCACCGCGGGCGGCATCGATTCCCACATCCATTTCATCTGTCCGCAGCAAATCGACGAAGCCATCAGCTCGGGCATCACGACGATGCTCGGGGGCGGCACCGGTCCGGCGCATGGCACGCTCGCCACCACCTGCACGCCGGGCGTCTGGAACCTCCATCGCATGCTTGAGGCCGCCGAAGGCTACCCGATCAATCTCGGCTTCCTCGGCAAGGGCAATTGCTCCACGCCGCCGCCGTTGCGCGAGCAGATCCTCGCCGGCGCCATCGGCCTCAAACTCCACGAAGACTGGGGCACCACGCCCGCCGCGATCGACACCTGCCTCGGCGTCGCCGACGAGCTCGACGTGCAGGTTGCCATCCACACCGACACGCTCAACGAGTCGGGCTTCGTGGAGGCGACGATCCGCGCCTTCAAGGGACGCGCCATCCACGCCTATCACTCCGAGGGCGCCGGCGGCGGCCATGCACCCGACATCATCCGGGTCTGCGGCGAGGCCAACGTCCTCCCCTCGTCCACCAACCCGACGCGCCCGTTCACGGTCAACACCCTCGACGAGCATCTCGACATGCTCATGGTCTGCCACCACCTCGACTCGAAGATCCCCGAGGACGTGGCCTTCGCCGAGTCGCGCATCCGGCCCGAGACCATCGCCGCCGAGGACCGCCTGCACGACCTCGGCGCCATCTCGATGATGTCCAGCGACAGCCAGGCGATGGGCCGCATCGGCGAGGTGATCTGCCGGACCTGGCAGACCGCCCACAAGATGAAGGTGCAATTCGGGAAACTGGCGGGCCCGTCCCACGCCGCGGCGGACAACTTTCGCGTGCTGCGCTACCTCGCGAAGTACACCATCAATCCCGCGATCACGCACGGCCTGGCGCACATCGTCGGCTCGCTCGAGGTCGGCAAGTTCGCCGACCTCGTCGTGTTCAAGCCCGCGCTGTTCGGCGTGAAGCCCGAGCTCATCCTCAAGGGCGGTTTTATCGCCTGGGCCAACATGGGCGACCCCAACGCCTCGATCCCCACGCCCCAGCCCACCTTTTACCGGCCGCAATTCGGCGCCGCGGGCCGGGCACCCGGCTCTACCTGCCTCACCTTCGTCTCGGCGGCTTCCCTGCGTGACGGCCGCCTGGCCGACCTCGGCCTCCAGCGCCGCCTCGAGCCCGTGCGCCGCTGCCGCACGATCGGCAAGCGCGACCTCGTGCTCAACGACGCTCTGCCGAAGATCGAGGTCGATCCCGAGACCTACACCGTCAAGGCCGACGGCGAGCACCTGACGTGCGCGCCGGCGCAAACGCTCCCCCTGGCGCAAAGATACTTCCTGTTCTGAATCGCCTGCGCCGTTCACTGCACCGCCGGCCAGGATGCTTCCTCTCGTGCAAACGTACTTCTTGTTCCGGGCACCGCCGGTTCTGCCCCCTCCGGGGCGCGCGGGCGCCAGCGCGCAACCGGGAAGTCGGCCAAGCCGATGCCGCCGACGCGACGCTGCTTCACTCCCGCTCCCTTGAAGCGATGGGGAACACGTCAACTAATAGTTGACATGTTCTTCTCCGTCAGGACGGCGGCCGGTTCTGCCTTACGGCCATCAGCCAGGCCAGGAGTTGCAGCGTCCGCTCGGCGTCGGGCATGCGCGTGCGCCGGGTGAAGAAGGCGTTGATCTGCTGGCGCGACAGGCCCAGCACCCGCCCGAGGTTCGCCTGCGCGCCGTAGCTGCTCAGATGCGGCCGGATCTCGGCCGCGAGGACGTTCCAGAGCGGCGTCTCGCGGCCCGGACGGATCGTGCCGCCCTTCCGGGCGCGGTGTGCGCTGTGGGAAGCCTTGCGTTTGTCGGCCACGATGGCCGCGGCCGCATCCACCAGCAGATCCAACAGGCCGGCGGGCAGTTCCAATTGCGGGGGAAGGCGAAGAGGAGCACTCATGACATGTCAACTATTAGTTGACGTGTGGCTGCGACGCGAGCGCAAACACGAATGCCGATTGATGACCGAGGCTGGACATGTTCCCCCGTGCGCTAAAACGCGGGCCAAGCGCCGGTGGGCGCGGTCGGGCGCTTGGCGCTTCAGCGCGGGTGAGCGGCAGCGCGGTCCGCGGCGTAAGGGCCGGCGGACTCCTCCAGCGCCCAGCGGATGCGCGTAGCGAGCGTCTCGCCGATGCCAGCCACCGCGATCAGATCCGCGGCCGGGGCGGCGCTCACCGCCTGGACGGATCCGAAGCGTTCGAGCAACCGGGCGGCCCGCTCCGGCCCGACGCCGGGCAGCCCTTGCAGCAGGAAGAGCTGGCGGGCGCGTTTGCCTTTCGGGCGATAACCGGGCCGGGCCAGCGCGCCCCGGGTGAACGCCTGCGCCTGCCGCCCAAGGTAGACGAGCAGCCGCGCCGTCTCCGCGGCATCCCGCGCCCGCAACACCGGCAGGCCGTAAAAGACGCCGACCGTGATCAGCGCTCCCTGCAGCGCCTCGCGGCTGAGGCCGCTGTCCTGCAGATCGGCTCCGGTGCCTTCCAGGATCAGGATCCCGCGCGCCGCGCCCCGCGCGAGCGCCGCCGCCAGCCGGAACAGCCGCGCATCGATCACCGACTGCGCGAAATCGCGCAGCGTCTTGCGCTCCACCGCAAACCGATCCTCCACCCGATAATCTCCCACGGTCAGCCGCCGGACTTCGACCTCCACTCCCGTCATGCCGCGCAACTCGGCAATGACGCCGCCCGGCTCCTCCCGGTCATCCGCCACGACCCGCAGGCTTTCGTACCGCTCATGAAAATCCAATCCCTGGTCAGATGCAGGCTGTTTTTCATTCATCATCTTTTTCTACATTAAGTTTTCGTGCGCTGCACGAAAACTTCTCAGAGCTTCCGCAGATCGCTGCCGAGCAGCGGGAGTTTTTCCGCCAGCAGACTACGCAACTCCGCCAGCAGGTCGCGCAGTTCCTGGCCGGCGGGAACGATGGCGCGCACGATCCACCCGCTGTGGCGCAGACGGGTGACCCCGACCCAGCGCCCGCCGCCATGCAGGGCGCGGATCCGGGTCCAGACCGGATCACCGGACTGGAGGCGCGGACTCAAAACGAGCACGGTGGCCAGCCAGCCATTGGGGGTGCCGAAAAACGCCGCGGCCCGCTCCATCTCCGCGCCGGAACCGGCGAGTCGCTCCCGCAAGATGGGTTCGCCTGCCTGTACAACCTCCAGTATCAGCCGCAGTCGCCGCCAGGCCCAAGCCTCGCCCCGGCCGATCCGCCCCGGCGCGAGCGTGTCCACCCAATAGGCTTCGCCGCCCGCGGCGATTTCGAGTCGCGTGGTCTGGGTGTAGTCGCACCCGCGATGCGGGCATAACGGCTCGGGCGCATACTCCAGCCAGCCGCCGGTCTCGACGGTGAACGTCTGCCGGCATTCCGCCGCGCCGCTATGCATCATGAACGCGCGCGTCGCCGCCGGTGTCGTCACCCGCAGCGCGGCGCCGGCGGTCACGCCCACCGCCAACTCCAGCCGGTCGCCGGCGAGGATGCCGGCCGTGGAGTTGACCACCTGCGCCTGGAGCACGCGACCATCCCAGTATGGTTTGCCGAGGTGGAACGGCGCCCGGAACGACTGCCGCGCCAGCACCGTGCGACCATCCGCGCGTGGCGCGGCCACCAGTTCGAGGCAGCCGGACAAGCCGGTCGGGGCCCGCCGAGCGGGAGCAGCCGCGCCGTCGGCGTTTTCGGCGGCGTCCTCCGTCGCCAAGACTTCGGCAGACAAGAGCGGGTTCTGGCGTTGGGTGAACATGGTGCCGCGACTCTTAACCGCCGGAGGCCGCGACGGCGAACAGCACCTCCCGCTCGATCCAGGCGATGATCTGGTCGAGGTTGTGCCCGCGCTTGAGGTCGCAAAACACAAACGGCCGCTCGCCGCGCATCGCCTTGGCATCGCGCGCCATCACGTCGAGGTCGGCGCCGACATGAGGCGCCAGGTCGATCTTGTTGATGATCATCAGATCGCTGAACCGGATCGCCGGGCCGCCCTTGCGCGGGATCTTGTCGCCTTCGGCCACGTCGATGACGTAGATGAACGCGTCGACCAGCTCGGGTGAGAACGTCGCGGAGAGATTGTCGCCGCCGCTCTCGACCAGCACGAGCTGCAGGTCGGGGAACTTCGCCTCAAGACTGCGCACGGCCTGCTCGTTCATCGTGGTGTCGTCGCGGATCGCGGTGTGCGGGCAGCCGCCCGTCTCGATGCCGACGATGCGCCCGGGCGGCAGGGCGCCGTGCCGTTGCAGGAACTGTGCATCCTCAAGCGTGTAGATGTCGTTCGTCACCACCGCCATCTGGTAGCGGTTGCGCAATCGCTGGCAGAGCTTGAGGCAGAGCATCGTTTTGCCGGATCCGACCGGGCCCCCGATGCCGATGCGTGGAGGACGGGTCATGGGTTTATTTCTGGACCACGGAGCAGAGCGCACAGAGCAGAGAAAGCCCGATCCGATTTTATCTCTGTGTCTTGGTGGTTAAATAATGTCATGAGATGAACAGCCGGAAGTCGGCGGACTCATGCCGGGCCGCGGCAATGTCCCACCAGGGATTGAAGGCGCCGAGGTCGGTGACCTCGATGGCCACGGCCTCGGCCACGATGGCGGGCGTCCGGGCCAGCGCCTCCGCCAGCAGCGTCTGACAGGCGTTCTGGCCGAGGCGAAGCAGTTTCACGGCAGCGGCGAGCAAGCCGGCCGCCGCGGCATAGGCGACGGCGGCGAGCACGGCCTCGCGGGGAGCACCAAGCGCGCGACCTTCGATGGCAGCGGCGACGCACGCCGGCCATGGCCAGCCCTCCGCGCATGCGCGCCGGTTGAAGTCCGCCGCCAGACCGCCGTGCAGCCGGGCGGCCAGTTCAAGGCGCTGGCGGCCGATGGCCTCGGCCGCCTCGCGCGGTTCGCGGGCCCCGCGCAGGGCGGAGCCGAGCAGACACAGCTCGCGCAGCCGGTCCCAGGCGGGCGGATCGCCGGCCGCCGTCCAGGCCTGCGCCGCCAGCGGCAGATCGGTGCGGGCCAGTTGCGGCAGCGCGTGCTCAAGGAGAAAAGTCCGCAGCGTGGCGGGGTCGCGCACTACGCCTTCCTGCACCAGACCCTCCAGCCCGAACGAATGGGCGTAGGCGCCCGTGGGATAAAACGAATCTGCCGTCTGCAGCAGGGCCGCCAGCCAGCGGGCCGTATCAGTGGTGGGGAGCGTGGCCATGATCGTGCGGCGCGGGATGCGGGTGGTCGTGGTGGTGCGCATGCCCGTGTCCGGCCAGGTTGCCGGCGAAGCGGTGCGGCTGAAACACCGCCGTGATCCCTTGGTAAGGGATGCCCAGACGGTCGAGCGTCTGCCGCAGCCCGGGATCGTCCGGCGCGAGGATCCGGGTGGGCTGGGCCTCGATCGCAGAATGCAGGTTGCCGACCGCCCAGCCGATCACCGCCGCGGCGTCGGACGCCATATCCAGCGGGATTTCCAACACCGGTTCGGCCGACTGACGGATGACGTAGCGCGCCTGCGCCCCGGCCCACACCACGTCGCCGTGCCTGAGCGCCGCCTCCAATTCAAAGCCGAACTCCATCCCGTCATCGGCGGCCGCACGCCACCGGCGCCTGGCCAGCTGCTGCCGGTCGGCGCGGACGGCGACTTCGGGCAGTACGGCGGCAAACGAGGCGAGCGGTGCGTAGATCAGGTGCATGGTCGCGTCCGGGTCGACAGCAGGCCGCCGCGGCGAGCGGAATGAGGACGGTGCGCGGCTTTGAGCTTGCGGTGCATGGCCCCCGAAATGAGCACAGGCTGAGCCAATCCATGAGGATTTTTTGATGGTTTGAGGATCCGGCGGCCACCTCGTGGCCGCCGGATCCTCAGGAGTCCATCGCCGTCGCTGTTATTAGTTCTATTACTCCAATGGAACGAAAAGCTCACAACTTTAAGTGCCATTAATAGGATACTGGCGCGTTCCGGCCTTTCATGCACTATCAACAATCGCCCCTGCTGCAGACTTCCCTGCCCCCTGCCCAACGGAGACCCCATGATCAGCACCGCCACCGTATGCGCCAACGTCGAACCGGCGACCGAGGCCGAACGCTTTGCCCGCCTCGACCAGGTGATCGCCGAATACCGGAACATCCCCGGCGCCCTCATCCCGCTGCTGCAGATCGCCCAAGGCCTTTTCGGCTATCTGCCGGAGACGGCTCTCAAGCATATCTGCACCGGCCTCAACAAATCCTACAGTGAAGTCGCGGGGGTGGTGGGCTTCTACAGCTTTTTTTCGACCACGCCACGCGGCCGCCACACCATTCGCGTCTGCCAGGGCACCGCCTGCTATGTGCGCGGCGGCAAGCGGGTGCTCGAGACCTTCAAGCACACCCTCGGCGTCGACGTCGGCCAGACGACCCCCAGCCGCCAGTTCACCCTCGAGGTGGCGCGCTGCCTCGGTGCCTGCGGCATCGCGCCGGCCTGCCTGGTGGACAACGCCGTCCACCAAAGCATCAAGCCGAACCACGTTCCCGTCATCCTCCAGAAATACGAATAAACCCGCCAGCAGCGAGACTCATCCGCCAAGGATCCGACCGTCATGCCCAATGTCACCTGCATCAACCTTTGTGCCGGAGCCGGCTGCGTCGCCGCCGGGGCTTTGTCCCTCAGCACGGCTCTCAAGGAAGCCCTCGCCCGGCGCGGCCTCACCCAGGTGAAGGTCGTGGAGACCGGGTGTCTCGGACCCTGCGCCGGCGGCCCGGTGCTCATCTGCCAGCCGGCAGGCATTCTTTACCGCAAGGTCGCCCTCGCGGACGTTGACGACATCGTCGAGCGGACGGTGCGATGCGGCGAGGTGATCGACCGCTTGGTGTGGCGCAAAGCCGAGACCGGCGAGCCGTTGACGCAGATCCAGGACAACCCGTTTTTCAACCGCCAGGTCAAAATCGCCCTGCGCAACTGCGGCATCATCGATCCCCTGAGGATCGACGATTACCTCGCCCACGACGGCTATGCGGCCCTGCGCCAGGCACTGACCGCCATGACCCCGGAACAGGTGATCGCCGTGGTCAAGGATTCCGGCCTGCGCGGCCGCGGCGGCGCCGGCTTTCCCACCGGCCTCAAGTGGGAGCTCTGCCGCCGGGCCAAGGGCGACGTGAAATACGTGCTGTGCAACGGCGACGAGGGCGACCCGGGCGCATTCATGGACCGCAGCCTGCTCGAGGGCGACCCGCACAGCGTGATCGAGGCCATGGTCATCGCCGGCTACGCCATCGGCGGCTCGCAGGGCTATGCCTACGTGCGCGCCGAGTATCCGCTGGCGGTGGAGCGCCTCGGCATTGCCATCGGCCAGGCGCGCCAACGCGGCTATCTGGGCCCCAACATCCTGGGCACCGGTTTTTCGTTCGAACTCGAGATCCGCATGGGCTCGGGGGCCTTTGTCTGCGGCGAGGAAACCGCCCTGATGACCTCGGTCGAGGGCAAACGCGGCGAACCCCGGCCGCGCCCCCCGTTTCCCGCGCAGGCCGGGCTGTGGGGCAAGCCGAGCTTGCTCAACAACGTCGAGACCTTCGCCAACATTCCGATCATTCTGACGCGCGGCGCCGCCTGGTACGCCTCCCGGGGCACCGAAAAATCGCGCGGCACGAAGGTCTTTGCGCTCGCGGGTGCGGTCCAGAACACCGGCTTGGTGGAGATTCCGATCGGCACGCCGCTGGGCGACATCATCTACGAACTGGGCGGCGGCATCCCCCATGGCAAGCGCTTCAAGGCGGCGCAACTCGGCGGCCCCTCGGGCGGCTGCATTCCGCGCCAGCACCTCAATGTGCCGGTCGATTACGAGTCCCTGCAGGAACTCGGCGCCATCATGGGCTCGGGTGGCCTCATCGTCATGGACGAGGACACCTGCATGGTGGACATGGCGCGGTTCTTCCTCGACTTCGTGCAGGACGAGTCCTGCGGCAAGTGTCCGCCCTGCCGCATCGGCACCAAGCGCATGCTCGAGATCGTCAACCGCATCTGCGAGGGCAAGGGGGTGGAGGGAGACATCGAGCGGCTCGAAGAGCTCGGCCGCATCATCCGCGAGACTTCGCTGTGCGGACTGGGGCAGACGGCGCCCAACCCGGTGCTGTCCACCATCCGCCACTTTCGCGCCGAGTACGAGGCGCACATCCGGGAAAAGCGCTGCCCGGCCGGCGTGTGTCCGAACCTCGTGCGCGCGCCGTGCCAGAGCGCCTGCCCGGCCGGCGTCGACGTGCCGGGTTTCATCGCCTTGGTGAGCGAGAAGCGCATCGCCGAGGCCCTGCGCCTGCACCGCGAACGCAACCCCTTCGCGGCGGTGTGCGCCCGCGTGTGCTTCCACACCTGCGAGGACAAATGCCGCCGCGGCATGGTGGACGAGGCCCTGTCGATCCGCGGCGTGAAGCGGTTCATGGTCGACGAAGAGGTCACCATCCAGCTTCCGGAGGTGCGACCAAATGAAACCAACGCCCGGCGCAAGGTCGCCATCGTCGGCGCCGGTCCGGCCGGTTTGTCGTGCGCCTATTTCCTCGCCCGTCTCGGCTACCGGCCGCAGGTGTTTGAGGGCGAGTCACGCCCGGGCGGCATGCCGGTGCAAACCATTCCGGCCTACCGCCTGCCGCGCGAAATCCTCTCGCTCGAAGTGCGCATGATCGAGCGCATGGGCGTCACCATCGAGACCAACCAGCGCCTCGGCCGCGACTTTACGCTCCGGGGTCTGCGCCAGCAGGGTTACGAGGCGGTGTTCCTCGGGGTGGGCGCCCCCGCCGGCCAGCACCTGGGCGTGCCGGGCGAGGACCTCAAGGGCGTGAACGACGCCATCCGCTTCCTGCGCGAGTACAACATCCGCGGCTCGGCCCCCATCGGCCGCGACGTGGTGGTGGTGGGCGGCGGCAACGCCGCCGTTGACACCGCGCGCACGGCGGTGCGCCTGGGCGCGCGCACGGTGACGGTGCTCTACCGCCGCACCCGCGACGAGATGCCGGCCTACACCGAAGAAATCGAGGAGGCCGAGCATGAGGGCGTGGCGATCAAGGTGCTGACGGCGCCGGTCGAAATCATGGCCAAAAACGGCCGGGTTTGCGGCGTGAAGTGCCAGGCCATGATCTTGGGCGAGTTCGACCGCAGCGGCCGCCGCCGGCCCAAGGCTGCGCCCGAGAAACCCTTTGTGGTCCCCGCCGATCAGGTCATCACGGCCATCGGCCAGAAACTCGAACCGGCGGAGATTCTCGACGGCCTGGCGGTGACCCTGAACAAGGACGGCTTCATCGCCGCCGATCCGCTCACCGGCCGCACCGCGCTTGACTGGCTCTACTGCGGCGGCGACGCCGCCTTGGGACCGTCCTCGGTGGTCGAAGCGGTCGCCGGCGGCGAGCGCGCCGCGGTGGCCATCGACGTCCAACTCACCGGCGCCGAGCACGCCTTCTGGCGCAAGGACCGGGAATGCGCCGTGCCCTTCAACCCCAGCGCCGATCCGGCCAAATACCCGCGGGCCAAGATGGAACTGCTGCCGGTCGAACGCCGCCGCCACAACTTCAACGAGGTCGAGCAACCCTGGACCGAAACGGTCGCGATCTGCGAAGCGAAACGCTGCCTGCGTTGCGATTTCCGTGACAAAAACTGAACGCCGAAAGGGAACACGATGCCAAAGCTGACAATCGACAACGCCGGGGTGGAGGTTCCCCAGGGCACCTCCATCCTGAATGCCGCGCGCACGGTGGGAATCAGGATCCCGTCGCTGTGCTATCTCGAGGGCGTGCACGTCGTTGGCGGCTGCCGGGTATGCCTGGTGGAAGTCGAGGGTGCCCGCACCCTGGCCGCCTCCTGCTCCATGCCGGTCGCCGAAGGCATGAAGGTGCGCACCAACACCCCCCGGGTGCGCGCGGCCCGGCGCATGGTGGTCGAGCTGCTGCTCTCCGACCACAGCGGCGAGTGCCAGACCTGCGTGCGCTCGAACGACTGCGAGCTGCAGGCGGTGGCCCGCGACCTCGATGTGCGCGAACTCCATTTCACCGGCGCCCAGCACCAACGGCTGGTCGACACCAGCACCCCGGCCCTCGCCCGCGACTCCTCGAAGTGCATCATGTGCCGGCGTTGCATCACGGTGTGCAGCGAAATCCAGGCCACCCGGGCCCTGTGGGCGCAGGATCGCGGCTTCGAGAGCGTGGCGGCTCCGGCTTTCGGGCACGACCTCGCCAGTGTCGCCTGCGTGCAATGCGGCCAGTGCGCCGCCGTCTGCCCGACCGCCGCCATCACCGAGCAGGACCATATCGAACGGGTCTGGGCCGCCCTGAGCGATCATTCCAAACACGTCGTCGTGCAGACCGCGCCGGCGATTCGCGCCGGGCTGGGCGAATGCTTCGGCCTGCCGCCGGGCACGCTGGTCACCGGCCGGATGGTGGCGGCGCTGCGCCGGCTGGGCTTCGCCGGCGTGTTCGACACCAACTTCACCGCCGATCTGACCATCCTGGAAGAGGGCACCGAGCTGCTGATGCGGCTCAAGACGGCCCTGGTCGACCGGCAGCCCGTGGCCCTGCCCCAGTTCACCAGCTGCTGCCCCGCCTGGATCAAGTTTGCGGAGTATTTCCACCCCGACCTCCTGCCGAACCTTTCCACCACCAAGTCGCCGCAGCAGATGTTCGGCGCCCTCGCCAAGACCTACTATGCAAAAAAGATCGGCCGGAAGCCCGAGGACATCGTGGTGGTCTCGGTGATGCCGTGCACCGCCAAGAAGTTCGAGGCCCAGCGGCCCGAGATGAACGCCAGCGGCGGACCGGACGTCGACGCGGTGCTCACCACCCGCGAACTGGGGCGCATGATCACCCAGGCGGGCATCGACTTCCAAACGCTGCCGGACGAGACGATGGACCAGCCCCTGGGGATCAGCTCAGGCGCAGCCGACATCTTTGCCAACACCGGCGGCGTGATGGAAGCGGCGCTGCGCACGGTCTGGTGGGTGGTCACCGGCCGGCCGTTCCCCTTCGAGAAACTGCATGTGGCTCCCCTGGCCGGGCTGACAGGGGTGAAAGAGGCCGCCATCACCATCCCTGACGCGGTGCCGGAGTGGAGATTCCTGAAAGGTCAGACCCTCAATCTCGCCGTGGCGCACGGGCTGGCGAACGCCGAGCGCCTCATCCAGAAAATCCAGGCGGGGGAGGCGCGCTACCATTTTATCGAAGTGATGTCCTGCCCGGGCGGCTGCATCGGCGGCGGCGGGCAGCCCCGCTTCACCACCAACGAAGTACGTTTGGCGCGCATGCAGGCCATCTTTGCGGAAGACGAGGGCAAACCGCTGCGCTTGTCGCACGAGAACCCGTCGGTCGCCCTGCTCTACCGGGATTTCATGGGCCGGCCCCTCAGCGAACAATCGCACCGCCTGCTGCATACCCACTATCACGCCCGCTCGTTGAACTGACCCGCCGGCCCGGGCCCGGCCGCCGTTCCGGCGCCACCGCGGGGCATGGCCTCATCCCTTCAGCGCGCCGGCGGTGATGCCCTTGACCAGCTGCCGCTGGAGCGCGACATAGACGATCAGGATGGGAATGGTCACGAGCACGAGGCCGGCGAAGAGCATGCCGTAATCGGTGCGATACTGGGAGGTGATCGCGAGGTTGGCCAGGCCGAGCGGCAGCGTCCGCGCGCGGCCGTCGCCGCCGTTGGTGAACATGAACGCGAAGAAGTACTCCTTCCAGATGCCGATGAACTGAAAGATCGCCACGGTGACCAGACCCGGCCGCGCCAGCGGGAGCAGGACGCGCCAGAAGGCCGAGAATTCGTTGCAGCCGTCGACCACCGCCGCCTCGTAGAGCGTGCGCGGCAGCGACCGGAAAAAGCCCGCGAGAATAAAGATCGCAAACGGCAGGCCGTTGGCCGTGTAGACGACCATGAGCCCGAGCCGGGAGTTCAGCAGCCCCAGCGCCCGCAGCTGGAAAAACAGGGGCACGACCCCGAGCTGCACCGGAATCATCAGCCCGGCCAGAAAGAGCCCGAATACGAAGCGGCCCGCGGGATGATGGAAGCGGCTGAGCGCGTAACCGGCCATCGCGCCCAGCAGCACAATCGCCGTCACCGAGACCGTGGTCACGAGCACGCTGTTGAAAAAATAGTCGCCGAAACGCGCCTCGCGCCAGGCGCGCCCGTAGTTGTCGAAGCGCAGATCCGCGGCGGCCGGCAGGGCGAAGGCGTCGCCGAAGATGGCCGCGTCGGACTTGAGCGACGAGTACGCCACCCAGAGCAGCGGAAAGACGACCCACCCGGCGTAGGTGACGAGCACCACCAGGATCAGGCGGCGGGAAAGGCCCGGCTTCATGATTCGATCACCTCCCGGCGCATGGCGCGGAGCACGGCCGCGCTCCCCAGGAACACCAGCAGGAACATCACGACGGCGACCGCCGTCGCGCGGCCGATTGCGAAATCCTTGAACAGGGCGGTCACCATCAGCGTGCCGAGCACGTGCGTGCTCGTGGACGGATCCTGCGACGTCAGCAGCCAGATGAGCTCGAAGGTGTTGAGCCCGCCGATGACGAGAAAGACCGCCGAGATCGCCAGCACCTCCCAGATCATCGGCAGCGTGATGAAGACAAACTGCCGCCAGGCCGGCGCCCCGTCGAGTTCGGCCGCCTCGTAGAGCTGCGGGTCGACACCCTCCATCGCGGCGAGATAGAGCACCAGATTGAAGCCGCAGGCCATCCAGAGATAGATGGGAATGAGCGCGCCATAAAGATGGGCCGGTGCCAGCCACGCGTAGCCATCGAAGGAGGCAAACCAGGCCACCCAGCCCGCCGGAGCCCCGAGGACGTCCAGCAGGCCGCCCAGCTTCACCAGCCCGGCGTTGACCAGTCCGCTGTGCGGATCGTAGGCGTTCATCCAGAGCAGGGTGGCCGCGATGCCGCCGAGAATATTGGGGAAAAGGAACACGACCCGAAAGACGCCGGCCCCCCAGACACCGCGGTGGATGAGACCGGCGAAGAGCAGCGCCAGGGGCACCACGCAGGCCGCCGGCACGAACATGAGATAGAGATTATGCCCCAGCGCGGCCCAAAATACATCGCTCTCCAGCAGCAGCCATTTGAAGTTGAAGAATCCGACCCAGGTGCGCGGGCCGATGCCGTCCCAGCGGGTGAACGCCCACGCGAAAGCCCCCAAGCACGGCAGCAGCACGATGCCCCCGTAGAGCAGCAACGCCGGCCCGATGAACCCCAGGGCCACCGGCGCCCGCAGGCGGCCGAAATGCGCCTGGCCGGAGGCGGCCTCCGGTTCCTCATCCATACCCTCCTGCCCTGCGTTTTTCCGCCGCCGGCGGCGGCGACTGCTCCACACCAGCCAGCCGGTGGCGCCGGCCAAAATCAGCAGCAGCACCCCGGCCGCGTAGGGATGCCTTGCCTCCACGCGCTCCGGCTCCGCCGCCCGGGCCCGGTCCGCGGCGGCCGCCGCCTCCAGAGCCTCGCCAAACTGGCGGGGCGTGATCCGGCCCGTCATCAGGTCCTGCCGGCGGTCGATGAGCGCCTGCCGGACTGTCGGCGGCTGCAACATCACCTGCGGCATGTTGAACGCCTCGCGGGCGCGCCCGATCATCTCCGCCGTGGCGCGCATCCGTTCCGAGTACGCCGGCACCGGCACCCCCCGCACCGCCACGGGTGAATCCATCCGGCGGACAAACGCCTCCGCCCGGGCGCGGGACGTGAGAAAACGCAGAAAGTCGACCGTCAGCCGCTCGCGGCGCGCATCTCCCGACGCGAAGACAAAGAAACAATCCGCGCCGGTCTGGATCGTGGTCGGATCGGCGATGCCCTCGGGAAAGACGGGAAAGTTCATCGCCCCCAGTTCGAAACCGGGTGGAAACTTGCCCTCCATTTCATTGACCATCCAGGAACCGGAGACGGTCATCGCCGTGCGGCCCTGCAGAAAGGCCTGCTGGGCGGCGGTGTGGGTGTCGCCTTCCCAGCCGCGCAGCACCTCCTGCTGCATGATGCGCTGGAGCACACCGGCCGCCCGGAGATAACGCGGATCCAGCCGCGCGCCTGGCGCAAGCTCGTTGAGCGCCCGCCAGCCTTCGGCGCCGGCCAGATCATAATAGGCCGCGCGCAGGAAGGCGTCCGGATAATTGCCATAGATGCCGGTGACGCTCAAGGGGGCGAGACCGGTCGCGCGGATCCGGTCACAAAGGGCGAAAAACTCATCCCAAGTGCGCGGCTCCGTCCAGCCGTGCGCGCGGAAGAGCCCCCGGTTGTAGAAGATGGTCCAGCACGCATAACTGAACGGCAGGCCGTAGACCCGGCCGTCCATCCGCCAGTTGTCCAGCGCGCCGGGCAGGAAGGTGTCGGACCAGCGGGCATCGCCCTCCCAGTTCGGGCCGTTGAGGTCGGGCGTCAGATCGCGCACCTTGCCCGCGCGGATGAGGGCCGGCCACAGCAGATACGGGGCGAAGGTGGCGTCGGGATAGCTGCCATCGATCACCCGCACCCGCACCTTGTCCTCAATGCGCGGATCGCCGTAGAGGTTGACCCGCACCCCGGGGCGGAGGGATTCGAATGCGCGCGCGGTCTCCTGATAGAAGGCGAGGCCATAGGCGCCCTCGCGCACCGGAATCTCGATTTCCACGCCGGGTCCGGCCGCCCGGGCGGCGCCGACGGCAAGCAGACCGGCTGCCATCAGCCGGCCCAGGCTCCATGCACTGGCCGCGCGCTTCCTCACACCGGTTGATTTATGGCGCAATTCCGGGGCCGCACACCAATCATTTCACGATCCCCAGCCGGAAGCCCTGCTTGCGCAGCGCGCGGTGCAACTCGGCGATATGGGCCCGGTCGCGGGTCTCGACGGTGCAAGCCACGTTTACCGCGGACACATCCGGTCCGCTGAAGGCGCGATCATGGGCCACGTCCTTGATGCTCGCACCGCAGGCGGCGATGACGCGCGCCAGCTCCGCCAGGCCGCCGGGCCGATCGCTGATGACCGCGGTGAAGCGCGTGAGGCGGCCGTCGGCCACCATGCCTTTCTCAATCACCCGCCCGAGCGTCGGCGGGTCGATGTTGCCCCCGCAGACCATGAGCACCACCTTTTTCCCGCGCAACCCGGGCAGCTTGCCGGCCATCAGGGCCGCCAATGGGGCCGCGGCGGCGCCCTCGACCACGGTTTTCTCGAGCTCAGCCATCCGGAGGATGGCCAGCGCAATCCAGTCTTCCTTGACCGTGACCACGCGATCGACCCGGTGCCGGGCCAGCCGGAATGAATTCTCCCCCACCTTGAGCACCGCCAGTCCGTCCGCGAGGGTGTGGCGTCGCGGAATGGCCACGGGCCGGCCGGCTTCGAGCGCGGCCGTGAAGCTGCTGGTGGCCACCGACTCGACGCCGATCACCCGCACCTGTGGCCGCATCGACTTGACGGCGACCGCCACGCCGGCGATGAGCCCGGCGCCGCCGATGGGGCAGACAATGGCGTCGAGGTCGGGCACCTGCTGCAGAATTTCCAGCCCCAGGGTGCCCTGCCCGGCAATGATGTCGGGATCATTGAAGCCGTGGATATAGGTCAGGCCCTCGGCGCCGACCAGCCGGTCGGCTTCGTCCTGGGCTCCGGCAAAATCCGCGCCGTGCACGATGACCCGCGCGCCGAGTTTCCGGCAGGTGGTGATCTTGATCAGCGGCGCGTAGTCCGGCATGACCACGGTGACCGGAATGCCGAGCAGCCGTCCGTGGTAGGCGAGACCGAGCGCATGGTTGCCGGCGGAGGCGGCGATCACGCCGCGTTTTCTCCGTCCCGGCGGCAGGCGCAGCAGGGCATTGCGCGCTCCGCGTTCCTTGAACGAGCCGGTCCGCTGGAAGTTATCGAGCTTGCAGAAGACATGGGCGCCGGTGATCTCACTGAGTGGAATCGACCCGGGACAAGGAGAGACGATCACACCGCCGGCGATGCGGCGGGCGGCCGCCTGGATGTCTGGAAGAGAGACGGGCATCGGGCTGTGTCTTGCGGCCCGGGTCATAGCGCGGTTTCCCGGTTCCGACGACACTAAATGCCCGCGCGGTTCCGGGAGGGGTGGCCGGGCAGCAATTTGTGGTCTTGATGATGGGGTGTGGAAAAGGATATGCCTGATGCACACAACCCGGCCTGTGATGACCACGGCTGCCGGGATCTGCGTGAGACCATGTATCAAGTAACCTTTTCCGAGCAGAGCATGCGTGAGTTGAATAAATTGGACAAGCTCGCCCAGCTCTCCGTCATCGAGCCCATCAGCCGGCTCACCCCAGGAGATCTCGCCAACCCGCGCGAACCCCTCGGCCGTTTCTCCCGGGAGGGAAAGGCCTTCTATCGGCTGCGTGCCGGCGACTTCCGCTTCTACTTCGTGGTCCGGGGCGAGACCCTGCATACGCATTACATCCTGCACAAGGCTTCGCTCGAGGATTTCCTTTTCCGGACCAAACTCCCCGTGTCGGAACAGCAACTGTTCGAGCAACACTCCAAGTTTTGGCGCTATCTGGAGAGCCTGACCAAGAAATAAGTGGCTCCGGACCAGATCCGGAGAACGGTTCTGCCCGCAGCTGTCCCCCCTTTTTTTTATTATGTCCGACCTAGAATCGCGGGAGAATCCCTACAACGTCACCCAAGCCAGCCGGATTTACTTCCTGCCGAACCTGATGACGGCGGGAAATCTCTTCTGTGGCTTTGTCGCGGTCATAAAGTGCATCCAGGCCAGGCTGGAGACAATGGCTCCTGGTACCTATTCTCATTCCGCCGCGGAGCTTTATGTCCAAGCGGTCTGGTTCATCCTGGCGGCCGTGATTTTCGATTCGCTGGATGGCCGGCTGGCGCGGCTGGGCGGTCGCGAATCACTTTTTGGAGCCGAGTTCGACTCGCTGGCGGATGTGGTGTCCTTTGGCGTCGCGCCGGCGTTGATGATGTTTTTTCTGATTCTTGCCCCAACCCAGGGCTATCCGGTGTTCCGGCAGATCGGCTGGTTCATCGGTTTTGTCTATCTGCTCTGCGCCGCGGTCCGGCTGGCGCGCTTCAATGTCATCACCAATCCGCTGCTTCATAAACCCAAGGATGGAAGCAAGGATTTCGTCGGTCTGCCGGTTCCCGCCGCGGCGGGAACCGTGGCTTCACTGGTGCTGCTGCTGCTGCACCTGTCGGAAGGCAACCGCGAGCTGCACAAGCTGTCCCTCGCCCTGCCTTTCCTTTTGCTGATGATCGCGGTGTTGATGGTAAGCACCATTCGTTATCCCAGCTTCAAACACGTAGACTGGCAGACCAAGACCCGGTTTCGCACGTTTGTTTTCATCATCGTTGTGGCGGGCTTCATCTTCTGGCTTCAAGAAGTGGCCCTCGTCACCCTGTTTCTCGCCTTTATCTTCCTCGGTTTGTTCCGCCACCTGCGCCGTATCCAGTTGATCGGCCGGCTGCGCCTCCAGCGAAAACAGAACGTGAACAAGCCGCCAGCATCTGTCCAATAACCATCGCCTCATCTGCCCAAATCGAATAACCCTCCCTTTCACCGCCGTTATTCTTGTTTTATCCACCGACATCCGTCATCCCCTGATTCGAGTGAAAAAGCAGCGTTCCCATCCACTTGTTGGGCAAATTCACCGGACATAATAAGATGGAATAATTCCTTGTTGAATCCCTCTCTGATTACTCTTTGTTAGTTACTTTAAACTTCGGCCCAACCGACCATTCCCCTCATGAAGTTCAAAATCAACCGCGACCATTTCAGTAATGGCCTGCTGCAGGTTCTTAATGTCGTCGGCTCCAAAGCCACGATGCCGATCTTGAGCAATGTCCTTATTGAAGCGGAAAAGGACCATATTTCGCTCACCACCACCAATCTTGATCTTGGCATCCGTTGTCGTATCAAGGCCGAAGTCAAGGAAACCGGATCGGTCACACTTCCGGTCAAGCGGCTGGCGACCATTGTTCGGGAATTGCCCAATATCGACGTCACTCTCGATTCAACCCCCAATCACCAGGTGAAGCTTGCCTCTGGCGGCTCACAGTTCCGCATCATGGGGATCGGCAAGGAGGAGTTTCCTCCCCTGCCGGAATTTGGCGATGATAAATCCTTCTCACTCGAACAGGCTGAGCTTGGCAACATGCTCAAGGGGGTCGCGTATGCGCAGTCGGCCGATGAAACCCGTTACATTCTCAACGGCGTTTACTTCAATTTTCGCGATGGAAAACTCTCCTTGGTGGCGACGGATGGGCGCCGGCTGGCCTTGATCAGCAAGGAGCTTGAATTTCCCGCCGCCAGCGCGGGCAGCATCATTCTGCCCGCCAAGACCGTCAGCGAACTGATGCGGTTACTCGACAAGGGGGCCAAGGCCAAGGTCTCGTTCAATGAGCGGCGCGCGTCCTTCCAGCTGGCTACGGAAAAAGACACCAGCGGGCTGGTGGAGAACATCTATCTTTTCTCCAAGGTGGTGGAAGGCAATTATCCCAACTACCAGCAAGTCATCCCCAAGGAGACACATCAGCGCATCAAGCTGGAGCGGGAGCTCTTCCTGCAATGCGTCCACCGCGCCGCGCTGGTCTGCAGCGAGAAGTCCAATTCCGTCAAAATCAAGCTCACCAGCAATCTGCTGGAAATCGCGGCTTCCAGCCCCGACTTTGGCGAATCCCATGAGTCGATGGCGATTTCCTACAGCGGACCGGACCTGCAGGTGGCTTTCAACCCGCAGTTCGTCATGGATCCGTTGCGGGCGCTGACCAAGGATGAGGTTTTCTTCGAACTGAAGGACGAGGTCAGCCCGGGCGTTTTCAAGACGCTGGAAAGCTTTATCTGCGTCATCATGCCCGTGCGGCTGAGCTAATCCTTCTGCCATACGGCAGAACGGCGCCCGACCCCGGCGTCTCAAGCGGAGTCCCCTTAACCCGTGGCATTTGATCCCGTCTATCTTCTGCTGGCAGCCGCCATCCTTTCGCTGGTCCTTTTCTCGCTCAACCTGCGGCAGGCTTCACCCGTCATCGCCATTTTCGTGCGCTGGTTGCGCTGGCTGTTGTTCGCGGGCGGCGGCGCGTTCCTGGCGATCGAATGGGGTTGGAGCTCCCGGCCGTACTGGGTGGTGGCGCTGACCCTGTTTCTCATCTGGTTTCTGCTGGAGACGGCATACAACTGGATCGCCATTGCCGCGCTCAGCCAGAGCCCGATGCCGCTGTTCCCCCGCTACGTGGTCAACACCAGTGGTGAAGAATGGCCCACCCACCCCCGCCTGCTGAAAGTACGGGAGTGGCTGCGGGCCGGCCGCTATGTCCAGGTGCAGGCCTTGAAGGCGGAAATCGGCGGCGGCATCTACCTCCGGCTCTCCATCTACCAGGATCCGAAGGCGCAAACGCGCATGCAGGTGACCTTTGTTCCCCAGGCCAACGGCGCCATCGCCGTCTGTTATACGCTTACCTCGCGCACCAAGGACGGAATGCGTTACGTCACCGACAATCTCTATCTGCCCTTTGGCGGTTTTTACCCCGAGAACTGGCTGGTGGAAAGAAGCCCGTGGAGACGCCGGCTGCCCGCGCTCCTGAAGCGGCATCAGCAACGCCTGCTCGCCGCCGGCGAGACGCCCGAGCCTTGGACGGTGGAGCCGGTGGAGGATCTCAACCAGCAGCAGTTCGAACTCGAACGCCTCAATACCGAGTTGGGGTTTCTGCTTCCCCATGACCAGCGCGATGAGTTCGGCAAGATGACTTACGAGGGCCGCTTCCGGGTGTGGCGCGAAGTCTGGATGCTCGATTACTTCGGTCGCCCCGCCCGGTATCAATGAGGGGATCCGCCGGCGAAAACGGCGGAAGAAGGGGCTTTTACCCGCCGATGTAGCTCATCTCGATCTTCCGGCGCGTTTCATGATGGGCGAGCAGCGCCGCGCGCTCATCGGAGTAGCGGTCAAGCCGGCCGCGCCACACCCGCTCCAGACAGGTGAAGAGCTCCTCCGCGCTTGCGCCGGCGCGCAGCGCACCCAGCAGGTCCCAACCCGAGGAGGCAAAGAGGCAGGTATAAAGCTTTCCATCAGCCGAAAGGCGCGCCCGATGACAGTCGCGGCAGAAAGGCGCGGTGACGCTGCTGATCAAGCCGATCTCGCCGCGGCCGTCCCGGTAGCGGTAGCGCGCGGCGACTTCGCCGCGGTAGGCGGGTGCGCACGGCTCGAGCGGCCACAAGGCGGAGATGCGCGCCACGATCTCCCGGGCCGGCACAACCAGGTCCCGGCACCAGCCGTTGTGATTGCCCACGTCCATGAATTCGATGCAGCGCAGGGTGAAGCCGTGTTCGCGTGTCCAGGCCGCCAGCGCGGGAATATCGCCGTCGTTCACCCCGCGCTGCACCACCATGTTGATTTTGATCGGGAAGCCGAGGGCGGCCGCGGCCGCGATGCCCTGCAGCACGCGCTCGAGCCGCCGGTCCCGGCCGCCACCGCTCAGACGGACGAAGGTTTCGGGACGGAGACTGTCGAGGCTGACGTTCAAACGATCAAGTCCGGCGGCCCGCAGCTCGGGGGCGAGGCGCTCCAGCAGCCAGCCGTTGGTCGTCAGCGCCACATCCGGCACGCGCAACTCGTGCTTGAGCAGGCGGACGAGAGCGGGCACCTCGGGCCGCAGCAGCGGCTCGCCGCCGGTGATCCGCACCTTCCCCACCCCCGCCCGCACAAACAGGCGCAGGACGAGGTCGAGTTCCGCCAGCGACATGCACTGCTCGTCGCTGAGGAACGCATAGGCGGGCCCAAACACCTCCGCGGGCATGCAGTAGGGACAGCGGAAATTGCAGCGGTCGGTCACCGAAACCCGCAGATCACGCAGCGGCCGGAAATACTGGTCGCGGAGGTCGGACATGAAGAGAAAGACGTAAAAGCAAAGCCGCCGAAGCGCAAAACCGGGCGCGCGAAACCATCGCCGGTCTGGTCCGGCGGGCAAAAAACCCGCCGCGGCTTGCGATCAGGGACAGGACGGTGACATTTCCCCTGTGCCCCACCCGGGGCCGTGCTAGAGTCCAACCATGCTTTCCGTTGCCGAGGCCGAAAAAACGGTGTGGAAGAACGTGGCGCCGCTCCCGGCCGAGGATTGCTCGCTGGCGAACGCCCACGGCCGCGTGTTGCGACAGCCACTGGTGGCCGATCGCGACCTGCCGCCGTTCGACCGGGTGGCAATGGACGGCTATGCCCTGCGGTACGAGGCCTGGCGGGCGGGGAGGAGAGACTTCCGCGTGGCGGGACTCCAGGCGGCGGGCACCATCGCGCTTTCGCTCCCGGCGGGCGACGCCTGCGTGGAGGTGATGACCGGGGCGGTGCTGCCTGGCGGCACCGATACGGTCGTGCCTTATGAAGAGACCGTCCGCACCAACGGGCAGGTGACCATCGCCGCCGCGACCATTGCCGCCGGCCAGGCGGTGCATCGGCGGGGATCGGACCATGCCGCCGGATCCGTGGTCATACCGGCGGGCGTGAAACTGACCGGGCGGGAAGTCGCCGTGGCGGCGGCCTGCGGCTATGCCCATCTCGCGGTGACCCTGCAGCCGGAGATCGCCGTGGTGGCGACCGGCGATGAACTGGTGGAAGTGAGTTCGCCGGTGGCGCCGCACCAGATCCGGCGGTCCAACGATTATGCCCTGCGCGCCGCGCTCATGGCCGCCGGCCATTCACGTGTGGAACGGTACCACCTGCACGACATGCGGCATGAGATCGAACACCGGCTCTGGCATATCATCGCCGAGTACGATGTGGTGGTGCTCACCGGCGGCGTCTCCAAGGGCCGGTTTGATTTTCTGCCGCAGGTGCTGGACGAGCTCGGCGTCGGCAGACTCTTTCAGGGCGTCGCCCAGCGGCCGGGCAGGCCTTTCTGGTTCGGACTCAGCCCGCGGCGCACACCGATCTTCGCCCTGCCGGGCAATCCGGCCTCGTCGTACATTTGCCTGCATCGTTATGTCCTGCCCGCCTTGGCGAAGATGAGCGGCGCCGCCGAGGCGGCCCCGCAGTGGGCGGTGCTCACGGCGCCGGCGGCCGCAGCCGCGCAATTGACGGCATTTCTCCCGGTGAAAATCAGCCCCGGACCGCGCGGCGAGCAGCAGGCGACGCCCGCGCCCCTCAACACCTCCGGCGATTTCACCGGTCTGGCGGGCACCGAGGGATTTGTGGAATTGCCGGCCGGGCCGGACGATTTTGCCGCCGGCACGGCCGTGCGTTTCTGGCCGTGGGCCTGACCCGCTCCGCGGCCGTGCAGATTCCGTTTGCGACCTGACGCCAGTGAAGGAAGTTAACGCGATGTTATCCCACCTCGATGCCAGGAACCGGCCGGCGATGGTTGATGTCGGCGGCAAACCGGTGACCCGGCGGACCGCCCATGCCGTGGCGCTGGTATCGCTGCCCGCCGCGCTCGCGGGCCGTCTCCGGCACGGGGATATCGCCACCAAGAAGGGGCCGGTTTTCCAGACCGCCGTGCTGGCCGGCGTGCTGGGCGCGAAAAAGGCGAGCGATCTGATCCCGCTTTGTCATCCCCTGCCGCTTGAGGACTGCAAGATCGACATCACGACGGCAAAGAATGGACGAGAAATCGCCATCCATTGCCGGGTGAAGACCCATGCCAGGACGGGGGTGGAAATGGAAGCGCTCACCGGCGCCAGCGTGGCCGCGCTCGCGCTCTACGACATGGCCAAATCAGTGGCCCACGGCATCGTGATCCGGGAAGTCCGGCTGCTGGAAAAGACCGGCGGCAAGAAAAACTACCGGGCGGCTTCCCGATGATTCCTCGAGGCCAGCCCAATCCGGCCGGCGGAGCCGGCGCCTCCCCGAAGCGCGTGCAGGTGCGGTATTTCGCCCAGCTGCGGGAGCAGGCCGGTTGCGCGGAGGAGCAGGTGAGGACTGCGGCGGAGACGCCCGCCGGGCTTTATGAGGAATTGCGGGACCGGCACCGCTTCACCCTGCCGGCGGGGCGGTTGCAGGTGGCGGTCAACGACGATTTCGCGCCGTGGGACACGCCGCTGGCCGACGGAGTCAGCGTGGCGTTCATCCCCCCGTTTGCCGGAGGATAGACGCCATGTTTCGTCTTTCGTCTGTGCCGCTCAATCCCGAGGCCCTGCAGCGGGAGCTGTATGAAACCCGCGCCGGGGGCAGCGTCTCATTTGAGGGCCGGGTGCGCAGCCGCAACGAGGGCCGGGAAGTCCGTTGCTTGGAATATGAGGCCTACGGCGAACTTGCCGAAAAGGAAGGCACGCGGATCGTGGCCGAGGCGTGGGAGAAGTTTGCCATCCTCTCCGCCCGGTGCGTGCACCGGGTCGGCCGGCTGCAGATCGGCGAAATAGCCGTGTGGGCCGGCGTGACCGCCGAGCATCGGGCCGCGGCCTTCGCGGCCTGCCGGTATATCATCGATGAGATGAAAAAACGCGTGCCGATCTGGAAGAAGGAGCATTACGCCGGCGGCTCCATGGAGTGGATCCAGCCCCCGGCGGCCGGGCCAAACGACCCGGGGCCGGGAAGAAAAACGTAAAACGTATTCCGGGCCAAAATCGACTCGTGTCCGAAGCCGGGGGGGGTTAACTTTTGTCGCATGCTTTTCCTTGCCGCCAGTGTGATGGAAAAATTGCGCCATCTGCCCAGGAAAGACGTGGTCAACCTCGGGCTGATCATCCTGGTCCTGATCGTTGCCGTCATCGTCATCAAACGGGCGGCGAAGATGAACAAGCTGGTGCTGGGGATAGTCATTCTGGTGACGGTAATGGTGGTGGGCTTCACCTGGGTGTACGAACGCAATGAACCGAAGTTCCTCACCCCGGTGATCAATCAGATTGCGCCTTTCTTCCCCCAGCGACCCACCTATCGGGACTAACAGGCGCGGCCGGATCGGAGAGGAAGCGCGCCGGGAATTTTGGTTGGTTTTAGGAGTCTTTTCCGCCAAATGCCTGTTCACGCATGCCAAAATTACACTCGGACATCGGACTCATCGGTCTGGCCGTGATGGGTCAAAATCTGGCCCTGAATATCGCCGACCACGGCTTTCAAATTTCGGTCTACAACCGGACGACCGAGAAGACGACCAAGTTTGTCGCGGAGCATCCCGACACCCCCGGCGGTTTGATCGGCGCGGCGGCGCTCCAGGAATTCGTCCAATCCCTCTCGCGGCCGCGCAAGATCATCATTCTGGTCCAGGCGGGGGCGGCCACCGACGCGGTCATTGACAGCCTGATGCCGCTGCTCGCGCCGGGCGACATCATCATCGATGGCGGCAACGCCAAATGGACCGACACCATCCGCCGGGAAAAAACCCTCCGCGAAAAGAAACTGCGTTTCATCGGTTCGGGTGTTTCCGGCGGCGAGACCGGAGCCCGGTTTGGTCCCTCACTCATGCCGGGCGGAGACCCCGCCGCCTACCGGGAGCTGGAGCCGATCTGGAACGCCATCGCCGCCAAGGTGGACGCGAAGACCGGACGGCCCATTCCGGGGGCGCAACCCGGCCGGCCGGTTGAGGGTGGCGTGCCTTGCGCCACCTACATCGGCCCCGACGGTGCCGGGCACTACGTGAAGATGGTGCATAACGGCATTGAATACGGGGACATGCAGATGATCTGCGAAGCCTACGATCTGATGCGCGGGCTCCTGGGCATGAAGGCGGAGGAGATCGGCGCCGTCTTTGCCGGCTGGAACCAGGGCCCGCTTGATTCCTATCTCGTCGAGATTACCGCCGACATCCTCCGGCAAAAGGATCCCGTGACGAAAAAGAAGGCGCTGGTGGATGTCATCCTCGACGCCGCTGGTCAGAAAGGCACCGGCAAATGGACGAGCGTTAATGCCCTCGATATGGGCGTCCCCGCCCCCACGGTGGCCGAGGCGGTCTTTGCCCGGTGTCTGTCCGCCATCAAAGAGGAACGCGTCGCGGCCTCGATAATTCTCAAGGGTCCGGCCCGGAAGCGGTACGCCGGGTCCCGGAAATCCTTGCTCCAGGCCATCCACGACGCACTTTATTGCTCCAAGATCTGTTCCTATGCCCAGGGCTTCCAGCTCATGCGCGAGGCCCAGAAGGAATATTACTGGACGCTCGACTTCGGCGCCATCGCCCGGATCTGGCGCGGCGGCTGCATCATCCGCGCGGCTTTCCTGCAAAAGATCACCGAGGCTTACGGACGCAACCCCCGGCTGGCCAACCTGCTGCTCGACCCCTATTTCAGCAAGACGGTGAAAGGCGCACAGGAAAACTGGCGCAAGGTCGTTGCCCTGGCCGCCCAGTATGGGCTGCCTACGCCGACTTTCAGCTCCGCCCTGGCCTACTACGACGGCTACCGCGCCGCCCGGCTCCCGGCCAACCTGCTCCAGGCCCAACGGGATTATTTTGGTGCCCACACCTACGAGCGGATCGACCAGCCCCGCGGCCGGTTCTTCCACCTGGACTGGCCGGAGCCCGACCGTCCGCAGACGGAGGCCTGACCGATCGCAGGACCGGCTTTGGTGACTTGCCCGGGGCCACGACCGCCTGGAGAGTGCATTGATCGATCTATATCCTAATAGAATTAATAATAGGATTTGACGGGATCGGTTTAATCCTAAATATAATTATATTAGGATATAGATGCACCAACCGCCCTCCATACTTGATATCATTCCCCAGCAGTGGGCGGCGCTGCTGGAAGCTTATGATCGGCTGGTGCCGCAGGATCGCTATCTGCATTGGGATGAACTGAGCCGGCAACCGGAGCCGGCAGGCATCAGCCACGAGGCGTGGTGGGCCGCCTTGAAGCTGGCCCGCTCGGCTCGCCTCCACCCGATCGCCTTGTGCGACCGGCAGCAGCGTCCGTTCGCCTTCAGTGTGCCGGATAGCCTGCTGGAACTCTTGCACCAGCTCGATGTAGCCCGGCATGGATCCGGAAGTTTCCCTCCAGCTTGCCGCCAGCGCCCGGTTTGAAGAATCCATC
>JAQTYQ010000005.1:55000-172540 GCA_028688225.1 Opitutaceae bacterium | reverse complement strand
GGTGGTCTCCTGCCAGCGCCGCCGCCTTGACCCCTTCGCCTACCTCAAGGACGTGCTCACCCGCCTGCCGCGGATGACCACCAAGGACAACCTCGCCCCGCTGCTGCCGGCCAACTGGAAACCCGCCATCGCTTCGTAGCTCTCGTAACTACGAAACCATCCCCGGTCGTAACTCTCGTAGTTACGATCCCGTCAAGGGGGCACGCGGAGCGACGCTTACGTTCGGGGCGAGCGGCTGGGACGTGTTCTTCGTTTATTTCCCCGTCTCCGCCTCGCGGGCCAGGAGCCAGAGCAGGTCGGAGACACGGTTGAGGTATTGCAGCAGGAGGGGGCGCACAGTCTTCCCCTGCCGCGGCAATCCGACGAGCCGGCGCTCCGCCCGGCGGGCGGCGGCCCGCGCCAGATCGAGCGCGGCGGCGCACTGGTTGGCGCCGGGTGTGGCCCAGCCGTCGAACTTCACGTTTTTCGCCTCGATGGCGGCCACGGCGGCGTCGACGCGGGCGATTTCGGCGGCGCCGATCCTGGTGAATTTTGATGCCGCATAACGTCCGGCGTCAGCTTCGGCGCAGGCGATTTCGCCCATGAGTGCGACGAGGTCGTGCTGGATGAGTTCCAGGCCGGCCCGGCGGCCGCCCTCCGGGCAGAGGGACTTGGCCAGCCCGAGCGCGGCGTTGAACTCGTCCACGCTGCCCACGGCTTCGATCTGCGGATGATCCTTGGGCACGCGCTGTCCGTAGAGCAGGCTGGTGGTGCCGTCGTCGCCGGTGCGGGTGGAAATGGAACGAGGCATGGAAGAACGCTAGCGCGTTCAACGTCTATCGTCCAACACTCAACTTTCAAGGTCAGGGTCGCCAGAATCGTTATGATGGTTTGTGCGGGCGTTGGTTGTAGCCGGGATCGCTGACCCGGCTGACCGGCCTCAACGAGGCCGGCTACAGAAGCCTATCGGCTTCGCCTTTGCTGCACATGACCCGGAAGATCGTGACGATTGAGGAGGGCAGGGGACACACCGGCGCAACGGTCACCGGGACTTCGCGGCTTCGCGGGTCTGTTTTTTGAGCGCCTTCAAGGCCGGTTCGAGCCGGGCGACGACCGGTTTGTCCATGCGGTCGATGAAAAGCACTCCGTTGAGATGATCGACCTCATGCTGGATGCAGCGCGCCAGCCAGCCGGTGCAATCCAGCGTGTGCGCGTGACCCTGCAGATCCTGATATGTTACCGTGATCCGGTCGGGGCGCTCGACATCGCCCCGGATCTCCGGGAATGACAGGCACCCTTCGTCGGCCACGGTCGTCGGTTTGGCCTCGGCTTTCACCTGCGGGTTCACGAGAGCCAGTGGCATAAACAGTTCCTTGGGTGGCTTTGTGCCATCGAGCCGCCAAGTATACTCGGCCTCTGCCTCGCGCAGGTCGACCACGCAGAGCTGGATCGCCCGGCCGACTTGCTGGGCCGCCAGCCCGATGCCTGCCGCGGCATGCATGGTCTCCACCATGTCGTCCGCCAGCCGGGCCAGATCGGCGTCGAAAACCGTGATTCTGTCCCCTTTCTTGCGCAGGACCGGCTCGTTGTAGTGAACAATTCGCAGCAACATGGGTCGATGGGGGCGTTAAGCGTGCTTTTTGCATTCCGGCTCGGCAATTAAATTGTTACTGTCCGCAAGTTCCGTCATGTCAGAGTCTACCATGCCTCATCCCGCACCCCAGACGGCCGGTTCGCCGGCGGCCACGGCGCTGGCGCTCATTTTCGCCGGGGCGGTGCTGGTGGCGGGCGCATGGACGCTGCCGGTCAACCTGAAGTCGATCAACCCGGCGCTGCTGCGCGAGGCGGGCCTGGGCACGCCCTCGCTCGCGGATTTCGGCCTGCAGCTGCTCGAGTCGGAAAAGCCCGGCCCGGCCGCACTGGTGCTGGCCGCCGCGCAGACGGTCGGCGACCCGCATGCCTCCCGGCTGGCGGAGGCGCTGGCGGCGTTTGCCACGCGGCAGCGGGAATTCGTGGCCTGGGGCGGCTGGGATCCCTTCCTTGATCCGCTTTTCAACCTCAAGGAGAACACCGGCCGCATCGAGAGCACGCCGGTGCTCACGTTTTTCATCACGGAGCATGCGCGCGACTCCCTGCGCCGCTACCTGGCCAACTCCCGGTCGCCCGGCGTGCAGACCGTGCTGCAGACGCGCGACGTGCCGCGCACGACGCGTTTCGTGCCGGCTGCGCGGCCCGGCGGCCAGCCGCTGGATGCCGTCGTCCTGCTTACCGCCCTGCTGTACCAGGGCGAACACCTTTCGCCCTCGCTCCAGCGCGAGGTGAAGCGTCTGGCCGACGAGTCCGTCCGCACGCACGAGCTCGGCGATCTGGAGCTATTCTACCTCGACCTGCTGGCGCTGGGCCGACGGCTCAACTGGATCCAACTGGGCGAACTGCTGCGCCTGACCGACAATACCAAGACCGTGAGTGAGTTCGCCCATCTGGCGCAGGTCGCGCCCGATCAGCTGCCGCTCCTCTATGCCGGGGCGTTGTTCAGCCGGTCGGCCGACAGCGCCGCCGGGTATCTGCTCCTTTATGGCAAGGCGGGGGCCACGGATCTGCGCTTCGCGCTCGGCTACGGGCAGGGGGCCGTGCAGCAGCTCCTGCTGCGCCAGGTGCCGGTCAACCATGGACTGGCGGCGCCGGTCGATCTCCTGGGGACGTTCGCCCTGTTGCATCCGAGGATCTCGCTGGTCGCCAAGTACCTCGGCTACTTTCTCGGGGCCTTTCTCATCCTGCGCGGACTGGATCGCTGGCTGTTCTCCCCGCTGCGGCGCGTCGCTCAAAGCGCCGCCGACAGCCGGGTTCTGCCGCGTATCCAGAGTAGCGCCATGGCGCTGCTCATCTCCTTTGTCATCATCATCACGACCGAGCCGTTCCTCCTCAAGGCGGCTCCGCCCTCGGAATACCGTTTCAAACTCGTCATCCCCGTGCTGGCCAACATCGCCACGCCCGCCGTTTCAAATTCAACCAACAGTCATATCACCATGGACACATCAACCATCGTCTCCATCGGCGTCTTCGCCTTGTTGCAGGTCGCCACTTACCTGGCCTGTCTTCTGAAAATCGGGGAGATCGACCGCCAGGGCCTGCCCCCGCTGCTCAAGCTGCGGCTCATGGAAAATGAGGAGAACCTTTTCGACAGCGGCCTCTATGTCGGCATGATGGGCACGGCCGCCGCCCTCGTCCTGCAGGTGCTGGGAGTGATCGAGCCCAACCTGCTGGCGGCATACTCCTCCAATCTTTTCGGCATCGTCTGCGTGGCCTTCGTCAAGATCCGCCATGTGCGCGGCTACAAGCGGCGGCTCATCCTGGCGGCCCAGGGTCCGGTCGCGCCCGCTGCTCAGCCCGCCCCGGTTGCGTCATGAACAAGACGCTCCTTCTCATCGTCATCGACTTCCTCTTCCTCAACCTCATCGCCCTGACGCGATGGGAGAAGGCGGCGCCCACCCAGCCGCGGACGGCGCCCGTGCCGGAGGTGGCGGGCAACTCGCCGCCGCAGAATCAGGATCTGGTCGAGCTCATGCGCCTCTCGTTGCAGGATGAACAGGGCACCCGCGAGCGGATGGCTGCGCAGTTGCAGGCCACGCAGGCCGAGCTCCAGGGCCGCGAGCAAAACCTGCATCAGCTCCAGACGGACAAATCCCAGCTTGAGTCCTCGCTCGCGGTCACGCAGCAGAACGTCCGCGAGCTGAACCAGCGCGTCGCCGCCGCCTCGCAGGACGCGGCCATGACCAAGGAGCGGCTGGCGCAGATCCTGCGCGACCTCGAGGCCAAGCAGGCGGAGACCGAGCGCCAGCAGCAGCAGATCAGCGCGCTCTCGCGGCAGCAGGCCGAGGCCCAGCAGCGCATCGAGGGGTTGAACGTGGCCGTGAAGGTGGCCGAACAGGAAAAGACGCTGCTGCGCGAAAACCTTGCGGAGACGAAACAGCAGGTCGAGGTTGAGCGGCAGGAGCGCCAAAAGGCGCTCGCCCAGACCGGGCAGCTCGCCGAGGGGGTGGGCAAGCTTGCCGAAAAATCCGGGGAAATCGCGCAGGAGATCCGGGAGAACCGCCCGATCAACGCCAATGTGCTCTTCAACGACTTCCTCGCCAACCGCGTGTTCACCACGCTGACCGCCTCCCGCAAATCCCTTTTCGGCACCATCAACCGGGAGAAGGAGACCAGGACCGTGCTCGTGACCGACGGGAAGGCCGTTTATGCCCTCGTCCACGCCAACGAGACGCCGTTTCCGGTCACCAGTAACGAAGTGCCGGCCGACTGGGCCCGCATCACCGGGCAGTTCGGCCGCGCCCCCGTGACGGCGTCCATCACCGAGTTCCACTTCCTCTCGATTGATCCGCGCGTCATTGTCATCCCCGTCCCGTCCGATCTCGCGGCGCGCCTGGGCGTCAAGGTCTACCAGACGGCGCTGGAGCCGTTCAAATTCACCGAGGCCATGCTGGTGAGCAACGGCGGCTCGGGCTATGGCGAGGTGTCCTTCAAGCTCGACTCGACGACACCGCAATACGTGCGCATGGACAACCGGTTCATCAAGCACCTCGTCGGCGAGTTCACCCCCTCGGCGGGGGACCTCGTGTTCAGCAAGACCGGCGAGCTGCTCGGCATCATGGTGAACAACAATTACTGCGCCGTGATCGACAACTTCCTGGCCGCGAAAACGATCAAGACCGGCGACAATGCGCGCGATCAGCACACGGCCGACATTCAGGCCGAGATGATTTCACGGCTGCAGCGCCTGCCGTTCCGGCTGCAGTGAAGACGGCCCGATAGATTGTCGTGAAGCTTGCTTGTGTCCTACGCAAGCCACTGAATCTTGATTGCCTGTTCGACCTCCTTGAACTCCGGGTCGCCGGTGACGAGCTCGGCGTTTCTGAGCTTGGCCAGAGCTGCGGCAAAGCAATCGGCGTAGGACATCTTGTGGGTGGCCTTGTAGATTGCCGCCTGTCGGACCAGCGCCAAATCGTCGCCGACACCGATGATGTCAATGGGGAGGGAGGCGATTTCCCGCGCCTTCTGCTCGGCCGCCTCCTGTGACACCTCCCGCATGGTGCTGTAGTAAACCTCACCCCAGTTCACGGCGCTCAGCAGGAGTTTGTGCCTGCCGTCCGCCGACTGTTGCAGCAACTTTTCCACATCTTCCGCCGCTGGCTCGTCTTCGAAAAAGGCGATGAGCGCCCAACTGTCCAGGACCTTGGTGGCCATGTCACAGCTCCCGTTCGCGTTTCCGGTCTTCCATCAGCGCTTTCATCACGCCGTGGCCCTTGAGCGATCCCCGCAGGCTTCTGATGTAGGTGCGCGTGAGCGGCTTGATCAGGATACCCTGTGACGTGGCCTGCACCGAGGCCCGGGTGCCTTCCTCAATTTCAAACTCCCGCCGGAGCCGCCGGGGAATCACCACCTGCCCTTTGCTGGAAAAGTAGACCGTCTCGACTTGGGTTGTCATTTCGGATAAAAGGGAGACACAGATGAAATAGTAGGTCAATATATAAAAGTAAGCCCAACAAGATCAAGTAGCCCTGAGGATGGGTATTCGTGCGAGTTAGCGCGGGGAGCCGGGCCGAGCAGGTTTCCTGGGCTGGTGGCGGCAAAATGCTTCTCACGGAGATCAGATCGCCTGCCAGCCCCGCCGCCGCGGCGCGGGCAAGCAGGCCCCTGCATTCCCAACCAACAGCCTCAGGGCTGCCTAACTGCCAGGTGCTGTTCGGGCTTCCCGCTCACTCCCACAGGAGTTCCGCCAAGCGGCGCCGAAGAAGGATTGGTTGGGCACAGTCAACCCTTGCGCTCGTGGCCTGAGGCCGATGACGGTACGTCAATTTTGCGGGCCGGGCGATTCCTGCGGCCAGACCGGGAGCGTCAGCCGCTCGGTGTGGCGCAGGATCGTCAGCGTGGAGGGCCGGCCGATGCGCTCGGCAGTGAGCTGCTTGTGCAGCGCGTCGATCGCCGCGATGGGTTCGTCATCAAGGCCGATGATGATGTCGCCTTCCCGCAGGCGGGCGGTGGCGGCGGGACTGCCGGGCTCGACCGCCGCGACGAGCACGCCGGTCTCGACCTGCAGTCGGTAATGGCGCACCAGCTTGCGCAGCAGCGGCACGTTCTGGCCGGCGATGCCGAGGGAACTGCGGCGGATGAGCCCATCCTTGATAAGCCAGCCGGCGACCCAGCGCGCGATGTTGCTGGCGATGGCGAAGCAGATGCCCTGCGCCGGCCGGATGATGGCGGTATTGACGCCGATGACCTCGCCCCGCGTATTGACGAGGGGGCCGCCGGAATTGCCGGGATTGAGCGCCGCATCGGTCTGGATGATATTGTCGATCAGCCGGCCGGAGGCGCTGCGCAGCGAGCGGCCCAGGCCGCTGACGATGCCGGCGGTGATAGTTTGCTGGAATCCCATCGGGCTCCCCAAGGCGATGGCGATCTGCCCCGGACGGATTTCGTTGGAATCGGCAAAGGCCAGGTGGGTGAAGTCGCCGCCGCCAACGCGGAGGACGGCGAGGTCGGTCTCGGGGTCGTCGCCGACCAGTTCGGCTGCCAGCCGTCGGCCGTCGGCGAGAAACACCCGGATTTCGCCCGCGCCGTGGACCACGTGGCTGTTGGTCATGAGGTAGCCGTCGGGGGAGATAAAAAATCCCGAGCCGCTGCCGCCAGCGGTGCCGTCCGCCGCGGACGAACCCGCGCCGCGCACCTCGATGTGGACCACTGCGGCCTGGGTCTTCTCGACCGCGCTAGCGACCGCCTCCGAGTAGGCGTCGAGCAGGTCGGTGCGGTCGATCGCATGACGCCGGACCGGGTCCACCCGTTCGGGACCGGTGACGGATGAATCCTTGGCGGCGAAGGCGTGAGGAAAGGCGACCATGATGCGGCAAAGCAACGCAGCTCGCCGCCAAACGCAAACAGGGCGGGGAAGGTCTGCCGGACGAACCCGGGTATTTCATGGGGACGCGACGCCCTCGTCGCGTGTCTCTCTGAAAAACGGCGATCCGCCTTCGCCCTCCGGCCTACGGCGAGACCGCGTTTCGGCGACGGACCGGGCCGAAGCCTTGGCGGAGGCTGGCGGGGGCGTCGCCACTCCAGTTTGCAGGTTGTCCAGGGTGTACACTGTAGGTGTGAAATATCCGGCTAACCGGCTCCGCCTCCCGAGGGTAATATCCTCCTTCGCTGAAGCTTCGGAGGACACTTTTGCTTCGGATTCCGAAACAAAAGTTGTAGGAGCGGCTTCATGCCACGATTTCAAGATCGCGCGCCGGGCGAATTCCCCGTTGACGTCATCCGGCGCCCTTCTTTTGCTGACCGTCTTTCGCTTTCGGCAAGGTAGCTCAGTTGGTAGAGCAGAGGACTGAAAATCCTTGTGTCCCCGGTTCGATTCCGGGCCTTGCCACCATTTACCAGCAACGAGATACCGAAGCCTCGCTTTCCTGTCGAAAATTCACTGGGCCATTTCTGGGCCACTTTTGAAGAGCTCGCTGCGGCGTTAAGGGTAGTCGAGCAGACCAAGCGGTTCAGCCCTGCGCTTCGATCAGCAGCGATGCCCCGAAAAACCGAGCCGATTCACCGGGCTCGCTGAATCTTTACGCGTTGGGCGCCTGAGTTTGCAGCGATTTCAGGCACATACATCGCAGTCACCTGCACCGGCAATGCCCGGAAATCTCCGGGAGTAACCGCGCGCATGCCGAAGCGAATTTCCCAGGTGCCAGCATCAAGGCTGTCGAGGAAGAACACGCTCTTGTCGTCGCGCTCCTCGCGGTAGATCGGTTCGCCTTCGTCCTGCCCGGCACTCTCTGATGTCTCCATCGCCTTGTGAATTCTAGCATCCCAGCCGCTCAGGGCATTGAGCGGCTCGCAGCCCGCTGGTTTGGGCACTTCGATCATCACGTATTCCAGATCGTTCGGCACAGTGATCTTCACTATTGCAGTGACCCGTTCCCCTGCCGTCGCACTTCCGCCATCAGGTAATGGCTCCGGTGTGATCTTCAAGGTTCCAATCAGGGTCGGCTCGGATTTCTGGCGCACGAAGCCGCGCACAACGCTCACCATGTGCCCGGCAGGTTTCACGGCATCACCCGCTGCCCATGCCGAGGCCACCGGCATGACGTAGAGTGGGCCTTTGCCGGCAACGCGCCTTAGCGTGAACGAATTTGTCCCGGGCCGGAGCGCCGCCGTCGGCACCGTAACGCCCACCGGATTCTTCAGCAGAGAATCCCGATTCAGTTTCACCCGTCCAAGACTATCGCCGTTTGCGAAAAGCTCTGCTTCGACTTCGCCGCCGAGTTCGCGGCGTTGCGCGATGTACCGGGTAAGCGCGAGGACGGCGAAAGCACTGTCTCGGGTACTCTGCCAGTGCGAACTGCGGCGGTTAAGCACCAGCCAGTTCGTCGCCGGATCGACGAGTGGGTGTTTCGGGTTGAGTTCAAGCAACGCCAGCAACGTGAGCGAAGTCGCTTCGACAGCCCCATCCGTCGCCCGCCAGTAGCCCGCAGTCTCGCCCCAGTGCGCCGTGTCACCGAGATCGGGGGAACGAACCCGTTCCAGGCCGTTTTCCAAATTGCGCAGAAGGATGGCCCGCTGTTCGGCGCTGCTCAGCCTGGCTGCCGCCTGGGCCAGGCAAGCACGGCCAGTCGCCGAGAGTTTCTCGCGCGCGGCGAATACGCGTTCGAAGGCTGCCTGCACGGTCGTATTTGAATTCTTGTCGTCAAATCTCGCGTGAGCCAGTGCAGCGAGGGCCCACGCGTGCTCGTCAGTCACGTCTTCGTCAATTGACAGCGCTCGAACGAGCGCATGCTGCGTGTTGGCTTCGAGCTGGGTTGGCACGTCAATTCCTGCAGTCCGGGCGACGGCTAAACCCCAGGCAACATAACTGGTCATCCAGAGATTGGTGGATCCAGCTCCCGGCCACCATCCGAAGCCGCCATCACTGCGCTGAGCTTCGGCAAGACGGGCGAGGCTCTTCTGGGCGACGTCACCGATCTTGTTCAAGCCCCCGGTGGCTGAACGACGCCTTGCATCGGCTTTTGTTTCATTGCGGAGAATGCGCTGCTCCACTTCTGCAGCGCTTAGCCCTAGGTCCGTCAGGGTCTTTTGCACGATCGCCGCCGGAAGAAAGCGGCTCATAGTCTGCTCCACACAGCCGTAGGGATAGTCCACGAGATAGGGAAGCGCGTCCAAAATGGCCGCAGCGTAGCTCGGGACGAGTTGCACGGTTACCCGCGTCCGTCTAGGATCCAATGATCCGGGCAGTTCGAGTTTCAGCACGAGCGAATTCGCGTCAGGGGCGAGCTTCCCCGTCGCCGCCGTCTGCTGCTGAATGCCATCTTCGAGTATGGTGAGAGTCCGCACGAGCGCATCGCCATCGCTTTCAGTCCGGCCTTTGAGGGTCAGTTCCGCCTCCCCGGCGGCTTTGGCCCGGACGGTCCAGGCGGTATGGGCTTCACCTTGCTTTGCGATCGCGATTCCATTCCTCGATTGTTGCGTCGGGTCCATTGCCACGACAGGACCGGTCACATTCAATTCGGCGCTGGCTATTGTGTCGGAATCAGTGCGGTTGACCAGCACCGCTGTTGGCTCCACGGTATCACCGGCCACCAGAAACCGTGGCAATTGGAGTCGCGCCTGAAACGGCAGCGATGTGCGCGTGTACGCTGCAGTGCGGCCAAAAGTGTTCCCATCAGCACCGACGGCGTAGGCCTCGAGCCGCCACTGCGTGAGATTGTCCGGGTATTTGAACGATACCGTGGCTTCGCCTGTGTCGCTCGTCACAATGTCCGGCGCCCAGAAGGCGGTCGAACTGAAGTGCCGCCGGACTTCGATCTTGAGACTAGGATCGGCTCCTTCGACAGCATTCATCGGCCTCACATCGCGCAGCTCCGTGCGAACGCGCGTGCCCGCCAGCGTCTCTGAAGCTTGGTATCCTTCGTCCTCGGCAGACTCGACGCAAAACGGAGACAGGAGGACAACTTCTCCATCGCTTTCATCCGTCACGTAGATCCCGCCGGGATAGCCCCCTGAGCCTGGGCTTATTACCCCCGTGCTAGTCGCCAAGGGTATTTCTCCCAGCCGATTGTCCGCCATCGGCGCCGGTTCGTTAGTAAGGCGTGAGCCAAACGACTCACTTCTGACGGAGGTGATGTGTTGAATCTGCCCGAAGCCCACGGGGTTGATCTGACCTGACCGGCCGGCGAGTATCGCCACCGCCTCGTCGAATACCGTAATACCAAGTTCCGCTTTTACGGACTTCCCGCTGGGAAGGGCGACCTTGACTCCCACGGTCGAAGCCGCGCCCGGCCGGGCCAGTGCCTCCTTTGCTGTGAGCGAAACGCGGAGCGGAAGACTGGAGTCCCTGCAAGGAAATGAACAGATGGCACTGGCCGATCCGACGCGTTGCTCGTCGCTAGTTCTCCAAACGAGCTCCGCTCTGGCATAGCCCGCCAATGCCGGTGGCCGACCGATGGTGATGTGCGCAACCCTTCCGTGCGGAACTATCCGCTGGGTTATCACCGAGTCTTCCCCGCAAAGGTTGATCCAGCCGCTTTTGATCCCTTCCGGCAGAACCGCCAAAAGATCGAAGGGCTGCGCTGGTGCTACGGACGAAGGTCCCAGAATGAATCCCTGATCAGGCGGAAGTGAGAGTGTTTCGGTCTGGGTATCGACGGCGAAAACGGTCGGTCCGACCGTCAAGTCGCGATCCCCACCGATGACAAGCGTGTCGTCACGGTAGACCTGAATCTGGAAGACACCTGTTCGGGGCACCTTGAATCGCGCGTTGAACCGGCCCTGGGCGTCTGTGCTCACCGGCTGGGTAGCGACGATCGTCTCCGAGTACCCTCCATGCAGACGGCGCCAGGCCGAGCGATCTCCATTTTGCCCCAATGGCTCCCGGCCGCGAGGAACCCGCGCTAAGTCGACTCCGACAACAACGGAACCAGTTGGATCCAGCCATGCCTCGGCCCAGGACAATTCGACCAGTCTGGCTATGCCATGAAACGGGACCGGCGCATTGGCTCCACTAAGGATTCGCCCATCGAAGATGAGATCCGCCCCGGGCCTAGTCTCCAGCGGTTGACGCCATTCCTGCGTGTCGAGGAAGACTCCCGATCGATTGATCCCCCATGCGGACCGCGCCTTCACCTCGGCTGCACCGTCGGGCAGCACGCTGACGTCCGCAGAGAGCCAGCTATCCGCGAGATCCGGCGGCAGCTGCAGCTTGAATTCTGCCACTCCCGCGGCGTCGGTCTTGCCGCGCTGCGGCTCGCGGGCCAGCGCCTGCATCCAAGTCTGGGCCTCCGGCCCAGCAGGAAAACGACCCTGTTCATCGGCTGCGGCGAACCAGCTGCACGAAAACCTGCATTCGACCTTGGCGTCCGTCACTGGCCCGCCAGAAAGATATGAGACATTGGCCCGAACCGTAATTGCGCGCCCGGGACGCAGGGAATCAACGCCACTAGCCAGTTCGATCTTGGCCTCGATTGCGGGCACCACGAAGTTGTCCACTCGAAACACCTCATGGAGCCATCCAAGACGCTTGGCTTTTTCATCCTCGCCTACTCCGACGACAATGTTCGCCTCGCCCGGTTTCGCGGTTGCCGGTATCACAAGCTCCCCTTGGGCGGTTCCGAACGAGTCGAACTTGAGCGGCGCCGGACCAAAGATCGGTTCGTTGTTTAGCTCCACCCCAAGCACGAGGCCCGGGGTTTCCGAGGGCAGAACAAAACGCCCACGGTCTCGCTCGCGCGCGATCAGCTTCCAATGCACGGTCTCACCAGGGCGGTAGATCGGCCGATCGAAGATGGCATCAAGAATCATGCGATCGACGAAGCGGCCCCGGCCCCTGACCCACCTCTTGAGTGCTATCGGCTGCCCGTCGACCGCGGCTGCCAGGATCTCGGTCCGCCCCGAATCGGATTCAGGCGTCAAAGCCGGAATACGGAATCGCCCCTCGACGTCAGTTTTCGTCTCAAGGGGCCCAATCGGCACCTCATGGGCACCGACGAAGCCTTTCACCGCCGCGTTGGGCACTGGCTCTCCGGTGACCAATCTTTCCACAAAAACGTCAGTCACACCGTTCTCGTCAGTGAATGCCACTCCCCCGAAGTCTGAGACGATGAATTCCGCTGTCTGGCTCACGCTCTCAGCGCCGGCGCTGCCGACCAGTCGAAGCTGGTAGATCCCAGGATCGAGGCGCGGGGCAGCCTCCACAGCGTTCGTAGTCCATGCTCCGCGACGCACGTCAGCCAGCGCGACGTCCCATTCGCGGATGATTCGTTCGTCAGCATCACGCTCTTCATTGTCATTTGCCGCGGCTGCCAGCCAGCTCTTCAGCGGCTGCTGGACCAGGGTTGCATGAAGTGACTGGAGGTTCGCCGCTCCAAAGCTGAAACGCACGGGGGTTCCTTGAGGCACCTGCTCCGGAGCGGTCAAAATCAACTTTCGTTCAGCGAGTCTTTGCCCAAAAGCCTGGAGAGCTTTGACGGCTTGGGCGGCCTCGGCCCCGGACAACGGAGACAGTTCAGACCGCATCGCTTCAAGCGCGACCAGGGCAGCAGCCGCGTCTGCAGGTGATCCTTCCGGCGGGTTCTTTCCGCACCGTCGACGGATCCTCCAGATCAGCTCCTCTGCACGCACCAGAGGCTCCCAGAGAGTGGCGTGAGATCCGACCAGCGCAGACCGCCAGAGCTCGTCCCGCTCTGTCAAAGAGAGATCTGCCTTCTCGGCTGAGAGTGAGGCGATCAAAAGTAGGCACCACGCCCGGTCGTCGGCCATTGCCCCGATCCGAGCGCCATTGTCAAGGTGGGCCAGTAGGCGCCCGTCGGGCCACCCGTAGATTGGCCCGCTCAACGCGAAGAGTTGGCGCAGGAAGCCCACGTAGCGGCGCGCCGCCTCAGCCGAGGGAGCCTGATTTGCCAGGTAGTCGGCGATATCCAGGCGCATGCTCCAATGCCGAAAGTCGTTGCGTGATCTCTCGAAGTCGGCCTCGGACTGGAGCGCGGCCATCCAGAATTCATCGCGGAGCTGGCCGTCGGCGTAGGGCTTGAGGAACGAATTGTAGGCGTCCAGATGCTTCTTGACCCCCGCACGATACGCCGACAAGCGGAGCGTCGCTTCGCCACGCCAGGTGGCATCCTCCAGCCATAGCTCGCACCAGCGATGGCTGTCTCGATTAGGAGCTAGGGTCAGCGCGCCCGCATACGCCTCGCGGGCCTTGGCCCAGGAGCCTTCGGATCCGAGGGCTTTTGCCGCAGCCAGTTCTTGTTCGTAGCTGGCACCAACAGCGGCCCGGAGAGTCGGAGAGGCAAACGAAAATGCGATAAGCAAGACGAGCCAACTCAACGCGAAGGGCACCGCCGGGGCTGGGGATCGAGTGTGTAATGGCATGGCGAAGACATCATTTAGCGAGCCCAGCCATCTTCAGCAATTTCGAATTGTGGTTGGCCGCGCACGCCGCCCGACGACTGCGCCAGACTACTTCAGTAAAGCGACGCTGCTCAGCCCTAAACGCGGCGCAATCATCCAGCTCTTCGACGTCGCCCGGCGCCTCCATTCCGCAATGGCTTTAGGCATGCGGCAACTTCGAGGCCACCACCATGACCAGTCGGGCCGAATCGATCAGCGCTGCCACTTCTGCCTCATCGAACAAAACTACCCGCGCATTGATCTTGTGCCGCGTGATCTTCCCGGCGTCAGCCCATCGAAAAACCGTTTGAGGGCAGATGCCGAGCCGGTCGGCAACGGACTTGGCCTTGCTGAACCTGCGCACCGTCACACCGTCGAACGGAGCATCTTGTGGTCTGCGTAATTCTGTGTTTGTCGGCATGGCTGCATTTTTGCGTTCAGTCTGGAGCATCAGCAACCGTGCCTTCCCTCCGAAATCGCGGTAGTCGCGCTGCCGGAGAAACGGTAGCACCGGCAGTTCACACCCCTCCTACTGCCGAGTCGGTTTTCCGTTCTTCTGGCGCCCTTGGCTTCGACGAGCCTGCCCGGTTTTTCCAACACTTACGCACTTGTTCTTGTGACAGACGCTATACCCTAACGAGTTCGTTATGACGTAAGTCACTCATGCAGGATCTACGAATTCCGGCCTATTGACCTCAAAGAAACGCCCCGGACGTCACCGTCCTGCGGTTCTTCCTGCAGCCCGTTTTCGCCGAACCGCGACGGATCGGATCTACCGAAAGACCGGTAGTGGCAAAATGCCCGTAAGATCGGCATTCCTGTCCGAGGCCCGAACCCAAGGAAGTCCTTAGGGCCTAGCGTCTGTGGCCAAGAAAAGCACAGGGACTCGGCCAACCTCCCCAGCTCTTCGAAGCCGCAGGCGCCTGAAAACTGAGGAAAAACGAATGCAAGGATACACCGTTTGCGGTAGGTGAGCTACCTTGGAATCGGAGGGCGTGAACCGTTGAGCCGGACCATGGTTTTCTATCCGTGAGAGCCGGCGGGCGCCAGTACATCATCCAGGCGTTTGTAAAGGCTCGCGAGCATCCGGTGCTGGTATGTGAGCAGGTACATCAGGGCGAACGCCCTGTTGTCCCAAAGTACCGAGGGAAGGCGATCCCGGTCCTGCCGGGCAGCGATGGCCGCCAGGTCTTTCCAGTTTTGGGGACTCTCAAATTGCGTAGTGTACTCCCGGCCACGTTCGCAGGTCCAGCGAAGCACATCGGCGGGTTCCTCGGTACGAAACCATGTGAGACGCACGCGTGTGATCTGCGGCCAGTTGGCCGCGAGTTCGATGCGCATCTGCCGGCGGACACAGAGGAGCACCAGCGGATAAAGCGTATACGACTCAATGGCAGAACTGCGTTTGGCGTCATTGGTCTCTGCGAGCATCGCCATCAAACAAGCATCCGGGGATTGGTACGGATCGGGCAACGGATCCTTGCTTTCTGGGTGGTTTTTGGTGCTGGCGAGACGAAGCGCCTCGCTCAAAAGGGATTGGGCAGCGGCCCCGCGCCCTGCCCGTTCAAGCGCCCACACTACCATCACGTACTGGGAGAGGGCACCTTCGCCCCAGAACAGGAAGCGGCCCCGCGTCGCGAAATCCTCCATCCGTTTTAGCAGCGATCCTGTATCAGGGATTAGCTCGCCGAGAATCTCGGCCGTGATCAGACCGCAGGCGGCCGCAGACATTGCCGTGAGGTTCCTCACCCGCGTATACTCGTCCAGCTCCATAGCACCGCTGCGAAATGCATTTTCGTCCCTAGCTTCCTCGGTGAGGGCGCGCAAAGCGGCGAACGCGGCGGTTTGCGCGAGGTTAAACGGCTCCTGCCACCGAGCTCTGCTGTCGCCTGCCGACTCCCCGGCGCCGGCGATTGCAGCGGCACAAATCGTCCAGCCGCGGAACACGCTCCAATGATCGCCACTTTGGTAGAATTCGCCGAGCAGGTAGCTGGCGAACAGGTTAGTAGCCGCGGCCTGGCGCCCGAGGTCCTTGGCCGCCGCCGAGCTGCCAATGAGCCGCTGCATGAATGAGCCGAAATTGATAGGGTCGAAATCACCCTGACCATCGACCAGATAGAGGGAGCGCAGGTCGTGTACAGCCGGTCCGGCAACTGGCCAGAAATCATCGGAGAGGGCGAGAAGGTCCGCCAGAAGCTCGCGCCCCCCCATAAACTGGAGCTCGGGTAGCCCCCGGGACCGCCAGCCGGCGTTGAATTCCTTGATTAGTGAGACCGCGGGCTCCTTGAATTCACCGGTCGTCACCAGCACTGGGTGATAGGTGAAATTCTCAGGCAGACCCGGGAGAATTGGACGCGTCTCCACGAGCATTTTCAGTTGGTCGTGGTGTTTGAGTAGGTCCGCCTGCGAAAAATTTCCCGTCTTGAGCTGGTAGGCCCAGACCTGAGCGTCTGTGGCGGAGCGCGAAATCACGTCCTTCCCGTGTTCGGTCGGGCTGTGGCCGGAGCGGAGAATGCGCTGCCCTTTGGCGATCAACGTCTGACAAAAGGCGACGTCGTAGCCTCGCTCGTTGATTCTACTCAACCAGTCTTCGACGAGCCTCTCTCTCATCAAATTCTCTCCGTTTCTTTTTGATCAGGGCTGACCATTTGCGACGTGATTCGGGGTCCTCAGCTGCTTCGAGCAGAATCTGCTTCACGGCAGCGTTGCCCTCCTCATTGGAAAAGATGGTTGGCCAGATTGGCGTACCGGCCCTGTCAAAGCGAACCTCCATCTTCTCCCAAATCGAGAGCATATCGTCGAAGCTCATGTTGGGGCCAAACGAGATGGGCTGTGAAATGGCTGACGGCTCGCTCATTTTGGCAAAGAGTATCTTTGCCTGTTGCTCGGCCATCTTGTTGCCGATCTCTTCTGCAGCGTCGTAGAACTCAGCGACCGATAGGCCCTCGCCGATGCGGCTCGGGAGCTGCGTCGTGACCGAGCATAGCTTGTAGTCCATATCCGCGTCACCGATCCTTGCCGTGTGGCCCTCCTTTTGGACCCGGACAGGAATGTCGGCTAAGAGCGGGTCCTTGCGCATACCGGCCTGAATCGCCTCCAGCCAGATTTGATCCATCCGGCGGCGGGCGTTGGGGAATTGCGGAAGCACATGTCACAGCACAACAAATGGGCTCGGTTGGCAAAAAGAATTCCCCTCTGCGGATGTGTAGTGCGCGCACTCAAATGCCCGCCCGTCCCCAGCCGGATCAGGCGCCGTCCGACCTTCTCCCAAATCACCCTGCGACGGTGGGGGCGGTTCTTCCTTTCCCTTGCCTACACCTCCAATGCCCGAAGTTGCCGTGTCGAGGCGAGTGGAAGACTTACTTCTATGCGCCGCTTCTTGGAAACGTAGGTGCTGGACGTGATGCGGATATCCCGGTGCCCGAGATGCTCGCGGGCGGCCTCAATGCCATAGTTCGAGGCGATGAGTGAACCGCTCTCCTTGCGCAGCGCGTGAACCGCATTGCGTTGACTGACGCCCTTGTCCTGGAGCCAAGCGATGAGTTTCCGCCAGGTGCAATTGGCCCGGTAATAGGGCCAAGTCGCGGATGGATTGGCTTCCCCTCCGTCGAGGACAAATTCCGATTTGCTGCCCGCTTTTAATGCCCGCAGCACCGCCACCGCAGCCGGCGCCAGGTCGACGTCGCGCTGGCTTTCCTCCGTTTTGGGCTCGAAATACGGGGTACGGCGGACTTGGATTTGTCCGGCTTCAAAGTCGACTTGCCCCCAGGTCAGCAAGTCGGCCTCTTTGCGGCGCAGGCCCGCCCACAGGCACAGAGACAGCGCCAGATATTGCTGGGGATGGGCCTGCCTCAGCTCGCGCTCCGCGCAAGTCAGCAGCCACTCAGGATTGATGTCCGAGTGGTAGCGCTGCGGTCCGGGGTCTTTCAGTTTCACGCCGGCGAATGGGGACGGAGGCAGTTTCACCGTGAGCAAGTCGGTGATGTCCGGCGAAAACAACACCCGGGAACAACGAATACAGGAAGCCGCCGTGCGCTCCGCCGATTTGCGTTTCACCGGATCGGATCCGGCTTTGGCGGCGTAGGCGTTGCGCCATGCGTTTACTGACTCCGGCGTGAGCACGTTGAGGGGCTGGCCGTCGACCCTGGCGAGCCACGCCTTGCGCCCACCGTTGACGTAATCGTGTTTCGCCCGCTTCGCCTTGCCCCTGACGCCGGCCTCAACCCTCGCGATGTCGGCCACCATTTTGCGAAGCTTCGTCGTGTAGATTTTGAGCGTCCTGGACCGGAGATGGCTCCGGGCCTTCACATCCGCCAGAAACTCACCCACGGTGCAAATCTTAGCCTTGGCGATGGGGCTGGGCTTGAACCTGGCTAACGTCGCCTCCCAGCCCGAGGCAACAAGGGCAACGTAGATGTCACGAGCCTTCACCGCAGCCGCCGCCTGGTTGGCTGTGTCGAGGTTGAACCAGTCACGCCGGCCAAGGTGCGCGAGCCGCACGTGCCACTCGGGCATCTGCACCTTTCGCCCGTCCCGGCCCCGGTACGAGCGGAGGACAAGTCTGCTGCGCCAGAATTCCTGATGCGTCTTTGCCCGCCGGGAATCGTCGTCCTTGGCATCTGTCTGGGCCATTTCTGGGCCACTTTTTGTGTCTTCGATTGTTTCCATGAGTCCCTTTTTCCCAGTCAATCTAACCCATGTTTTACCTATGAAGACGAGCAAAAAAGTGATGCCAGAAGCGGACAATGACGGGCAAAAAAATCCCAGCTAACACAAGGACTGAAAATCCTTGTGTCCCCGGTTCGATTCCGGGCCTTGCCACCACTTTTGTTTCGGAATCCGAAACAAAAGTGTCCTCCGTAGCCGGGCGAAGGAGGATCTTACCCTCTGGATCGCCCTTCACCCATCTCTTCGTCAAGGCCTTGGCGGACAAGACGGCGGGCAGGCCAGCGCCCTGCTAACTCCGGCCGGCGGAGGGCGAGGGCAGCGGCGGTGAATAGACCCAGCCCGGCTCCGCCGCCTCGCGGCGCTTGATGGCGGCGATTTCACGCCACACGGCGGCGATTCCGTGGGGGGTCGGCGGCAGATCGTGCCGGATCAGCCGGTGCAGCTCGCCGAGCCGGTAGCACGGCACCGCGGCGTACATGTGGTGCTCGGTGTGGTAGTTCATGTGCCAGTAAAGAAACTGCACCACCGGGTTCAGCGTGAAGGTGCGGCAGCAGAGGCGGAAGTCGGTGTTGTGCGACGGCAGGGCGATGTGCTGGGTGTTGTTGCAGAGCAGGAAGAGGCCGTTGCCGAAGAAGCAGCCGGCGCTCACGACGACCGGCACGATCCACCAACCCATCGCCACCGAAATCGCCAGCACTGTGAGGTGCCCGGCGAGGACGATGCGCGACCAGCGGATCGCGGGCCGGGCGAGCTTCGGCTGGTCCGCGGGATACAGCGTGTGCTCCCACTGGCCCTCGAAGCGTCCGCGGGCCAGGCGCACGGTCTTGCGCACGCTGAACACCAGGTAACTATAGTTGAACAGGAAGCCGCGGATGAAGTCCCTGGCCGTGAAGCGGATGGGCAGCGGATTCTCGTCGTCGTCCGGCGGATGGAGCGTGTAGCGGTGGTGGCGCACGTGGCTGACTCCGAACAGCTCGTGGTTGATCCAGCCGAGGAAGGCGAACAGCCGGCAGAACCAGACGTTGAGCCACGCGGATTTGAACACGGTGTTGTGCCCCAGCTCGTGGACGGCGTTGATGAGGAAACTCGCGACGATACCGTAGAGGAAAACGCCGCCCGCCGCCCACGCCCACTCGCCCCGGAGACCCGCGCGGATCGCCACGGCGGCCGGCGCCGCCAGGCAGGCGAGGTAGCCCAGCGTCTGCACCGCGCCGCGGACGTCGCTGCGGGCATGCAGCCGTTTCATCGCCCCCGGCGGGAGCGGGGTGCGGTACCATTCGATACTCAGCGGCCGGCGGGCCGCGGCGGTGAAGCGGGGCAGGGGCTCTTCCACCGTCAGTTGGCCGGCGGGCGCGTCGGACTCGGGGGCACTCATGGCGGGCAATCTAGCACGCCGGCGCCGGTTTGACTTTCGTGCCGGATTCGCGGTACGAAAACAAACATGCCCCGCCGCGACGACTGGATGCACCACCCCAAGCTGATCCTGCCGCTGGCGGTGCCGGGACTGCCCGGCCCGCTGCAGCTCGGCCGCTACAACCAGACGGCCGCGCACGCCGCGCTCGGCGAACACCGGCACGAAGGCGCGATCGAAATCTGTCTGCTCCTGCGCGGCCGGCAGACCTACGTCGTCAACGGATGCGCCTACGAGATGAAAGGCGGCGACGTGTTTCTCACGTTCCCAGGCGAGGCGCACAGCACCGGCGCCCGGCCGCAGGAGAAGGGCGTGCTTTATTGGCTGATTGTCGGGTTGCCGCGGCCCGGGGGCGCCTTGCCGGGGCCCGGCGGCGCCGCTCTCGCGGGGGCCCTCCGCAACCTGCCGCGACGGCATTTCGCGGGCGACTGGCGCCTGCGGGAGCACTGCGACGCGATCATGCGCCTGCAACTTGGGCCGCCCGATTCCCTCCGCGCGACCGCGATCTGGCATCATGTGACGGGATTTCTGCTGCAGGTCGTAGGGCTCGCCCGTGCGGGCGACGTCCAGCGGCGGTCCGCGTCGCTCCAGTCCGTGCTCGACCATATCGACCGGCACATCGACCAGCCCCTGCCGTTGCCGGAACTGGCGGCAAAGGCCGGCCTCTCGCTCCCGCGCTTCAAGGCGCGCTTCAAGGAGGAACACGGCGTGCCGCCCGGTGAATACGTGATGCGGGCCCGCGTGGCCCGGGCCCAGCAACTGCTCCGGGAAACCAACCTGCCGGTCACCCAGGTCGCCTATACCCTGGGTTTCTCGTCGTCCCAGTATTTTGCCACGGTGATGAAGCGCTACACGCGGCAGTCCCCGGGTGCGTTGCGGCAGCGGCCGGGATAAAATCCGGCGCCGTCCCGCCGCGCGCTGGTAGATCCGCCGGCCCAGGAAGGGCAAGAGAGACTGACGATGGCGGGATCCAGCACGATCACTACGGCGTTCAGCAAAGGTTCCGCCGCCGGTGCCCGTGAAAACACGGGTGCACGGTTATAGCCAACCGGCCTCTCACCAAACCGCTGGGTCAGTTGACGGCGCCGGAGTTTCACCCGAGTTTGTGATGATGACACTCACGAAGCAGAACGAGCCCAGGGTCGCGCTGGTCACCGGTGCCAACAAGGGCATCGGCCGGGAGGTCGCGCGCCAGCTCGCCGTCCGCGGATTTCGGGTGGTGCTCGGCGCCCGCCGACCCGAGGCGGGACGGAAGGCCGCGGCCGAGCTCGCCAGCGGACTCGACCCGCGCGGTGCCGGCGGATCGGTGGAATTTTTGGAGATCGACGTCGCCGATGCCGCCAGCATCGCCCGCGCCGCGCCGCAGCTGGCGACGCTGGTCGACCACCTCGACGTGCTCGTCAACAACGCCGGCATCATCGAGGACGGCAAGGCCACGGCGCCCGACATCGACGCCATCGCGGTGCGCCGCACGTTCGAGACCAACACCCTGGGCCCGCTCCTCGTCACCGAGGCCCTGCTGCCGTTGCTGCGCAAGGCGCCGGGTGGCGCGCGCGTCGTCAGCGTCTCCAGCACTTGCGGCTCGCTCGCCGAGATGTCCACCTATGCGCCGGCCTACAGCATCTCCAAGACGGCGCTCAACGCTGTCACCCGCCAGCTGGCCGCGGGCCTGCGTCCCGATCGCATTGCGGTCAACTCGATGTGTCCCGGCTGGGTGCGGACGGACATGGGCGGACCCAACGCCCCGCGGTCGGTCGAGCAAGGGGCCGACACCATCGTCTGGCTGGCCACCGAGGCGCCACTGTCACTCACCGGCCAATTCCTCCGCGACCGGCAGCCCATCGCGTGGTGAGGGGCGTTCCCGCGTCCGCCCCTGCGGGTGAACGCCGCAAGGCGCCTGCTGCCGGTTGCCAAGCATGTGCCCGCCGCGTCCTGTTTCGCTGATCCAGCTGGGAGGCATGTGCGATGTGGTCCATGTCAACTAATAGATGACGTGTGGCTTGGGGGAAGGCCGGACTTGATCCGACATCAAGAGACGAGCAACGCGCGCAGGTCGCTGAGGGAAAGTTTGGCGGCGGCGGCATCGCTGGCCTCAAACACGTCCGCCAGGAGCGCGCGCTTGGCCGCCTGGAGCTGCAGGACTTTCTCCTCGACCGTGCCGGCGCAGATCAGTTTGTAGCTCGTGACTACGCGCGTCTGGCCGATGCGATGGGCCCGGTCGGTGGCCTGCGCTTCCACTGCCGGATTCCACCACGGGTCAAAGTGCACGACGGTGTCGGCGCCGGTCAGGTTGAGTCCGGTGCCACCCGCCTTGAGCGAGATGAGGAACACCGGCACGTCGGGCGACTGCTGAAAGCGATCGACCTCCGCATGCCGGGCGAAGGCGGACATGCTGCCGTCGAGATAGCAGGAGGCCAGGCCCTGTGCCTCGAGTTCCACCCGGAGCAGTGCCAGCAGGGAGGTGAACTGGGAGAACACGAGGAGGCGGTGGCCGTCGTCGACCGCCTCCTCGATCAACTCCCGGAAGGCCTCGAGCTTGGCCGAGGCAATGCCTGGAATAGCGGCGGCGTTGGAGGTCGAATCCGCTGTTGAGGATTCCGATCCCGATTGTTGTAGGGCGGCATCTCCCGATGCCGCCATTTCGTCCGGGAGCGGCGGGGTCGGGCCTGCGCTCCGCAGGTTCGGCGAAGGAGGGCGACCCCGCCCTACAGTGAGGTGAGGCTCCGGCAACAGACGCGGATCGCAGCAGACCTGCCGGAGGCGCAGCAACTGGGTGAGCGTGGCGAGGCGCAACCGGGCGTCGGAAGCACCGCCGGCGGCCAGGGAATCGAGCTCCCTTTCGCCGCGTTCCTGCCAGGCGCGATAGAGCGCGGCCTGCGCGGGCGGGAACTCGCAATAGATGATTTGCTCGATTTTCGGAGGCAGTTCGGGGGCAACCGCGGCCTTGGTGCGGCGCAGGATGTAGGGGCCGGTCTGGGCCAGCAGGCGCTCGTCGTGCCAGGTCCGGTCGTCGCCGCGCGTCCCGGCCGGCGGTGCGGCCAGGTAGCCGGGCATCAGGAAGTCGAACAGCGAGCGCAGATCGTCGGGATGATTTTCCAGCGGTGTGCCGGTGAGCAGAAAACGGCCGCGGGCCCGGAGGGCGCACAGGGCCTGCGCGTTCTGCGTGCGGCGGTTCTTGATGTGCTGGGCCTCGTCGGCGATCACGCCGGCAAACTCCATCGATGCCAACAGCTCCCGGTCGCGCACCAGCGTGCCGTAGGAGGTGATGACGAGATCGGCCGCGCTGAATGCGGCGGCGGCATCGGCCCGGGTTTCCCCGTGATGCGCCACGGTCCGAAGTTCCGGGGTGAACCGCGCCGCCTCGCGTCGCCAATTTTCGACGAGCGAGGCGGGACAAACAACGAGGCTGGGGATGCGGGTTTGGAGTTTGGGATTTGGAGTTTGGAGTTTTGACTCATGCAGCGCCATGAGCAGGGCCAGCGCCTGCAGGGTCTTGCCCAGGCCCATTTCGTCGGCGAGGATGCCGCCGAGCTGGTGGCGGTACAAATGCCAGAGCCAGGCCGTGCCAATCTGCTGATAGGGCCGCAGCTGCCCGGCCAGCGCCGGGGGCAGGGGCGCCGGCAGGAGCTTCGACAGGTTGCGCAGGGCCTCGCTGCGCGCCCGCCACTCCACCGGGGGCTGGAAATTCGGCGCCAGCAATTCCAGCAGGACGCCGGCCTCCACCACACCCGCGCCGGTGATGTGCAGGGTCTGCCGCGGACCCACCCCGCCGGTGGCATCGCCCGAGAGCCGGCGCCGCACTTCGGCCAGCCGGTTGATCGTTGCCGCGGGCAGGAGCACGATGCCGTCGGCGGCCTCGACGTAGCCGCGTCCGCCCGACAACGCGGCGCGCACGGACTCCTCGGAGGCCCGGCCGGTCTGCAGCGCAAGCGTAATATCGTAGCCATCCGGGCCGGCGGCCGCCGCGCACGTCACCCCGGCCAGCTGCACCCGCGCCGTATTTTGGATGAAATTGGCCGTGAATTGCGCTCCGAAGTGCTCGCGCAGATCCGTCCAGTAGGTCGCGAGAAAGTTGAGGGTCTTGTGCCGGTCGCGCAGCCACCACCGGCGGTTCGACGTCTCCAGCACGAAGCCATGGGCTTTGGCCAGCTGCAGCGCCTCATCATACGTCGGATGCTCGCGGGCGGGCAGGGTAAAGGCAAGATAGTGCTCGCTGCCGTCGACCACCAGCGGCGACGCGGTGCCGGAGCCGGCCGGTTTGGGGCGCGGGCTGCGGGAAGCCTCCGCCGGCGGAGCCGGGGCGGGGTCGGGAAGCTCGGGTTCCTCGAGATGCTTGTTGACCTCAGCAAGATCACCGTTGCGCCAGGCGAGCGGCTCCGTCGGCCGGTTCACCCAGAAAAACACCGGCTGGTCCTCGGTGAGCAGGATGAGCTCACGCAACTGGGCCCGGGTGAACTGCAGGAACAGCGGGGACCGGGCCGGGGCGTTCGTCTGTCGCTGGAGCCAGGCCAGCGCCGGCAGCAGCTCCGGCGCCGGAGCCGCCCCGGATCCGAGCTCGATCTTCACCGCCACGGCGTTGCGCGCGGCCGCCGCGGCGAGGTTGGGCGGGAGCAGAATCCGGAGCATGGCGCCAACATTCGGCGTCGCCGCCTCGACGCGAGGCATTTTTTCGGGAATAATAGGATGCTCACCGCCTCTCTTACACCATATGGGGTCCGACACATTCACGCTGCTGGTGGACGCGAACTATGCGTCGCTCTACCGCTTTGCCCTGAGCCTGACCCGGAACCAGGCCGATGCGTGCGACCTGGCGCAGCAGACGTTTTTCATCTGGGCCACGAAGGGGCAGACGTTGCGCGACCTGTCGAAGGCCAAATCGTGGCTCTTCACCACCCTCTACCGCGAATTCCTGCGCGGGCGGCGTCGCGGCGCGCGGGCCACGGCCCTGGAAGACCTCCCGCCGGCCGAGGCCGATCCGCCAGCCCCGGAGGTCGATCTCATCTCGGCCATGGATGCGGAAGTCGTCATGTCCGCCCTGCAGGAGGTCGACGAGGTGTTCCGGGTCCCCCTGACCCTGTTTTACCTGGAGGAGCTTTCCTATCAGGAGATCGCCGGGGCGCTTGGTATCCCCGCGGGCACCGTCATGTCGCGCCTGTCGCGCGGCAAGGTCCAGCTGCGGGCGATCCTGGACCGGCGGGGAAAAAGCGCCCGGGACAACATCGTGCCCTTTTCATCGCAGAAACTCCGCAGGACGCCATGAACAACGAACAGGCAAAATTCATTCTCCGCGCCTATCGTCCCGGCGGACGCGACGCCGGCGACGCGGCATTTTGCGAGGCGTTGCGGCAGGCGCAGGCCGATCCCGCACTGGGCACGTGGCTGGCGCGCGAACAGGCCTTCGACACCGCCGTGGCGGCCAAGCTGCAGGCCATCTTCCCGCCATCCGGACTGCGCGAGGCGATCCTGACCGGAGCCCGCATGAGCACGTCGGCCCGGCCGCGGCCTGCGTGGCGTCCGGCCACCTGGATGGTCCTCGCGGCGTCCTTCGCCGTGATCCTAACCTTGGCGGCCACCTATTGGCTCCGCGGCCCCGACGCCGTCCCGACCGGTCTGGACCAGCTGGCCGAATTTGCCCTGGCTGATCCGGTCAGCGCGCATACCGGGCCGCATGTCGACAAGCTCGGCGCGCTGGGCGCATGGCTGCAAAATCCCGTGAACCGGATCTCGTCCGGGGCGCCGGTGGACCTGGCCCAGCTCAAGGCGCAGGACTGCCGGATGGTGAGCATCGCCGGACATGAAGTGTTCGAGATCTGCTTCAACCGCGGCGGCCACTGGTATCACCTGTACATTGCGCGGCGGAGCGATTTTGACGCCGGTACCGGCCAGCCCCGATTCCGCGAACAGGGTCTGCAGTCCGTGGTCGCGTGGGCCGACCAGCGGCTGGCGTATGTGCTGATGGGCGCCGGCAAGGCGGAGACGTTGCGGGGCATTCTTTAGGCCGTGGCGTTGCCGCCTTTGTAGCCAGCCTCGGCGAGGCCGGTCATCCGGGGTCAGCGACCCGGCTACAACAATTAACGCAAGACCAACCGTGAATGGACACGGCGCGTCCCGGCTGTCATGCATGCGGGTGTGCAACCATCCTTGCGCTGCCTGATCACCGCCGGACCAACCCGCGAGCATCTCGATCCGGTGCGTTTCCTGAGCAACGGCTCCAGCGGCCGGATGGGCTACGCGCTGGCCGCCGGCGCCGCCCGGCGCGGATGGCAGGTAGATCTGGTGAGCGGGCCGGTGGCGCTGCCGCCACCGGAGAGCGTGACCATCCATCGCGTGACCTCCGCCGCGGAGATGTTCCGGGCGTGCGAACCGCTTTTTGTCCCGTGCGACCTGTTCATCGCGGTGGCGGCGGTGGCCGATTACCGGCCGAAATCCGCCGCGCGCCAAAAACCGGAGAAAAGCGGCGATGATCTGCGGCTGGAACTGGTGCCGACCATCGACATCCTGAAAACCCTCGCCGCGCGCAAGCGACCGGAACAGACCGTGGTGGGTTTTGCCGCGGAAACGCATGACGTCGAGGCTCACGCCCGGCGCAAACTGGAGGAGAAAAATCTCGACTGGATCGTGGCCAACGACGTGAGCCGGCCCGGGCTTGGCATGGACGCGGAGTCCAACACCGTGCTGCTCCTGGCGCGGAACGGGGCACGATTGGTTTTCGGCCCCGCGCCAAAGGCGGACGTGGCCGGATTCATTCTGGACCATGTTATCGCGGCATCCCGGTGCTGACGACGCGGCGATAGGCGATAGGCGATAGGCGATAGGCGATAGGCGATAGGCGATAGGCGATAGGCGATAGGCGATAGGCGATAGGCGATAGGCGATAGGCGATAGGCGATAGGCGATAGGCCGTTGCATGGCGTTCCGGTGGGAAATGTTCCCCTTTTTATTTGGCGGCCGGGGGATATTTTTTGCGAACCGCCTATCCCAGCGAGGGTCCATCGCCCGTGCAAAATACCCAAATCCGCCCGCCAGATGTAAAAACCCGCGCCAATTTGGCGTTGTGAACAGAAACCCCTTTACACCTCTCCATCCACGACCCTTCATGCGCGCCCTTTTTCGCCTCTCATGGATAGCACAACAAACAGAATGCATCGGTTCCTCCTCCTCGCGGCGCTGGCCTTGGGCGGCGGCTCCGCGCTGGCATCAGAACGGTGGGAGACGCTGCAGGCCATCAACTGGGTGGAGAATCCGCACAACAGCCTGAAGGCGGGGCCCTGCGGAGAACTTGGGCCCTATCAGTTCAGGTCGTCCACCTGGTTCATGCACACGAAGAAGCCTTTTGCCCTGGCGGTACAGCGCGAGCATGCGGACGACGTGGCCATCAGGCACTATGAATGGATCAAGCGCGGGCTCGAGCGCAACAGGATCGCCGCCACGCCATACAACATCGCGTTGACTTGGAATGCCGGTCTCGACCGGGTGATCAACGACCGGGTGCCGGCGTCGGCGTACCAGTACGCGGCGCAGGTCAACAATCTGGTGGCGCACCTGAAGGGGCAGCTCGCGAGCTCGCCTTAGTGCGGCTCGGGTCGGCCCGCCAAGCGGCACAAAAGACGCGGCGACGCGACCCCGGATCCGCCTACTCCAGAAACGTCGCCTGTTTCGGCGACCGGGGCTTGCGCCGGGCTTCCTCCTCCTCGGGTGTCGGATTCAGGTGCTGCGGCGGACGCGCCACGCGCTTCGCCACCGTTGCCTCGCGCTCGGCGACGAGCCGGTCGGCGATCCCCTGGATCTGCAGCTTGAGCCAGCTGTAGGTCTCGCTGCTCTCCCGATAGTCCGCCTTGCCGTAATGGTCGATCCGGTCGTCGCGCTGCAACCGGTCGTTCTGTTTGAACTCGTCGTTGCGCTTTGGATTATACACGCCGTAGGTCTTGCCGCCGCGCTCCTTCACCACCGAAAAACTGGGGATGTCGCTCGGCCCGTCGGCAATGTAGACCATGTTCGAGAACGGCACCCGGCGGTCGCCCGGGGGGATCCGGGCGTTGACCTCCAGCGAGGGATCCTTGTTGGTGCCCTTGTTGATCTCAAACAGGGCGCGGGTCTTCGTGGTGTTGTCGATGACCATGCCGATCTGCGCGATCTCGGCCTCGGCCCCCAGGTCGAATTCCTTCTGCTGGAGGAAGCCGGGTTGCAGCGGATTCTCGATGAACTCGCAGCCCCAGATGCCGTCGACATGCGGCGCGACCGCGCTGCCACGGATCATCTCGGCGATGCCGGTGCTCACGATGTAGTGTTCGAGCTGGATCTCGTACTTGAGGTACTCCGGTTTTTCGCGGACAAAGTCCCTGCTCTCGACCAAGAAACCCGGCAGCCCGGGATAGAACTCGATCTCCTGGCCCAGCTCGCGGAAGACCCTGCTGTTGAGCTTCGGCATTTTCCCCGCGAGCACGTAGGTCAGGATGTGGTTCAAGTAGCCGATCTCGCCGGAGATGCGGTAGCCGCGCCGGGCGTAGTTCTCGACCAGCTTGTTGGTCTCGGCCCAGAACGCCGCCTCGTCGATCCCGTAGCGCCGGAACAGCGGTCCCTGCATGTAGCCCGGAATAAGAGTCTTGTCGAAATCCCAGATGCAGGCGATGATGTTCGGAGTGAAGAGCGTCGTGGCCATTGCGGATCGTCACTTGTAGGCGGGTTACCGCCGCAGGGCGACTGGTTGTAACCAAGCCGCAGACGGCGGCTGGTGCAATTCGCAAATCTCCCCGCCTCCCTCCTCCCTTGCTTTCATGGACACTTTGCCGGACATCGCCCCTTTTCAGCGGCGCCTTGACGAACTCAACGCGCAGATGGCGACGCCGTCGTTTTACGGCAACCCGCGCCGCGCGGCCGAAGTGACACGGGAGCAGCAGAAGCTCGCGCAGCTGGTCGCCGACCATCAGGCGCTGGAAAAACTGGGCCGCGAGGCGGCCGAGGCCCAGACGCTGGCCCGGGATCCCACCGGCGACTCCGCCCTCCGGGAACTGGCCGCACAGGAGCTGCCCGGCCTGGAACGCCGCCGGGCCGTCCTCCGGGAGGCGGTGCTGCTGGCCATGCTTCCGCCCGACCCGACCGACTCGCGCAACACCGTCATGGAAATCCGCGCCGGCACGGGCGGCGAGGAGGCGGCGTTGTTTGCCGCGGAACTCGCCCGGCTCTATCAAAAATACGCCGACGCGCGCAGCTGGAAAATCGAGCCACTCAGCAGCAGTGGGAGCGAGCGCGGCGGCTTCAGGGAAGTGAGCTTCCTCATCAGCGGCCGGGATGTCTACCGGCAGCTCAAGTTTGAAAGCGGCGTCCATCGCGTGCAGCGCGTGCCCGTCACCGAGGCCAACGGCCGGATCCACACCTCCACCGTCACGGTTGCGGTGCTGCCCGAAGCCGAGGAGGTCGACATCCACCTCGACCCGCAGGAGCTGGAGATCACCGTCCAGCGGGCGAGCGGGCCGGGCGGGCAGGGCGTCAACACCACTGACTCCGCCGTGCGCATCATCCACAAGCCGACGGGCATGATCGTCTTCTGCGCCGACGGCCGGTCGCAGCAGAAGAACAAGGCCAGCGCCATGGCGGTGCTGCGCTCCCGCTTGCTCAAACTCCGGGAAGACGAGGAGCGCGCCAAATACGCCGCCCAGCGCCGCAGCCAGATCGGCACGGGCGACCGTTCCGAGCGCATCCGCACCTACAATTTCCCCCAAAACCGGGTCACCGACCATCGCATCGGCCTCACGCTCTACAATCTGCCGCAGGTGCTGGAGGGCGGGATCGACGAGGTCATCGCGGCACTGCAAAAGGCCGATTTTGAGGAGCGGCTCGCGACGCTGACCGGGCAGACCTATACGCCGCCGCGGGTCTCCAACGGCATCGACTGATCGTGATCGTTTGAACGAGCACAGGAACCACGCCCATGCTCACCGTCCTCGAGGTTATCAAAAAAACCGCCGATTTTTTCGAGGCGAAGGGCGTGGAAAGTCCGCGACTCAACGCCGAGCTGATCACCGGTCACGTGCTCGGGCTGCCGCGCATGCAGCTCTACCTGCAGTTCGAACGACCGGTGGTGGAAGCGGAACTGGAAAAAATGCGTCCGCTGGTGAAACGCCGCAGTCAGCATGAACCGCTGCAGTACATCCTCGGGGAAACGGAATTCTTTCACCTGCGGTTGAAGGTCGACCGGCGCGCACTCATCCCGCGGCCCGAAACAGAACATCTCTGTGAAATCATCACCCAGCGCCTGCCGGCCCCCCCGGCGGCCGTGCTGGATCTGGGCACCGGCAGCGGCGCGATCGCGCTCGGGCTCGCGGCGTTCTATCCGGCGGCGGCGGTCACGGCCAGCGATGTGAGTCCGGCGGCGCTGGACCTCGCCCGGGAGAATGCCGGCGCACTCGGGCTGGCCGGACGGGTGCGCTTCCTGTGCTCCGACTGGTACGCGGCGCTCGAACCGGACGGGCGTTTCGATCTGATCGTGGCCAACCCGCCTTACCTTTCGGAGGCGGAGACCGCCGCCTCCCCGCCGGAGGTGCGCGGGCATGAACCGCGCGTGGCGCTGGCATCCGGTGCGGACGGCATGACCGCGCTCAGCCTCATTGTGGCCGGAGCGCCGCCTTTCCTCGCGGACGGAGGGCTCCTGGCCCTGGAAACGGGCATCGATCAGCATCCGGCGCTCCGCGCGTGCGCAACGGCGGCGGGCTTTGCCCGCATCGAGTCGCTCCGCGATCTCAGCGACCGTGATCGCTACCTGCTGGCGTGGCGGCACTGATGCCGGTTTGCAGATCACGGATGCCGGACAGGTCCAGGCCTTGCTTCCGGCTTTCCCGGTAACCTCAACCGGGGCTCGCGTCAGCCGTTTTTGGACACCTGCGCGGTGAGCGGCGCATTGCCGTCGGCCCAGGACGGGTGATTCCTCGAAAGCGCGAGGGCGTCGGCCAGCACCCGCAGGCTCTCCCGCAGAGGAATGTCCAGCTTCGTGATGCCGGGATCCTCTTCGGTGCTCAGGGTGTCCTCGCCGTCGCCGGCGTCAGTTTTCTTCTCGGCCGCGCCGGGTTTGGGTGTGGGCGGAACGAGGGTAAACTCGTGGTACGAAAAGTCGCCCTGCGCGAGCCGATCCTTCTCCGCGTCCATGGCTTTCTTGAAGACGTCATCCGCCTCCCGCTGCCGGTGGCGTTCATCGAGGTTGAGCGAAATTTCCTTCTGGTCCTGCTTGGCTTTGAACCAGTCGATGCCTTTTCGCAGGTAGGCAAATTCCTCGAGATGCTGCTGCCGCGACCGGCTGGCGTCGCGCAGCGGGGTGAGAATCTGTTGGGCGAGGGGCTGGCCGCTGAACGTCGTGGAGGGAATCTCATCCCAGACCAGGGCGTGCGGCAGGTCGGATTCGCCGATCGGCATGTATTCGTCGACGGAGGGCAGGACGATGTCGGGCGTGACGCCCTTGTTTTGGGTTGAGGATCCGTTCGGCAGGTAGAATTTCTGGATGGTGAGCTTGACGGCCCCGGTCTTGACCGGCAGGCGGGAGAGCATGCGGTTGACGTTCTTCATTTCCACGAGGGTCTGGACCGAGCCCTTGCCGTGCGTGGACTGGTCGCCGATGATGGCCGCCCGGCCATAGTTTTGCAGCGCGCCGGCGACGATTTCCGAGGCGGAGGCGCTGAAGCGCGAGACCAGGACGGCCAGCGGGCCGGTGTAGCGGATCCGGGTGTCCTCATCGCTGTCGACCTGCACGTCGCCACTGAAGGACTTCACCTGCACGACCGGGCCCCGGTTGATGAACAGCCCGGTCAGGTCGATGGCCTCGGAAAGGAGGCCGCCGCCGTTGCGGCGCAGGTCGAGCACGAGGGCCTTGATGCCGGCGGCATCGAGGCGGTTGATGAGCTCGGCGACGTCCTTGGTGGCGCTGGTGCGTTCCTCCGAGGTGACGCCGTCGTGGTCATCCTCGCCGGACAGGCCGTAGAACGAGGGCAACGTGATGACGCCGATCGGGGTGGTGGCTCCGGCGGCGCCCGGTACCTCGTAAATGGCGGCCCGGGCCCGGGCGGAGTTGAGTTTGACCACGTCCCGCACCAGGGTGATTTCCTTGCGCGCCGAACCGTCGGTGACGCCGGCAGGAATGACGGTGAGCCTCACCTTCGAGCCTTTCGGCCCGCGGATGAGATCGACCACCTTGCGCAGTTTCATGCCGATGATGTCGATCGGTTCCGCATCCCCGGTCGCCACGGCGATGATCTTGTCGTTGGGTTGCAGCTGCCGGCCAAGATCGGCGGGACCGCCGGGGATGAGTTCCTTGACCACGCACTGGTCGTCCTCAATCCCGAGCAGCGCGCCGATGCCGACCAGCGAGAGCCGCATCTGGATGTTGAAATCCTCGTACGTCTCGGGGGAAAAATACGTGGAGTGGGGGTCGTACTGGTTGGCCAGGGAAGTGAGGAAGATCTCGGCGACGTCGTTGGTTTCGATGTCGGCGAGGTTCTTGAGCATGCGCTCGTAACGCCGATGGACGTTCTGCCGGGCCTCGGCGATGGTTTTCTTGTCGAGCAGATCCTGCAGCAGCTCGAATTTGAGGCGGCGGCGCCAGAGATCGTCGGCCTCGGTCTGCGTGGCGGGCCAGGCGGCTTGGGAGCGCTCAAGCGAGTAGGTCTCGTGGGTGGTGAAATCGTAATCTTTTTTCAGCTCCTCGAAGATCCAGTTGATGCGGCGGTCGACGCGCTTCTCGTACTGGACGTAAATGTCAAAGGCGGCATCCAGCCGGCCGAGCGTCCGCAGGTTGTAGTAAAGGGCGTTCGCGTAGCGCCGCGTGAAGGCCTCCTGGTCGGTGGCCAGGAAGAACAGCCGCTGGCCGTCGAGATCGGCCATATAGTCGTGGATGAGATTCTGGCCCAGTTCGGGCTTCGGCAGGCTGTTGACCGCTTCGTGGTTGAAATGCACCTGCTCCAGCAGCTCCACCGTGGTGCTCACCTCGGCGGCCAGCGTACGGGAGGTCTCAAAGTTGCGCTCCGGCAGGGCCCGGCCGGTGGCGAGGATCGCGAAGAAAACGGCAGCGACCGCAGCGGTCTGACGCCACGGGGAGGGTAAGGCGAAGAAGGACATTATCGGTTTTATGAGAAAAGCGGGCCGGCGAAAGGTTTCACGGCACAACGCCGCCCCAGAGATTATCCAAGAAAGCACAAAGTGGGGCGGCTTCAAGGCGCTTGCGTGGAAGGAATCCCGGGCGGCAGCAGGGGCAGCACCATCCGGCGGGTCTCCGTGAGCCGGCGGCAGTGCTCGATCCAGAAGGCTGTTTCGTCGGGGAACCCCAGCCAGAAGGCCAGCGGGGCGCGTTCCTCGGGGGTGGCGGCGAGGACGCTGACCGCCTTGTTGGCGTCGCCGCGGAGCAAGATCTCAATGCGCTTGAGGAAGTTGTAGTTGTCCAGGAGCCGTTCTGCCGTCTCGGCGGGAACGAGGTTGACGGCCGCGAGCGTGCGCAACCCCCGCCGGGTGCCGGGCTGGCGGAGTTCTGTCCGGGCATGACCGTGGCGCAGCTGGAGCAGTTGCACGAGGAATTCAAAATCCACCAGGCCGCCCGGGCCGGTCTTGAAGGCGCGTTCGGGCGGCGACACGGCGTCGCGTTCGCGTTCGATCCGGCCGCGCATGGCCCACATGGCCGCCGCCTCCGGCCCGGCAAGAGGGCTGCGGTAAAGAAGATCGTCCGTCAACGCGGTGAATTCCGCCGCCAGCTCCGGAGCTCCGGCCACGATCCGCGCCCGGGTGAGCAACTGGCGTTCCCAAGCCTGGGCGGAGCCCTCCGCGTGATAGGCGCGCAGCACCGCCGGCGTGGTGATGGGAGGGCCGGCCTCGCCATGCGGCCGCAGACGCAGGTCGATCGCAAAAATCGCGCCGAGCGGCCCGCCATGGCGCATCAGTCTTTGCAGTTCGCGCACGACCGGTTCCGCGGCCGCGGCGTCGGCTTCCCGGGCGACCAGCAGGATGTCGAGGTCGGACCCGAAGCTCAGTTCGGCCCCGCCGTATTTGCCCAGCGCCACCAGCAGCAGCTTCTGCCGCGGATCAAGCCGGCCCAGGACCTGTGTCAGCACGGCATCGGCCAGCAGCGAAAGGCAGGCTTCCACCCCGGCGATATCCAGAAATCCCAGCAGCTCCCCGATGGCGTAGCGCACCTGCTCGGCCTTCACATACAGCCACAGCCAGTCGGCATACCCTGCACCGGCGGGGCCGGCGGCGAGCTCTCCGGCCAGCGTGGCGGCATCCTTGCGTTTGCGCAGCACTTCCGGGCGCAGCACTTCCTCGGCAATCTCGGGGTGCGCGCCCAGTAGCTCATAAATGAAGGTGCTGCGGTCAAACAACAGCGCGAGCACGCGGAAAAACTGCGGATTGGCGGCGCAGCCGTTGAAAAACTGCTGCTGCGTTCCATAGCGTTCGGCGAAGTGCGCGATCCGGCGCAGGGTCGGCATCGGTTGCGCGAGTTTCGGCATGACTTCATCAAAGGCGTGGGCGAGGTGCTGGAAACGCACCACGAGTTCGCGGTTCACCTGCTGGCCGCGATCGCCGCAGACGAAAAGGCGCAGTTCGTCCGCCGCCGCGGCGGACGGGCCGAGCCAGCGGCGCAGCTGCCCGGCGACCGCCGGGGGAGTATGCGACGAGGTGAAGAACGTCCACCAGTCCTGAAATGCGCGGTCACCCGCCTCGCCGCGGAAGAGCCCTTCGTAGATGCGGCGCACCCGCGGGCGCACGGCATCGAGCCGGTGTTGAAACTCCTCGATCGACGGAAATCCCAGGGTCCGCGCAATGGCGGCTGCCTCACCCGCGTCGGCCGGCAGGGAGTGCGACTGGTGCTCCTCGCGCATCTGGATGGCGTGCTCGGCGCGGCGGAGGAACCAGTAGGCTTCCATGAGGAACCGGGCCTCCTCCGCCTGCATCAGCCCGTAACGCACGAGCTGGTCCAGGGCCGCCGTGGTGGCATGCGTCTGCAGGAAGGGATAGCGGCCGGCGTGCAGCAACTGGAAGGCCTGGGCGATGAATTCGATTTCCCGGATTCCGCCCGGGCCGGACTTCACATCCCGGCTGAGCGTCTGGGCGCCGACGATTTCCTGTTCGGTGCGGGTCTTCATCGCCGCGACCTCGGCCAGGAGGGACGGCGGCGGATGACGCGGATAACGAAATGCGTGCAGGCTCTCGAACAGTTCGGCGCCGAGCGCAAGATCGCCGGCGACCGGGCGGGCCTTGATGAGCGCCATGCGCTCCCAAGTTTGGCCGGCGGCGGCGTAGTAATGTTCGAGGCCGGCCAGCGAGCGCACCAGGGGGCCGTAGGCGCCTTCCGGGCGCAGGCGCACGTCGACCCGGAACAAGAAACCGTCGGCGGTCTGCGTCTGCAGCATACTGGTGACGCTCTCGGCGAGCTTGGTGAAGAATTCGACGTTCGAGAACGCGCCGGGCACCCCGTCCTTCCGGCAGTGACCCTCCCCTTCATAGAAGTAAAGGAGGTCGATGTCGGAGGAGAAGTTGAGCTCCTGTCCGCCGAGTTTGCCCAGGCCGAGCACGCAGAAGCGGGCGGGCTGGTCGAGCTCTTCATCCCACGGTTCGCCGTAGCGGTGGGTCCATTGCTTGCAGGCGAGGGAGTAGCACTCGCGCAGGCAGAATTCCCCCAACCGCGTCAACTCGTCGACGGTTGTCGATGGTGATGCGAGGCCGTTGATGTCGCGGTAGGCGATGCGCAGGGTCATTTTGCGCCGCCAGCGGCGCAGCACGCTCAGGTGGGTTTCTTCACGGACGGCCGCCTCGCCCGCGTCCAGGGAGAACACGCGCCACTCGTCAAGCAGCGCCTGATAGCGGAAGTTGGCATCGCGGTTCTGCGGCCGTTCGAGCCAGAGACAATAGTCGGGATGCTGCCGGAGCAGACGCGCGTAGAGCGGGCTGGCGTCGGCCAGCCGTTCAAGGCGCGTCCAGGCATCCGCCGGAAGCGCCCCCGCATCCCAGGCCGGATGTTCCTGCCGCAGGAGTTCGCGGAAGCTTCCGGGAGAGGCGGAGCCGGGTGGGGCGTTCACGGCGGTGATTCAACGGCGGCTGAGAAGGTCGCGGGCCTCGTCGAGCAGACGTTTCTCCTCGTCGGTCAACGCCCCGAAGCCCTGGCTGTTGATTTTGTCCAAAATGCGGTCCACCTCCACGCGCAGGTCGTCGCGGCTGGTGAGGTTGACACGATAATGCGGCGCGGCGGCGGTCTTCTTCCGGCGGTGCAGCCAGCGGGGCAGTTCCATGCCGGCGCCGAAGGACTCGGCGAACAAATCGATCCGGCCGGCCACCCGATAGTAGCTGTAGGCGGCAAGCATGGCCGTGAGATTGGCGATGTGCCCGTCCCACAGGGGTGAAGGCCGGCCCATCATCTCATAGAAGAGGAAGCCGATGAGATCGAGCGCCACCCAGAACCAGCAGAAATATTTCGGCTTCATCCTCACGGGGATGATGAAGAAGGCGAGGAGGGTCATTTCCTCGTTGGCGTGGTAACAGCAATACAGGGCGAAGAGGCCGGCGAGGGTGCCCATGGGCCCGTAGAGCATCCAGTCGACTCCCAGGGGGTAGGCGGCGCCCCATGCCAGCGCGCCGACCGCGATGAATCCGGCATAGAGCCAGGCAAAGCGGCCCGGGCCGACCAGATCCCGCACCGCGCCGCCAAAAAAGTACAGACCCAGCAGGTTGAAGATCAGGACGAACACCCCCCCCGTATAGCCGGCGGTGTTCTGCAGGAAGTTGTAGCTCAGCAGCGTCCAGAGCCTGTGTCCGTGCAACACCGCATCGGCCGAGAGCCCGAACCAGCCATAATAGGACGCATCCAGCCGCCACCAGCGTTCCAGGATCAGTTGCAGCACATAGCAGGCGATGAAAGTGGCGATCAGCCATTTCACCAGGTCGAACGGGGGACCGTTTTCGCGTTCCCGCATGTAGTGCCGATCAGAGAGCATCCGGCTGATAATTAGGAGACCGCCGGGCAAACTCAAGTTCCGCGCGTCTGGCCGCAAAAATCGGGATCATGGATCTTCCGGCGTGAGCGGGGCATGGCATCGGCCCCGGAGCAATATCCGGGGATACCCTTGACAGTCTACCGCATTCGTTTTTGTTCGCCGTTCATCATGGCCAATAAAGCAGACAAGTGGGAAACCAACGTGCCCGGCAAGTTCTACGTCGACCAGCAGTGCATTGATTGTGATCTCTGCCGCGAGACGGCACCCGCCTTCTTCACCCGCTCCGAAGAGGGTGGCTATTCCTTTGTGAGCAAGCAGCCGGTCACCGAAGAGGATATTGCCATGTGCATGGAGGCGCTGGAAGGCTGCCCCGTCGAGGCGATTGGTAACGACGGCGACCAATAGATCCTTTTTCGGATCCTGGTTCCCCTATCCTGGGCGCCCTGTGCGGCTCAACGCATTCCGGATAGACGGCGGGACCGCTTGTTAATGGTGGTGCCAGACTAGGTTAACTTAGGCTTGTCCTGCATCCGGAGGACATCTATCGGTGGGGGTCATCTTCCTCCATGAAATTGGCATCCGGACTTCCCTTTCTGTTTTTGGCCACCGCGGGCGTCATCCTTGCGACCGAGCCGCCCCTCGAGCTGCCCGAATTTGCGGTGGATTCATCGCGGGTGGCGTTGCAGGAACCCAGCGGCACCTTTGCCATGCCCGTCACCGCGCTTCGCTTTGAGCCGCTGGCCGACGTGCAGGCGCGCAATCTGGCCGAGGCCCAGGCCGACATCGGCATTCGCGGCGGTATCTTTGAAAACACCGGTTTCCGGATCGGCGCCGCCGCGCTTTATGATCCGCAGACCGGACACTATTTTGCAGAGATTCCCGTAACGCCCGCCATGCTCACGGCGCCGCGCATTCTGACGGGGGTCGACAACGCGCTGGGAGGTTTCAACGCCAACGTCGGGACCATTGCTTATGACTGGCGGCGCATCCGGTCCCATGGAGAGATGACCGCCTCGGCCGGCCAGTATGATTCCTACCGCGGCAGCCTCTACGAAGGCGTCGTGGCCGACGCCCCCGTGGCCGGCCGCACTTTTGCCGCCGACGCTGAAGTATCGCGCTCCATCTCGGACGGATCCGTGCCCTACGGCGATCATCGCTTCCAACGTTACAACGTGCGGCTGCAACTGGCCGGCGCCACTTCGCAGACCGATCTTTTTGCCGGTTACCAGGCAAAATTCTTCGGCTGGCCCAATCTCTACACACCGTTTGGCTCCAACGAGACTGAGAACCTGAAAACCGTCCTCGTGGCGCTCAATCACCGTTTGGAGTGGGGTCCTGGCGACTGGTTTGAGGCCGGTGTTTTCTGGCGGCGCAACCGGGACAACTATGCCTTCAACCGCTTTGCGCCCGTTGGACCGGTGCCTCCCTTCCTGCACACCACCTGGACGAACGGCGCCTCGATCTCCGGCCACGAGGATCTTGGCACTTGGGCTTTCGGTTTCAATGCCGCGGTGCTCGCCGATGATCTCAAGTCCACTTCGCTGATCTATGGAGGCTTCCATACGCGCACCTACGCCAAACTCGGCTTCACGCCGGAAAAATACTGGCTCCTCGGCAACCGGTGTCGCCTCACGCTCCGGACCGGCATCACCTATGATGACACCAACCGGGATGGCTCCGCCGTCTCCCCGCTCGTGGAGCTGGCCCTGGATGGGACCCGGTCCGGGGGCCGGGCCCGCCGCCTGTATTTCAGTTATGCCAAATCCACGCAGGTGCCCACCTACACGGCCCTGAATTCCAGCCCCAACGCCGGGCTTTTCCGGGGCAACCCCAATCTCGGGCGTTCCACGAGCCACAATCTGGAACTTGGCCGCGATGAAACACAGGGAGCCTGGCAGACGCACGTGGCGGTCTTCTACCGGCGCGATGACCGCTTGGTTGACTGGACCTTCCAGCAAGGCGTCACTGCGCGCACCGCCAATGCGGTCGATCTCGACACGGTCGGGGCCGAAGCCGTCGTCCGATGGTCCATGCCTCACTATGAAATCATCGTGGGCTACACTTTCCTGCACAAGAGCGCCGACTACGGACCGGCGACCGTGACGGCCAGTTTTTATGCGCTCAACTTCCCGAAGCAGCGATTGACGGTGGCGGTCGTCGCCCGGCTTGGCGGTGGTTTTGAGCTGCGCATGGACAATCAGGCGCGCATCCAGGAGGGCAATCCGCTGCGGACCATGGGTGGCAGCCGCGCGGTAATCTCCTCGCTCGGATTGTTTTACCGTCCTCCGCTGGCCCGCAATCTCGATCTCTCGCTGCAGGTGGACAATCTCTGGAATTCGAGTTTCCAAACCGTGCCGGCGGTGCCGGCCGCGCGGCGTCAGATTTCCGCCGGTATGACGTGCCGGTGGTGAAAACATAAATCGTGTGCGGCGGGCAATGGCCGCAGGATGATGGGCGAATTTTGTCTGGAGTGTACAAGTCTGTCCCGGCTGACGCACTTCCCGGGACTCGGTTGCCCATTACACCCCGCGTGCATGTTTCCAGCACGCACGCTTCCGCTTGCAAAAACCGGGGACCTCGTGATTTGTGCTGGGGGCAAATAATCGCGCTCCCGGGAGAAACTTGGGACGCGATCTGCTGGTCATCAGCAAGCACTCTTTAACAAAACCATGATCACCTCCTTGGCTTTCGCCTTCATCCCGCAGCCAGTCTTCATCCTGCTGTTCATCTTTGTTTTCATCTTCGCGCTGTACGCGCAGATGCGGGTGTCCAGCGCCTATGGCAAAAACGTGCGGATTCCGTCGCGCGGTCGCATCACCGGCCGCGAGGCCGCCGAGGCGGTGATGGGCCGGGCCGGCGTTGACGACGTTGAGATCGTCGAGATTCCCGGCCACCTCACGGATCATTACGATCCGCTCCACAGACGCCTGTGCCTCTCGTCCGAGAACTATCGCGGCACCAGCCTGGCCGCGCTGGGGGTGGCGGCCCACGAGTCGGGTCACGCCATCCAGCACAAGGTCGGCTACAAGGCGCTGCAGGCGCGCATGGCGCTGATCCCCGCCACGCAGATCACCTCGCAAATCCTGCCGATCATCTTCATCGCCGGTTTCTTTTTCGGCGGACTCGGCGGCATCATGCTCGACATCGGCATCATCTGCTACGCGGTGCTGACGCTCTTCCAGCTCATCACGCTGCCGGTGGAGTTCGATGCCAGCCGCCGCGCGAAAGTCGAGCTGGTCGGCCTCGGCATTCTCGACCGCGATGAGATGCCGGGCGTCAACGAAACCCTCAACGCCGCTGCGCTCACCTACGTCGCCGCGTTCATCACGGCGCTCCTGCATCTGCTGTGGCTGCTCTCGATGCGGCGGAACGACTGAGTTGGACTCATGCTCTGCTGTCCAGCAGAGTAGGAGCGAGTTTACTCGCGATTGCAGAGGAGAAATCGCCTGCAAGCCCAACCGCCGTCGCGCCGAGATCGCACAAGCAGCCGAGAAAGCGCAGCTGCCGCTGTTCTGAAGTACCGGCGCAGCGATGAATTGTTACCGCTCGCGCAGGGTTTTCTCTTCCACAGCCGCAGCAGAATACGTAATGTTGAATTATCTCCGCGTCGTGCGGGATAATCCCTGCGCTGTTTGTCATCCCAAGGATTGTCTCGGCCAGCGCCATAAAACAACCGAGTCATGAGCGACCTAGACGAGATTGGAGATTGGTCGATTGACAAGCTGGCGATCTTGAGGGCCTACGCCGAGCAGTACTCACGGATCCTGAAAAACCAGCCCTTCCTTAGCTGTGGGTATATCGATGCCTTTGCCGGCGCCGGAGAGCATAAGCGGAAAGCGACTGGTGAAATCGTACCGGGCAGTCCGGTCAACGCGCTTCATGTCAGCCATGCCTTCGACGAATATCACTTCATCGATGTGGACCCCGACCGGGTGGCGAGACTGCGCGAGATCACTCACGAAAATCCGCGCGTGAGTGTCCATCACGGCGATTGCAACCGGATCTTGCTGGATACTGTATTCCCACGGTTCAGGTATGAGCAGCGCAGGCGTGCTCTATGTTTTCTCGACCCCTATGGGACGCATCTGCATTGGGAAATTATGGCCACCGCAGGCCTGATGAAATCGGTTGAGATTTTTCTGAATTTCCCAGTGAACGACATGAACCGCAACGCTAAGCGGTGGTCGCTGACGGAGGTCAGCCAGAAAGAGCGGGAGCGGATGACCGCGTTCTGGGGTGATGAGAGCTGGCATAAGGCGATGTTTCCCCCGGATCCCCAGTCCAATTTCCTTGGGCCCCTTCTTGGCCAGGAAGCTGTCGTCGAGCGCGAAAAGGCGGCAAATGACTCTTTCGCCAAAGCGTTCGGTCGAAGACTCAGAGGGGCTGGCGGCTTTACATATGTGCCGGACCCGGTGCCGATGAGGAATTCCCGGAACTCTGAGCTATATTATTTGTTCTTCGCCTCAAATAACGCGACCGGAGCAAAAATCGCCAACGCCATCTTCTCGCACTACCGCAGATCATGAAACTAATCGCGGACACAATGGAACCTGTCGGTCTATGGTCGCATCCCGCTGTCATTGTTGCGAACCACTTCGTGCACAAGAGCCTGTCGAATTGGTCGCTCAATATTGCGGTCGGCTGCGGCCATGGATGTCGGTTTTGTTACGTTCCAAGTTCCTCAACGAATAAGCTAGCGGCGCAGCTCGCCGCCTATGGCGTGCAGGATCCCGACGCCGAATGGGGTGACTATGTCCTTTTGCGGCCATGGGATGAGAGCAAATTCCGGGCGTCTCTTGCTCTGGCGGAGCGTACGCCGCGGTCACAGCTCAATGCTGATGGCAACCGCGCTGTGATGCTCTGCACGACTACGGACCCATATCAGGTCTTTCGCCATCGCAATACAACCCGATCGAAGGAACTGACACAGCAAGCCCTCACGCTGGTACGCCGCGCCTTGGAAATGATACGCGATGAATCTACTCTCAATGTCCGGATCATGACGCGCAGCCCGTTGGCGCGCCAGCATTTCGATCTATTCAAGTCTTTTGGACCGCGACTGCTTTTCGGAATGAGCCTTCCCACGTTACGCAACGATCTGGCCAAGGTCTATGAACCCCGAGCTCCGTCGCCGTCGCAACGTCTCGCGACGCTGGAGGCCGCGCATGCAGCCGGTCTGAACGTCTATGTGGCCATGGCGCCGACGTATCCTGAGTGCGATTCGATGGACCTGCGTTCCACCCTTCAGGCTATCAAGCAGGTGGACCCACTGACGATATTCCATGAACCGATAAATATCCGCGCCGACAACGTCCAACGAATCGCGGCGCAGGGCCAAGCGCTCGGAGTGATGTTGCGCACCGAAGTTTTTGCTACGCGCGAGAGTTGGCTCGCGTATACTCTCGAAGCTCTAAGGGCGATGACGGAGATCTCGCGCGATCTGCGCATAAACAATCGTCTCCATCTCTGGCCTGATAAGATACTCGGATCAAAATGGGCCGTAGATTCGATGCCGCAGCCTGAGAAATACCGCGCCTGGCTTGAGCGGAGATGGGAACGGATCAGCGAATGGCCACGGTCTGCCGCTGCTTGATCTCCATTGCGGCATAAGGCATCCTACCGGTCTATGTTGCATATTTCGCAGCCGGTTGGGGTGGGCTTTCGACGTTCGCCTTAAGAGCCATGCCGCCCTTGCAGCCCAACTGGAGAAAAGTCAATGTCCCTCGAGGGACCATTTTTGATGCTCTCAATAGTGACTTCTTAGGCAAACCGTCAGCAATTCCCTCATTCGCCGACTCGCAGTCGCTCTTGATCAGTTCGGATTACAGTGGCGAATCCAGTGATGAGCCTTACGTCGTTTATTCATTTCTTTTTGCCGGCGATAGGGCGTGGGCATCATGGGAACAAAAGAGGCGGTTGTTGCGAGAACAGATCCTGCCCGATGGTCGGCGAATGTCATACAAGAAACTCGGAGACGTATATCGCCGGAGGTTTCTCAGGCCGATCTTGGACGCGGTAGACGATCTAGATGGGCTCTCCATTTCCTTCGCTATCAGTAAGACCGCGCCCTCTCTTTTCCCACCCTTAGGCCCTCTCGACCTCGCCAATCCAGAGTTCTCCGTATTTCGGGGTTGGAAGAACGAAGTACTGGAAAAAGCATTCACTGTGTTGCATCTTGCGGGATTCCTTTTGGCTGGCGTCGGTCATGAAAAACAGAACGTATGGTGGTTCACAGACCAAGATGAGATTGCGGCCAATCCGGGCATGCTGACCGCCCTCACGAAAGCGTTTGCATGGGTTTCCAGTGGTTACTTGGACGTCGACCTTGGCCACCTCCGTTGCGGAACCACTTCGTGTGACAACGGGAATCGCCAGATCGAGGACTTTGTTTCTATGCCAGACCTGATTGCTGGCGCTCTTTCCGAGCAATTCAGGAGCTCGTCATTACTCGGCGTAAGGGCCGATAATGTGTTATGGTTCGCCGGTGCTGGAATGAAAGAAAAAGCTCAGTCAATTCTCTTTTGGTACGCGACCAGCCAGAAAAACCTCAAGAAGCATGTTTTTGTCATAGACCCCACATCCGATGGCAAATCTCACAAGGTATCTTGGTTCAACTACACGCATGAATCTGAACAAAGCGAGTAATGCGGTCCAGTGACGGGAGCCCTGCATTGCGCCCGATCCTGTTTTAGAGTGCCATCGATTATGCTGAGTGTCACCGCTTTCGCCTTGGTTTCTGCCGGGAATCATCCTGCCCGCAACGGTCGACTTCGGCTGACAGATGGCCTGCCAGCCGTAGGCTTGGCGAGGGCTGGCGGAGGAGGAGGGATTGGCTGCCGATGGCAGGTGCTGCGCGCGTCCCATCTGCGCTCGCGGAACTCGCTCCGTCGACCCCCGTCCCCGGGGTTCTCATCCCTCCTCCTGATGCTTCGCTTGCGCCCCGTTTCACGGGGCGCTCATTTTTGGCGCGCCGCGCCAAAAATGGCGGAGGAGGAGGGATTCGAACCCCCGGTGGACTTGCGTCCACGTCTGATTTCAAGTCAGGTGCCTTAAACCGCTCAGCCACTCCTCCGGAATCGGCTATAACTTTGGCCTGGGCCCGGGCTTGTCGAGCTTTCTCCACGGGCCGGCGCCGCGGCCTACGGTTTGCGCCCGGCCCGCCAGAGCAGCCAGATGACGCCGCCGAGCAGCAGCAGCAGCCACCACATGAAGCGCAGCTCCCGCAGAGCCATCTCGGTGACTCGAAGAACTCCCGGTACCACCACGCAGAGCGCCGCGAGCAAAAGGAGCACGAGCGTCATTTGCCGCCGGTCGGGAGAGGCCATTCCGCCATCAAGAATTCCTCTTCCTGACTGCACAAGCTCGAAGCAGTTTCCAGGAGTATTTGGTTCTAAAACAAAGAATACATGATTGATCTTTAAAACCGGCGTGGTTTGCTGCCGGACAGGAAACCCTTGGTCATGCCCATACCCGCACAACCGGCCTCAGACTGGAAAGTGGCGGAAATCCAGGGGCTTTATGGTCCCTTCACCTTCCCGGAGCGACTGCTGCAGAAGATCTGGTTGCGCGGCGAATTTGACTCGACGCGTGCGGCCACGGAGGACGGACGCCCGCTGCAAGTGCTGCGGTCCGGGCGCTGGAATCTGCTGGGTGGGCCGGATTTTCGTGATGCGCGGTTGTGCCTCGGCGGCCGGGAACTGGCCGGCGATGTGGAACTGCATCTTCATGCCGGCGACTGGGCGACGCATGCCCATGCTGCCGACCGTCTCTATGATCACGTCGTGCTGCATGTGGTGCTGTTCCCGCCTGCGCCCGGCGAACTGGCGCTCCGGACGGACGGCACTCCCATTCCCACCCTGGTGCTGCTGCCGCTGCTCCTGCACGACCTAGAGGAGTATGCCGCCGAGGATGCGGTGGAGACGCTGGCCAGCCGCACCGACTGGCATGCCACCGAGGAGCTGGCGCGCCGGCCCGTCAGCGAGGTGCGAGCCTTGCTCCAGGCCCGAGCGGAAGAGCGCTGGCGGCAGAAAGGACATTTTGCCCGGCGGCGCATCGAAAGGCTCGGCTGGGACGAGGCGTGTCACCATGCAGCGCTGGAAATTCTCGGTTATCGTTTCAACCGGGTGCCCATGCTCAAGGTGGCCGTCCGGGCACCGTTGGCGGATTGGGCTGGGGGCACGGTCGCAGTGGATGCTCTATTCGTCGCGGAAAGAGCCGCATGGAGCCGGCAAGGCCTGCGGCCGGCCAATCATCCGCGGGTGCGGCTGGGACAGTATGCCGTCTGGACTCACGCCCAACCAACCTGGCCGGGGCAACTGTTGAAGCTGGCGGATGCGCTTGCGATCCTGCCGCCCGAGGGCAGGGCTTGGCCGACGGCGCTGGTGCGAAGACGGTTGGATCTGCCGGCACTGCGCGCTCGTTTTGCCTGTGAAATCGCGGCTGAGGCCATCGGCGGCACCCGGCTTGATAATCTGGTCTGTGATGGATTTCTGCCATTGCTGTCCGCTTGGACGTCAGCGGACTATTTTCCCCTCTGGTTCCATTGGTTCATGGGTGACCTGCCACCGCGTCTAGCCTCCGTGCTCAAGGCGCTCGGTATATTTGACGGATCCTCGCAACCGGCCTGTCACGGTCTGGCCCAGGGCCTGCTCGGCTGGATGCTGGCCCGGGAGGCGGAGAGTGATGTAGGCCACAAAAAGGCACCGGCTCTCGTTTAAGCCCGCTATTTCAGGCTGGAGACAGCGGCCCGGAACCACGAAATGGAGGCATGGCAAAGAAGCGCGTGGGCATTCTTTTTGGCGGAAAGTCCGTCGAGCACGAGGTATCGTTGCAGTCGGCCCGCAACGTCTACGAGTCGATCGACAAGACGAAGTTCGAAGTCGTCCTGATCGGCATCGACAAAACCGGTTCTTGGCATGTGTGCGACGCGGCGCTACTGGCTTCCGCCTCCTCGCCCTCGGCGGAACTCGCCGCGGGCGCGGCCGGCGAATCGCTCGCGCTTGTGCCCGGCGAAACCGATCGGGCGCTGGTCGGCACCGGCTCACATCGCGGCTTGCCGAAACTGGACGTGGTTTTCCCTGTGCTGCACGGCACCTATGGCGAGGACGGCACGGTGCAGGGCCTGCTGAAGCTGGCCGGCGTGCCCTTTGTCGGCGCGGGGGTGCTCGGCTCGGCGGTGGGGATGGACAAGGACATCGCCAAGCGCCTCCTGCGCGATGCGGGCATTCCCGTGGCCCGCTCGGTCACGTTGACGATGCACACGGCGGCGGACACCACCTTCGAGGCGCTGGCGGCGAAACTCGGGGCACCTTTTTTTGTCAAGCCGGCCAACTCCGGCTCCTCGGTCGGCGTGAGCAAGGTACGCGATGCGGCCGGCTGGACTGCGGCGCGCGCGGAGGCGCTGCGTTACGACCGCAAGCTCCTGGCAGAGGAATTCATCCAGGGCCGCGAGATCGAGGTGGCGGTGCTCGGCAACGATGATCCGCAGGCCTCGGTGCCGGGCGAGATCGTGCCGCAGCACGATTTTTATTCCTACGAGGCAAAGTACCTCGACGAGAACGGCGCGCGGCTGTGCATTCCGGCCGAACTGACGCCAGAAGTGAGCGCGCGTGTACGCCAACTCGCGGTGGAGACTTTCAAGGTGCTGGAGTGCGCCGGCATGGCCCGTGTCGATTTTTTTGTGTGCGCGGACGGCCGGGCTTATGTGAACGAGATCAACACCATTCCCGGCTTCACGAAGATCAGCATGTATCCGAAGCTCTGGGAGGTGACCGGCGTCCCGTATGCCGCGTTGATTGAGCGCCTCCTCGCTCTCGCGCTCGAGCGGCACCAGCGCGAAACGCAGATCGAAACCTCCTACACCGGCCCGTCGGTGGCTGAAGAGCACAAGTCCGCGACCACAGCGCAGGCAGCCAAGCCCTGAGCCGAATGGCGGTCTGTCCGGCTATCGAGATTCGCGTATCAGCCTGACGTCCGGAGGTAGGCGCTCTGCTATCCAGCAGAGCTGGGCGCGCCGAGAAGCACGGCCGGCCCAGCGGTCCGTCCCTACCCGTCAGGCTATTTTGAGAACATTAATGGGGGCGGGTGGCGCGGTCCCGGTTCAATGCCAGCAGGCGGTTGACGATCTCGTCATCAGAAAGATCAGCCGGCCACCCGTACGCCGCCGCGACCGTGTCATCGAGAGCGGCATGCGCATGCTCAAGCCACCCCGGGCGGGCGTTGTAAAGCGTGGTGAGCGTTCGCTTTGGATCGGAACGGCCACCCAGCCATTCGTTACGATGTGCATCGAGCACCCGGGCGGCCTGGGCGATGGCGGTGCGCTGATCCTCTTGGATGCGGGTGAGCTTGCCGAGCGGCGTGGCCGGCGGCCAGGGGAAAGGAAACGTCTCGAAGCAGGTGGTCGGCGTGTAGCGCGGCCTGTCTTCCAACTGTGTACCCACACGCAGCGCCCACACCTGGTGGAAACGCGAGTGCAGCACGCCGAAGAACCAATCGTCGTCGCGGGCGAAGGTAATGAGCGCGGAATCGGGCAAAGTTTCAGGCGAAAACCAGACAAACAAGCGGTGTTTGGCAACGCGAGCAGTGGCAATAAAGCGCTCGCGTTTGGCCAGGGCGGCGCGCATCTCGGCCCTTGCTTCGCCGTGAATCCACCAGCGTTCGCGATATATGGCCCGCTTGTTGCCGGCCCGTTTCGGCTGCACGTGTCGTCGGATATACTCGAACGGCTGCTCGTAAAGCATGGCTTCGCGTTCCTCCATGCCCGGCGGGAAATCGACGATCCACATGCGCTGTGGCGCGCGGGTGACGTCAAGCCCGTTAACCCACGGGCGGACGACATCGCTGTTGGGTTTGCCGTGTGGATTGCGTGCGGCGAGCATTTCGCGGGCAAGGTTCTCGGTAATGTCAAACGGACCGACCTTGGTGTCGCCCATGAAAGACAGGCCGCGATTTTCCGGGAGAATCCTGGCCTGCGTCGTGTCAGCGGCGGAGGCGGACAAGTTGGCGTGGATGGCCGGGACCGGCTGTCCGTCAAGCGCCCGGTCAGATTCGCTGCCATCGTCGAAGCCGACCATGGAGATGTGCACGGCCGCGCCGTCGAGGATCCACTCGCGGTCGCTGACCGCAAAGAAGATGTCACCGGACTCCTTGATATGCTTGAGCACCTCGCGATTGGCGCCGCCGCGGATGCCCTGCGTGGCCAGCAGGCCGGCGCGCCTGGTCCCGCCGGCGGCGATCTGCGCCCGGGCCTGCTCAAACCAGTAGCAGCAGAGGTCGGCTTCGGGCGGCACGCGGCCGGCCCAGGCCTTGAAGAGGGCTTCGACATACGCGTCGCCGAGTTCGCGGCGCAGCATCTTGCCGCCGAGGAAGGGCGGGTTGCCCACCACAAACTCGGCATCGGGCCACGAGGCGGGCCGCGGGGCGGCGGTGTCGGCGTCCTCAAGAATGGCGTCGCGGCACTGGAAGCCGCTCAACTTGCGCAGCAGGGGGCTGTCGGTGATGGCGAAGCCGTTGTCGCGGCTCCATTGGAGATAACCGATCCACACGGCCATCTGCGCAAGATCATGGGCATAGGGGCTGAGTTCGAGGCCGCAAAGCTGCCACGGCGCCACGCGCGGGATATAACTGACCTTCAGCCCGGCGTCGGAGCCGTAGGTGATGACCTCCTTTTCGAGGACCTTGAGCTTCTGCAGCGTGACATAGAGGAAATTGCCCGAACCGCAGGCCGGGTCGAGCACCGTGACGTGCGCCAGACGATCGAGGAAGCGGGCCTTGAGCGTGTCGGCTTCGGCGATGGCTTTGTTGCGCTGGGCAGGCGCCAGCGCGCCGAGGTAGGGAGTGATCGGTTCCTCCACGCGGCCGGCGCCCCGTTGAGCCATGGCGATCAACTGCCGGCCCTCGGCAATGAGCTTCGCGCCCGCGGCGCGCTGTTGCTCACTTTGATTGAGGAGGAGTTCTCCCTTGCGGACTAACGCCTCGCCCTTGGCCAGGAGCCCGGCGGTGTCGACCTTGGTGGGTTGTTTCCTGCCAGTGGCAAGGAGGTTCTGGATAACCGCACGCACTTCGGCCCATTCACGGCGCAGCGGCGCCAGTACGACAGGCTCCACCAGGGTTTCGATATCCTCGCGGCTGGTGTAGTGGGCGCCGAGCTGGGCGCGTTTGGCGGGGTCGAGCCCGCGTTCGAAAAGAGTCCCGAAGATGGATGCGTCCACGGCGCTCCATTCGAGCTGCGCGGCCTCGTAGATGGCGTCGATCTCGTCAGCAGTGAGTTCCAGCGCAGGCGCATCGGTGAACAGGTCGCCGTTGAAGTGGCGGATCTCATCGATGCCGAACGGCCCGCCATGGGCCATGCACTGAAACAACGAATCCATCATCTGCTTCAGGACCGCCGGCTTATAGCGGTGACGGATGACCATCTGGGAGAAAAACCTGGCCGGAAGGAGTCCGATGTCCTCGGCGAACAGGCAAAAGACGACCCGATCGAGAAACTGGGCCACCGTCTGCGGGTGGAGACCACGCTGGCGCAGGCTCTCGGCGATGTGTCCGAGACGGGCGGCCGCCTCTTCAGTGATGGCGCGGTTGGTTGCGCCCGGACGGAGCTTGTCCGGCTCAAAAAACAGGCACCGCAACACCTCGAGACCGCGGACCGAGCTGATCTCGCCCAGCGCAACCCGATGCACCTTCGGCGGCGCGCCGGTGAAATTGGTGTGGATTTCGAGGTCGCGGGTGTCGCAGGTGACGAGGAGCGGAGGATTTTCGAGCGCTTCGCGGTACTGCAGAAGCTGGTCGTAGGCCTGGGCAAGGTTCGCGCGAGCGCCCTTGTATTCGAAGGCGAAGAAGCCGCGTTTCCATACGTCGGCCCAACCGTCGCCGCCACTGTGCTTGGCAGCACCTTTTTCGAAGGTGAAGATTTCGCTGGTGGCGTCGACTTCAGCGGGCTTGAGGTGGCCGACCAGTTCGCAGAGGTCGAGAAAGTGCTGCTGGTAGGAGGCGCGCTCGGCGAGATCGGCAGCAGCCCATTTGGCAATGAAAGCGGCAGGCGTCACGCGGGCGTCATACGAACAGAAGGAAGATTCTGCGGCAAGGGATAAGCAGGGTGTGTGCGGCGGAAGGACCGTCGATCCGCCTGTAATGGGTAAACCATCGCCCTAAGCTTTTGGGTCCGGCAGCACGATGACGCGGAAGGAGCGCGCGGGGTCGAGGTATTGCGCGGCGAGGGCATCGATCTCGGCCTTGGTGATGCCCTCGAAATCGCTGTATCGCGTGCGGCACCAGTCGAGCCGCTGCGGAAACTCCTGGCAGGAGCCGATGACATTGTTGAGCCAGTAGGCATTGGTGCGCACGGATTCCTTCAGGGAGGTGAGGATCGGTTTCTTGGCGCGATCAAGCTCGTCTGGGGTCGCGCCGTTCTTCTGGAGATCGGCGGCGATGGCGAGGACGGTGCTGGCGATCCTCTGCGCCTGCGCGGGATCGATGGTGATCCGGGCGAGCATGAACCCGTACCCGGTGTACGTGTCGCTGGGTGCACTGAGGGCCTCCGGGCTGTAGGCATCGCCCATTTCCTCGCGCACCTTGACCCGCAGGCGGTCGGAGAGGACTTCGGCCAGCAGGCTGAGGCGGCGGGCGAGCCCGACGTCGCGCGCGTCGGTGGTGGGCCAGTAGAGTGTGACCAGTCCCTTGGGAATCTCCGTCGGCACGGTGAAATTCCGGGCGAATGGGACGGGGAAAGCCACTCGGCGCGCATCGACGAGTGCGGGCTTGGGTGAGCGTCTGGGCAGCGTGCCAAGGGTCTGCGCCACGGCGGCGATGGCGGCGTCGACATCGATGTCGCCGGCGATGGCGACCTCAATGGCTCCGTCGGCAAACTGCGGGGCGAGCCACGCGCGCAGTTCGTCCAGTGTCCGGCTCAGGGTCACCGGTTCGGCGGGCAGGCCGAACCGCGGATCGCCGCTGGCGAGCAGGCGGGGGATTTCGGTCTGCATCGGCCCCTCGGGGGTGTGAGCGAAGCGATTGTACATCTGTTCAATCAGCTTGCGGGCCTGTCGCTGCGCCTCGGGTCGGTAGCCGGGATCAACGATATAGGCGGTCAGAAGCTGGAGTTGCGCCGGTAGATCGCTACGGTTGGTGGTGCCGCCGAGGGTCAGGGCATCATCGCGGCCGGCAAAATTCAGCCCGACGGTCTTGCTGGCAAAAAGACGCTGCAGATCGTCGATGCTGTGGCGGCCCAGACCGCCGGTGATGAACGCGAGGCGGGCGAGCAGGGCCAGCCCGGGTTTGTCCGCGGGCTCGGTGAGCTGGCCGGTGCCGATGCGCAGGCTGACGCGGATGGTATTGGCCTCGAAGTCGGTTTTTTTCAGGTTCAGGCGCACCCCGTTGGCAAACTCGATGAGATGGACGTCGAGGTCGGCCACGTGCTCATGCCGCGCGACCTTCCCCGCCGGGCCGAAATCGGCATAGGCAAAGGCTTCGCGGGAGATCTTTTCCGGCGGCTGGACGGCGGTGGCGCAACTAGCGGCATAGACCTCGCGGATGATCTGGTCGGGAGGCGCTGGCTCCCGGCCAAGGTCGACGTTGCCGGTCACGAAGAGATAGCGCTGGTCGCCCGCCCACGCCTCGCAGAAGGCGCGCAGGCAGTCGTCCACCGTCACCTTTGCAAGCACGGACTGGCAGAGGGCCAGATCCGCGGCGGGATGGGTGAACACCTCGTCGTGCAGCAGGCAGCCGACGAGTTCGTCGGCCAGCTCGCCGGAGCGGCGGGTGGAGGCGCTCTTGGCGGCCTGTTCGAGATTGTTGAGGTAGGTGGCAGCCGCCTCTTCCAGCTCGGCGGGCTGGAAACCGTGCGCCAGCGCCCGGCGCAGTTCCTGTTCGGCCGCGTTCAGCGTGCCGCGCCAGTTTTCGGGGCGGCAGGTCAGCTCGATGGTGGCGTTGCGGAAGAAACGATAGTTTTCGCTCGCGCTGGCCGCGCCGCTGACAAAGGGCGAGCTTTCCTTTTTGGCCAGGATGGAGAGCCGCCGGGTGAGCATCTGGAAGGCGAGATCGCGCGGCAGGTATTTGAGCCGGTTGGCGGCGGTGTCGGGCTCGCCCGCGTAGGGCGTCACGGTCTGGATGGACACGGTGACGCGCGCCGCCTCGGGCTCCGGATGGAATCTCACCTGCAGGCCGGGCGCCGGAGGGATGCGCCCGAGGTCGGGTTGCGGCCGGGCCGGGGCGCGGGCCTGCAGCGGAGCGAAGGCTTGCCGGATCTGCGCCTCGACCGCCGCCGGGTCGAAGTCGCCGGCGGCGATGACGGCCAGATTCTCGGGGCGGTACCAGGCGTTGTAGAAATCGACGAACGCCTTGCGCGGGGATTGCCCGATGACCTCCGCCTGGCCGATGGGCATGCGCTTCGGGAAAAGCGTGTCGCCGAGGACGAATTCGTTTTCGGCGATGAAGGTGCGATATTCGACGGAATCGCGCGTGCGTTTCTCGGCGAGGATGATGCTGCGTTCTTGGTCGATCTCCCTGGCCTCGAGCAGGAGGCCGCCGGCGTAATCGGCGAAAACCTGGAAGCCCTCGGCGAGCGTGGCCGCCTGCGTGTTGGGCAGTTCGAGCAGGTAAACGGTGCTTTCGAAGCCGGTGTAGGCGTTGGTGTCGTTGCCGAAGCCCATGCCCAGCCGCTGGAAATACTCGACCAGCGTGCGGGACGGATAGTGAGTGCTGCCATTGAAGGCCATGTGCTCGAGAAAGTGCGCCAGGCCCCGCTGCTCCTCGGTCTCGTAGAGCGAACCGGACCCGACGACGAGACGCAGGCTGGCACGGCCCTGCGGCTCCTTGTTGGGCAGCACGACGTAGTGCAGCTCGTTGGGCAGACGACCCCAGATGGCAGCGGGGTCCGGCTTGAGGTCGCTGGTTTCTTGGGCGAAAACCGGCGGTGCCGCCGGGGCCGGCCGGGACACGGCCAGGGTCAGGGCAAGGACGGCGGGGAGAAGCAGCGGCAGGCGGCGCAAGGAGAAGACCATGGGGCCCAAGGTGAGCGAGGAGACGAGGAAGGCAAGGTCACAAGCGTGGCTGGCGGGACAGGATATCGCCGGCATCGTCCGGCCGGAAAGAGTTGCCCGCGAATAACATGGGCACTTTCTGTTGGAGGAGTTTTTTGTGGTCACGCCCCGCCGGCAGCCCTATCGTGCGTCCCATGAAACTCCGACGCCATCGGGCGAAACCCGAAGACACCAACGCCGCCCTGGCCAGATCCAAGGGCGCGGTGTCGAAGTTCATCGCCCGGCATTACCGTCATTTCAACGCCGCCGCACTCATGGATGCGGCCAAGGCCTATGAGACGCACCTGCAACGGGGCGGCAAGATGCTGATCACCCTGGCTGGGGCCATGTCGACGGCCGAACTGGGCATCGCGCTCGCCGAGATGATCCGCCGGGACAAGGTGCATGCCATCGTTTGCACCGGCGCCAACCTCGAGGAGGACATCTTCAACCTCGTGGCCCACGATTATTACGAACGCGTGCCGCATTACCGCAATCTCTCGACCCGGGAGGAAAAGGCGCTGCTCGACCGCCGGATGAATCGGGTCACCGACACCTGCATCCCGGAGGAGGAGGCCATGCGCCGCATCGAGTCCGCCGTGCTGGCGGAGTGGGTCAAGGCCGACCGCGCCGGCGAGCGGTGTTTCCCGCATGAATTCATGTACCGCATTCTGCGCGGCGGGAAGCTGAAGCGGCACTACCAGATCGACCCGCGCCATTCCTGGGTGCTGGCCGCCTGTGAAAAGAACCTGCCCCTGTGGGTGCCCGGCTGGGAGGATGCCACGCTCGGGAACATGTATGCCGCGCACTGCATCGCAGGCGATGTCCGGAACGTCCACACCGTGCGCACCGGCATCGAATACATGATGACGCTGGCCGGCTGGTACACGCAGACCGCAAAGCCGCTGGGACGCGGCGGCGCGGGGTCGATCGGTTTCTTCCAGATCGGCGGCGGCATCGCCGGGGATTTCCCGATCTGCGTGGTACCGATGCTGCAACAGGACCTCCGGCGCCGGGGGGTGCCGCGGTGGGGCTATTTCTGCCAGATCAGCGATTCCACCACCAGCTACGGCAGCTATTCCGGCGCCGTGCCCAATGAAAAGATCACCTGGGGCAAGCTCGGCGTTGATACGCCGGGCTTCATCATCGAGAGCGACGCCACCATCGTCGCTCCGCTGATCTTTGCATGGGTCCTCGGGCAATGAAGACCGCGCAATCTTGTCGAAAGTCGAGGGTCGAAAGGCGAAGGTCCCTGATTGGGGGTCGAGGGGCCCACCCGTGAATGTTTCCCGTTTGCCGAGCTTGGATGAGCCGTCCAGAAGGAGTTCGTGAAAAATACAACCCCTGAACATCCTCCCCGCTTCCGGTTCGAGAAGCTCGACGTCGGGCAGGATGCCCGACGTCTCAATCGCGAAACCTACGGTCTCTCCCAAGTTTTTTCAGTCGAGGAATTGCACGCTCTCACTTCCCAAGCCAGACGGGCAGCCGTTTCAATCTCGGCCAACATCGCGGAAGGTTCCGGGCGCAATTCGGATCGGGATTTTGCGCGCTTTTTGGAGCAGTCATACGGCTCCGCCATGGAACTGGCGTCACATCTATATCTCGCCCGAGACCTCGGTTACCTTTCAGTTCAATCGTTGGAATCGGCGCTGGATCATGTTCACCATTTGGCCATCCGCATTGCGGCTCTGAACCGTTCCTTGGGCGTGGGAGCGTCAAAGACCAGACTTGCCCGGCCTTCGACCCTCGACTCTCGGCCTTCGACCTCATGATGATCTGGCTGTATCGGTTCCTGTTCCTGCCGGTGCTCCTGCTGGCCTCGCCCTACTATCTCTGGCGCATGCGGAAGCGGGGAGGCTACGGTCCAAACTTCAGCCATCGTTTCGGTGGCACGCCGCCGCTGCCTCCCCGGCGCCCGGGCGTGCGGCGCATCTGGCTGCAGGCGGTGAGCGTGGGCGAGATGCTGGCGATCGGCCCGCTGCTGGAGGCGTTGAAAAAGGACGAATCGGTGGAGGTTTACCTGACCACGACCACTAGCACGGCCCATCAGGTCGCCGGGGAACGCTACCGGCCGCTCGTCATCGCGCTCGGCTATTTTCCCCTCGACTGGTGGCTGTTCAGCGTCCGCGCCTGGCGACGCGTCCGGCCCGACCTGGCGATCCTGATGGAAGGCGAGCGCTGGCCGGAGCACATCCGCCAGGCGGTCCGGCGCGGCATACCGGTGCTCAGCATCAACGCGCGGCTTTCCGACCGGAGTTTCCGTCGCCTGTGGAAGGCCCGGTGGCTCGTGCCGGCGATGCTCGGCGGCATCACCGGCAGCCTGCCCGCCTCGCCGCAGGATGAGCAGCGGCTTCGCGCCCTCGGGTTTTCGCCGGAGAAGCTCCGGACGCTGGGCAACATGAAGCTCGACCTCGCCATTCCGCCGCTGACCGAATCCCGCAAGAGCGAACTGCGGCGGGAGCTCGGACTGGGCGAGGGGCTGGTCCTGCTCGGTTCGTCGACGTGGGAGGGCGAGGAGTCGGCCCTGGTGCAGGCGCTGAAGGCCGCCCGCAGCCGGGGACTGAAGATCGCGCTGCTGCTCGTGCCGCGTCATGCCGAACGCCGCGACGTGGTCGCCGCCGCGCTCGCGAAGACCGGTCTGCGCTTCCATCTGCGTTCGCACGGCGCCGCACCGCACGAGGTGGACGTCGTCGTGGCCGACACGACCGGCGAACTGCGTGAGCTCACGCAATTCGCGAATGTGGTCTTCTGTGGCAAGAGCCTGCCGCCGCACGACGGCGGCCAGTCGCCCATCGAGGCGGCCGCGCTGGGCAAGCCGTTGCTGTTTGGCCCGCGCATGACGAATTTCCGGGAGGTCGCCCGGGCCCTGCGCGCCTGCGGCGCCGCCCGCGCCGTGCTCAATGAGAGCGAACTCATCGCCGCCTGCGTCGAACTGCTGGGGGACGAGGCGCAGCGCGCCCGCATGAGCGCCGCGGCACTCGCCTGGCACGCGCACAACCGGGGGGCCGTCGAGCGCACGCTGGCGGTGATCCGCGAGGAGCTGGCGCTCCTAGCCTGACTGGAGGTAGGTCCGCCCCTTGTAGCCGGCGGCCAGCAGGGCGAAGATCACGGCCGCCGCGGCCATCAGCCCGGCAAAAATCCAGAAGAATTTGGCGAGCGAGAGCGTCTCCAGCGGCGCCAGGAACGCGACCAACACGTTGCCGAGCGTCACACAGAGCAGCCAGAAGCCCATGATGGTGGATTTCATCGCCCGCGGCGCCTGGGTGTAGGCAAACTCAAGGCCGGTGACCGACACGAGCACCTCGGCGATGGTCAGGATGAAGAAGGGGATGATCTGCCAGAGCACATGGACCTCGCCACGGCCCGCGGCCTGGATCCGTGCCTGCAAGATCGCCACCGCCACGAACGCGAGCGAGGCGAGAAACATGCCGGCGGTCATCCGGTGGAGCGGCTGGAGCGGCCGGCCGCGGCGTTCGCACGGCCGGTAGACGAGCACGTTCAGCAACGGGATGATGATCATGACCAGCAGGGGATTGAGCGCTGCGATCTGCGCGGGCAGCAGCGTGATGGTTTCCGTGGCGCCGCGCGCCAGCTGCAGGCCCAGCGCGGCCAGTCCCCACGCGCCAAGCAGACCGAGGAAGCCCAGTGTCAGCCACCGCGGCACCGGGCGGTTCGCCACCCAGAGGAACAGCCAGACGGCGCCAAAAATTGCCGCGGACAAAAGCCCGGGTATGACCCAGCCGTTCCAGAAAATGGTGGGCACAGTGAGGGTCAGATTCATGGCCTTGGCCTGTTCAATCCAGGTGGACGAATGCTGATCGAACAGCGCCCAGAAAACGCTGACCATCGAGAACACGACGATGATGCGCAGCACCGCCGGCGGACCGTCCGCCGCCTCGTCGCCGAAGCGGATGCGGGCCGGCGCCCAGAAATCCTCCCCCGGCCGGCGTGCGCCCCGGCGGCGCCAGCAATACAGCAGCGTGGCAAAGAAGCCGGTATCCTGCTCGATCTGCTGCCGCACGATGAACAGGACCGCTCCGAGGGCAAATCCGCCCGCCGCCACCAGCGCGTGCGGCCAGTAGCCGTGCGCGATATGCCGCAACGCCACGGTCACGGCGCCCGCCTGGTCGCCCATTGCGGCCCGCACCACTTCCTCGGCCACCGCGGCGCCCACGGCCACGAGCACCAGCAACGGGGAGGCGAGCAGCGACGAGGCGAGGAAATCGAGCAGGCCCAGTTTCCCTCCGGGGCGCGGCGGCGCCCGCACGAATTTGCGCCGTCCGAACCAGAACACCACCGTGGCGATTCCCATCAGGATGCCCGGCACGCCGAACGCCCACTCGGCGCCGCAGTTTTGATAGAGCCAGGGTGTGAGCAGACTGGCGAAAAATGAACCGAAATTGATGATGAAATAAAAAATCTGGAAGATGCGCGTGACGAGATGGGCGTTCTTCGCGGTGAACTGGTCGCCCACATTGGCCGACACGCACGGCTTGATGCCGCCCGAGCCGATGGAGACGAGGATGAGGCCGGCATACATGGCCAGTTCGGCCAGGCTGAGGTTGCCGAGCGCGCCGCTGCGGCCGGCAAAGGCGAGCGCCGCGTGGCCCGCGCAGTAGACGAGCGAAACCCAAAAGATGACCCGGTATTTCCCGAGCAGGCGGTCGGCGAGGATCGCGCCGATCATCGGGAAAAGATAGACGCCGGCGTTGAAGAGGTGGACCACTTGCGTGGCGTGCACCTTGGCCCCGGCCAGCGCGTCCGGCGCAACGGTGGATTCAGCAGCGAAACTGATGAAGAGCGAGGTGAGGTAGATGTACAGGATCTGCCTCATCCCGTAGAAGCTGAAGCGCTCGGCGCCCTCGTTGCCGACGATATAGGGAACGCCGGCCGGAAAACGGTCGTCGCGGGCGGCGGGCGGCGGTTCGGAGACGGCAGGGGTGGCGGCGGAGGAACTCATGGGCCGGCCTTCCACGAAAAGCACTGCGCGGCCGGTCGCGAGGTAAAACGACGTGTCCCCCACGGCGTCGGCTCAACGTGATTCCCGTTGGTGGCCGGTGGGGCGGGGTGAGCTCCGGCAGTTGTTCAGAATTGCCTACGATTCTCCCGGCCGGGGCGTGCGCAAGACGGCGCCCAGGACTATTTCTGCGGAGGTTTCATTGGTCCCGGCCAGGACATGAAGATGGCCGGGCCCGTGAAAATACCGTGCGTCCCAACCTCGACGCCGGGCTCCAGCGCACATCCGGCAAATCGAGTCTTCTGCGAAACTGGGTGGTGGTTAACAAGCAGGGAGATTGCTTCCCCGTCTTCAGGGCACGACCGGCAGAATCAGGGCTGAGGGGTGATCCCGGTCGTGGTAGACGACATTGGTGGCCGCGATGCTGGCACTGGAGTGCGCGGCGCTGAGACCGGTATTGAGATTGCGGTCGAAGCGGGGGAAGTTGCTGCTGGCAATCTCCAGCCGCAGCTTGTGGCCCGCGAGGAAGACGTTGGAGGTCGACCATAGGTTGATCGTCAGCTTGTAGATTTCTCCGGGGTTCATCAGTTCGGCCTTTTCCAGGGAATTCCGATAGCGCATGCGCAGAATTCCGTCCGTCAGGTTCTGAACAAATCCGTTCGGCCACACATCAACCAATTTGCCGGTGAAATCGGTGTCGACCACGGAGGAACTGACATAGATTTCCAAGCTCACCGGGCCGGTCACTTCCGTGTCCTGTTGGAAAGCGGGAGTTGTGTAGACAAGGACATCCGATCGGGCTTCCACCACGCGCTGGTCGAGGGGGCCGGCCGGCAGCCCCAAAATCGCTCCGCCATGCGTCGGCGTGGGATCTGCAGGGTCATAGAGGTATTTGTCCGCCGGTTCCGCCGCGGGCAGCGCCGGGCTCAGCCTGCCGTCGCCAGTGAGCGTGTTGGCTTTCCCTTCCGAATGCAGGTAGTACCGGGTGGACTGGGCGCGCGCCAGCGGCCAGTCGTCCTCGTCGCGCCAGATATTCCGGCCCATGACGAAGATCTTCACGGGTTTCTCGCGGGAGATTCCGTCGTCGATTCCTTTCAGCACGTAATCGTACCAGCGCAGGAGCAGCTCCCACTCGTTCAGGTCCGGAACCTTGCCGCTGAAATCGACCTCACCCAGCTTGAGCCCCCGCCCGGCATGTCCGCCGGGGATGATCACCAGGCGCTGGTTTTTGCGGGCGGCTTCGCTGCCACCGTGTTGCTTGATTCCCTCGTAATTCCGAATGGACCCGTCCTGAAACAAATCGTACCAGGCGGCGATGTGGAGTGCCGGCACGGTGATTTTGTCGTAGTGTTCCTCGATGGAGCACTGTTTCCAGTAGTCGTCGTAGGTCGGATGGGCGAGCCAGGCGGCGTAATAGTCATGGCTGGGCAGGGACGCCGCCGTTCCCGGCTCCACCAGGGGATATTCAGCCAGCGGGCGCTTCATGTCCCAGTCTGCCGGGACGACACTCCGGCTCACCCGCCGCACGATTTCGTTGAACGAGAGGAGGCTGCACCAGGTCTGGGCGAACAATTGCTCAAACGGTCCGTTGTGGTAGGCCCAGTGGCCGTAGTAATTGGAGGCGGTTGCGACCGGACAGATGCCGGCCAGATGGGGTGGGGCCGCCATGGCGGCCAGCAGCTGGGTGGCCCCCATGTAGGAGCCTCCGAACAAGCCGACCTTGCCGTTCGCGTACGGAAGCGCTGCGGCCCATTCCACGGTGTCGTAGCCGTCCTGCGCCTCGTAGAGAAACGGGGCCCACTCTCCATCGGAGGCATAGCGGCCCCGCGTGTCCTGGATGATGCACACATACCCCTTGGCGACGGTCGGGAGTACGACATCAAGATAATTGACGTCCCCGCGTTTATCGTACGGCGTGCGATTGAGCAGAACGGGGAATTTCCCGTCGGCCTTGGGCCGGTAGACATCCGCCCGCAAGGTCACACCGTCGCGTGTTTTCATCGCGACATTTCTTTCCAGGATAATTGGGTACTGGTCCTGGGCGTAGCCGCGGGCCACAATTCCCAAGGCACCAGCCACGAGAAGTAGAATGAACCGATTCGGGTGCATGGAGTATTCCTCGAATATGTGACTAAAAAATCGCCGTACGATTGATGTAGTTACTGATTACCGGTCGATTACCAGGACCGACAGGTGCAAAGGGAATGTTTTCAGACCTTCAAGGCACGACCGGCACGATCAGGGTCGAGGGATGGTCGTGGTCATGATAGATGACATTGGTGGCCTTGACGAACGTCGTGGCAGTCTCGGGATCGGCGCCGGTGTTGGGGTTGCGGTCAAAGCGCGGGTAGTTGCTGCTGGCAATTTCCAGCCGCAGCTTGTGGCCCGCCAGGAAGACATTGGAGGTCGCGCCCAGATCGACGATCAGCTTGTAGATCTCGCCCGGATTCATGAACTCGGCCTTCTCCAGCGAATTCCGGTAGCGTGCGCGCAGGATGCCTTCGGCCAAGTTTTGAGCGAACCCGTTCGGCCACACGTCGACCAGCTTGCCCGTGAAATCGGTATCGACCGCGGAGGAACTGACATAGAGTTCCAGGCTGATCGAGCCGGTCACTTCCGTGTCGTGATCAAACGCCGGGGTCGTGTAAACAAGGACATCGGCTCGCGATTCCACCGCCCGTTGGTCGACGGGACCAGCGAGACCGTTCGGGTAGGCCATCACTCCGCCATTGGTTGGCACGGGATTGTCCGGATCATAAACATACTTGTCCGCCGGTTCCTCGGCGGGCAGCGCCGTGCTCAGGAGGCCGTCGCCGGTGAGGGTGTTGGCCGTTCCCTCCGAGTGCAGGTAATACCGGCTAGTCTTGGCGCGTGCCAGCGGCCAGTCGTCTTCATCGCGCCAGACGTTCTTGCCCATGACGAAAATCCTCACGGGCTTCTCCTGGGCTAGGCCATTGTCGATGCCCTTCAGCACCCAATCGAACCAGCGCAGGCCGCATTTCCCAAAATCGAAGACGGAATCACTGCCAAAATCGACCTCCCCGATCTTCTGCCCGAAACCCGCATGGCCGCCGGGGATGATGATCAATCGCTGTCCTTTGCGGGCCGCCTCGCTGCCGCCATGCGCCTTGATGCCCATGTAATTCCGGATGGCACCAGGCATAAAGAGGTCGTACCACGCTCCAAAATGGAGAGCCGGCACCCTGATTCGGTCGTAGTGTTCCTCGATCGACCACTGCTTCCAATAGTCGTCGTAACTTGGGTGCGCGATCCAGTCGTTGTAAGCCTGACCCAGGCCAGTCCCCGGGCCTGGATCGATCAAGGGCAGATCGCCGGGCGGACGTTTCCGGTCCCAGTACGAGAAGGGGATCGCTTTGTTCGGACGCCGCCTAAGCTCGTCTATCGCTAGAAAGCTGTTCCAGCCTCGACTGAACGCCAGCGAAAATGCTCCGCCCTGGTAGGCCCAGTGATCATGATAATTGGACGCCGTAATTCCCGGATAGATCGCCACCAAGTGTGGCGGCGCCGCCACGGCGGTGAGCAACTGCGGGACTCCCACATAGGATATGCCGACCATGCCGACCTTACCATTCGAGTACGGCAACGCCGCCGCCCACTCCACCGCGTCGTAGCCATCCTGGGACTCGTATTTGAAGGGATACCACTCGCCATCGGAGGCATGCCGGCCGCGTGCATCCTGGATGATAAAGACATAACCCCGGGCTGCGGAGGCCAGTCCGTCGGAGATGTAAATGTATTTGTCGTAGGGATTGCGGTTGATGAGCACCGGGAATTCCCCGTCGGCCTTGGGTCGGTAAATATCCGCCCGCAGCGTCACGCCATCGCGCGTCTTCATCTCCACGTTGCTTTCAAAGATGACTTCGTACGAGCTCTGGGCGTGGCCGCTAGCCACAACCACGGAAGCGACAAATTGGAGGAGTAGAACGTGCCGCTTTATGCGCATAGGCTGTCACTAGGTTAGTATCACCCATTTACAAGTAATAATTTCACTTTCTACCCAACCGACTTGAATTGCATTTTGTGTGTTTCGAATGGGCTCGTGTAGTTATTGAGGCGTGGGAGTTCTGTCCCGCTAAGGGGCACTGAAATGCCAGTGCTCCCGGCGCTGATTTATAGCGCGCGCTCCAAGCCGACTTGTTGGAGAGACCGACGCGCACTATAGCTGGATCGCTTTGCAGGTGGATTGAGCTTGGGATCGATTCGGGTGAGCGCACATCTGCGAAGGGTTTCAATCACAGGGGTTACAGGCCGACGCTGGATGAGCTGTAGGCCCCTTGGCGTTACTCTTTGGAAGGCACAGTTCCTCGAAGCTTGCTTCGAGAAACTGTGCCTTCCGGATTAGAAAATGAGAGATTGGGAAAGTTTTTGCTTGAAAATGTGAAATCCTAGCATTCAGTGTCCAACCGACATAGGCGCTAATACATGCTATGAGTTTATCCCTACCCCAATTATCGCAGGCAAATTTGAAGCCGTTGCGACGTGAAAACGAGCCAAATGAAAGGGGCTTATGCGCCTTGCGAGGCGTCAAGCGGAATGCCGGGACGGCACGGGTCGGGTTGTGGCCCAGAATCGGCGTGATGCCGCATCGGCTGTGGGGCGGTTTGTCCCCAAGCACTCTTGGATTTCCCCCATGCAAAACTGGATCCCAACAAAAAAGACCTGATTATATGAACAAGCATACGCATACCCCACTCGGTTGGCTGGCCGCCCTCATCATTTTGATGGGCTCCGCCAATCTTTCAGCGCAGACGTCGCCGGAATCGAACCCAAGCGACACTGCTGCGACCAAATCCTCCAAAGAGGCTCCGATTGAGCTCGCGCCGTTTGAGGTCTCCGCGAGCAGCAACGTTGGTTACGGCGCAAAGACGACCTCTTCGAGCGGTCGATTCGTGCAAGCTTATATCGACGTGCCGCAGTCGATGGGGGTGATCACATCCGAGTTCATGGATGACTTCGGATTGAAGGACAGCCGGGCGGCTCTGCAGCTTGCCCAGCCGGGCGTCTTCATCGGGCCGGAATCGATTCAGGGGAGAGTGTACGTCCGCGGCGTGATGACGAATCAACTCTATGTCGATGGTGTCGCCGCATCGGGCGGCATCTACGGTTCAAACATCATGCCCGCTCAGTTTTACGATCGCATCGAAGTGGTGAAGGGGCCTTCGTCGGCCGCCTTCGGCCTCGGTCAACCCGGCGGCATGGTCAACTACATCTCCAAGACGCCGCAAGGCACCAACACCACGAGGATCGCCACGGACCTTGCCGTAGATGGCGGCTCCCACACCGGCTACGGATTCTCCGTGGACTCCCAGGGAACGGTCGGGAATTCAGGCAAACTGCTCTATCGGTTTGTCGCGATGCACAATGACAACAAAATCGCGTCTTACGGAGGGGTTCGAAACGGGGAAACGGGCGCCCAACTGGCGCTTGAATACCAGTACTCCGACAAGACGACCTGGCAGATGATCGTCGGAGAATCCCGGATGATCCATCCGGGCACGGACAGCATCCACCAGTACTACGACGAGGATTTTGCCAAGGCTGCGGGCTTGTGGCCGTTCCAGGACAATCCGAATCCCACCCATGTTCTGCCGCGGATTTTGGATCTTCAAGACCGTGTCTACCACCCCGGCTACGACGACGCCGAGATCCGCCTGTTCCGCGCCAGCCTGACCGCGACGCACAACTTCAGCGACAACACCAGCATTCGAAACGCGATGGTGGTCGACAGTCTCGACACCTCAATGCGTTACACGTTTCCCTCCGTTGATTTCTCCGCGTACACGAGCACCGATCCGGTGGTCCAGACCAAGAATTTCATGATCCAGTGGCCCACTCACGGCCACTCGTTCACGGACGCGGTGGACTTCACCCACCGGGGGGAGCTCCGCGGCGGGATCCGCTACCAAACACTGCTCGGCCTGAACTATCATCGGAGCAACCTGTGGCAGAGCTTTGGAATCATGACAGGCCGGCCGTCGTTTAATCCGTATAACCCGAACCCCGTCGACATCAACGCCTACATCGACCCGAACAAGGGCGATGCAGACCTGGGTTTCCTCACGCTGGGAGCCGGTAACACCTACTACGAAGTCTACGGTTGGTTTGCGCAACAGGAAGTGAGCATGTTCTCCAACCGCATCACGTTGTCCGCCAGCGTGCGCAACGACCGGGTCAATAACTGGCAGACATTTGGCGGCAACTACGTGATCCAACCCAAGGGCTGGCAGAACACCGGTCTGGTTCCGCGATACGCGATCACGTTCAAGCCCCGTGAATGGCTGTCTGTGTATGCACTGTACACCGAGCACAAGGATCCCGAAGCGAGCGTGTTCAAGTACAATGTCCAGGGCAGGGAGCTTCCCCAGGATCTGTTTCCGGGCATCAAGCTGGGAGAGTTGCTGACTTACTCGCCGGGCGGGACCACCAAGGAAGTGGGCGTCAAAGCGGATCTATTCGGCGGCCGGGTCACAGCCAGCGTCGCGGCCTATCGGGCAAACTATACCGGAACCCTGTTCTACGGTCCTCCGTCAGGCACCTACATCTGGCCTGATGGTTCCACGACTTCATATGGAACCCAATACGTCGGCGGCCCGTGGGTGGAAGGCGTCGAAGTCCAGGTCACCGGTACAATCACCAACCGTCTGGCTTTCGACGTGCGCTATGCCACCATCAACGGCCGGGACATCAACTTCCCCGACGGCAACCCCGTTTATATCGGCCTGCCGGACACCTTCGGACTAAATGCCAAGTACAACTTTGGCAACAGACCCGGCAACGGCTTCAGCGCGCTCTTTGGCCTCGCGTGGTTTGGGTCTTCGTTGATCGCCCAAAACGTCAACTTGAGCGCATACGGCTCCGGCGGAAACCCTCACGCCTACGTCTACAAGGGAGCGCAATACTACCTCGACGGCGGAATCTCGTACGGTTGGGGGAACGGGAAGCACACCGTTTCGCTGCTCTGCAACAACCTGCTCGATGACACGGTGGCAGTTGCAGGTATCAACGGCGCAAATAGCGGCGGATTTATGCCGGTCAGGAGATTCACCCTCACCTATGCTCTGAAACTCTAGCGCTGGTTGTGACGAACCACGGTCTGGGCCCGCAAAACGGGCCCAGACCCCAGCCTGACGAGGCTTGCCGGCGTCGAAGTCGGCTTGCGCCGTGGTTGCCATCCCGGAGCAACTCGGAGAAAAACGGGCTGACTTGCAGCCCTCCGCACGACAGGGAATGCCCATGCCCAAGCTCCTGAGAGCAGCACCGGTCCTCTTGCTGCTTTGAGGCGGCCCGCGGGCGGCCGCCCCGACGGCGGGTGACATTCCCCACGTGCTTTTTTGTCCCCCGGCACACCGGCGGAAGCCCGCGCCGTGACGAACAATGCCGGCACCACGGCGGGAAACGGGGCGCGACTGGCGGCGGACGGACAGTCGCGGGCCAGCCACGAAGGTGCGCAAAAGACATCCTTTCTGGTTCAGGTTCCCAGCGGGACGGATGGCGTAGCGCGGGTCTGGGCGGGTCCGCGCCGCCTCCATGAGGCCAAGGCGTTCACCCTGCTGGGTGCTGCCGTTCCCGTTTCTGCCCAAGTCGAGGGCGACACCGTGCTCCTCTGTTACCCCAACGATGCCGACGGAGTGGTGGTGCGGTTGGAATGGGAGCCGGAAAAATGCGCCGAGGGACATCCGCCGCCTCGCGCGGGCGTATTGACCGACTTGGTTGCAGCGGGCAGACAAGAAGCCATGCGAGTCCACGGCAGGCCGTATTCCGGAACATCCATCATGCGCCCCGCATCATGTGATCGGCTTGAACCTCGATCCAACGCGGCTGGGACTTTGGTCGCCCTGTTTGGCTTTGTGGCGTTGATCCTGTCCGGTCGCGCCGAGTCGGCGGCCGGACCGCGGCAGGGGCCTGCGGCTTACGAAGTGACGGCCCCTGGGATCACGGTCCGACTCTCGGAAGAAGGCGAGCTCACCAGCATCGTTCTGGCGGACGGGACGATCGAGCGCGCGGTCGCGGGCGGCACCGCTTTGTCCGGCTGCGTTGCCCGGGGTCGAGCCATCGCCCGGTCGCTTCCGCATGGAGGCGTTGAATTCTCGCGGACCTGGGTGGAAACAGCGGGCCGCGGTTCCTGCCGGCTCGTGGAGCGCTTCCTCCCGACGTCTTCCAGCGTGCGCTGGGAGGTCGAAGTCCGCGGCGAGGCGTTCTGCTGTCCAGCAGAATGGAGCGCACCCATCGAAACCCGGCTGGTTTATCCGGCAGCCGCCACGAAGGCCTTGATTTGGGCGACATGGAGCGACCCGCGCATGGGCCTGGCGTCGACTGAGCCGGCCGGAGCGGAGGCGAAGCCCGCCGCCCCGGCGGATCGGCTGGTGCCCAACCCGGGCGCTGCGGAAGCGGGCTTCGGGTTATGATGCCGGCGAAGACTGGGCTGACCCGCTGCTTCCGCGTCCGTTTACCAACGCGCTGCTGCATTACGGCGCGCCTTCCTTCCGCTTCGACCAGCCGCGCTTGGCATTTGCTCCCTTCCCGGGCGACCTGCTGGCGATCCCCCTGGCCAGCATCCTCGAAACGGATCGCGATGCCGGCCTGAGCCTCGTCCTCAGTCCGCAAGACTTGCCCCTCGACCTGACGCTGTCGCTCACCGTCGACGGTGGACTGGCCTTCCGCCGTCTTTTTCACCGCATTTCGGATAAAACGCCGGTGTGCTTCGCTGCTGACCTCGTTCCGCACGAAGCGGATTGGCGCGGCGGGCTGCGCTGGATCAGCACCCGGTATCCCGAATACTTTGATCCACCGAATCCTGCGGCCGACGCCATGGGGGGAACGGGCGCATATTCCTCGCACGAAGCCGATTTCGATGCGGAAAAAATGCGGCGCATGGCTCTCCGCGTCAATTGGACGGCTCGCTTCGATTTCCCCTACATGGGCATGTTCCTGCCGCCCGTCGCCGACGATCATGAAACGTGGATCAGCTATCCGGGTACGCCGACATCGGTGGCTGCGATGGAGGATTACGCCCGGCAGATGAAAGCGATGGGCTTTTTCGTGCTGAGCTACTTCAACGTCACCGAATTCGGCGCCCATGTGCCCTGGCCGCCACCTGCCAGCCTGGTGAAGGATGACGCCGACCTCTGGAAAGACGGCAACGCCTTTTTATTCCAGCGGCTTTCCGGCGCGATCCTCCACATTCCCTCCGGAATCAAACCCGAAGCGCGCGCCTTGTACGGCAAATACACGCCCGGCGGACCTTATTACACGTGGGAGGACGGCATTGCCATGGATTGCGGCGATCCCGCCTACAAGGCCTTCCTCCTCGAACAGGTACGGCGTCATCCGCCTGCAGGTTCCGATCGTGCGCGGCTGTGCCATGGTTCGCATCACGCGACGCTGATCGAAGGAGGGAATTGCTTGCAGAGGGTACCCTGACAAAACAATTTTTAATCGAAAATAACTTCCCAATGTTAAGTTACTCCACCCCAATATGAATCGACGTGATTTTATGAAAAAAGGTACCGTTTTGGGAAGTTCGCTCCTGCTGGGAGAGACGCTCGTCCAGGCTGGCGAACCTTCATCGGAACACCGCGAAAAGCCGGTCAGCCCCGCTCCCGCCGGGGAGCCGCGTCCAGAGTCTTCTCCGCGCGAACTGACGGTTGCAGGATACCAGATGATTATCTCCGAAAACGATATTGGGGCGAACGAACGGAAAATCCATGGAGCAATTGACCAGGCGGCGGGGATCAAGGCCGATTTTCTGTTGACGCCGGAAGGGAGCCTTTCGGGCTACAATGCGAGTTTCGACCGGGCGGCGGTGGCCGACGCCGCCCAGCGCCTGGCGCAGCATGCCAAGGAATCGCGGGTCGGGCTGATGCTGGGCACGTGTTACAAGGAAATGGGTGAGGATTTTCGATTCCCATTCGCCATGCGTTCAGCCAGTCCCATGGCCCCCCAACGCCAGGAGTTTTGCTACGACCAGGTCCGGGTCTACGCGCCGAATGGCGAGTACCTGGGGATACATTCGAAACTGCAATTAGTCACGTCGCAGCATCACCCCGGAATAGGGGAGCCGCAGGCATTTGTGACGACGCCACTGCGAACGTTTTCCTGGAATGGCCTTTGTTTTGGCGTGCTCATTTGCAACGACCTTTGGGGAGGTCTGTTTTCGTCATCGCCCCTTAGCCTGGCCTATCGCCTCTGGGAAATGGGCGCGCAGGTGATCTTTCACGCCGTCTATTCAGGATTTCAGCCTTGGCCTTATCTTGAAACCTGCCAGTCGGCCTGCGCCGAGGTGCTGCGCATCCCGATCGTCACGGTCAATGCGGGTGACGACACCCGGCCGCCGAATTGCCGCTCAGGCGTGTGGGGCACGGACGGCAAGCGCAAATACGAATCTGAAAAGATCGGTGATCAGTTTTTTTCCTACAAACTGTCGGTGGGCTGAGTCACGCCGGCATGGCCGCAGGTTGTTTTTGGCGGCTCCGGAAGGTTGCGGACCCGGTCGCGGTGGTCTGTGTGATCTACGTTTCGGCCGGTTCCGTTGCGGTTTCCAGGGGTGGTTCCTCGCCCGGCAGCGGGTGCTCGCGTACGAAGTCCGTGTAGTGGAGGAGCTCGAGGCGGCCGTCGTAATGCTCGACGATGGCGGTGAGCGATTCAACCCAGTCGCCGGAATTCAGGTAATGCACCCCGCCGACCATTTTGTCGGCCGGGGTGTGGATGTGGCCGCACATCACGCCGAGGCAATGGTGCTCCCGGGCCAGCTTTGCGATGTGTTCCTCAAACTTGGACACATGGCTCACCGCGGTCTTCACGCGGGCCTTGATGGCCTTGCTGAGGGACCAGTATTCCTTGCCGCGCCATGCGCGCCAGGCGTTGTAGGCGCGGTTGATCTTCAGGAGCACGTGATAACCCCAGTCGCCGAGATGGGCGAGGAAGACGAAGTTCCTCGTGACCGTGTCGAAGACATCGCCGTGCAGCACGAAATAACGGCCGCCGAGGCCCTCATGGATGTGGTCCTCGACGATCCGGAGGTTCTCGAACTCGAGCGGGAGAAAAGCCGCAAGGACATCGTCATGGTTGCCCCGGATGTAGACGATCTGCGTATCCCGCTTCTCGAGCTTCTTCAGCACGATGCGGATGAACCGGGTGTGCGCCTTGGCCCAGTGGCCGCTGCGCCGGAGCTGCCAGCCGTCGATGATGTCGCCGTTGAGGATGAGTTTCTCGCAGCGGACGTTGCGGAGGAAATGGTTCACCTCGCGCGTCTTGCAGTCGGGCGTGCCAAGGTGCACGTCGGAGATGATCACGGTGCGGACCCGGAGTCGTTTCTTGTCCATGGCGGGAGTGGGTTGAGGGGTTGACCGGTTGAGGCGACCTGGCACGTGGCGGGCACGACCAGGCGCAGACTGCGCGGGCGGGCGGCGATCTCCACCGTCGCGCCGGTTTCATGCGTCTCGCCGTCGGTGTGGATCAGGCCGGGCGCGGAACGCCGGATGACAAAGCGCGGACTGCGCAGCCGTCGCACCCGCGGACTGCGGTCGAAGGTGCCGAGAAACAGCCGCGCGACGAGCGGCAGGGCGCCGGCGAGGCCGGGCGGCTCCAGGGCCACCAGGTCGAGCAGGCCGTCGTCGACGCGGGCGCCGGGCGCGAGGCGGGCATGGTTGCCGTATTGATCGGAGTTGGCCGCGGCGACGATGAAGGCGTCGAGCGCCTCCCGGGTGCCGTTGCCGTCGATGATCACGACCGGCTCGCCGCGCTGGTGGAGAAACGAGGTAAATCCGATCCGGGCGTAGGCGGCAAGTCCGCGGCGGGCGAGACGGTTGAAGCGGCGGCTGATCTCGGCGTCGAACCCGAGGCCCATGGCGTTGAAAAACGGATGACCGTTGGCCGTGCCGGTGTCGATGGCCACGACCCGGGCGGTAGGGTCGGCGAGCAACGCCAGCGCACGGCGGGGCCGGGTGGGCAGGCCGAGATGGAGCGCCAGGCCGTTGCCCGAGCCACAGGGCAGGAGCGCGAGGGCCGCCGGCGCCCCCACGAGCGCCTGGGCCACCTCGTTCATCGTGCCGTCGCCGCCGACGGCGACCACCCGGTCGCAGCCATCCGCCAGCGCGGCCCGCGCCAAGTCGGTGGCATGGCCCGGATGGCTGGTGAATACGAGCGTGGCATCAAGCCGGTGCTCCGCGATGAAAGTCCGGATCGCCGGTGCCAGCCAGGACCGACGAAGATTTTTGCCGGAGCAGGGGTTGAAGATGAAACGGGTTTTCATGCGGCGGTGGCGGCGCCTCCCTCGGCCCGGGCGAGCAGGCAGGCGGCGATGGCGCGGCTGGCGTCGGGGCGGGCGAGGGGGGCCAGCGCGGCGCGCCACCGGCGCCATCCGGCGCCCCCGTCGGCGAAGGCGCGGTGCAGCGCGGTGACGACGGCGTCGGGCGTCTCGACGAACACGCCGGCATGGCGGCGGCGGAGCAGCTCGTAGTTGCCCTCCTCCTGGCCCGGGACGATCTGGTTGACGAGCATCGGGCAGCACGCGGCGATGGCCTCCTGGGTCGTGGCCCCGCCGGCCTTGCTGAGCACCACATGATGCGTCATCAGCAGGCGGGGAACCTCGTTGGTCCAGCCGAGGATGTGCGCGGGGCGGGGCCGGCCGGCGGCCAGCCGCTCAAGCCGGCGGCGCAGGCGCTCGTCGCGGCCGACGGCGAAGGTGAGATCCCACCCGGTCTCGGCGAGGAGGCGCCGGGCGGTCTCCCCGGCGTGGCGGATGCCGGAGTGGATAATGTAGAGCACGCGCGGGGTCGCGCCGGCGGCGAGGTCAGGCGGGGCAAGATCACGGGCGTGCTCACTGAAAAACGCCGGCACCGGGAAGCCGAGGGCGTGCAGCTTCGCGGGCGGAACGCCCATGCCGCGCATGACCTCGGCGGTCTCCTCGTTGGGCACGAACCAGCCGGCGCAGTCGGGGCGGGTCCAGAGCGAATGGATGCTGATGGAATCGGTGACGACATTGTAGTGCGGCACGCCGAGCCGGCCGGCCCGGGCGAGCCGTTCGAGCAGGAAGGCGTAGAGGGGGAACGTGCTGCAGACGAGGGCGGGCCGTTCCTGCCGGAGCAGGCCCTCGAGCGCGCGCAGCCCGGCGCGCAACAGCCAGAGGTGGCGCGGAAAAACCGGGTGGCGGTCGATCCACCCATAAAAGCCGCTCCACAGCCTGGGCGTGCGGTTGATGGCGGCGAGATAGGCGCGGCGGGCCACGCGATTGAAGCGAGGCGTGGTGAGGGCGAACAAGTCGGCTACGGTCGCGGCCCCGGGGCCGGCCAGGGCCTCCACCGCGGCGGCCAGGTTGCGGGCGGCGGCGTTGTGCCCTTCGCCAAAACCGGCGGTGAGGATGAGCAGCTTTTTCATCGGGTGGCGGCCGCAGCGGCGAGCGCGGCCTCGAAGTCCAGAATGATTTTTTCCCAGGATTGTTCAATCAGCGACGCGGCGGCCGCGGCGCGGAGGCGGGCGCGGAGCCCGGCGTCGCGGGCCAGCCGGACGGCGGCGGCCACGAGCGCCTCGGGCTGGTCGCAGGGCACGGCGAGCCCGTTTTCGCCGTGACGCACGAACTGGCGGGCCGCGGCATAGTCGAAACCGGCGACGGCGAGACCGCTGGCCAGAGCCTCGGTCAGCACGTTGCCGAACGTCTCGGTGAGGCTGGCGTGCACGTAAACGTCGGCCGAGGCGTAGTGGCGGGCCAGCGCGTCGCGCGGGATGAACCCGGTGAAAATGCATTCCGGATGCGCGGCCTGCAGCGCGGGGCGCAGGGGTCCGTCGCCGACGAGGACACACTGCAGGCGCGGGCCGGCCGCCCGCATGGCGGCGTAGGCCCGGAAGAGCAGGGGATAATTTTTCTCGGCGGCCAGGCGGCCGACATGGAGGACGACGACCTCGCCATCGGCGGCGCCCCACGCGGCGCGGAGTTCGGGCGAGCGGAACGCCGGGGAAAACTGGCGCGGGTCGACGCCGCGCGAGAGCACGCCGAGGCCGGTGAAGCCGAGGCCGGCGAGCTCGCGGCAGAGCTCCTCGGTCGGCGCGAAGGTGCGGCGCGTGCGGTTGTGCACGTGGCGCAGCCAGGCCAGCGCGAGCCGGCGCAGCGGCGCCAGGCCGTAATGGCCGGCGTAGGAATGAAAATTGGTGTGAAAACTCGATGTGACGGGCAGACGCAGCCTACGCGCCGCCGTCACGGCCGACGCGCCCAGCGGGCCCTCGGTGGCCACATGCACGAGATCGGGGCGTTCGGCGCGCCAGTGCCGTTGCAGCCGGCGGCACGCGGGCAGGCCGAGCCGGAGCAGCGGGTAACCCGGCACCGGCAGGCCGGGCAACCCGATTTCCCGGAACTCCGGGTGGCTGGCATCGCCCGGCAGGTCGGCCCGCCACGGCCGGAAGACCGTCACCGCATGACCCCGGCGGCCGAGCTCGCGGGCGATGACGCCGAAGGTCATGGCCACGCCGTTGATCTCGGGGGGGAAGGTTTCGGTGACGATGGCGAGTTTCACATGCGGTGCGGACGGGACATCCTTTCCCGACCAGCATCGCAGCGGCAGGTGACGGCGGCGTGTCGGTTAGGTGTCAATGGTGGCAAATTCATGGCAGTCCGCGGATCCCGGGCGCCTCCCACTTTTTGGATAGCGTCCAAACATTGCCTGGGTAGGGACGGACCGCCGGGCCGTCCGTGATCGGGATAAAACCCGGCGGGCCCAGCGGTCCCGCCCGACCTTGCCCAAAAACCGGGATGCGCGCGTGCGGGTCCCGAAATCCGGAATTCAGAGTTGCGCCGCCGCGGAGGGAATCTACGCTCAACCTCTTAGCTCGATGCAAAGGCACGGACCGAAGCGCGTCTACACTCCCCAGTCCCTTGAGTTCTGGTTCGACAAGCTGGAACGTGAGTGGGCCGAGTATTTCAGCGCGGAACAGCTGGAACAGGGCCGCCGCATGTATCGGGACAGCGAGATTCGCGAGGTCGAGCTGACGGCCCGGGATGCGATCATCCACCGCAAGGTCGACAAGAAGGAGGAGTACGCGGTCATCGAGTGGGACGCCGGCGGCTTTTCCGTGCGTTCGTCCTCCACCGACGCCGAACTCGCCCGGGCCATCGCCGTGGCCGGCCTGCACGAGATCGAGGAGCTGGTGGCGGACGAGATTTCGCCGCTGCCGGGCGAACGGCCGCCCGCGCCACCGCCGGCCCTGGTCGCGGCCCGCGACGGCGCGACTGCCGGCGGAAAAAACGGCGATGCCGCGCGGCCGCTGCTGCTCGCCTTCCAGACCCGGACCGAGGGCCTGACCTTCCAGGCCTTCTGGATCAACACGGACAAAACCCGCACCTCCGCCCTGGGCCAGACCAATGGCAACGGCAATGGCCATGCGAACGGCAGCGGCTCCGCCACGGCCCATGTCAGCTCCAGCGAACGCGGCAAGCTCATCTGCCTCACGGCCTACGCCCGCAAGGCGCATTTTCATTATCACCAGGAATCACACGTCTACGTGCTCGACCTGTTGAAGGAAGTCCCGGAATTCCTGCGCACCACCCTGCCGGTGTGGAAGCGCTACTTCAGCATCGAACTCGATGAGAATGCCGCGCACCTCGTGAAAGGTGAGCGCGCAATCGAGATCGAAGCCCACGCCGAGAAGGGCGATGGCGCCGGACTCAGGCTGCGCTGGATCTTCCGCGCCGGCGAACGGCTGCTGACCGAGGACGAAATCGAGGTGCTGACCCGGCGCGGCGGCTCCGCCGTCATCCTGCCCAGCCTCGGCATCGTGTCGCTCGCGCCCGAGAAATGGGAGTCGCTCGGGCACTGGCGCCGCACGGTGAAGGAGACCACGCACGCCGACGGCAGGCTGCCGCCTTACTTGGTGTTCTCGCTGTTCAGTGACGACCGCCTCAAGGTCACGCTGTCGCCCGAGGTCGAGGCTTGGCGGCAGAGCGTGCTGGCCCCGCCGGCCGCGCCGCCCGTCCTGCCGGAGTTTTTGCGGCCCTATCAGCGGCGCGGCGTCGAGTGGCTCTGCCATCTCTGCGACGTGGGCTGCCACGGCCTGCTCGCCGACGAGATGGGCCTCGGCAAGACGCTCCAGGTGCTCACCCTGCTGGCCGCGCGCCCCGTCGCGGGCCCGCCTCACCTTGTCGTCTGCCCGGCCAGCGTCGTGCCCGTGTGGCGCGAGGAGATCGCGCGGTTTTTCCCCGGCATCGCCTGCGACGTCCTCAAGACCGGGCATGACTTCACCGGGCAGCGGGGGCCGGTGGTCTGGCTCGCCAGCTACACCCAGCTGCGCAAGCACAAACACCTGCTCGACCAGGTGGAGTTCGGCTATGCGGTGCTCGACGAGGGCCAATTCATCAAGAACCCGGACGCTAAGGTCACCCACGCCTCGTTCTCCATCCGGGCCCGGCACCGCCTCGTGCTCACGGGCACGCCGCTGGAGAACCGCCAGCTCGACCTCTGGTCGATCTTCCGTTATCTGCTGCCCGGCCTGCTCGGCTCCCGGCAGACTTTCGAGGCCGCGCTGGGCGCCGATCGCACCGGCATGCTCACGCGCCTGCGGCAGCAGCTGGCGCCGTTCATCCTGCGCCGCACGAAGGGCGAGGTGGCACAGGAGCTGCCGCCCAAGGTGGAGATGGAGCTGCTCTGTCCGCTCACCGACCTGCAGCGCGCCGAGTACGCCCGCATCTGCAGCGAGGGGCTGACGCGCCTGGGCGACGATATCGGCACCGCCCTGCGGGAAAAATCCTTCGGATTCCTGGCGCTGCTGACGCGCCTGCGGCAGGCCTGCTGCGACCCCGACCTCCTGCCGTGGCTCAAGGCGCCGGTCACGGAAAGCGGCAAACTCAATCTGCTCGTCGAGAAGCTCGCCGAGGTGGTGGGCAGCGGCCACAAGGCCGTGGTCTTCTCGCAGTTCGTCATGTTGCTCAACCGCGTGCGCGAGGCGTTCGCGGCGAACTTCCCCGACCTGCCGCGGTTCGAGCTCACCGGCATGACGCTGGACCGGCAGAAACCCGTGCAGGCGTTCCAGAACACGTCCGGGGCGGCGGTGATGCTCGTGAGCCTCAAGGCCGCGGGCACCGGCATCACGCTGCATGCGGCCGACTACGTCTTCCTGCTCGACCCCTGGTGGAACCCCGCGGTGGAGATGCAGGCGGTGGACCGCGTGCATCGCATCGGGCAGACCAACACCGTGTTCGTCTACCGCATGGTGACGGCCGGCACCATCGAGGAGCGCATCCAGGCGCTCAAGGCCGGCAAGAAGATGCTCTTCGACCGGGTGGTGGGCGACATGAGCGGCGACTTCGACCTCAGCCGTCATTTCCAGTCGCTGCGCACGCTCATCGAGCTCTCGACGCCCGAAGCCGAGCAGTAGGGGGACACGCTAGTGCGGTCCGGAATCACCGGGCGGGGAAGGCTGATACCAACGTCCCCTGAGATTTGGATTTTTGAGATAGGCATCAACAGGTGGGGCGCGACCGCTGGGCGCGCCGCGAGGACACATGGACGGCCCGGCGGTCCGTCCCTACCGGCGCTATCGCGCCAAAATTCAAATCATTTGGGCGAGGGAAGCTAACGTCTTGGCGGTGATTGGGAATCACCGTCTTGTAACACCTTCGCCATATTTTCGTAACACAAGCCTGAGACCTTGGGGCGTCAAAAGCGCGCTCATGCGCGTTTTCAACCTCATCCGCAACCCAACACCTCATGGCTAAATTACCAATGAAATGGCTGGCGCTCGCCGGCATGCTCGCATTGGGGACCTCGTCCCTCTTTGCCCAGGACAGCAGGGCGTTAATCGACGCTCTCGTGAAAAAGGGCATCCTCACCGACCAGGAGGCGGAGGATCTCAGCGCCGACTTGGCCAACGAATTTAAAGCTTCGCCTGCCGGCAAGTGGAAAATCGGCTCCGCGGTGTCCGAGTTGAAGCTTTTCGGTGATGGCCGCGTGCGGTATGAATACCGCGGCGGAACCAATGCCACGCCCGACCATCAGGTGCGCGAGCGTTTTCGCCACCGCTTCCGTCTCGGCCTCGAAGGCAAGATGGCCAACGCGTGGTTCTTCGGCACCCGCATCGAGACCGCCAGCAGCAACCGTTCGACCAACGTGACGTTGGGCGACCCCTCGATCTTCGGAAAATCCAACGACGGGCTCTACCTCGGCCAGATCTACGTCGGCTTCAAACCCACCTCGGAGATCACGCTGATCGCCGGCCGGTTTGGCAACCCGATCGCCAGCACTTCAATGGTGTGGGATGGCGACATCAATCCCGAAGGGCTGGCGGAGCGCTGGTCCCACAAGGCGGGCAATATCACGTGGATGGCCAATCTCGGACAGTTCGTCTACGACGATGCCAACCCGGAGAACAGCTTCGGCACGGCGGCCAGCAAATCGGAGTTGATCCTTTTTGCGAACCAGTTCGGCGGCAAAATGGCCTTCGCAAACAAGAGCAGCCTGCAAATCCTCCCCGTCCTCTACTTCTACGAAAACACCCCGGGCGAACTCGGCACGTCGGCCCAGGGCTACTTCATCGTCGAAGTGCCGGTTGAGTATAGCTTCACGTCCATGGGCAGGCCGTGGAAGATCTGGCTCGACGTCGCGCAGAATCTCGACGCCGACAAGCGGGCGGGCATCCTGGGCGTGCCGCAATTTGACGGCGAAGACATGGCCTGGCAGGCGGGCCTGCAATACGGGAAGGCCGACAAGCGCGGGTCCTGGGAGGCCAGGGCCTTCTATCAGCATGTCGAGGCATTCGCGCTCGATGCCAATCTGGTCGATTCCGACATCTTCGACAGCCGCACCAACATGAGCGGCGTGGCCGCCTCCTTCGGCTATGCGATCGCCAACGGTGTCACCACCACGCTCACCTACGCGTCTGGCGACCGCATCGAGGACGCGCTGCCGACGTTCGGCACGGGTGATATCGGCACGACGACGCTCACCGATTACCAGCTTCTCCAACTCGATCTCAGCTTCAAATTCTGACCCGTCACTTCATTCGCACAACTCCCAATATCCGCCATGATCACACCCTTCAAAAAACTCTCACTCACCGCCGCCCTCCTCGCCGGCGCGGTTTCAAGCGGGTTCGCCCAGGCCGCCAAAATCGATCCCGCCTTGCCCGCGTACCAGCCGGTGTCGGGCATCTCGGGCAAACTCTCGTCGATCGGCTCGGACACGCTGAACAACCTCATGACCTACTGGGCCGAGGACTTCCAAAAGATCTACCCGAACGTGAAGATCGAGATCGAGGGCAAGGGCTCCTCGACCGCACCTCCGGCTTTGATCGCCGGCACGGCCCAGCTCGGCCCCATGAGTCGCAAGATGAAGGCCGAGGAAATCGACGCCTTTGAAAAGAAATACGGCTACAAGCCGCGCATCGTGGCCGTGGCCATCGACGCCCTCGCGGTTTATGTGAACAAGGATAATCCGCTCGAGTCGCTCACCCTGCAGCAGGTCGACAGCATCTTCTCCTCGACCCGCAAACGCGGCGGGCAGGATGTCAAGACCTGGGGCGCGCTCGGCCTGGCCGGCGAATGGGCCACCAAGCCGGTCTCGCTCTATGGCCGCAACAGCGCCTCCGGCACGTACGGGTTCTTCAAGGAGCACGCCCTCAAGAACGGCGACTACAAGAGCTCGGTGAAGGAGCAGCCCGGCTCCGCCTCGGTCGTCCAGGGCGTCGAGAACGAGCTCGGCGGCATCGGCTACTCCGGCATCGGCTACAAGACCTCCGGCGTGAAGGCGCTCGCCATCTCCGACAAGGCCGGCCCGATCGCGGCCAACCAGGAGAACGCCGAGTCGTTCAAGTACCCGATCGCCCGCTATCTCTACGTCTACATCAACGCCAATCCCGCCACCGGCCCGGATCCGCTGGTGCGCGAATTCATCCGTTTCGTGCTCTCGCGCGACGGGCAGGACGATACGGTCAAGGATGGCTACTATCCGCTGCCGGCCAGGAAGGCCGCGGAGTTCCTGGAAAGCTCCGGCGCGATGTAGGCGTCCCGCCGCCCCAGCAGACGGCAGGATTTGGTTGGCCCGGGGGCTTGATCGTGCAGGTCAAGCCCCCTCTTTTTTCGGAGGGCCGCCGGGCCCTCCGCCCCCGGCACCTGAAAGTCACCTTGAAAGCGACATTCCCGCTTGTGACGGGAAATCCCTGCCGCCTAAGCTGACCCGTTCCTCCCTCCGCCGGCCACCATGCCTCAAACGCTTCCCGAATCGCCGCGCCGTTCCCCGCTGGTCGAAAAAAGGGTTTCCCGCCGGGTGAAACTGATCGACCGGGCGGCCGACGCCCTCATCCGCACCGGCGGGGTGAGCATCATCGTTGTCGTGGCGCTGATCTTCGTCTTCATCGGTTGGGAGACCGTGCCGCTCTTCCGCGCGGCGGAGCACCGGGAGATCTTCGCGCAGCCCCTGCCCGGACTGACGCCGGACAGCCGGATGCTGGCGCTCGGTATCGACGAGTACGAGGCGCTGGCCTACTATCTGGACGCCTCCGTCGGGAGCCTGCGTTTTGTTGACCTGGCCAGCCGCCGGCCGGGGCCGGAGTTTGCCCTGCAGGGGCTGGCAGGCCGGCAGGCGACCGCCGCCTACCGTACACCGGCCCGCGATTATCTGGTGGTAGGCACCGCCGATGGCCGGATCATCCCCGGGCAAGTCAAATTCAATGTCGTCTACGACGCCCGGAATGCGCGCACGATCACACCGCGGCTGGAGGAGGGGAAGCCGGTGACGGTTTTTGCGGATGGCGCGGCGGTTGCCCGCGTGCATGCCACGGTGGACGGCAACGGGGTCTATCACATTGCCGCGGTCGCAGCCGACGGCCGGCTGGCCGCAGTGAAATATGCCGAGGACGAACCGGCTGAAACGACCCCCGTCGGCGGCGAAATAGCGGGCCGGATCAGCGCCCTGATCATCGACTACGAGGGTAACCGGCTTTTTGCCGCCACCGACGCCCGCAAACTCTACCAGTGGTATCTGGAGGACAACCGCGACGCGCCCTTCCGCGTCTACGATCTCGCGCAGCCAGTGACGGCGATGGATTATGCCATTGGCGACTCGGCCCTCCTGCTGGGCTTCGCCGACGGCGGGGTCGAATCCTGGTTCGGAGTGCGCGAGCAAGCGACCGACTTCAGGAAGCCGGTCAGGCGCATCCATACCTTCCGGTCACTGCCGGCGGCAGTGACCGGAATCCAGCCCTCGGCGCGCGACAAAAGCTTCGTGGTGACCGGGGCCGATGGCACGCTGCACCTCGACTTCACGACCTCGGAGCGCACGCTGTTCTCGATCGATACCGGCGGACCGGTGCAGGCCGTGGCCTATGCGCCCAAGCTCACCTCGCTGCTGGTGGCCGGCGCCGACCGGCGGCTGCATTTCCACGCCGTGCACAATCCGCACCCGGAAATTTCCTTCCGCACGCTCTTCGGCCGGGTGCAGTACGAGGGCTACGACGCCCCGGACTATGTCTGGCAGAGCACGGGCGGCACCGACGATTTCGAGTCCAAATTCAGCCTCGTGCCCCTGATCATTGGCACGCTGAAGGGCTCTTTCTACGGGCTGCTCTTCGCCATCCCCGTGGCCGTGCTCGCCGCCCTCTACACCTCTCAGTTCATGCATCACCGGCTGCGTTCGGTCATCAAGCCGACGATCGAGATCATGGCCGCGCTGCCTTCGGTGGTCATCGGCTTTCTGGCCGGCCTTTGGCTCGCCCCGCTGCTGGAAGAGATCATGGTCGGCACACTCTGTTCCGTCGTCACGATGCCCTGCATGGTCGTACTTGGCGTGCTGGGCTGGCAGCAGCTGCCCCGCGGGTGGCGTCGCCGGATGCCGGAGGGGTGGGAGATCATCGCCATCGTGCCTCTCGTTTTGCTGGGATTCTGGCTCGGCCAGCGGCTGGGGCCGGTCGTGGAGACGGCGGGCCTCGGCGGCAACTACAAACAGTGGGTCTTTGACGTCTTCGGCAAACAGTTCGAACAGCGCAACAGCATCGTCATCGGCGTGGCCATGGGCTTTGCGGTCATTCCCATCATCTTCACCATCTCGGAGGACGCCTTCACCAATGTGCCGCCGACCTTCAAGTCCGCCAGCTACGCCCTGGGGGCGAGCCGGTGGCAGACGGCATGGCGCGTCATCCTGCCGACGGCCAGCCCGGGGGTGTTTTCCGCGATCATGATTGGTTTCGGTCGCGCGGTGGGCGAGACGATGATCGTGCTCATGGCCACGGGCAACACCCCCATCCTGAGTTTCAGCCCGTTCAACGGCATGCGCACGCTTTCGGCCAATATCGCCGTCGAGATCCCCGAGGCGCCCGCGGGCGGGACTTTGTACCGTGTGCTCTTCGTGGCCGCACTGCTGCTCTTCGCGCTTACGTTTACGGTGAACACCATTGCCGAAATCATCCGCCAGCGCCTGCGGCAAAAATACCAGGCCGTCTGATTCCATGCCCGCGATCCCCCCTCCCGCCGCCTCACCCGTCCGCCGTCTTTTCCGGCGCGGCGACCACCTGCTCTGGTTGAGCGGCGGCGCGCTCGGCCTGGCCATCCTGCTCATCACCGGCCTGCTGCTGCTGGTCTTTCTCAGCGGCTTCACCTTTTTCTGGCCGTATGCGGTGACCACCGCCGACCGGTCCGACGGCACGAAGCTCATGGGTGTCATCTCCAACCGGCAGGCGGAGCGCCGCGACGTCGAAGGCAACATCGTCAAGCCCGCCCTGACCCAGTTCAAGGTCGGCAACCGCGAGCTCTACGGTTTCGATTTCATCTGGGTGCCCAATGCGCAGTTGAACAACCTGCGGCAGGAGCCGGAGGTGATCGCCCTCGAGCGCCAGGAGTACGGCGATTTCTACGGCTTTCTCGAACATATCGAGCAGCGGGAGCGCGTGATTGGCACCGGCGCGGAAGCTTGGGCGCTCCTGCATCGCTATCGTCCCGGCATGCGGGAGCTGGCGGTCCGCGCCCGGCATATCCAGCGCGACGACATCGGGGTCGTGAACCACGAGATCCAAAAGGCCACGCTGCAGCTGCGCCGCCTGGAGCGCACGGTGACGGATCCGGAGCGCCGTGCGCGCGCCGTCGCGACCATCCAGGCCCGGCTGGCTGCACTCAACCGCGGCTACGATCGGCTGCGCGCCGAGGCGGAGACCATCTCGGCGCGCTCGCTTGAGTACGCCGCGGTGTTTCGCACCGTGGACGGCCAGGAGAAACGCATTCCCCTGGCCGCGATCGTCCGCGCCTACCAGCCGAACCGGATGTCGGGCGGGGAAAAGCTATGGCATTACCTTGGCCGCGCCGCGGAATTCGTCTACGGCGAGCCGCGGGAATCCAACACCGAGGGCGGGGTGTGGCCGGCCATCTTCGGCACGGTGCTGATGACGCTCATCATGAGCATCGTCGTCACGCCGGTGGGGGTGGTGGCCGCGTTCTACCTGCGCGAGTATGCGAAGCAGGGCCTGGTGGTGCGCATGGTGCGCATCGCCATCAACAACCTGGCCGGCGTGCCCTCCATCGTCTTCGGCGTCTTCGGCCTCGGGTTTTTCGTCTACTTCATCGGCGGCGGCATCGACCGGCTGTTCTTCCCGGAGCTGCTCCCGACGCCGACCTTCGGCACCGGCGGCATCCTCTGGGCCTCGCTCACGCTGGCCTTGCTCACCGTGCCCGTCGTCATCGTCGCCACGGAGGAATCCATCGCGGCCGTGCCGCGCGGCGTGCGCGAGGGCTCGCTGGCGCTCGGGGCCTCGAAATTCCAGACCATCTGCAATGTCGTCCTCCCCGCCAGCGTGCCCGGCATCCTCACCGGCGTCATCCTCGCGATGGCCCGCGGCGCCGGGGAGGTGGCCCCGCTCATGATCACCGGCGTCGTCAAGCTCGCCCCCGAGCTGCCGCTCGACGGTCGTTTCCCGTTCTTCCACCTCGACCGGAAGTTCATGCACTTGGGTTTCCACATCTACGACGTCGGCTTCCAGTCGCCCAACATCGAGGCGGCCAAGCCGATGGTCTTCACGACGGCCCTCCTGCTCATCGCCATCGTTGTGATCATGAATCTATTTGCGATTCGCCTCCGTGACCGCATCCGCAAGAAATATCAAACCGGGGCCTTCTGATGACCGTCATCGTCCCGCCTCCACCCGTGCCAACCGAGCCCACTTCATCTTTCCCCTCGCTCCCGGCCGCCCAGCCGCCCGCCCCGCGCAGACCCAACTTCGTGCCGGCCGCCCCCGCCGCCCCGACCAAGCTGGTGGTGGACCGGCTCTCGCTCCACTACGGGGCCAAGCAGGCGCTCTTCGATATCTCGTTGGAAATCCCCGAAAAACGGGTCACGGCATTCATCGGCCCCTCCGGTTGCGGCAAGACCACCCTCCTGCGCTGCATCAACCGGATGAACGACCTCATCGACGGCGTGCGCGTCACGGGCGGCGTCCTGCTCGGCGGAATCAACCTCTTTGACGCCGCGGTGGACGTGATCGCGCTTCGCAAGAGCGTGGGCATGGTCTTCCAGAAATCCAATCCCTTTCCCAAGTCCATCTACGAAAACGTCGCCTACGGCCTCCGGGTCGCGGGGGTGAACGCCAAGACGCAGCTCGACGAGGTGGTCGAAAAAAGCCTGCGCGGCGCCGCGCTCTGGGACGAGGTGAAAGACCGCCTGCACGAAAGCGGCCTCGGCCTCTCCGGCGGCCAGCAGCAGCGCCTATGCATCGCCCGTGCCATTGCGGTCGAACCGGAAATCATTCTCATGGACGAGCCCTGCTCCGCGCTTGACCCCCTGGCCACGGCCAAGGTGGAGGAGCTGATTCACGAATTGAAGACCCGATACACCATCGTCATTGTCACTCACAACATGCAGCAAGCCGCGCGCGTGTCGGATCGCACGGCTTTCTTCTATTTGGGCAAACTGATCGAATACGACGAGACCCGCACCATCTTCATGAATCCCTCCAACCCCCAGACCGAGGCCTACGTCGCCGGCCGCTTCGGTTGAGTCTACTCCCCATGAGCGAAAACGCCAATCCTCCCGAGTTAAAACCCATGAAACGGTTTTTTGACGCAGAACTCGAAACCTTCCGGTCCCAACTCATTCTCATGGGCGAGACGGCCATCGAACAGGTGCGCGCGGCCATCAAGGCCCTCGTGGAAGGCGATTCCTCGCTCGCCGGCCGGATCATCACAGCCGACGACCAGCTCGACCAGCTTGAGGTCGCGATCGATGACGAGGCGATCCGTTACATGAACCTGCGCGCCCCGGTGGCCAGTGAGTTGCGGCTGGTCATCGTCGGCATGAAGTCCAGCCACGATCTCGAGCGGGTGGGCGACGAGGCGACCAGCATCGCCAAACGGGCCATCAAACTCAGCGCCGAACCGCCGCTCAAGCCCTACATCGACCTCCCGCGCATGGCCGGCATCGCCCTGGAAATGTTGCGCGACGCCCTGGACTGCTTCCTCCAGGTCGACGAGGCCAAGGCCATCGCCGTCTGCAAGCGCGACGCCGAGGTCGACAGTCTCAACCGCCAGCTCTACCGCGAACTGACGAGTTTCATGGTGGAGAAGCCCGAAACGATTTCCCGCGCCATCGAGCTGATGTTCATCTCCAAGTCCCTCGAGCGGATCGCCGACCACGCCACCAACATCGCCGAGGAGATGATCTACCTCAGCAAGGGCAAGGACGTGCGGCACACCGAGGAGCTGAAAAAGGGCAACAAGCCCGGCAATTGACGGGCATCTCTCGTCGCGCGGTGCTGCCGCGCCGATGGCTGGCGGCTTGGTTGACTCATTCAAATCGGAGACGCCTCAGCCGCGTAGCAACCGAGGTCACGAGGCTGGCCCTGCCGGCACCCCTTTTAGCTCAGCCTGCTGACGTCAGCTGCTACGATCCGACGGCATGAGTTGGCTCAGTGCAGGCCGGCCAGTTGGGCGAGATACATCAGTCCGTAACCCACCAGGCCGGTGATGGGCAGGGTCAGCACCCAGGCCCAGACGATCCGTTCAACGACGCCCCACTTGACCGCGCTCAGCCGCTTGGTTGCTCCCACGCCCATGATCGCGGCCGAGATGTTGTGGGTCGTGGACAGGGGGATGCCGAAGTGTGACGCGCCCAGGATTACGAGTCCGGCCGTGGTCTCGGCGGCAAAGCCGTTCACCGGCTGCAATTTTACCATCTTGTGCCCCATGGTGCGGATGATGCGCCAGCCGCCCGCCGCCGTGCCGGCGGCCATGGTCAGGGCGCACGCGATGATGACCCAGGACGGAATCTCGTTGAAGGCCGGGGTGCGCAGGAAGCCGAGCCAGCCGGGCAGCCCGTCGAAGGCGTGACTCTGCGTGCCGGTGAACAGCGCCAGGGTGATGATCCCCATGGTCTTCTGGGCGTCGTTGGAACCATGGGAGATGCCCATCCATCCCGCGCTGACGAGCTGCAGCTTGCCGAAAAGCACGTTGACAAAATGCGGCGTGGCCCGGCGAAACCCCATATAGAGCAACAGCATCAGGAGGGCCCCGATGACAAAGCCGATCACGGGCGAGGTGATCATCGGCAGCACGACCTTGGGCCAGAGGCCGTCGTGCCCGCCCCTGGCATCCACCAGCGACCATCGCAGCACGCTCCACCGGCCTTGCGCCGTGGCCAGCGCCGCCCCGCACAGCCCGCCCACCAGCGCGTGACTGGAGCTGGACGGCAGGCCCAGCCACCACGTGAGAAGATTCCACACGATGGCGGCGAGGAGGGCGGCCAGCACCGTGTGCATGGTGATGACCCCGGTGTCCACCAGCCCGCCGCCGATCGTTTTGGCCACCTGGGTGCCGAAGAAGGCACCCACCAGGTTGCAGACGGCCGCCAGCACGATGGCCTGCCGGGGGGTGAGCACCTTGGTCGACACGACCGTGGCGATGGCGTTGGCAGCGTCGTGAAAGCCGTTGATGTACTCGAAAGCCAGCGCCGCCAGAAGGACGAGCAGAAAAAAGGTCATACGCGTCGTCGGCCGTACGGCTCAGGAGTATTTCAGCATGATCTGGAAAATCACATTGCCGGCATCGCGGCAGCGGTCGACGGATTTCTCCACCATCTCAAACAGTTGCAGCAGAAAGATGACTTCCTTGGCGTCGTACGGCCCCTCATAGAGCTCCTTTTCCAGACTGAGCATCACCTTGTCGGCCTCGCCCTCGGCATACTGCAGCTTTTCGTTGGCCGCGCGGATCCGGTCCATCTTCGAGCCCTTGCGCAGCTCGCAGACCATGAAGGTTACGTTGTCGGCCGCGAGTTGCAGGAGCTCCGCCTGGCGCATGAGCCCCTCCTGCGGTCTCCGGCCGGGATAATTGGCGAGCCGCTCGACGATTTTCTCGACCATCTTGGGAATGCGGTAGAGCGCGAAGGCCAGCGCCTCAATGTCTTCGCGCTCCAGCGGCGTCACAAAGGTCCGGCAGAGTTCCTCGGTGATCTGCTGGGTGATGCGCTTGTCCTTCCGGCGGGTATGGACAAAATCATCGATGTTGTTGGGCCGGCCGCTGGCGTGCTCCTTGAGAAAACGACCGAGCAACGCAGTACTGGCCCGGGCCTCCTCGGCGCTCGCTTCCAGCAGGTCGAAGAACTTCTCCTCTTTGCCAAAGAGTTTTCGAATCGAGAACATGGGTGGGTTCTGGCTATGCGCAATTAGGGCGGAGGGGAAACAAATTCGTGATGCAGGCGGAGGCTTTGTCATGCCCGGCCGCGCAGCCGGGACCACCACCCGCCGAGCCATTCATGCACCGCCGCCGTGCTGCGCTCGAGCGAGGAGACATCCCACGTGAAATCGGAAAAACGTCGAAGGCCGCCAGAGCGGTCCAGGAAGTCGCTTGGGCAGGGGAGGGCGTGCAGCCCCTGGGCTGCGCCCAGGGCCATCGCCCGCGGCAGATGCCAGGCTGAGGTGACCAGGGCGACCGGTGCATCGCCCAGCACTTCGTGGAGGCGGGCGGCCTCCTCCTCGGTGTCGCGGGCGTCGTCGATCATGAGGATGCGCGTGCGTTCGATCCCCAGTGACACTGCGGAATCAGCCAGGAGCTGGGCGTGCGTGGGGCCGCGGTCAAAACCGGGCCCCGACACCACCAGCTGGGCACCGGGCAGCAGCCGCAGCAGGCGCACCCCCTCGGCCAGGCGCGCCCGCGCCGACGTGCTCAGCCGGCTCAGGGCCGGCAGATCGTTGCGATCATCATGCCCTCCACCGAGGACCACGACATACCGGCAGGCAGCCAGCCCGGCCGGCAGCGGCTCGCCGGGCTGGAAATCACCCACGGCCGGGTAGCGCGACTCCAGTGGCGCGATCAGCCGCCCGCTGATCCATTTGTTACCGGCGGCGAGCAGCACCAGCACCGGGAGAGTCAGCAGGGCTCGTCCGGTGCGCTGCCACCGGCGGCTCCGTGCCAGCACGAGCCCGAGGACACCGCAGGCCAGCGAGAAGGCCAGCGGGGAGAGCAGCGGCGAAAACAACTTTTTCAACCAGAACATGCCGTCAGTCTGGCGGGAAATGGCCCGAAGCATAGCCTGAAAACGGGGCGCGGTTCCCATCCCCTGAATCGTAATGATGGCTTGAGCGGACGTCTGTTGTAGCCGGGGTCGGCTTGGCTCGGCGAAGCGAGCCGCGAAGACGGCCGACCCCGGACGGTCGGCTACAACGGCTTCACCTTGGCTGCGTACCGCCTGCGGAATCGCCACGATTGGGGTTCTCGCACGCCGGGAATCGGGATTGACAGCGGTATGTGTCGGGCTGAATTTTTCCGACTCTCCACGGCGACCGTAGCTCAGTCGGTTAGAGCATTCTGCTGGCCAGCAGAATGGATCTGGGTGTCGCGAACGGCGCCGTGGGATAAGCCGGAAGGTTCGATCAGGCATGCGTGACAACCAGGCGAGGAATTGCCTGCGCCTGAGCCGGGCTAACGGTCCACGCTGTTGCAGGGCTGTTTCCGTCGGCATTCCATTTCGTTGAGCCTCCTTACGTCGGCTGCTGCAGTCCAACTGCATGCATTCGGCGAGGGACACGCAGGCCGGCGGATCGGGATTGACAGCCCGAAACCCCGGACTGAACTTTCCCGGCTCTCCACGGCGACCGTAGCTCAGTCGGTTAGAGCACCAGATTGTGGATCTGGGTGTCGCGGGTTCGATTCCCGTCGGTCGCCCCACTTTCCGTCGAAGCATGTATTACGTCTACATTCTCGTATGCCTCGACAGCAACCGCTCCTACGTGGGGCAGACCGACGATCTCCTGCGGCGCTTCCGCCTTCATGGCGAAGGTCCGACACGGACGACGCGCGAGAAGCTTAGCCGCCCGGTCATGGTGCACTGGGAGGCATACCCGACACGGGCGGAAGCCATGCGAAGAGAGCGCTACTTCAAAGCCGGCTCTGGTCATCGAGTAAGGTGCGAGCTAATTACTGCGGGTTTGAAGGTGTTTGGCGCTTCGGGGTAGAGCATTCTGCTGAACAGCAGAATGGGTGTCGCGGGTTCGTTCTGCTGGACAGCAGAACGTCGGTCGCCCCATTTTTCGGCTCCGCCGAAAAATGCCCTCCGAAGGCCGGGCGAAGGAGGGCATTTCACCAGGTCAACGCGAAAGGGATCGGAATGCCCCCGCGAACCTGAGCAGGATTGGCAGACGGGTTGGCATAAACGGTTCTTGACTCCCCGACCGGGACATCTGGTCCGTGATTGACGAAATCAAATCGACGGGGTCTCCACCCTCACGGGCATCGCAGTATCCCCACGAGAACCGGAAAATCCGTTTGGTTCCCCTCCATGGTCAAAACCATCGTCGGTTGAGAATGGGCTGCATCTTCTGCGCGGAAGAATCGAGACGGTACGCCATACACTTCTCCTGCCGCACGGAAGCCCCCAATAAGGCTCGGGTGGATTGGAGTTCAACGACCTTCCTTAATCCAGTGTAACACCAGAAGGCCCGTTTATGGCCGCCTTCGTTTCAGGGCCAGACGCCTGAAGATCCACGGAATCGGTGCTGGAATCAGAAGGGCGGAAATCAGGAGCACACCAGCCAATGTGTTGTCGGTGGACTTGGGGAGCGCTGCCATGATGGCCTGTCCGACAAAAACACACCAGACGAACAACAATGCAACGTAGGCGTAGGTGTACAACACCTGCCGCCAGTCAAAAGGCAGGTCGGGCTGATGCACAACGTAGTGGCTCGTGAAGGAAATCAAAGGGAATTGCCACTTGGGCTCATCCGCCCCTTGAAATTTCAAGCGAAGACTGCGGAGTGGCTGAAGAGGCACATAGAAAAACACAAACCACTCAGTCGTGATGTAGGTGCCATCATCACGGAAATCACGCTTCCCGTAAAACTTGGTGCCGATGCCAAAAAAGGTGTATGGCATTGGGAGTTAGTTCCAACGGTTAGGGTAGACCGAGGACTGGAAAACTCCAGTGATTTCCGTCCACGGTCAAAACTGTGGTTAGTTGAAAACCGTCCGCATCTTCTGAGCAGAAAAGCTGCGACGGTCGCAACCCGCCCTTTATCCGTCCACACAGGGGCGAGTTTTTTTACGTAGTATATACGGGGGCCGAGGTTCTGTCGGCCAGACACGGTCCCGCAATGGTTGACGACTGATAGAAACCACAGACGGGCCAAACGAAAATCGCCAACACTTTGCCGGCGATAGAGAGGACGTTTTCGAGCTAAAGCTCAACCTCTGGGGTCTAGGAATAAACCTCAACGCTTTATGGAGATGGAGACGCGTTAGAAGCTGGAGACACCGGGTTTGAATGTAATAGCCACTATTTATCATGTATTTGCTGTTTCTGATTCCGGTGGCTGAACTTGCGTTGTGCTTCGTCACCCGCATTTGCGGGTTTCTCGCAATGACAAACGGCACCACTACCCCGCAGCCGCCCGGCTTGCCCCCGTTCGCGTGACCGCCTAGGCTGCCCGGACTGGCATGCAGCGTTTCCGGATCGTCACCTTCAACATTGCGCACGGCCGCGGGCTGTCGCCGTTCCAGGGGTTGCACGGCCGGCGCCGTTTCGAACGCAATCTCCGCCGGATCGCGCGCCTGTTCGACGAACTCGATCCCGACATCGTGGCCCTGCAGGAGATCGACAAAAATTCACGCTGGAACGGCAGTTTTGACCATCTCGATTACCTGCGGGTGTTCAGCGATTTTCCCCATGCCGTGTTCGGGGTGAACAACCGCCGCGCCGGCGGCTATCAGCTCAACTACGGCAACGCCATCCTCTCCCGTCACCCGATCACGGACTGGGAAAATATCGCCTTCGGCACGCGTCGGGTCGGCGAGAAGGGTTTTCTTTTTGCCGAGATCAACGTCGGCGGCCGTCTGCTGCCGGTCGTCAATCTCCATCTGCACTCCCGCTCGCGGGTCCATCGTTTCCGGCAGATCGAGCAGCTCATGGAGTATCTCAACGCCAAGCGCGAGCACCGCCGTACGCATTGGGCCGTGCCGCCCATCCTCTGCGGCGATCTCAACAACCCCTCCCACCGGCTCGACGCCACCGCCTCGCTGTTCCGCTATTTTTCGCTGCAGGGCCGGTACACGCTGCATCCGCCGCAGGGGGTGCGCACGTTCCCGGCGCCGTGGCCGCAGCGCTCCCTCGATTTCATTTTTCTGCCGCCGACCTGCCGCGCGCTGCACTGCCAGGTCGTGCGCTGCAATCTCTCCGACCACCGGCCCGTGATGGTGGAATTCGCGCTGAAATGACGCGGCTGTCCCGCCGGCCGTTTACTTTGCACTCGACCTTCGACCTTCGACTTTCGACCTTTCCCGTTCCCATGGATCGCATCGCCCAAGCCTTCGCCCGCGCCCGTGCCCGGCACCGGGCCGCTTTTGTGGCGTATTTGTGCGCCGGCGATCCCGATTTCGACACCTCGCTCGCGGCCTGCCGCGCGGTGCTGGCCGGCGGGGTCGACCTCCTCGAGCTGGGCGTGCCGTTCTCCGATCCGCTGGCCGATGGTCTCACCAACCAGCTGGCCGCCCAGCGCGCCCTGGAGGCGGGCATGACGTCCGCCCGGGTGTTCGAGCTCGTGCGGGCACTGCGGGCGGACCACCCCGACACGCCGATCGTCTTCTACACCTACTATAACCTCGTCTTTGCCAACGGCGTCGAAGCCTACGTGCGCGCCGCCCGGGCCGCCGGGGTCGACGGCATGCTCACGCTCGACCTGCCACCGGAGGAGGCCGGCGAACTCCTGGCGGCGAGCCGGACGCACGACCTCAAGACCGTCTTCATCGTGGCCCCGACCACGCCCGACCACCGCATCCCCCGGATCACCGCCGCGACCACGGGGTTCGTCTATTATGTTTCGCGGGAAGGTGTCACCGGCGTGCGCGACGAGGTGGCGGGCGGCATTCCGGAGGCCGTGGCCCGCATCAAGGCGCACACGGCGCTGCCCGTGGCGGTGGGTTTTGGCATCTCGCGGCGGGATCAGGTCGGCCAGGTGGCGCGTTGCGCCGACGGCGTCGTGGTCGGCAGCGCGCTGGTCAACTGCATCCGGGAAAATCTCGGCGACACCGGCCGCATCGTGGCGCGGCTGCGCACGGTCGTGGCCGATCTCGCCGCCGGCGCCGCGCGCGGCTGAAGTTCAGATGACCTGCGGCCGCGGCAGCTCCAGTGCGGCGATGGCGGCCATGATGCGTTCCGAGGCGCGCTGATAGCGCTCCTTGCCGTCCGCCGGATTGTCGTACGCCGCGGGCAGCAGCGGCCGGCCGAAGACCACCGAGATCGGGGTGCCGATCCGCAGCGGCCCCTGGCGGCCGAAGGCCTCGAATGAACCGAAGATGCGCGCCGGAACCACGGGCACGCCCGTGCGGCAGGCCAGCAGGCCCACGCCGGCCTTGGGTCGCTGCAGCCGGCCCGTCAGGGTGCGCGTGCCCTCGGGGAAAAGGATGAGCGCCCGGCCGCCCTTCAGCACCTGCAGCACGCGCTTGACGGCGGCGACGTCCGAGCCGGCGTCCCGGTCGACGGGAATGACGCCGACCGTGTCCAGCCACCAGCTCACCACGCCGCCCTTCCACAGGGTCTTGCGGGCGAAGAAGCACATCTGCCGCGGCACGTGGCAGCCGATGATCGGCGGATCGAGGACACTGGCATGATTCGCAGCGATGATGCATCCGCCCTGGCGCGGGATGTTGTGGACACCGTGCACCGCGCCGTGGAAGTGGATCTCGTAGATCGTTTCCACCGCGTAGTGGCAGATGCCGTAGATGGCCTCCATCTTGATCTGGGGAAAGCGGAGGCTCATGGGGCGGCAAGGCGGGCGGCGATGGGCGCGGCCATGGTCGCGACAACCTCCTCCAGCGTGAGGCGCGTGCTGTCGATGACGATGGCGCCGGGCGGGCAGGTGAGGGGCGAGGTTTTCCGCGATGAGTCCAGCCGGTCGCGCTCATGGATCGTGTCCTGCTGGCCCTGGGCCACGCGGCGACGGGCGCGTTCCATCGGCTCGGCGTGCAGGAAAAAGCGGAAGTCCGCATCGGGCAAGATCACCGAGCCGATGTCGCGACCCTCCATGACCAGGCCGCGGAATCCGTGGCGGCGGGCCACCTCGACCTGGCCGCGCTGGTAGGCCAGGAGCGCCTGCCGCAGCTCAGGGACCGCGGCGAAGAAGGACACGTGCTCGTTCACCTCCTTGCTGCGGATCTCGTCGCCCGCCACCCGCCCGTTGATCTCCATGCCGGCGAACCGGCCGGCGACGCGGGTGCCGAACTGCAAGGCGGCGAGCGCCGCCCGGACCGCCGGCAGGTCGGCGTGGTTCACGTGGCGGCAGAGCAGCTCGGCCGTCACCGCCCGATAAAAGGAGCCGGTGTCGACGTGCAACAGATGAAACCGCTCGCTGAGGGCGCGCGCCGTGGACGACTTGCCCGAAGCAGCGCCGCCGTCGATGGCGATGATGATGAAGTCGTTTGAGCTCACGAACGGACGGAATGCGAATACTCCCGGACCCGGTCCAGGATCTCAAAAAAATCCGGAAAAGTCTTGGCGCAACAGGCGGGATTGCGGATGCGCAGCCAAGGCTGGCCGGTGCCGTGCAGATCGTGACAGCCCAGGATCGCGAAACTCATCGCAAACCGGTGGTCGTTGTAGGTCTCGATCTCGACCCCGGGCGCGAGGGGCCGCGGCGTGATCGTGAGTGTGTCCTCCTCCTCGACGACCTCCTGGCCGAGCCGCCGCAATTCACGCGCCGCCCCGGCCACACGGTCGGTCTCCTGCTTGCGGGTGTGGGCGATGCCGGTGATGCGCGTCGGCCCGGCCAGCAGCGGGGCGATCGCCGCGAGCGTGAGGAAGGTGTCGGAGAAATCCTTGAAGTCCTGCGTCACGCCCCGGCGGGCGGAAGAAGTGGCGAATGCGGCTTGGACGCCGGGAAGGAGGGTTGGACTTCCCAGCATGAGACCGGCCTGTTTCAGGACATCGGCAAACCGGGTGTCGCCCTGCAGGCCGCCTGCGCTGACATCGAGTCCCGGCAGATCCACGCTACCGCCGGTGGCCAGAGGCAGGGCAAGAAAGTAGCTCGCGGCGGTGGCGTCCGGCTCTATCGCATAGGTGCCGCCGGGCAGTGCATACGGCCGGCCGGATGCCGCTCTGACGACAGTCCGGTCCGGCCGCGCGATTGCGGGCTGGCCGAATGCCTCCATCAGCCGCGCCGTCAACTGCACGAACGGCCAGCGCACGGCTCCGATCAGCGTCGCTTCCAGTGGCGCCCGGCAGAGCGGGGCGACCATGAGCAAAGCCGACAGCATCTGGCTGCTTTCGCCTGCGTCGATGCGCACCGGACCGCCGCGCAGCCCGCGCGCATGGATCTCGATAGGGAAGAAGCCTTCCTCGCCCGGGCAGCGGATGTCGGCGCCGAGCGTGCGCAACGCGTCGACCAATCCCTTCATCGGGCGTTTTCGCATTTGCGGGACGCCATCAAGCTTGAACACGCCGCGCGGCGCCGCGGCGCACAGCGCGGTGAGGAAGCGCGCGGCGGTGCCGGCATTGCCGACGAATAGCTCAACCGAATCCACCGGGATTTTTCCGCCCTGGCCGGTGGCTTGCATGGTCTTCGCCGCGGGGTCGGACGTGACCTTGATGCCGAGCGCGTTGAGCGCCTTGGCCATGATTTCCGTATCTTCGCTGAACAGGGCGTTGGTGAGGGTGACCGGCGCGTCGCACAGGGCGGTGAGCAGCAGGGCGCGGTTCGTGATGCTCTTAGACCCGGGCAGCGTCACTTCGCCGCGCACCGGCCGGGTGAAAGGGTCGATGGGATAAGGATCGAGCATCGAACCAAGGTTCGCTCAGGGCGGGTTTTCCGCCAAGCGAATAACGTTGCCGTCAAGGCGTATCAATTATGTCCGCGAACCGCCTGGCGGACTTTGCGTCCTCCCGGCTGCTCAACAACAAGCGCGCCCGTTGGAAAAGGAGCGGGAAGGACGAAGTCCGACACGCCCCCCTACGGGCGGAAGCCGTCCCGGTACGCCTTGCCGCGCTCGAGGCGGGAGCGGATTTCGGTGAAATCGCGGTTGGTCAGCGCGGCTTGGAAAGTATGCAGTTCGTCCTCGAACTGCCGCAGCGCCCGCAGCACCTCCTCGCGGTTTTGCTTGAGGATTTCGACCCACATGGTCGGGTCGCCGGCGCCGATGCGGGTGGTGTCCCGCAGGCCGCCCCCGGCGTAGTTGCGCCACGTGTGGCTCTTCTGGGCCAGCAGGTGGCACAGGTTCGTGGCCACCACCTGCGGCAGATGGCTGATGTGCGCGACGATTTCGTCGTGCGTGTCGGGATCGAGGGTTGTCACCTCCGCCCCGAGCTCGTGCCAGAAACGCACCACGGCCTCGACGGCGCCGGCGTCGGTCTCGCGGCGGGGCGTGACGAAGCAGGTGCGCCGTTCAAAGAGGCTGGCGGAGGCGTTTTCCCAGCCGGTTTTTTCCGAACCGGCCATGGGATGCGCCCCCACGAAATGCACCCCGGGAGGCATCGCCGCGTGGCCCAGGCGCGTGATTTCAGCCTTCACGCTGCCCACGTCGGTGACAAGCGTGCCCGGGGCGAGGTGCGGGCCGATGGCCTGCGCGAGGGTAATGATCCGGTCGACCGGGGCGGCCAGCACGATCAGGCCGGCGCCCTGCACCGCCTCTTCGGGCGTGTCGCGCACCTCGTCGCACCAGGACTGGGTGCGCAGGCGCACGCGATTCTCGGGCCGGCGGGACCACAGCACGATCCGGCGCGCCAGGTCGTAATGACGCGCAGCCTTGGCCACGGAGCCGCCGAGCAAACCCGGTGCCAGGATGGTGAGTTGGGCAAGCACGCCCTCCACAAAAGCCCGGGGCGCGACGTTGTCGAGCCCGTGGGCGACGCCGGCAAAGCCCGCCGGGGGCAGCAGGACAGACCGCCGGCCCATGGGTCAGGGCCGACGTCGTGGAGAACATCTCTGCTCCCCGACGCATTTCCTGCCGGCGAGTTGGCCGCGGAATAAGATGACAGGTAGCATTGGGGGTCGCGCTGGCGTCGTAGCGGTGTCGGGGCCATCAGAACCGCACGACAAACTGCGCGGCCAGCAGGTGGGAGTAATCACGCGAGCCGACCGCCTCGTGCTGCAGGCTGTACTGCAGTTTGAGCTCGGTGTGCGGGGTGAAACGGTAGCCCGACGCAAGGTCGAGGCGCCACACCGCGCGTCCCCAGGGAACGGATTCACCCGCGCTGTCAGACACGGTGGAAAACCATTGCTGGTTCCAGCGCAGCGCGCCGAAGAATTGCGGGGTGAACTTGTATTTCGCCTCGAGATAATAGGCCCAGGTGCCGACGTTGCCCACGAGCGGGATCTCAAAGCGCGTGGCATAGAACTCGGCCCACAGCTGCAGGTGATGCCAGGCAAAGCCGATGTCCTGACCGAGGACAATTTCGCGATAATCGCCGAGACCGTGGCCGGCGGCCAGGGTGGGCTGGGCCGAAGGACGAAGAAACGAGCCCGTGCTGGCCGAGAAGCCGAGATTCCACATGACGTTTGGACGATAACCAAGGCGGCCGCTGAAGGTCGGATGCTGCCATTGGGTCCGGGTCGCATCCCAGGTCTCGGGACGGGAAGAGAGCGCGGCATTCTTCAATTCGACCGCGTATTCCATCTTCCCAAACTCGCCGAAGAGGGCGGCTCCGCTGGCATAACTCGGTCCCCAGATCATCGGCAGGCGGAGGTATTTGTCGGCATACTCGGCGTCGCCGGAGGGGCCTGGCCGCACATGGGCCCACGCCAGGAGCACGTCGCTCGAACGGGCCGCGGCCACGTCCCAAAGGCCCGTGAGGTTTTCGTAGGGCAGCGGCGCGGTGATGAAAGGGTCGTCCCACACGCCATGCCGCGGAACCCAATTGCCGACCACGGTGGCAAATTTCCCGATCTGCAGGCTGAAATGTGCGTTGGGCCAGGGTGTGATCCGCAGTGCATATTCATCGAGCCGGACCTGGGTGCCTTCATCGCTGGGGTCAAAGGCCCGGTCGGCGCGGGTCTGGGCAAAAATGTACATCTGCCGGCCGAATTGCGCGTCGAGCAGGAGCGTGAGACGGGGGCTGAAAAGATTGGCGCCGTCCGCAAAAATGAGGCCGGGCGCGGGCTGCTGCAAGCGGTAGCCATCGAGGTTGACGGAGCCGCTGAGCCTTGCCCGGACGGTATCATGCCAGGCTGTCGTCGTCAGCGCATCACCGACCCGGTCCAGAAAATCGTCCGCCCCGCGCGTTCTGGCCAGCAGAGTCGCCAGCGCGGCCAAGCAGCAGCCGATGACCCCGGGGATCTTCATGGGGAGTCGGACGCAATCACGGACGCAGGTTGGGCCAGGCGGAAGCGCACCTCGAATTCCGTCCAGGCTTCATCCGACCGCATCAGGCGCAGATCACCGCCATGGAGGCGGGCGAGTTCCCGGGCAAGGTTCAACCCCAGCCCGTGGCCGGGAACGTTTTCCCCCATGGCGCCGCGATGAAAGCGCTCGAAGACATGCTCCTGCGCGGCGTCGGGAATGGGGCGGCCGGTGTTGCCGATGGCCAGAATGCCCCAAGGGTCTTCCGCGCGGGCGGAAACGCGGATCCGCCCACCGGGGTGATTGTACTTCCGGGCGTTCTCCAGCAGATTCTGCAGGATGAGCGTGATGTAGCGCTTCTCCCCGGTGATGAACAAGGCGGAGGGGAAATCCGTCTCCACTGCGAGCTGGGGGGCGTCAGGCAACGCCCCAAGATCGTCCAGCCAGGCCTCGATCAGCGGGGCGAGATTCACCGGCCCGAGGTTGAGCTGGAGCCGGCCGGCGTCCATCCGGGAGAGCAGGAGCAGATCCTCAATCACCCCCGTGAGACGGAAGGTCTGGTGGACGAGCGTGGAGACTTCCTCGCGGACCTCGGACGAAAGTTTCTTCCCCGCGAGCAGCTCCTCGAGGCCGGCGCGGAGGACGGTCACCGGGGTCTTGAGCTGGTGGGAGGCGTCGGCGGAAAAGCGGGCGGAGCGTTGCAGCTCCTCATGGCTCAGTTCGAGGGCGGCTTCGGCGCGTTCGCGCTGGGCGCGGTTTTCCTCCGAGTCCACCGCCAGCTTCTCCACCGGCGCGGAGAGCCGCCGGGAGAAGAAATGGCTGGCGGCCAGCGCGCCGAGGAGCAGCAGCCCGCCCGCGCCGAGGAACTGCCAGAACAGCCGGCGCTGGCGGGCGAGGGCGTCGGTGAGCGGATAAATGCAGACCTCGTAGGCGGGAGGGAAAAGTGAATCGGGGTTGAGCCGTTTGTAGAACAGCAGGCACGGCGTGCCATTGACCTGGACGGTCAGGCTGCCCTCCGGGCGACCCGCGGTGGACACGGCCCGTGTCACCGGGTCTGCCAGGGCCGTCCGGACGGATGCGGGGAGCGCCGGCAGATGCAGCCGGCCGTCCAGCCAGATGCCGTTCTGGATCCGTGCATCCGCCTGCCGGCCGCCCGGTTCGAACGGTTTGAATCCGAGCACCAGCGCGGCGATGATTCTGCCGGTTTCGGTGGACACAATCGGCAAGGCGATGATCTCGTCGATCGCCTCGCCGACCCCGTCCGTTCCCCTCAGGATGTAGCCGATCTGCGGCCGGTCCGGCACCGTTTCCAGGGTCAGCCGGGCTTCCTCGCCGGGCGCCAACCGGCCGGCGCCCTGGCCGGGGGGCGGGGAAATCACCGCGCCGTGGGCATCGAGGAAGCGGTAGAACCGGGCGTGGAGGGCATAGGCCGCCGATTCCCGGGTTTGCCCGTCATCGCCCTCCATCACGTCGGCCAGTTCATCGCGGGCGCTGGGGTACAGGAGATCGAGCGCATCGTCCTCCAGGGCGGCGTGAATCCGGGGCTTTTGCGCGAGCGCCCGGCAGCGTTCCGCCAGCGCGGCGTAGCGCAGTTCCTGGGCGGCATGCAGCGCGGCGAGCTCGCTTTGAAATTCCTGCCGCAGATCGCGCTGCACCGCGGCCGCGACGTTGCGCTGCGCGAAGAACAGGCCCAGCGCCGTGACGGCCGAGACCACCAGCATCATCGCCACCAGCAGCTTCGTGCGGAAGCTGGCGACTCCAGACGGCTTCGGTTCGGACGGGGAAATCACGGAAAGTCGGTGCGGAGGGTCTCGCCGTTGTGCAGCTCCACCGGGCGCTCCAGCGTGGTCCGGCTGTCCACCCACGCCTTGAGCGTGTAATGCCCGGCCGGCAGTCCGCCCAACCGGTAGCGGCCCTCGGTGTCGGTCAGGACGAAGTACGGGGTATCGAGCACAAGGATGAGGCCGCGCATGTGCTCGTGGATGTCGCACCGCAGCACCACCAGGCCCGGTACGGCGAAGACCTGGGCGGGGACCGGCCGCTCGTCAGGACGGTAGCGCCCCAGATCGAAGCGTTTCGCCGGCGAGTAGGAAAAGATGTTGTGGTAGGTGTCGTCGAGATTGGGAAACTCCACCCTGGTGCCGGCCTGCACCGGCAGCAAGGCCGGCACAAACACGAAGTCCTTCTGGGCCACCTGCCGGGTCGGCGGGACGGCTGGTCGGGGGAAGGGACCGGCGAGATAAACCACGGCCAGCGGCGGATTCGTGGAGAGGATGCCGCCTTCCGTGATGATTTCGTAGCGCTGTTTCATCACGGGGGCGGCCTGCGCCTTCGGCAGGGTCACACGTCCCTCGACCGCCGCCTGCGCGCAGGCGGTTCCGGGTGCCGCCGCCACGGCCAGAATGCAGGAGAGGATGCCGGGAAATCTCATGGAGTGCAGGGTGCGGCCGCCGTTGCGCGGTCAGGCCGGCCCGCGGATGGTGTAGCCGATGAAACGGAGCGTGTGGATCAGCGGCGTGGTGAACGCCGAATCCACTTTCTTGCGCAGGCGGGTGATAAAGATCTCGACCGTGCGCGTGTCGTATTCGTGGTCGCGCTGCCAGACCCGCTCACAAAGCTCGGTGCGGGAGAAGACCCGGCCGGGTTCCTGCATCAGCACCTGCAGCACGTCGAATTCCCGTGGCGACAGGGCGATGGGATGGCCGGCGCGGGTGACGCGGCGGTGCTGCACGTCCATCTGCAGGTCGGAGACCTTGAGCAGATCCGCGGCGGTCGGCGTCGCCCCGCGCCGGCCCAGCGCCTCGACGCGGGCGACCAGTTCGTCCAGCGAGAAGGGTTTCGCGAGGTAGTCGTCCGCGCCGGCCTTCAGGCCCTTCACGCGATCCTCCACCTCGCCGCGCGCGGTGAGGATGAGAATCCGGGCGGGAGAGCTGTCCTGACGGAGCCGCGAGAGCACCGCGAGGCCATCGAGTCCGGGCAGGTTCAGGTCGAGGACGACCAGGTCGGGCGAATCTTCCAGTGCGGCCCGCAGGCCGTCGGTCCCGTCGTAGCTCGCGCTGGCGATGTGTCCGTGGCGCGTCAGCGCCCGGCTGATATGCCGGGCGAGCTGGACTTCATCTTCAATCACGAGGATGCGCATGCCTGCTGTAATTTAGCCTGTAACGGGGGCGGCGTCCATTGCTGACTGCGGTTCGCCGCCGGTGGGCATCCGGCTGCGGGCGGCACGGGATCGCGAGAGCTGCGGGGGCCCCGGCCGGAGTCCTTTGAGGAAAGCCCCGCCGGCCAACGCCGCGGCGGTTCAGTTGCAGCCGCAGCCGCTGCCGCCGACCCCATGGCCGCCGGAGGCGGACTCGCGCGAGAAGTAGATATGCTCGGCCATCGCCGCGGCGAGGGGATCGCGATCGGGACGCATCGTGTAGTCGGCCAGTGTGGCGCGCTCCCAGGGCTGCACGCGCACGAGCTGCGGGCTCGTGCAGCCGCTGAGAGCGACGACTCCAAGCACAACCAACCAAAAAGCCGGGCGGAAGCGGAAACAGGAGGTTTTCATGGTGAGCGGGGATTCTCGGTGAGAAGGGTGACGATTTCCCGGCGCAGTGCGCGTTCGGTGTCGTCGCCGTGGAAACCTTGATGCACGAAGCGCACCCGGCCGTCGCGTCCGAGCAAATAGCAGGTGGGCATGACGGGGACTTTGACCTGGTGGACCAGCTGTCGCGTCTGGTCGTGCAGCACGGCGAAGGGTGGGTTGAGTCTTTTCACGAAGGCGGCATAGGCGGCCGGATTTTCGTCCACGCTCACAGCCACGATGATGAGTCCGTGCGCGCGGTAATCGGCCTGCAGCCTCGCATAGGTGGGGAACGACATCCGGCACGGCGCGCACCAGGAGGCCCAGAAATCCACCAGCACCACTTTCCCCTCGGTGGCGGGCGGCGGACCCCCGGCCAGGCCGGCGGCGAGGGTGGGGAAGGGATCGCCGGGTTTCAGGTCCGCGCGCACGCCCCCGGAAAAGGCCAGCATGCCGGCGATCAGCAGGCTGATGGAGCCGCGACGCCCTCGTCGCCGATTTGGCGTCCCACGCGACGAGGGCGTCGCGGCTCCAATGTGAAATAAGCGAGCCAGCGCGCCGTCAAGGGTAGGGCGCGTTATCCTTAACGCGCTGCGGTCCGAGAATCGATTGCACGGCGGGCTAAGGATAGCCCGCCCTACCTCGATAGCTGGTCCTATAGCAGGGCTCGTGAGACGGAGAGCGCCGTTAGTGGGTGGCGACATATTGGAAAAAACCCCGGGTCTGCGCCCGGATTTTCTCAGTGAGAAGGAGGCCTTCCGCGCCGGGGCAGGATTGCACAAAATCCACTCCTTGGGGCACCCCCAGGACGAAGGCCGTGGTCGACAGGATTCCCGCCTGCAGGCAGGTGCCGGCGATGATCGTGGCCTGCATGCAGCCGTTCGCCACCGGCCAGCCGGTGCGCGGGTCAACGATGTGGCCGTAGCGGCGGCCGTCGATTTTGAAGCAGCGGATATAGTCGCCCGACGACGCGATGCCGCGGCTGCCGCTCAACGCCACGCTGGCCCACGGTGTGCCGGGATGCTGCGGATCTTCCAGTCCGATGTGCCAGGCCGGCCGACCCGGCGGCGTTCCGAGCGCCCGCAGGTCGTGGCCGAAGTCCACCAGGGCGTTGGCGATGCCGTGGTCCAGGGCGATCTGCGCCACGATATCCACCGCGTATTCCTTGCCAAAGCCGCCAAAATCGAGCGCCATGCCCGGCTCGGGAAGAAAAATCCTGCCGGGAGTGCGCTGCACCTTGGTCCAGCCGACGAGCCGGCGCGCCGCCGCGATTTCCTCGGTGGAAGGGACGCGGGGTGCGGCGGTCTTCCAGTTCCAGAGCTGGATCAGGGGCAGGGCCGTGGGGTCGAGCACGCCCTGGGTCATGAAATGCAGCGTATCGCAGAGCTGGAGCAGCTGTTCCATCTCCGGGTCCACTTCGATCCAGGCGTGGCCGGCGGCGCGGTTGATGCGGCTCACGAGGCTGTCGGAGCGGAAGCGCGAATACTTTGTCTCGAAGGCCTGCACCCAGGCCACGGCCGCGCGTTCGAATGCCGCCGCCTGCGCGCTACCGCCGGGCGTCGCATACTGAACCTCGCACGTCGTGCCGAGCGCCGGGAACGCCAGCTTGCGCAACGAGCCGGCCGCGGCCGGGCCGGCAGGCGCGGGCGGCGGGAGGCGTTGGGACTGGGCGGCGAGAACCATGCGGGCGGGTGCGCGGGTTGTCCCTCACCACGACAGTTTCACGCCGGCGGTCAGGATGCTCGCGCGCGGATAGGCGCTCTGCGGAGTCACGCCGTCCCGGCCGCGCATGTCGTAGGCGGCCAGCGCCACATCGAACTGCAGCCGGGCGGTCGCGACCCAGACGGCTTTCAAACTGTAGGCGTAGGTGCGCAAGGCGGAAAGCCGGTGGTCGGACGAGTAGAACGGGCCCTGCGTGGGCGGCGTCCCGGCCATGGGCACAATCGACGTCTGGTCGAGGTTATAATGGTAGAAGGATGCGGCGCTCTGGTCGTAGAGGCGCAACTCCGGCTGCAGGATGAACTTCTCCCCCAACCGCTGGATCCAGGTGAGCGTGAAGGTGTGGGCGTTGGTGCCGAACGTGTCGTGGTAGAAACGGTAGCTGGCCTCCACCGCGCCGTGCAGGTCGGTGAAGGCATGGTTCAGCGACGCCACGGCGGTCCATTTGGTGCGCGTATCGGGCCGGTTTTCCGCAAAGGTAAACGGCAGAAAAATCCCCGGCGCAACCTCGATGCTTTTTTGCACGAGCTTGTACTGGGCGCTCAAAAAGCCGGTCGCGCGGCCGGTCGTGAGGGCGAAGGTGACAAAGGTGCGGGGATCGAGCAACTGGGTGATGCCCATGATCCCGTCGATGGTGCGCTTGTGGGCCCAGGGCGTCTGATAGAACACCTGCACCTTGTCGTCCGTGCCGGCGACGCCGGCGAGCAGCGTGGTGTTCTTCTGGTTGAAAGCGGTGAGGGTGTTGACCGACCAGCCGGTGGAGACATAGTCGCGCTCGTGGCTGCGGGCGAAGCCGAGGGCGAGGTTCACCCGGGGGAACTGGCGGGAGAACTCCGCGTTCCACGCCGTGCGGCTTTTTTCCAGCTCGGTGAGGACGACCTGGTCGCTGCCCGCCGGCGCGGGCTGGCCGTTGGGCGTGGCGCCGGAGATGGCATCGACCACGCCTCCCAGTTTCAGGTGCATGTCGGGGCCGAGATCCTGCTCGAACAGCGCGCTCTGGGTCCGCACGGCGATGCGCCCGTCGGCCTCGCGGTAATCCTCGTACTTGTAGCTGATGGAATCCTCGGCGTGCAGGAGCCGCGGGGCTGTCACGACCAGCCATCCGGCCAGCCCCGTGCTGAGGCCCAGTGATTTTAGGCGGGACAAGGGTGTCATGATTTTTTGTGCACCGGGGGTGTTGCGCCGGGCCGGTTCAGGCGCTTTCAGTGCGCCCCAACCAGGATACCGGCGCAAAATGGGGGGACCGTTTCATGGGACGAACAGGGCTGCCGTTGGTTTGACGGACTGCAGGCAAAACCGTCGGATACCAAGCACCATGCGGCGCCCCGCGCCTTGGGAAAGCGGGCTACCGTAACAGGGTTGTTACCTCCCACCGGGATTCCGTCCGAGGCCGGGCCGCGCCGAATCCGACGGATTCGACGTCTCCTTCGCCAGCGGCGCGATTGCCGCGGCCGGGTCGGCGTTGTCACACCGCCACGGTGCCGTCTCCAGGCAGCTTACTCTCTCACTTCCAGAATGGTATGAATCGCCAGCCGAGGCAGTTGGAGGCGGGCCTTGCCGTCTTGGTAGACAAAAGGCAGCTCCACGCCTTCCGGTTGCTGCACGATCGCCTTCGGTTTGGCCGGGAGCAGGATGGTCACCGCCAGGTTGTCGCGGGCGGGGACTTCATCGTAGTTGTAGATCTTTTTGGCTTCGTGTTTCCCGCCGGTGTTGATCAGGTGGATCATCATTTCGCCGTTCAGGCGGTTCGCCGCCACATGGACGAGGTGCGATCCGCTGACCTGCACCAAGGGATCCGGGAGCATTTGCCGGACGAGGGCATTAAGGAAATCCCGCATGCCGTACGTCCTGAAATTCTCATAATTGGCTCCCATGTCGACATAGAGGCCTGCAATTCTCCCCCGGCCCAGCGTTGCGATGGTCGCGGCCGGAAAATCAAGGGCAACCTTGCCGGAGACGGGCTTTTGCGCGCCGGCCTTCAGCAGGCCGGCAATGGTCGCCGCCGAATAGTCAATGGAGGCGTTGATCGAGCCAAATCCTCCGGTCCCGGCCTTCAAAGCCACCGGTTGGAACGGAGAAATGATCCCTGAGTGCTGCTCTCCGTCCGCGAGGATAAAATCCCCCTTCGGGCAGGGACTCAGCAAGGTCACCCCCAGATCCGGTTCGAAATTCTTCACCGCCTTGGCTCCGATGACCAGCAGGTTGCCGCCTGTGGAGACGTATTTGATCAGTTCCTGGCAGAAGTCCTTCTCGAGGAATTCCCACTCCGGGATGATGATCAGGGGATAACGCGACAGATTATTCTTCAGGGTATATTCCCGGACGATCTCCACACAGTTCTGCCCATCGAGCAGCGCGGTGAGGATTCCCTGGGTGCGGGTGTTCTGTCCTTCCCAGCTGCCGTAAAGGTGCTGGGTGATCGCCTTGAAGCCGAAGGTTGAATGCAGGAGCCCGATTTGCGGTATCGGCACGGCTTTGTGGCAGTAGGCTTTGCGGGGGCGGCAAAAATCGGCCAGGCTCTTCATCAACGGCAGATACCAGGGGTTGATGGAGGCGTCCCGGTTTTGCGTGAAATAAGCCTGGAACCCACCGCCCATGGCCATGACTTCCGCAGCCTCCTGTTCCAGCTGGACCGGTGATTTGTATGACCTGAGCGAGGGGTTGTCCCAGTCCAGGGTAAAGGCCCACGACATCAAGTCCCATGGTTTGCCTTGCAGAGCCATGCAGCGGGCCTCAAACGCCGCACTATTCACGCTGTTTTGGGAGGTCAGATCGCCGGACAAAAAGTCCACCTTCACCGACACCGGTTCGGGCATCATCGACGAGAAGGACCAGTTGCTCGTGATCTGGAAATCCGGATTATGGCGATGGATTGCATCCACATAATGGGCCACATAGTTTTTGAACGCGGTGCGGTTGAACTCCAGATAGTCGGCGAAGCCGGCGGTCTCCGGCGATTTGGGAACAGTCTTTTTCCCGGTCGCCTTCTTGTAGGCCTGCCGCGCCGCCTTGCTGTAGTCGATTTCCGCGCCCCAGCAATCGCCGTCGATCCAGGCTCCGTCGATCTGATAGACGTCGCTCAATTCCTTGAGCTGGGGGATCAGCACCCGGTCCACGTAAGGTCCGAAGAGCGAGGTGGCCTTGGTGGACTTTTTCCCGTCGGCGCCCACGCACGCCCAGTCGGGATGGCGCTGGCAGACGGCGTAGTCCCAGACGCCTGAGTAATGCACGAAGAGCGCCACACCGTGCCTGCGCGTCAGCTCCCGCCAGATTTTCAGGGGGTCCTTCACAAATCCGGGGGCCGGCTGGCCGGCCTGGGTGGGGTAGCTGGAGAACCCCGCATGCCCCTTGCAATCCACCTGGATGAAGTCGGGCTTGACCGCCGTCAGAAAGGACTCGATGTCCGCTTCCGAGAAGTTTTCCCCGATCCGGGTGCAATCCTCCCCGGCGTGAAAATCGAAATGGATCCCGAAGAAACAATCAGCCCGTTTCAGCCTGGCCGGCGGAGCGGATTCCTGGGCGGGAAGATGGCTGGCGGCGCTGAAGAGCAGCAGGATCGACGAGCAGATCAGACCTTTGCGGAGCATTTGCTTCTGCATGGGGCGTTATTCCGGGAGCACTTCGCCGCCGGGAATCTTGAATACGAAGGCGTGGCGGCAGGGCGCCTCGTCGGGACCGAGGTTGGGAGTTGATACGATCAACGATTCGTCCGCAACCCGCGTTTTGAGCTGACCCGGCACGCCGAGCATCGTCACGGCCGCATTGGCGGGCGCGCGCACCCGGCGGAGCACGAGCTCCTGGCCCGGCCAGCCGACGGTGAGGGCGTAAAGCGCATCTGGTTTTTTGGTGAAGAAGACCTGTTTGACCGCAAGGCCGTTCTTCGCGTGCTGGCCAACCTGGTCGAGCAGGTTGTACTTCACATTGTATTGGCCGTATTCCTGTCCTGGCCGCTGGCCTTCGGTCCACTGGCAGGAGCGGCCGGCGTAGCGGGTGCCGTAAATGGCCTCGCCGTTGACCTTGAGCCAGTCGCCAATTTCCAAGAGACGCTGCTCCATCAGCGGCGGGATCGTGCCGTCGGCCGCCGGACCGATGTCGAGGAGCAGGTTGCCGCCCCGGCTCACGAGGTCCACCAGCATGAGAATGAATTCCCGGGCGGTCTTGTAATCATCCGCCCGTTCGGCGCGGTTGTAGCCGTAGGAGTAGGCCATGCCGCGGCTTTCCTCCCAGGGGTGCGAGTCATCCTTGAGGCCCGCGCCGTACTCGGTCGTCCAGTAGCCGCCGTGCTTGCTGCGGGTATCCGAGCCCCAGCGGTCGTCGATCACGACCTCATCCTTGCAGGCGCTCTCGTTGAACAACCACGCCAGCAACGCTTCGCTCCGCCACTCCTTCGACGTCAGGTCCCACTCGCCGTCCGCAAAGATGATCGACGGCTGGTAGCGTGTGACCGCGTCCTTGAACTGCGGCCACATGTGCTCGGTGACGTAGCGGGCGCGGTCGGTTTTCCAGAGAGGGTTGTACCACTCATAGAGCGAGTAATAAAAACCGAACTTCAGGCCACGGGCGCGGGTAGCCTGCGCGAGCTCGCCCAGGAGATCGCGCTTCGGACCGATCTCGGTCGCGTTCCACGGACGACCCCACGTGCGGCTGGCCTCGGCGCTCGGCCACAGGGCGAAACCCTCGTGGTGCTTGGAGGTGGACACGACGTATTTGACCCCGGCGCGGGCGAAGAGGTCGGCCCATTGCGCGGCGTTGAACAACTCCGCCGTGAAGCGCGGCGCAAAATCCTGGTAGGCGAAGTCGGCGCCATAGTGGTCCTGGTGAAATTTCCGCCAGACGGCGTCCTCGGGATTATCGCTTTTGATCTTGTACCAGTACCACTCGGCGTATTCGCCGACCTTGCCCCAGGCAGGCACCGCGTAGACGCCCCAGTGAATGAAGACGCCGAACTTGGCGTCGAGAAACCACGCCGGCGTGGGACGCTGGTCGAGGGATTCCCAGTTTGGTTCGTAGGATCGGGACGCCGCCGGGGCGGCGCTCAAGGCACCAAGCGCGAGGAGCAGCAGGGACTGCGCGCAGAGGCGGTGGAGGCGGATCTGTATGTTCATGGGGTAAGTCAGCCAAAACTATCCTCTTTTTCCCGCCTAAATGAATGGATAATTCTGGAAAGAAAATGGACAAAACAGTCGACAGGGTTTCCTGCGGCCAGGCGCTGGTTCGGCGACTGTGGAAGCGCGAGCTGGGGAAAATGCGATGGACAAAACAGGCGCCTTGTTGTTCCTCCTCGCCCCATGGCTAGATCGCCTTCCCGGCAGGAGCAGGAACTGCTTTCGCCCGCCGTCACCGCCGGCGCCTATTTCTTCATCGAGCTCGGGCCGCGCGGCGACGGCCCGGTCCGCGTGGCGTTCGGCGGCCGCGAACTGTGCGGCGAGGACTATGCCGTCCAACGAACCACCTTTCCCTTTCCCACGCTGGAGTACGTGGCCGAGGGGGCCGGCTGGCTCGGTTTCGGCCGCGCCGCGCCGCACCCGCTGCAGGCGGGGACGCTGTTCACCTACGGGCCCGGTGTGGAGTTTCACATGGAGACCTCGCTTGGAAGCTCCATGGTGAAATATTTCGTCTGTCTGACGGGGCGCGGCGCGCGGGCCGCCATTGAGGAGCGCCTGCCGATCGCGGGCCGGACCGCCACCCTCGCCAACCACGGGGATCTGCGCGACCTGTTCGACCTGATGATTCGCGAAGGCGGCGAGCACACCCCCTATACCCGCGATATCTGCATCCACATGCTCCAGGTGTTGCTGCTGAAAATGAGCGAAGCCTGCGAGCATCAGGGAGGGCGGCCCAGCCCGTCCCGCGAAAAGTTTCTCAAGTGCAAGACCCTGATCGACGAGGAAGCCGGACGCTTTGCCTCGCTTCAGGACATCGCCGCCGCGCTCCATATCGAGGCGTCGGGGCTCAACCGGCTGTTCCGCCGTTATCAGGGGATCAGCCCCTATCAATATCTGCTGCGCCGCAAGATGAATCTGGCGGCGCAGGATCTCATTGCCAACGGTGGTTTCATCAAGGAGGCGGCCGGCCGCGCCGGTTACCCGGACCCCTATCATTTCTCCCGGGTTTTCAAGTCGGTGCACGGGATCTCCCCCGCCCATTTCCTGCGCCATTACGCTCCGGATTGAACAGCCTGCGGACAAGTCATCGCCCGGTTGAAGGGCGTTTGGGAAACGGCGGCCCGACCGTTTCGATTGCCTCCGGGGATATCCGACCCCGAACCTACGCCCACGTACTTCCAGTCTGAAAGCCATGGGCATTCGGTCGATTACAGCCAAATGCGATTTTAATCCGAGATATTGAGAATGCTTTAATATATGCTCGGTACGAGCAAGTTGCATAGAAGGGCGTTGAACTGGCGGCAAGGTTCGCGTGATTTGCGCAACTGTATGAGACCGTTCTTCCATTTCGGCATTGTAATCGCCAGCCTGCTCCTATCTGCCGCCCTTTCCGCCCAGACCGCGCCGTCTTGGCCGCTGCCGGAAACCACCCCGGCCGTCGCTGGTTTTTCCTCCGAACGACTCGATCTTCTCCACCAGAATTTTCGCCAGGCCGTGGACGAAGGGAAATATTCCGGTTACATCATCCTGCTCGCGCGCGATGGCAAAATCGCCGACTGGCGGACCTACGGCTGGCAGGATCTTGCGGCCAAGGCGCCGATGCAGAAGGACTCCATCGTGAAGATGTTCTCCATGTCGAAGTTGATCACCTCAACCGCGGTCCTGATCTTGCTGGAGGAGGGTCGGCTCAAGCTCGATGATCCCGTCGAGAAATATTTGCCGGCGTTAAAGGGTCGCAAGGTGTTCACCGGCGGGACGGCTGACGCCCCCACGTTGGTCGACGCCGAGCGGCCGGTCACGATCCGCGACCTGCTCACCCACACGTCGGGATACTATTATGACGGCTCCCTGCCCGCCAATTCTCCCGTGGTGGAACTGTGCGGGCGCGCGAAGATCTGGGATGCCGCCAACCTTGACGAATTTGTCGCCCGGGTCGCGCTGCTGCCGTTGCACGAGCAGCCCGGCACGCGGTTTCGCTACGGCATCAGCACCGATCTGCTGGGCGCCGTGATCGAAAAGATCTCGGGGCAGCGCCTCGACGTGTTCTTCCAGCAGCGGATCTTCGCACCGCTCGGGATGCGCGACAGCGGCTTCTGGGTGCCGGCGGAGAAGCGCACTCGGCTCGCCACCATCTACCACCGCGAGGCGGGGATACTTGTTCCCAACGCCCATACCAACCAGAACCGGGTCGGACCCGACCACGGAGTGCTAAGCGGGGGTGGAGGCCTTTACTCCACCGCAGCCGACTATGTCCGCTTCGCCCAGATGCTGTTGAACGGCGGCCAACTCGACGGGGTGCGGATCCTGGGGCGCAAGACGGTGGAATTGATGACGGCAAGCCACATTGCGCATCTCGCCGACCCGCATCCCAACGGCGTCCGCGCCCAGGGCTTTGGCCTGGGCGTCCGCGTCATCACTGACCTCGGCGAAAGTCCGACCCTTGATTCGGTGGGTGGTTTTGGCTGGGATGGCGCCGCCACCACCAAGATTCACATCGATCCCAAGGAACGGATGGTGCTGCTGCTGCTCTGCGCGCACGTCCCGTTCAACGAGGACGATATTTTCAGCCGGTTTTTCAACGGCTGCTACTCCGCGCTGAACGACTGAGCCGAGGCGGACTCTTTAGCGGGTCGGCTGGTGCGGCTTGATCTCGGCTGTTCTGTCGCGGCCGCCCAGAGCTTGCGTCTTGCCGGGTGGATGTTTTTGGCGACATTCGCGTCATGGTCAAAATCAGCGGTGAATATCAGGGTGATCTGCATTGCGCGGCCACGCATGGCCCATCGGGCCGCACGCTGGAGACCGATGCGCCGGTTGACAATCAGGGTCGCGGTGAAACGTTTTCCCCGACCGATCTGGTGGCCACCGCCCTCGGGACGTGCATCCTCACGACCATGGGCATTGCCGCCCGGCGCCTCGACCTCGACCTCAAGGGGGCGCGCTTCGAGGTGACCAAGGAGATGTCCGCCGACATGCCCCGGCGCATCGTGCGCCTGGCGACGCACATCTGGCTGCCGGTGTCGCGCAGCACTGACCGGGATGGTGTGCTGGAGCGCACCGCGCACGCCTGTCCGGTGCACAAAAGCCTGTCGCCGGCGGTCGACGTGCCCATCGTCCTTCATTGGAAGGAGTGAGCGGTCGATGGCGGACCGCGGCGTTGATTATTCCGCGCCGGTAAACCGGTAGACGGAATTGAAGATCAGTTCGATCCGGCCGACCCACACGCGGACCTTGATTTTACCGTGACCGGCGCCGGCGGGGATGGCGCGACCCTCGATGCGGCGCTCCTCCCCGTCGTGGTTGAGCGCCCGCCCCTTGAAATAGACTGTCTCGCCGCGCATGAGCTGGCGCAGGTTGTCATCGGAAAACTCGATCGAGATATGGCCGCGCTCGTTGTAGAAAAAGAAAGGAGACACCCTGGCCGTGTAGTCGGTCGAGTAGACACCGTTGCGCCGGGCGAAAGGCGGCATGGCGAGGCTGACGCTGCCGATGTAGATCGAGGTGCTTGTCGGGTCGACCGTCACTTGGGCATAACGTCTGTCCAGCGGGACATCGTCCATCGGCGGGGGGGCGGGCGCTTGGGTCTCATCCGCGGTCAGGTCGACGGCGAACGCAAGCATGAGGGCAAGTGCATGGATGGCACGGCGTAGCATGCGTCCACTGTGGGAGACTCTTTCAGCCGGGCAAACCATCTTTCTCATTGCCCCCTGCCGCGGGCGGAGGATGATTCGGCGCGCGTATGGCCAGGAAAGCTCAAGTCATGTGGGGCGGGCGTTTTTCCGAAAATCCCTCCGCGCTCATGTTGAAGTTCAGCGAGTCGGTCACATTCGATCGGCGGCTCGCCCCTTTTGATATCCAGGGCAGCAAAGCCCACGCGGCCATGCTCGCACACGTGGGACTCATCTCCAAAAGGGAGCACGACGCCATCTGCGCAGGCCTGGAAGTAATCGGGCGCGAGATCGACGCGGGTCGATTCCGGTGGGAGACCAGATTGGAAGACGTGCACATGAACATCGAGCAGGCGCTGACGAAGCGTGTGCCCGCCGCCGCCAAACTCCACACTGCCCGCAGCCGCAACGACCAGGTGGCAACGGACATGCGGCTTTTCCTCAAGCAGGCCGCAGGCAGCCTCCAGACGAAACTCCGCGCCGCCGGGCGCGCGCTGCTGGCCGTGGCCGGGGCCAATCGCGACGTGCTGGTCCCCGGCTACACACATCTGCAGCGGGCGCAGCCGGTATTTTTGGCGCATCATCTGTTCGCGTGGCTCGAAATGCTGGACCGGGATCATGGGCGGTTTGCGGCAGTGGTTGACCATGCCAACTGGTGTCCGCTCGGTGCCGGCGCCGTCGCCGGCACCACGCTGCCCATCGATCGCGAGTTCACGGCGAAAGCGCTCGGTTTCGTCGACGCCCGCGGGCGTCCGCGGGTGACGCAGAATTCCATGGATGCCGTGGCCGACCGCGACGTGTTCATTGAATTCGCCTCCGCCTGCGCCCTGGCCGGCGTGCATCTCTCCCGGATCGCCGAGGACCTCATCCTCTGGTCGAGCGCGGAGTTCGGCTTTGTGTCGCTGCCGGATGCGTTTTGCACCGGCTCGTCGCTGATGCCGCAGAAAAAAAATCCCGACGCCTGCGAACTGCTGCGGGGCAAGGCCGCGCGCCTGCAGGGCAACCTGCACACGCTTCTGGCCCTCGTGAAGGGCCTGCCGCTCACCTACAACCGCGACCTGCAGGAGGACAAGCCGCCGGTCTTTGACAGTTTTGACCAGACCGCGCTGGGTCTCGACGTGCTGGCCGGCGTGCTCGCGGGCTTGCGGGTGGATGCCAGGCGCTGCGCCGCCGCGGTTGCCGATCCCGCGCTGCTCGCGACCGACCTCGCCGATTACCTCGTGCGCAAGGGCGTGCCTTTTCGCGAGGCGCACCATGCCGTCGGAGCTGCCGTCCGGTTGGCCGAGAACGAAGCCGTCCCTCTCGACAGGCTGACACTCGGCCGGATCAGGTCGGTGCACCGGGCATTCGACCCCGATTGGACCGGGGTATTCAACCTGCGTCGCGCCATGGCCAGGCGCGCGGGGACGGGCATGCCCGGTCCGGCCCAGCTCCGGCGCCAGTTCGCGCGCTGGCATAAGTTGCTTGCTTGATTGGCGACGGACGGTGCGCGCATGCCATGGCGCCCGTGGGTCACGCTCCCTGACGATGCCCGGACTGCCAAGTCTCTTTCCAACCCAGAAAAGCGATCCGGAGCTTTACCCGTTTCGGCCAGGGTTGGTATTCAGTTTTTTCAATGCGCTGACCTGGCAGATTGCCATCGGAACTCCGATGGTGCTGTTTGCCGAGCGGCTGGGCGCGTCGACGCTGCAGGTCGGCCTGGCCTATTCGTTCGTCTTCCTGCTGACGCCGATCCAGATTCTGTCCACCGCGCTGATCCCGCGGTATGGCTTCAAGCGGGTCATGCTCGGTGGGTGGCGCAGCCGGAGCGTTTTTCTGGCCGTGCCGGTGGTCCTGGCCGTGCTCGCCGTGCACGGCGTGTCACCGTGGATGACCGGCCTGCTCATCTGGAGCGTGTTTCTTTTCTGCTTGTGCCGCGCCATTGGCACGGCAGCGGCGTATCCGTGGTTTTACGCCATCCTGCCGCCAAACGTGCGCGGCCGTTATTTTGCCGGCGACCAGTATATCTCGGGCGTGGGTGGCGTGGCCACGCTGCTGGCCAGCGCCGCCTTGTTCGCGCTGCTGCCGATCTACTGGGCGCTGCTGGCGCAATATCTCATCGCCTTGGCCGGATCGATGTTAAGCTACTACGCGTTGTGCCGGCTGCCCGACGCGGCGCGGCCACCACCGATCGGTCTGTCCTCGGTGTTGCGCGACACCCCGCATCATATCTTCGCCCCGTCGGTGTTCCGTACCTATCTCTGGCTGGCCGTTTGGTACGCGGTGCTGTCGTCGCCGATTCCGCCATTTGCCGCCTATTATCTGAAGGCGGTGAAGCAGCTGTCGGCGGGGCAGATCATGCTTTTCGAAGTGCTGCGTTACACGGGGGTGATCGCGGCCGCCTGGCTGATCCGGCGCCGGGTCGACGCCGTTGGCGCCAAGCCGTTCTTCCTGCTGGCCCTCGGGCTGTACGCCCTCGTGGGCGGCTATTGGTGGTTTTATCTCCGTCACGGCTGCGGCGGCATTGCCGGGATATGCGCCGTCTATTTCCTGCTCGGTCTCGGCGTGGCCACGTGGAACGTGGCCAATCTGGGGTATCTGCCCAAAATCGTGCCGCGGGATCAACAGACGTTGCTGGTGTCGATCCACGGGGCGGTGACCGCTTTTATCGGCGGGTTGTCGCCGGTGATCTGGGGCCTCTACCTCAAGCACGGCACCGGGCCGGGGCCGGCGATGAACGCCGGGGTTTTCCAATGGTTTTTCGTGAGTGTGGTGGTGAGCGCGGTCGTGTTGTCCTCACTGGTGGCTCGCCTGCCCGAGGAGACCAAACTTCCGGTCGAGCCGTTGTTGATCGGCAACGCGCTGCTGCATCCCTTTCGGGCGGCCTCCTGCATCGTGAATATCATCGACTTACGCATCTTGCGTCTGCGGGACGAGGAAAAGGACCAGAACCCGGGGAAGCGTGTGTAAGCGCGATTCCGCGCTTCCTTCTCCCGGCATTTCCGTGATTAGCTCTCGTTGAGTCATGCCCACTATCCGCATCCTGCCCGACCGCGTTGCCAACCAGATCGCCGCCGGCGAGGTGATCGAGCGGCCCGCCGCGGTGGTCAAGGAGCTGGTCGAGAACAGCCTGGATGCCGGCGCCACCCGCATCGAAGTGGAGTTCCGGGATGGCGGGCGTGCCTACATCCGGGTCGAGGACAACGGCGCCGGGATGACGCGGGACGACGCGCTGCTTTCGCTGGAGCGCCACGCCACGAGCAAGATCGCCGAGGCGGCCGATCTCGACCGGCTGGCCACTTTTGGCTTTCGGGGCGAAGCGCTGCCTTCCATCGCGAGTGTGTCACGCTGCGAACTGCAGACGCGGTCCCCGGGAGAGGAAGCCGGCACGGAAATCCTCGTCAACGGCGGCAAATTCGTGCACGTGCGCGATTGCGGCCGGCCGGTGGGCACGCGCCTGGTGGTCTCGCATCTCTTCAATTCCGTGCCGGCGCGGCGCAAGTTTCTCAAAAGCGACGCCACCGAGAGCGCGCACATCATCCATTGCGTTCGGCTGTATGCGCTCGCCTGCCCGCAGGCGGCGTTCACCCTGATTGAGGACGGACGCGCGATCTTCCGGTCGCCGGAATGCGCGACCACGGCCGAGCGCGTGGCGGAGGTTTTCGGGCGGCAGACCGCGGCGTCGCTCCTGGCCGTTGAGGCGGTGGAGACCGGGCTGCGACTGCGCGGTCTGATCGGCCGGCCCGGAGTAGGGCGCGCCACGCGGCATGAGATGATCACGTTTGTGAATCAGCGGCCGGTCGACAGCCGTACGCTCAGTTACGCGCTGATCGAGAGTTACCATGAATCAATACCGAAGGGACGTTATCCCCTGGCGTTCCTATTTCTCGAAATCGATCCCGCCGCGGTCGATGTGAATGTGCATCCGGCGAAGCGCGAAGTGCGCTTCCGCAACGAGGCGCAAGTGCGTGCCTTTGTGATCCGGGCGGTGCTCGCACAGCTGCGGGAAGGCAGCGCACCGATGATTGCTGCCGCAGCGTCCGAGGGTGGAGCAAAAAAGGAACCGGCTCCAGGGGCGTCCCCGGTTCCGGCGGCCATGGCCCCGCCGGCGGAATCGCGGATCGCCGCGCCCTTTCCGGTCTATCGGCCTCTCGTGCCGCCCGTCCTGCCGACCGCGGCGGCCGGGGCCATCGCTCCGACGCCGGATTCCCTGACGCAGGGAGCGGAGCGGAACCTCAAGACCGGCTGGCGTTATGTGGGTCTTGCTCATGGTGTCTTTGCGCTTTTCGAGACGGACGCCGGTCTCGTCTTGCTCGACCGGCGTGCCGCGCATGAACGGGTCTGGTACGAGCGCCTCCGCACGTTATTTGCCGCCGGGCCGGCCGGCATCCAGCGCCTGCTCCTGCCGGTGCCGGTCGAGCTTGATGCCATTGCCAGCGCGCTGCTTCTCGACCGGCTGGCGTTTTTCAACGCCCATGGCTTCGAGATCGTGGAATTCGGCCGCAATTTCTTCCGGGTGGAAGGCGTACCCGAATGGATGGAGCCCGCCAATGCCGAATCGTTTCTGCGCGATCTATTAGGCGCACTGCGCGAGGGTCTGCTGACGGCAAAGGATCTGGATCTCGCCCGGGACGAACTGGCGCGGCTCGCCGCAGTGCGGGCGGTCCGCATGCCTGAGGGTGTCAGCGAGGCGGAGATGCACGCGCTGGTCACGCAGCTTTTTTCCTGCCGGCAGCCATTGACCAATCCTGCCGGCCGGCCAACGTACATCGAATTAAGCCACGGTGAACTCGCGCGGCGCTTCCAAAAATAATCACCCCGCGAGGACCGGCCGGGCCTTGGCACCAGTTCCGCTTCAGAGATTCAACCACATATTTTCTCATGCCCGCTAAAGTTGCTAGGAAAACCCGCAAGACCATTGCCGCCAAAGTCCGCCCGCCGTCCGCGCCGGTCAGCTCCGGCCCCGACGTGCTCAAGCAGGGTATTCTCCGGCACTTGCAGCATACCCTCGCGCGCGACCCCGGCACGGCAACGGTCCGTGACTGGTGGATCTCCACCGCCATGGCCGTCCGCGACTGCATCTTGGAACGCTTCATCGCCACCCAGGGCGTCCACAACGGAAGCAACGTGCGCCGGGTCTACTACTTTTCGATGGAATATCTCATCGGCCGCTTGCTGGAGACCAATCTGCATAACACCGGCCTCTATGCGGACACGATCGCCGCCGTCCGCGAACTCGGTCTTGATTTTACCTCCCTGCGTGACGCCGAGGAGGACATGGGACTCGGCAACGGTGGCCTCGGGCGTCTGGCCGCCTGTTTTCTCGACTCGCTGGCGACGCATGATTTTCCCGCCATCGGCTATGGTATCCATTACGAGTACGGCCTCTTCAAGCAGGAGTTCGTCAATGGCCACCAAGTCGAACATCCGGACAACTGGATCATCTTTGGTGATCCGTGGGAGATTGTCCGGCCCGAGTATACGCAGCGCGTGCAACTTTACGGGCAGGTCGAGCACGTCTTCGACGATCGCGGCAACTCGCGACCCCGCTGGGTCGACACCAAAACCGTCCTCGGCGTGCCCTACGACATCCCCATCGCCGGCTACGGCACCAAGACGGTGAACTTTCTCCGGCTCTGGGGATCGAAGGCCACCGAGGAGTTCGACCTCGCCACGTTCAATCAGGGCGGATACATTGAGGCGGTCCGCGAGAAGGCCGTCGGGGAAAGTGTCTCCAAGGTGCTTTACCCGAATGACAGGACGGAGAACGGCAAGGAGCTGCGCCTGGTGCAGCAGTATTTCTTTGTCGCTTGTTCGTTGCGTGATCTCATCCGCCGCCATCGCAAGCAGCCGGGGAATTCCTGGGAAAATTTTCCCGACAAGGTCGCCATCCAGCTCAACGACACCCACCCGGGGGTCGCCATTGCGGAGCTGCTGCGCATCCTGCTCGATGAGGAGAACCTGCCGTGGGACAAGGCGTGGCCGATCGTGACACGCACCTTCAGCTATACGAATCATACACTGTTGCCGGAAGCGCTCGAGAGATGGAGCGTGCCGCTCTACCAGCGCGTCCTGCCGCGCCATTTGCAGATCATCTATGACATCAACGTGCGCCTCATGGAGGCGTGCGAGCTCCAGTGGCCCGGCGACAACCAGAAGAAGCGTGACTGTTCCCTGATCGAGGAGAACGGCGCCAAGATGGTGCGCATGGCGCACCTTTCCGTCGTTGGCTCGCACGCCGTCAACGGCGTCGCGGCGCTGCACACCGAACTGCTCAAGCGCGACCTGTTTCCCCATTTCGACGCCCTTTACCCGGGCCGGTTCAACAACAAGACCAACGGCATCACTCCGCGTCGCTGGCTACTGCAATGCAATCCGTGTCTGGCCCGGCTCGTGACAGACCACCTCGGTCCCGGATGGGCGCGGGAACTCGACCAGCTCCGCAAGCTCGAAAAATGGGCCGATGACCCGGAGTTTCAGCGCGAGTTCATGGCGATCAAGCAGGCCAACAAACAGGATCTCGCCGCCGTGATTCGCGCCGAATGTGACGGACTCGAAATCTCGCCCGATGCCATCTTCGACGTGCAAATCAAGCGGCTGCACGAATACAAGCGGCAGCATCTGAATTTGCTGCACATCCTCGCACTTTACCGGCGGCTGTTGCAGAATCCTGGATGCGACATTATCCCCCGGGTCTTCATTTTTGCCGCCAAAGCCGCTCCCGGCTACGATATCGCCAAGAACATCATCAAGGCCATCAACGCCGTCGGCGCCCGCATCAATGCCGACACCCGGATCAATGGCCGGCTGAAAGTAGTCTTCCTGCCCAATTATCGCGTGTCGCTCGCGGAAAAGATCATTCCTGCCGCCGACGTTTCGGAGCAGATTTCCACGGCCGGCAAGGAAGCCTCGGGCACGGGCAACATGAAGCTCGCCCTCAACGGAGCACTCACGGTCGGCACGCTCGATGGCGCCAATGTCGAGATTCGCGAGGAGGTGGGCGAGGAGAACATTTTCATCTTTGGACACCCGGTGGAGAAGATCGAGGAGTTGCGCCAGCAGGGCTATAATCCGTGGGATTGGTATCATCGGGACGAGGAATTGCGCGCCGTTGTCGACTGGCTTGGCTCGAACTACTTCACGCCCAACGAGCCTCCCGGCATGCTCACCCCGGTGCACCGGAGCCTGCTCGAAGGCGGCGATCCGTTCATGGTGCTCGCTGATTTCCGCCTGTATAGCGACTGCCAGACGCGGGTCGACGCCGCCTATCGGGACAAAAAACGCTGGTCGCGCATGGCCATCCTCAATACCGCCCGCGTTGGCAAATTCTCCAGCGATCGGACCATCCGCGAATATGCCAGTGATATTTGGAAGCTCGAACCGATCCAGGTGAAGTAGGCTCCAGCTCCAGCAATTGCCCGGCGGGATTCGCCGCGAATCCACAGAAAGTTCGCCACCCGGCGCCAGTTTCCCTATGGCTCACCTTGTGCGACGTCTTGTCCGAATCGTCCGACGGTTCCTTGCGGCGTTGGGCGTGCTCTTCCTGCTGCTGATTCTGCTTGCGATCTGGTACCGGCTGCCGCTGGCCGCATGGATGCTGCGCCAGATTCTGGCGGATGCGGGGGCTTCGCCTAGGGAACTCAAGGTCGTGGTCCTGCAGCCGCACCGCGCGGTAATCGCGCCACTTGAGGGAATCTGGCAGGGACAGCGGTTTCATGCGGACTCCATCGTCCTCACCCGGCCCGACTTATTTTCCCGATCACTAGGGCATGTCGAAATAAGGGGAATCAGCGTGGTTCTTGACCTGGCCGCGTTACGGACGGTCACCCGGCGGCCTGCTGCTCCAGTCGCGAATCGGGCGCTGCCACCGGCAGGCGTGATGTCGGTGATAGCGTTTGACGATCTGTCAATCGAAGGGCGCCTCGTGCTGCAGGCGCCCCAGGCAAACCAGATGCTCATGTTCACGGTGGTGGCAAAACCGGAGGCTTCGGGGAACAGGGTGAAAGCCGAGCTTGGGTTGGCGGGGCCGGGTGTGAGCGCCGAAGGACAGGGAAGCTACGATTTTGTCCGATCCGCCGCCGGGTTTGAATTGACGAAAGCGCAGGTGGATTTGACCGGTTGGCGTGAGTTTTGGGCGCAAACCGTGCCACGATCGCTTGAGGGTTGGACGGTTGGCGGAAAGGTGTTGGCCAGCGGACAGGGAAGCCTGACGGACGGTCGCTTTGCAGGTCAGTTAAATCTGGCCCTGCACGATGGGGTGCTGGACAATGTAGATCGGAAGATATCCTTGGGGGGCATCGAAGGCGAGGTGGTGCTGGCCGATGCGGTCAATTTTGTCACCAAGCCTGCATCGTGGATGAAGATACGAGAGACGCG
>JAQTYQ010000005.1:0-47500 GCA_028688225.1 Opitutaceae bacterium | reverse complement strand
ATACGTTGCTGGTCATGGTTGAACCGAGTCAGCCGGCAGCGGATTCGCTTCGGGCTGCATCGAACACCTCGACGTGCAAGGGCCCGGGACATTCATCGGGCTTCAAGCGATTGTTTTTCCAAGTGAAGATGGATCAAGAAGCAACAATCCATGCCACTTCATTCCGACAACAATTAATGCCGAACAATTAGCAAGTGATAAGGAGCTTCGCTTGGTGTTAGGATCTACCCTCGCATCAAGACAATAGCTCCAGCTCCAAGCGCCATGCAAAACTCGAATCTGAAGCACCTGCTCGCGGAGGTCTTTGCTCCGCTTTTTGCCGTAGCCAGTATCACGTTCGCGTGCTCTTTCCTCTTCGTTGTCCCGGCGTTCGGTCAGGGCATCGTGTCAGCGGGAATGACGGGCACATTGGTTGACGCCGCCGGCAAACCCGTGGCCGGCGCCACGGTCACCGCGGTGCATACGCCGACCAACACCACCTACGCCGATGTGACCGGCGCCAATGGCCGCTTCTCGTTTACCGGCATGCGCGTCGGCGGGCCCTACACCGTCTCTGCGGTGAGCAGCGGTTATCACATCGAACCGCTGAACAACGTGGAGACTTCGCTGGGCCAGGATACCGACGTGCTGCTGACGGCAAAGGAAGAGGTCGTGGCGATGGAGAAATTCGTGACCAGTGCTTCGCGCCTCAGTCTCGACGCCAATGCGACTGGTGCCAGCAGTGTGCTGGACAATCGCCGGCTCAACGCTCAGCCCACGGCCAGCCGGTCCTTCGCCGACCTGATCAAGACCAATCCGTTCGTGTCCGTTCGCGCTTTTCCCCAAGTCGAGGCGCTCGGCATGAACAATCGCTACAACACGATCACCCTCGACGGCGCGAAGATCAACGACTCCTTCGGCCTCAGTTCGTCAGGCCTGTTCTCGCTCAATAATCCATTTTCGCTCGATGCGATCGAACAGTTCAGCGTTTCCCTCACGCCATACGATGTCCGGCAGAGCGGCTTTGCCGGCGCGGACATCAACGCGGTGAGCAAGAGCGGCACCAATGAGTTTCACGGCACCATCTACGACATTTTCACCGACCAAAACTGGCAGGGCAAAGACGTAAGCGGAACAAATATCGGCAAGCGCTCGCCGCTAAAGGAAAGAACCTACGGGTTCACTTTTGGTGGCCCGATTCTCAAAGACCGCCTGTTCTTCTTCACTAACTTTGAGAAATTCATCCGGGATTCTGCGCCAACCCGCGCTGCCTTCACCCCGGATTCGGCGTTTCTTGCGGATGTGAATGCCCGTCTTGCCCAATTGCCCGGTGCGCCCAATATGGGCATCTTTGGCGGTTCGAGCACATCCCGGCTTTTCGATACCAAGCGCTTGATCAAGCTCGATTGGAACATCAGCCAGGATCATCGCCTGTCGGTGCGCTACAGCGACACGATCGGCGCCCAGCCCAACTTTGGCAGTTTCAACGCCAATAGCTTCAGCCAGCCGCTTACCTCTACCGCGATCCCCAACAGCGGTTTTACCAACGGCACGACCTCGTTCTCGTCCAACTTCTATACCTTGGATGTCAAGGAGCACGTCTGGGCCGCGCAGCTGTTCGACAACTGGAGCCCGGATTTCAAAACCCAGTTCAGCTATTCGAACACGAAGCAGGATTCGGTGCGCGATACGCCGGTGAAGTTTCCCGAAATCCGCATCTTGAATGTTCCGGGCATCTCCAGCACGGGTAGCCCGATCACGGGCAGTGACGCCTTCCGGTTCGGCACGGAAACCAGCAGCATGGGCAACGAGCTCCACATCAAGACCCAGACGCTGAGTGGCTCAGGCGATTATACTTGGAAGACCTTCACCTTCTCCGCTGGCGCCGACCACGAGGCGAGTGACTACTACAACCTCTTCCGGCAGGGCTCCTACGGCATCTTCAATTACAATAGTCTGGCCGATTTTCAGGCGGATGCTCCCTCTGGGTTTGAGCGGGCGGTCGTGCAAAGCGGCTTGCCGGTGGCCGACATCAGCAAGTTTGAGCAGACCGGCGTTTTTGCCCAGATCAAGTGGGAGCCGACAGCCCGGTTCAACGCCACCTTGGGCCTGCGGATGGACTACTTGGGCAGCCCGATTGCGCCTCCGGAAAACGCGAGTTTCAAAAGCGCCTTCGGCATCACCAATGCCGGCACGGTTGACGGGACGACCAATCCGGCTCCGCGCTTCAGCTTTAATTATTCGCTCGACCAGAAGCGCGACACGCAGATCCGCGGTGGCCTTGGGGTGTTTCTGGGACGCAATCCCTGGGTGTGGATCTCCAATTCCTACGGCAATTTCGGCATCAGCCGGTTCACCGTCTTGGCGACGGGCGGCACGACACCCACGCCGCCGACCCTGACCCAGTATCTCAATGGGAGCTACCCCATCTCGGATTCAGCCTACAAGTTTGATCCGGCCAATCCGATCGGGACGACCAGCTTGACCGCGTCGTCGAGCACGGCTCAGGTGATCAACCTGATCAAGCCTGGACTCAAGCTACCCACGATCCTGCGTGGCAACATCGCCATCGACCGCAATTTGAAGGCGATCGATTCCACGATCAGCCTCGAATATATCGAGACCACCCAGTTGGATGCGTTGTTTGTCGACAATATGAACCTCAAGCCGACCACCGTCGGCGCAGATGGACGCCAGCGGTTCGCTGGCTCCTCCGGCTCGGCGCCGCTGGTTCCCGGCTTCGGCAACGTGATCCGGACGCGTAATGTGCGCGAAGGCGCTTCCCAATATGTCTCCTTGACGTTGGACCACCCCTTCAAGCATGGGTGGGCCTACACCGTCTCCTACACCCATGGTCATGCGACAGAGGCCCAGACGCTGAATAGCTCCACCGCCAACTCCCAGTGGCAGTTTAACTCTGTCTTCAACCAGAATCAGGTCGAGGTATCCCGCTCCGACTATGAGATTCGCGACAGGATTCAGGCCTCGATCAGCCGTGAGTTCAGGTTTAAGCGGGATCTGATCACCACGGTCTCGCTCTATTACGAAGGCCGCACCGGTCAGCCCTACAGTTTCGTCTATTCTGGCGACCTCAATAACGACGGCTTCAGTACCAACGATCTGGTTGCAGTTCCCAGCAGCCCCACCGATGCACGTTTTGACTTCAGTGGAATGTCGGCGGCACAGCAGGATGCCTACTTTGCCTTCCTCAAGAGCAGCGGTCTTTCCCGCTTTGCCGGCGGCTATGCTCCGCGCAATGCCTTCACCACGCCTTGGCAGAACCGCCTCGACCTCCGTTTCGTGCAGGAACTGCCCGCCTACAAAAATGTGAAGCTGGAGTTCTTTGCCGACTTCATGAACTTCGGTTCCTGGCTCAGCCGGAGCCTGTTCAATTACATCGAGGAGATCAACACCTCCACGACCAACGGCGGCCAGACCCGTGCGTTGGGCAGTGCCTCCTATACTGCCGCCGGTCTCGTCAAGCCGACCATCACGCTTGACGCCAGCAACAATGTCTCGTTCCCCTCGACATCGACCATTCTGCCTAATAACGGTGACAATCGCTGGAAGATTCAGGCCGGTATCCGGCTCAAGTTCTAAACCCGCACGGCAAATCATCGCCAATCTCGAGAGGGCGGCATGGGCAGTCCAGGCTGCCCTCTTGTTTTTGCCGACATTCGTGGATAAAGACAGGCCCCTGGTTTTGCCAAATCAGGTGGCAGAATTTCCCGCGCCGGGGTGCCAACGCAACAACCCACACCTCGTGCCGACGATCAACGGCGACACGGATATCCGAGTCACTATCGAGTTCAGTTACTTTGCAATGGCGGCCGCTTTTCGATAGCTGATCGCCTCAGCTCGCTTTTCTTCGAGCCAGTTGATCAAAATATCGACCTGCTCTGGTGAGATCGCCACGCAGCAATCCTCACTCATGTCGACATGGGCGATACAGACGTTGCCGTCTTCTCCGACATACACTTCAATGGTGTCCTTGAGGCTTCTCATGGGGTTTGGGGGTTGTTTCGCCTGGGGAATATGGCGGTCCCTAAAAGCCAATTTGATCACCGCTTAAGGCCGGGAGGGAAGATTACCGGCTCAGAGCGTCGGTCATGAATCAAAAAAACTAATTGCGATCATCTGAATTCGTGTAGGGTATCCAATGAGAGATTATATTCCGATTACGAATGAAATCTGGCACTTTCTCGGGTCTGCTTCAAACCTTTAAATCATAAGTTTAACTTCCTCTGTGATGTAATTTACAATCGCACTGCATACTATTAGTAAAACGTCTCCACAGCACACAAGAACCCGGGCGATAAGTGTGATTGGTCACGGTCGGCAATCCCAAGACCCGCGATACTTGTGGACGGGAAACTGGTTCCTGCCGCGCATGCCCGCTCGACGGATAGCACACCGTACCGGAAGCGAGTCGGTGCAGATAGACAGGCCGGCACTGATTGCCGTGGCGATTGTGCTCCGCCGGTTTCGAAAAAGTATGGCTTCCGCGTGGGCATTCGCCTAGCCAAGAGGGGCTTTATGGACAAGGAACGCGTCAATCTGCCCCTCACCGAAATCCCCGTGTCTTGGTACAATGTGCTTGCCGATCTGCCCAAGCCGCTTCCGCCCCCGTTGCATCCCGGCACTGGAGAACCCCTCAAACCCGAGGATCTGGCACCGATTTTCCCCATGGGACTCATCGAACAGGAGATGAGTCCGGAACGATGGATACCCATTCCCCGTGAAGTCCGCGAACTCTACAAGATCTGGCGCCCCACACCGCTCATCCGGGCCGTCCGGCTCGAGAAGGAGCTTAAGACATCCTGCCGCATTTACTTCAAGAACGAGAGCGTGAGTCCGGCCGGCAGCCACAAGCTCAACACCGCGCTGGCGCAGGCTTATTACAACAAAAAGGAGGGCGTACGCCGTCTGAGCACCGAGACCGGCGCCGGCCAATGGGGCTCCTCCATGGCCTTTGCCTGCCAGCTTTTCGGCCTCGGCTGCACCATCTACATGGTGAAGTCGAGCTACCATCAGAAACCCTACCGTCGTTCGCTCATGCATATCTGGGGCGGCGAGGTTTTTGCCTCACCCTCCGATCGCACGCAGTCCGGCCGCGCCATCTTCGCCGCCGATCCGCAGACGCCGGGCAGTCTGGGCATTGCGATCTCCGAGGCCGTGGAGGACGCCGCCACGCACGCCGACACCAAGTACACGCTTGGCAGCGTGCTTAACCACGTGATCCTGCACCAGAGCGTCATCGGCCTGGAAACGAAGCGGCAGCTCGAGCTGATCGGCGAGCAGCCCGACGTGCTGATCGGCTGCGTGGGTGGCGGGAGCAATTTCGGCGGTTTCAGCCTGCCGTTCCTGCCGGAAAAACTGGCCAACCCCCGGCTGCGCATCATCGCGGTCGAGCCTTCGGCCTGCCCTTCGCTGACCAAGGGCGTCTACGCCTACGATTTTGGCGACACCGCCAAGCTCACGCCGCTCGTCAAGATGTTCACGCTCGGGCACACCTTCGTGCCGGAAGGCATTCACGCCGGGGGGTTGCGCTACCACGGCACCGCTCCCATCGTGGCTCACCTGGCCCATCTCAAGATCATCGAAGCGAAGGCCTATACCCAGAATGCCGTGTTCGAGGGCGCGCTGCAATTCGCCCGGACCGAGGGTTTCATCCCCGCGCCGGAGACTGCCCACGCGATCCGGGCCGCCATCGACGAGGCGCGCAAGGACGATGGCAAGTGCATCGTGTTCAATTACAGCGGCCACGGGCATTTCGATATGTCCGCCTATGATGCCCATCTCGCGGGCAACCTCGAGGACTACGAACACCCGGAGGAGAAGATTGCCGAGGCCCTGCATCACCTGCCGAAGGTCGGCTGAGCCGGGTATTGTTAGCGCGATCGCTCCAGGTGCCCAATCGCCGGTAATGTCGCAGTTTAAATTTCGGCTCCCGATGCAAACCGGCCCCCGCGGTAGGCGGCGGTCGTAGACCAGCATGCTGCGTAAGCCAAGGTGCTTCGAATGAAGGGATCTTCCATCGACCGAAAATTCGGCCGCCAGGCCTTCGGGGTTGATCCTGGCGGCTATCACGCCGCCCGCCCGGCTTATCCCGACTGGGTCTTTGAGATTCTATGCGAGCGGTGCGGTCTCGCGCAGGATGCGGCTACATTCGAGATTGGAGCGGGAACGGGGACGGATTCGAGATTGGAGCGGGAACGGGGACGGCGACTCGTCGCTTACTTGATCTTGGTGCGAACCCCTTGGTTGCCGTCGAGCCCGATTCTCGCCTGGCAACCTTCCTTCGAAGGACCGTCCGGGACGAGGCGCTCACGGTGATCATCTCACCGTTTGAGGACGTCATCTTGCACGAGGCTGGCTTTGATCTCGGCGTCAGTGCCACCGCTTTCCATTGGCTGAACGAGGACTTGACTCTGATCAAGGTGGCTAAGCTGCTCCGGCCGGGCGGTTGGTGGGCAATGCTCTGGAACGTATTCGGCGACCGAAATCGCCCCGATCCCTTCCACGAAGCGACCAAGATGCTGCTCAACGGCCCGTCGAGTCCCTCGGCGGGCGCTGGCGACATACCGTTCGCTCTGGACGCCGAGGCCCGTCTGGCGGCGCTGGAACGAACCCGCGCATTCGATGCCGTCGAGTACCGAACCAGCGCCTGGCCGCTCGTACTCGACCCTGATCAAACCGTCGCCCTCTATGCGACCTATTCGAATATCAACATCCGCCAAGATCGCGGGGCCGTCCTTGCCGAGTTGGGCCGCGTCGCCCGCGACGAGTTCCACGGCCGCGTGACCCGCAACATGATCACCAGCCTCTACATTGCGCGGCGCCGGCTGTGATCGCGCACCTCGTTTGCCGAACAGCTCTGCGACGGATGCTCGGCAAGGGCCGGATTCCACCCAACCCGAAAATTCAAACTGAGACACTACCCAATCGCCGGCTGGTTTGCAGCAAGCTGGGCGAGCGTATTCCTTGTGGAGCCAGGGTTAAGCTCCATGAAAACTTCAGTCGTGCCCTTCCTGCTTTCCACAGCCGTGGTGTTTGGCCTGCCGGTGGCAAAAAAGCGCGCCTCGAAAACCCTCCCCGGCGCCGGCCACGGTTTCATGCGCGCTGGCTTGAACTGCTGGCTGGGGTAAACGGAAACTGATCATCACTGTCGTTCGTGAGGTTGCGGTGTGGTATGCACCGCCCTCCGCGGCGCGGAGGAGCGCGAGGCAGGGATTGCTGGTTGCGTGCTTGGGAGAGCCCTCATTGCAGGCTCATCACCGGAGACTATTTCTTCCCGCCGAAGAAATTCTTGAGATCGTCCCCGGCCTTTTTGGCTGCGGCGGCCGCGGCGTCGGTGGCGGCGGAGCCTGCGGATTTGCCGACATTCGCGACGGCGCCGGCCGCGGTGGTGAGCACATGGTCCAGCACATTGCTCATGACCGCCAGCGCAAGCTGGCTGGCGGCGATGCCGCCCTCCTTGGTGCCCAGATCGGTCAAGGTGATCGGAGGCATCGGCACGGTGACCGCCGTCGGCCCCACGCCGATGGTCACCCGGCCGTTTTGCAGGTGAAACCGCCGGACCTCGAATTTGATGGGCTTGCCTTCTTTGGCGCTGGCTGGAGCGCCCGCGCCCGTCTTGGTCGAGGCTTCGATGTTCTTGAGCAGGTCCTTGATGTTGCTGCTGATGATCTTGGTCTCGTAGACGAACTCGGGCTGGTCGATGACGATCTCCTCGATGACGATGTGATCGCCAAGAATGGAAAAGGGTGCCACCGAAAGGCTCGCCTGGCCGAGGTAGACGGCCTTGTCCGACTGCCAGCCCGGCGGATTGCCGATGAACAGTCCGGATATCGTGCCGCCGCCGATGAGGGGGGAGATACTGGCGCCCGCCAGCTCAACCCTGGTCTTGGTGATGACGGGGCCAAACTTGTTGACGCCGGCCTTGACGATCGAGCCAAGGAAGAAGGAGAGCACCACGACGGCGCCCACCGCGATCACTGCCACGATGCCGAGGGCGAGAAAGAGTTTTCTCATGGTTGAGCTGGACGGTTAGCAATACCCTGATCTTGCACGCGGGCAAGCGCCCCGTCGCATTTTCCCCGCGGGCCCGGGTTGGCGGGCCTGGATTTTCACCTGGCCGGCGGCTTGCCGAAATGGGCGGCGTGGGCGGCATAGGCGGCGGTGTCGTCCAGCATGGACTCGATGGCCGCGGCCAGTGGCCCGGCCCGGACCAGACCCGAGAACACGGCCTTGTCGCCGATTACATCCGTCAGCACGAACGCCGGGCGCTGTGTGATCTGGTGGGCGTGAAACTCGGCGGTGGAGGCGTCGACCCGGGCCTTGACTTCTGGAGACTCGGCGCGGGCGCGCAGCTTGGCCGCAGCGAGTCCGGTGGCTGCGATGGCCACGGCGACCGCCTCAGCCATGCCGCCGATCTTGCGGCCTTCGCGCATCGCGGCTTGGGCGAGGGCCAGACGCAAGCGGTCGTCGTTGAAACCGAAGTCCCGTCCGGCCTCCGCCACCAGGTTGGGTGCGACATAGCCGCCGGGTCGGGCCGGTTCCACCCAGCCCGAATTCAGCATGTACGGCGAGCGCATGATCGTGCCGCTGCGACGATAAAACCAGTCACACTGCTCGCGGGATGAGGGGAAGTCCGCGGGATTCATCAGCGCGATTTTCCACTCAAGCCGCACGCGTCCGGCGTAGCGCGCCTTGATCTCGGTCCAGGCCGGCTCGGCCCAGAGACACCAGGAGGAAAAGATCTCGACGAAGTAGGTGAGGGTGACGTCGGCCATGCGGGGAATTCAATGCAGATCGTCTCCTGCGTCAACCGGCGCGCGCACGTCACCCGGGCACCGCCGTGCGCGCTGCCAGGCAGCCCATAGGGCAGGCTTACGGCCCCACGGTCGCGCTGCTTTTTTGCACCCAGGCTTCGTATTGCTTGCGCGGCATGAAGCGGAGTGAGGCGGAATTGATGCAATAGCGCAGGCCGGTGGGCGTCGGACCGTCGTCGAAAACATGCCCGAGATGGGCGCCGTCGACGGAGCAGTGCACCTCCGTGCGGATCATCCCGTAGCTGCTGTCCGTCTCCGCGGCGACGAACTTCGGCTCGATCGGCTTCGTGAAGCTCGGCCAGCCCGTGCCGCTGTCGAACTTGTCGCGGCTGTCGAACAGCGGCGTGTCGCTGCAGACAGAGAAATAGACGCCGTCTTCATGGCTATTCCAGTACGCGTTGTGGAAAGGGGGCTCGGTGCCCTGCTGGCGCGCCACCCGGTACTGTTCGGGCGTGAGGAGGGCGCGCCACTCCGCGTCGGTGTGCTGCACACGGGCCTTGCTCATGTCGATGACGACGTGGGAGGGCAGGCCGCAGGCGGATTTATCACCATCGATGGTGCAGGCAGCACCGGAAGCGGATTGGGGAGATTTCATGATGGTATCGGCGGCGGGACTGCGCACCGGAGCCCAGATCGCCAGGGCCGGCAAAAGGACGAGGGCGAGGCAGACGGAGGTGGCACGACGCGCGCAGAAAGGGAAATCGAACATGGTGGAATGACAAACCGTGGGAGCATGATTACTCCACACCCAAGGGTAGGAGATCCACCCGCCGGATCTATTCCCGCTGGCGCTAGGGTTGTGCTACGGCGTGCCGGCGGTGCAAGACCAGGTGGTTACCGTCGGGATCCTCAAAGCGCGCGAATTTGCAGACGCCGGTGTCGACCGGTTCGAGCAGGAACTTCACCCCGCGGGCCTTGAGGTGGGCGACGGTCTCTTCGAACTGGTCGGTCTCCAGCGCCGCCGCCCCGGCTTTCGCCCCCGGCTGCATCCCTTCCATGATGCTGGAAAGCGCGAGGGTGGCGGGGCCGACATCGTACTCAACCCATTTGTCCTCCCAACCGTGTCCCTCCGTCAGGCCCAGCACGCCGCCGTAAAAAGCCCGGCTTCGGGCCATGTCGCGGACGGGGTAGACAAAAAAGGGCATCCCGGTGAATTTCGGTTGCATGTGGCCAGATTGCCGGCTCCGGCTCCGGTCGTCAGCAACGGATTTGCCGCGGCGTGCACGGGGATTGCGCTTGTCACCGCCTGCCGCCCGCCCTCTGTTTTTCCCGACACCGCACCTCATGGCCAATCACAATTACACCGAAGCCAGCATCAAAACCCTCTCCTCGACCGAGCACATCCGGCTGCGTCCGGGGATGTACATCGGGCGTCTCGGCAGTGGCGGCCACGCCGAGGATGGCATCTACGTGCTGCTCAAGGAGACCATCGACAACGCCGTCGACGAGTTCACAATGGGCTACGGCAAAAAGATCGAGGTCGATCTCACCGAGCGCGCCATGCGTGTGCGCGACTACGGTCGCGGCATCCCGCTGGGCAAGGTTCTGGAATGCGTGTCGGTCATCAACACTGGTGCCAAGTACGATTCCGAGACGTTCAAAAAGGCCGTCGGCCTCAACGGCATCGGCCAGAAGGCGGTCAATGCGCTGTCGGCTGCCTACCGGGTGCAGGCTGTGCGCGACGGACAGACCAAGGTCGTCGAGTTCACCCGGGGCAAGCTGAAGCAGGACCACAAGGTTGCGCGCACCGGCGAGCGCAATGGCACCATCGTCGAGTTTACACCCGACGAAACACTGTTCGGTGCGGATTTCCGGTTCCGTGCCGAGTATGTCGAGGATCTGCTCTGGAAATATGCCTTCCTCAACCGCGGGCTCACCCTTACCTTCAACGGCAGGCCGTTCCGGTCCGAGCACGGCCTCAAGGACCTCCTCGAAAAAAATCTTAGCGGCGACATCCTCTATCCGATCATCCACCTCGAGGGGGAGGACATCGAGATCGCCTTCACCCACGGTGCGCACTACGGCGAGGAGTACTATTCCTTCGTCAACGGCCAGCACACCACGATGGGCGGCACCCACCAGCAGGCCTTCCGCGAGGCCGTGGTCGAGGTGCTGCGCAACTTCTACAAGAAGGATTACGACGCCGCGGACGTGCGCCAGTCGATCATCGCTGCCGTGGCCATCCGTGTCATCGAACCGGTGTTCGAATCGCAGACCAAGACCAAGCTTGGCTCGGCCGACCTCGGCCCCGGCGGTCCGCCTATCCGCCAGTTTGTCGGCACCTTCGTCCAGCAGCAGCTCGATGCCTGGCTTCACCGCAACCGCGAGACGGCCGAGGCGCTGAAGCGCAAACTCGAGGAGAATGAGCGCGAGCGCAAGGAGCTGGCCGGCATCCGCAGCCTCGCCCGCGAACGCGCGAAAAAGGCTTCGCTCCACAACCGCAAACTGCGCGACTGCCGCCTGCATCTCGGCGATAAGGACGAGCGCGCCGAAGACAGCACACTCTTCATCGTCGAGGGCGACTCCGCCTCCGGTTCGCTCACCGCCTGCCGCGACGTGCAGACCCAGGCGGTCTTCGCCCTCAAGGGCAAGCCGCTCAACACCTACGGCCTCTCCAAAAAGGTCATCTACGAGAACGAGGAGTTCCACCTCCTGCAGGCGGCGCTCAACATCGAGGAGGGCCTCGACGGCCTGCGCTACGGCCGTGTCGTCATCGCCACCGATGCCGACGTCGACGGCATGCACATCCGGTTGCTGTTGCTCTCGTTTTTCCTGCAGTACTTTCCCGAACTCATCGCCGGCGGCCGCCTCTTCATCCTCGAGACCCCGCTTTTCCGCGTGCGCAACAAAAAGGAGACGATCTACTGCTACTCCGAGACGGAGAAGCAGGCCGCGTTGGCGAAGCTCGGCTCCGGTGCCGAGATCACGCGTTTCAAAGGGCTCGGCGAGGTTTCGGCCGGTGAGTTCAAGGACTTCATCGGCGAAGCCATGCGTCTCGAACCCGTGACGCTGGCGCACCTGCACGACAGCGACAAGCTGCTCGCCTTCTACATGGGCAAGAACACGCCCGAGCGCCAGGAGTTCATCATCGGCAACCTCCGGGTCGAAAAGGACCTCGTGGAAGCCTGAAGCATTCAACCGCTAATTTCTGCTGATCGGCGCGAATGGCTTCGGAAATCAGCAGCCATCAGCGCAGATAGCGATTCCCCCTCAAAAATCCTTTCTCTGATGGCCAGACGCAAAAAAGACACCAAGCAGATTGAACTCCCGCTCAACGGCCCCGCTGGGGCAGAAAAAAGTTCCAAGCCCCAGGCTCCAAACGCCAAGGCGAGCCGGGCTGGAAGCAGAGCGGCTACCTCTGGGGCCGAAACCCAGAACCCAGAACCCGAAACCCAAAACCCAAAGGGCCGGCGCGCCAACGGCGCCGCCGCGCCCCTGGCGCAGCACTACCGCAACTGGTTCCTCGATTACGCCAGCTACGTCATCCTCGACCGCGCCGTTCCTCACATCGACGACGGCCTCAAGCCCGTCCAGCGGCGCATTCTCCACACGCTGTGGGAAATGGACGACGGCCGCTTCCACAAGGTCGCCAACGTCGTCGGCGCGACCATGCGTTTTCATCCGCACGGGGACGCCTCCATCGAGGCCGCGCTCGTCGGCATGGCCCAGCGCGGTCTGCTCATCGAGCCGCAGGGCAATTTCGGCAACGTCCTGACCGGCGACGGCGCTGCGGCCGCCCGCTACATCGAGGCGCGCCTCACCCCGTTTGCCCGCGAGGTCGTCTTCAACCCCAAGACCACCCGGTGGCAGCTCAGCTACGATGGCCGTGCGAAGGAGCCGGTCACGCTGTCGGTCAAGTTCCCGCTCGTGCTCGCCGAGGGGGCCGAGGGCATCGCCGTCGGTCTCGCCACCAAGATCCTGCCGCACAACTTCAACGACCTCTGCCGCGCCGCCGTCAACCACCTTCAGGGGAAAAGCTTCCGCATCTACCCTGATTTTCCCACCGGCGGCATCGCCGATTTTTCCGAATACAACGACGGCGAACGCGGCGGCAAGGTGAAGATCCGGGCGCGGATCGAATCCCGCAGCAAGTACCTGCTCGCCGTCACCGAGATTCCCTATGGCACCACGACCGAGTCGCTCATCGACTCGATTCTCGCCGCCAACGCCAAGGGGCGGATCAAGATCAAGCATGTCGACGACAACACCGCCGACCGGGTCGAGATCCTCATCCATCTCCCGCAAGGCGGCGAGCCCGAGCAGGTCATCCAGCAGCTCTTCGTCTTCACCGACTGCCAGGTTTCGATCTCACCCGCCGCGTGCGTCATCGAGAACGACAAGCCGGCCTTCCTCGGCGTGCGCGACATCCTCAAGCGCAGCGTGGACCAGACGCGGGCGCTGCTGAAGCAGGAGCTCGAGATCAAGCTCGGCGAGCTGGAGCAGCAATGGCACTGGGATTCGCTCGAACGCATCTTCATCGAGGAACGCATCTACCGCCGCATCGAGAAATCGAAGACTTGGGAGAGCGTGCTCGCCGAGATCCGCGAGGGACTGCAGCCCTTCGTCAAACAACTACGCCGCGCGGTGACCGACGAAGACCTGGTCCGCCTGACCGAGATTCGCATCAAGCGTATCTCCGCCTACAACCGCTTCCAGGCCGACGAGCAGATCGCGAAAATCGAGGATGGCATCAAGGAGGTGAAGCACCACCTCAAGCACCTCACGCCCTATGCGATCCAGTGGTTTGAGACCCTGGCCGAGAAGTACGGCAAGGGCCGCAAGCGCCGCACCGAGTACGACGAGATCGAACAGATCAGCGCGGCGGAGGTGGTTTCGGCCAACCAGCGGCTCTATGTCAATCGCGAGGAGGGTTTTATCGGCCTCAACTGGCGCAACCACGAGTTCGTGCAGGAATGCTCCGTCCTCGACGACGTGCTCGGCATCACGGCCGACGGTTCGATGAAGGTGGTCCGGGTGGGGGACAAGGTTTTCCTGGGCCCCGGCATCCTCCATTGCGCAGTGTTGCCCAAGGACGGCGACAAGGCCTTCTACACGATGGTCTACCAGGACAAGGCCACCGGGAAGGCCTTCGCCAAGAAGTTCCAGATCGGCGGTGTCACGCGCGACAAGCTCTACCCGCTGGTGAAGACGCCCGGCTCGAAGGTGGTGTATCTCGAGGTCAGCCCGAACGAGAAGGTCCTTCCGCAAACGCTTCACATTTCGCTCGACGGCCGCAGCCGCGCCCGGGTCCGCGAGTTTGACTTCGACCTCACCCGGGTGTCCATCAGCAACCGTTCCGCCAAGGGTCTCACCGTCACCAAATGGCCGGTGAAGGAAGTCAAACGGGCGGATCTGACGCTGACCGCGGGGTGAGTGTCGCGGAACGGGCCGGCGCCCATGCAGCCCGGTGCAGATCAAAGGCAACGATGAAGAAACCCACGCAGGAAGAGCGACAGCGCATGTGCACGCGCAAGCGGAAGTTTCGCAGCCAGGGCGATGCCCTTGACGCTGCGCTCCTGGCCGGGGTCGAACGCCGGCGCAAAGCCTACCTCTGCCCGCTCTGCGGGCACTGGCACCTGACGTCGAATTAGCGGCGACCCGAAAATCTCTTGCCGCAACGATCTTTCGGTTTTGGCAGGGGCGCGATCTTGTCTGCCAGGCCGTAGCCTCGCGCGAAGGCTGGTCGCGCCCTTGAAGGGTTCGGGCGCAGCCTCTCGACAGGCTCAAGGCCCTGAGCGAAGTCGAACGGGCAAGCCTGCGCCCCTACAGTTTTCAGAAGCTGGATGTCGGGTTGCGGGTGGGCGCGCCCGGCCCCGCTCAAGGCAGACCGTAGCTCAGCGTCAGCGTGAAGGTCCGGCCGGGGCCGGGAATGCGCGCGCCGGGACGCAGCGTCCCGCTGGCCGGCGCGGATCCTGCGGGCGGTGTGAGATAGTCGTAGTAAAGCCGGTCGAAGACGTTTTCGACGGAGAGCACGATCCGCAGACTGCGCCACGTCAGGCCCCCGCGGATGTTTCCCAAGGTGAATTCCGAGGTGTTGGCAAACACCGGCATCTCGTCGGGAGCGGGATTATGCTGTGAGGCGGCGGCGCGCAGCCCAAACTCGGCCCAGGGCTTGAGGCCGGCTCCTGACCAGATCCGACCGGCGGCGAGCGTGAGCGTGGCCGGTGGAATTTCCGGCAGGCGGCGATGCGCAATGCGGTCAGTGCCCTCGACGCTGGCTGCAGCCAGCCGCCACCAAGTATCCGGGGCGGGCTGCCACAGCACTTCGAATTCGCCACCCAGAAACATCGCTTCCGTCGAGCGGTATCCGTACACGATGGCCGCCGGTGGCAGGGGCGGCATGGTCGTGCCTACGCGCGTGCGGTGCAGGTAATTGGGCAGATGGCTGGCGAACACATCGAGATTGACCGTGAATTTCTGCTGCTGCCAGCGCAGGCTCCAGGCGAGCTCGTATTTGTCCTCGGCGCCGGCTGCGGGATTGCCGATTTCATAGCCGCCGCCGAGCGCATCGGAAAAAGCCCGGTAGCGTTCGCTGGCTCCGGGCGGCTGCCGGCTGAAGCCCGCGCCGAGCGAGGTGGTGACGGCCGCCGAGAGCCGGCCGGTGAGGAGGGCGTTGGCCGCGCCGGCGATGTCGTTCCGCGAGGTCTGGACAGCGTCGGGGCCGTTGTAGGCGACATAGAGATCGCGGATGGAGCGGCTGAAGGCCAGTCCGTCCGCGGCGCGCGCTTCACTATGGGCGGCATCAAGCCGTGCGCCGAGGCGGAGCTTCCAGCCGGGAGTCAGGGTCCGGGTGAACTCGGCATATCCGCCGATATCGTCCTGCCCCAGGTCGGGCCAGAGCAGGTCGACCGCGCCCGGACGCTTCCGGGCGAGACGCCGCTCTTCCCGCGTGGCGTCCATGCCGGCGGTGATCTCATCGCCGCCCGCGGTTTTGTGCCGGAGGGCAACGCCGGCTGCCAGGCTGAGCGTCCGGCCGTCGGCGGTGATGCGTGAGGGCACGGGCCGCCGGGTGTTGTCGAGATGGGGCCGGGTGGTGCCCACACCGAAGCGGGTATCGATCCAGGTCTGGTCGGAGACGGCCCAGTCATATTTACTCGTGAAAGCGGCGGTGTTGGTGTTGCGGGTATCGAGCGGCAGCGCGGAGTTCACCGCGAGTTCCTGGCGGGAGAACAGCGCGCCGAGACGAAGCCGGTGCTGCAGATCCGGCCGCCAGTCGAAATGCAGCGCCGCCCCCGCGTCGCGATTGCCGGCGGGAACCACCGTGCCGTCGCCGGCGGAATAGTCACCCAGGCGATGCGCGGCCAGGGCCGCGCGGATGTTCCAGACGCCCTGCATGGCGGTTGCGAGGGCCAGCACGGCGCCTCCCTCCCGGTCGGAATTCCAGGCAGTGGCGGCATAGGTCCTATCGGTCGTATAGGGCCTGTCCTCCAGCGACAGGCTGATATAGCCTGCGTTGGCAGCGGGGCCGAGGGTGACCGAGGATAGCGACTTGCTGACATCCAGCCTGGCCGACAGGCCGGCGGCGATCAGCGCAAGCGGGGAGGCCGTGCGGGTGGGGGAGGCGCTGGGCAGCGGCAAGCCGTCGAGGATGGTCACCACGCGGTCGGACCCGAGACCGCGCAGCAGCGGCTCGGCCGCGGCGGCGCCCATGTGGTGCATGGCCAGTCCCGGGATCGTCTCCGCCGCGGCAGCCATGCTGGGAGGCACGCTCCATTCGAGTTGCCCGGGCAGGATGTCCAGCAAACCGGGCGCGGCTTCGCCCCACACAGTCATCCGGTCGAGGCGGACCGGTTCGTCTCCGGTGGTGGGCGCGGCCGGCTGGGCGCGGCCGATGCCGGCCGCCAGCAGGCAGATTGCGAGGGTGAAGCGGAGGCTCATTTGACCACGGTCAGGCCGGCGGCGCCCAGGACGGCGAGCACGGCGCCAAGCCAGTAACGCGGCGTGGGCCGGCTGTGCTCAAGCAACCGGGCGACGGGCACCGTCAGCAGCGGCGCGGTGGCGACGATCGGCAGCACCAGGCCGGCCGGCGTCGAGCGCAGCGCCCATTGGTAGCACGTCACGCCGAGCACGGGGCCGAGCAGCGTGTTGAGGATGACCCAGACCCACGGCGGCACCGCCGCGGCCGGAACCGGCGGAAGATCCGCCGCCGGTCGTTGTGCCGTCGGCCCGAGGCGGATGAGGAGCAGCGCCAGCACGCCGACGGCCAGGCCGCCGAGCGCGCGCTGATAGGCCGACGTGGCCGCGTCCATGAAAAAACCGTGTCCGTGCAGCACGGCGAAGGCCCGCCGGCTCATGACGGCGCTGCCGCCCTGCGCACAGGCGGAGATCACGGCGAACACGATGCCGGCGGCAAACCGGGGCTGCGCCGGCATCGGTCCTTTGGGACGTAGAGGGCCCATGAGACCGATGATCACGCCAGCCAGGGTCAGCGCGGCGAGGCCGGCCTGCGCGGCCGAGAGGCGGGTGCCAAGCCAGAGCCATTCGACGAGGGCTGCGGCCACGGCGGAGCCGCATTGGACGATGAGCATGCTGAGGTTGGATCCGAGGAGCGGCAGGGCGTGAAACATCGTGAGTCCGCCGAGCCCGAAGCCGACGCAGCCGCTCACAAAGAACCAGGCGAAGGCCCCGCCGCCGAATCCCTGGCCGGCGGCGTGCGCCCATGCGCCGAGGAGCGCGACGGCGAGGAGCAGCCGCAGAAAGTTGCCCTCGGTGCCGCCGTAATGCAGCGCCGCCCGTCGTGCGCACACGGCGTTGCCGGCGAAGAACAGCGCGGTGAGGAGGGCGCCGGTCACCGTTTGTACATCGGCCGGGCCGTGTAGCGCGTGTGCAGCAGCTCGTGGGCCTTGTGGCTCAGCGGCCGGCCGAGGAATTCGTCGTAGAGGCGCTTCACCTCGGGGTTCTCGTGCGAGAAACGCAGGCGGCGGTCGCGGTCGTGCTGGTAGAGGCCGGCGGCGCGCCGGGCTCGCACCTCGCCGTTCACGCCGTACGGCTGGCCGCCGCCGCCGATGCAGCCGCCGGGGCAGGCCATGACCTCGATGAAATGCACCGGCGGCTCCCGGCCGGCGGCCCGCGCGGCCCGGACTTCCTCCAGGACGTTTTCCACGTTGGCCAGGCCGTGGGCCACGGCGACGCGGATCGTCGAACCGTTGATGGTGATGGCGGCCTGCTTCACGCCCTGCAGGCCGCGCACGGACTCAAACTCGATCTGTTCGAGATTGTGCCCGGTGACAAAGTAGTACGCGGTGCGCAGCGCGGCCTCCATCACGCCGCCGGTCACGCCGAACAGCGCGCCCGCGCCGGTGTAGTCGCCGAGGATGCTGTCGGCCTCGCCGTCGGGCAGGTTGAGGAAATCGAGGCCGGACTGCTTGATCAGGCGGGCCAGTTCGCGGGTGGTGAGGGCGAGGTCGACGTCAATATGCCCCGAGGCGTACATTTCATGGGTGCGCTCGAGCTCAAACTTTTTGGCCGTGCAGGGCATGATCGATGCGACGTACACCTTGGCGGGATCCAGGCCGAGTTTCTGCGCATAGTAGGTCTTGGCAAGCACGCCGAGCATCTGTTGCGGCGACTTGGCCGTGGAGAAGTTGTCGATGAAATCGTAGTGCATCTTCTCCATGAAGTCGGTCCACGACGGGCAGCAGGAGGTGATGAGCGGGAGCTGGCCACGCTTGTGGACGAAACGCTCCACGAACTCGCTGGCCTCCTCCATGATGGTGAGGTCGGCGGAAAAGTTGGTGTCGAAGACGGCCTTGAACCCGAGGCGGCGCAGCGCGGTGTAGAGCTTGCCGGTGAGGTTGGTGCCGGGTGGCAGGCCGAATGCCTCGCCGATGGCCACGCGCACGGCGGGGGCGATCTGGACGACGCAGTGTTTATTCGGATTATGCAGCGCCTCCCAGACGGCGGCGGTCTCGTCGTTTTCGACGATGGCCCCGGTCGGGCAGTGGTTGGAGCACTGGCCGCACTTCACGCAGGGCGACTCGGCGAGGGTGATGTCGCCGGCGGGGGCCATGCGGGTGTTGATGCCGCGGTCGAGAAAGGAGAGCGCCCAGACATCCTGCACCTCCTGGCAGACCTGCACGCAGCGGCCGCATTTCACGCATTTGGTGAAGTCGATGATGATGGAGCCGTTGGAGGTATCGGGCGGGACCGGAGTGACGATGCGCTTGATATTCTCGGTGCGGATGCCGAAGTCGGAGGCGAGCGCCTGCAACTCGCACGTGCCGTTGCGGCCGCAGGTGAGGCAGCTGTTGGGATGCGTCGAGAGCAGCAATTCGAGCACCGTGCGGCGGATCTCGGTGAGTTCGCCGCTGTGGGTGGTGATCTCCATGCCCTCGACGACGGGGGTGCAGCAGGCGCGCGACATGCGCGGCTGCTTCGCGACCTGGACGATGCACAGGCCGCAAGCCGCGGTCGGCTGCAGGTCGTCGTTTTTGCACAGAGTGGGGATTTTCACCTGCACCTGGCGGGCGGCCTCGAGGATGGTCGTGCCGGCCGGCACGGTGACGGGCAGGCCGTTGATCTTGAGGCTGACTCGCGCCGCGGTGTCGGAGCCGATGGCGGGCGGAGCAGAAGGGGGGGTGGCGGTGGCAACCATGGGAATCAGGCGTTGGCGGGTTCGGCGGCGGGGACGGGTTCGGCCGGGCGGCTCGCGGACATCTTGCGCGCGTAACTGACGCCGCCCTCAAGGTAGGCCTTGAACTCGGGCTCGAAGTAGCGGAGGGCGGAGAGCACCGGGTTGGGCGCGGTCTGCCCGAGTCCGCAGAGCGAGGCCTTTTGCATGGCCTTTGAGATCGCGCGGACGCGCTCGAGGTCGCCTTTCTCGCCGCGGCCGCGCGCCAGGCGGTTGAGGATCTGCAGCATCTGGTAGCCGCCGATCCGGCACGGCGCGCACTTGCCGCAGGACTCGTCGACGCAGAAACGAAGGTAGAACCGCGACACCTCGACCATGGAGTCGTCCTGATCCATCACGAGCATGCCGCCGGAACCCATGATCGAACCGAGCTCCTGGAGACTTTCGTAGCTGACCTGCGTGTTGAGCAGGTGTTCGGGGATGACGCCCCCGGAGGGGCCTCCGGTCTGCACGGCCTTGATGTTCTTGCCGCCGAACACGCCGCCGCAGAGGTCGAAGACGATGTCGCGCAGCGTGACGCCGAGCGGCACCTCGACCAGCTGCGGATTGCGCACCTTGCCGGTGACGGCGAAGACCTTGGTGCCGCGGGACTTCTCGGTGCCGTACTGGGCGTACCACGCGCCGCCGCGCACGAGGATCTCCGGCACGGCGGCCAGCGTCTCGACGTTGTTGATGGCGGTGGGCTGGCCGAACAGGCCGCGCTCGGAAGGATAGGGCGGCCGCGGGCTGGGGCTGCCGCGCCTGCCCTCGATCGAGGCGATGAGGGCGGTCTCCTCACCGCAGACGAATGCGCCCGCACCCAGGCGGACCTTGGCGTCGAAAGAGAAACCGGAGCCGAGGATGTTTTCGCCCAGCAGGCCGGCAGCGCGTGCCTCGGCGATGGCCTTCTCCACCCGGCGCACGGCCAGCGGATACTCGGCGCGGATGTAGAAATAGCCGCGGGCGGCGCCGATGGCATAGGCCGCGATGATGAGGCCTTCGAGCACGCTGTGGGGATCGCCCTCGAGCACGCTGCGGTCCATGTAGGCGCCGGGGTCGCCCTCGTCGCCGTTGCAGATGATGTACTTGGGGTTACGCGCGACGGCGCGGGTGATCTGCCACTTGAGCCAGGTGGGGAAGCCCGCGCCGCCGCGCCCGCGCAGGCCGCTGGTCTTCAGCTCGGCGATGACGTCCTCCGGCTTCATGCCACCGAGCATCCGGGCGAGGCCCTGGTAGACGCCGTAGCGCAGGCAGTCCTGGAAGTTCTCCGGATCGAACTTGCCGCAGTTGCGCATCACCACGCGCACCTGCTTGTCGGGCTTGTTGTAGAGCAGGGCGTCGACGATTTTTTTGCCCTGCACACTCATCTTGACGATTCGGGCCACGTCGGGGGCCAGCACGTTGGAGTAGGTGACGCGCGACGGCAGGAACTGCACCGCCACACCCTCGTCGTACACGCCCATGTCCAGGGCTCGTACCACCTGCACCTTGTCCTGCAGGTTGCAGCGCTTGAGTTCCTCAGCCAGGGAGAACTGGAAGAACTGGGTCTTGTCACCCTTTTCGGCGCTGGTGTCCTTGACCAGAATGGAGGTGGTGGGGCCATCGAAGGCCAAGGCTCGGGTGCGCCAGGCGAGGATATGGTCGTCAAGCAGCCGGCGGCCAGCCAGGTGCTGCTGGAGGATTTGTTGGGCGGTCCCGTCATCGACGCGGCCATACACCACGCGGGGCATGCCCTCACGGGCGACTTCCACGAGCGGATCCGCAAAGGAATAGCCGAGGCTGCCGACGCGGCGCACCTCGACCGCGAAGCCCAAGGTGCCGACCCCCTTCTCGAAGATCGTGCAGACGGAATCGGCACCGGCGGCGATTCCGCCGGTGTCCATACTGACGCGAACCCAGTTCGGGCCCGAGTCGGCCATGGTTTTGGAATACTTCTTCAGATCGGCAAAGGTAAGTTTGCTCATGGCGCGGCCTTGGTCGGGGCGGTTTGGGCGATGATGCGCGGCACGTCGGTGACGTTCAGCCGGCCGTAGGTCTTGCCGTCGACGACCATGGCCGGGCTCATGCCGCAGCAGCCGATGCAGCGGACGACATCCAGATGCCACTCGCGGTCGGCGGTGGTGTTGCCCTCCTCGACCTTGAGCAGGTTCTTGGCTTCCGTCAGCATGGCCGCGGCGCCCTTGAGGTAGCAGGCCGTGCCCATGCAGAGGGCCATATTGTGGCGGCCTGGCGGCTTGAGCTTGAAGTAATGGTAGAAGGTGAGGACCTCGTAGATCCGCGCAAGCTTCACCCCGAGGGCGTGCGACACCTCCATCGCCACCTCGCGCGGCACGTAGCCGTGCTGGTTCTCGATCTCGTGCAGGATGAGGATGAGGCTGCCCTCCTCGTCCTTCCATTTGGCGACCAGGGCGTCGACTTCCTTGCGGACGTTGCTTTCGACCTTGGTCTGCAACTGCCGCAGACGTTCGAGCTTCACCTCGAGCACGCGCGAAATCTCTTCGGCGATATGGCGGGGGATGAAGCCGTGCTTGTGCTCGATCTGCTCGAGCGATTCGAGCAGGGCGGCTTCCTCGTCCTTCCACGCGCTCAGCTGCTTGGCGGGAAGTTCCGTGGGTATGGTCTCGGGAGGCATCAGGAGGGATTGGTTTCTTTCCAAGTACGCATGCAGCTTAAGGGCGCACGCAAATGCCTATCAAGCAGGCTAACTTTGCATCGACCAACAATCAGATAGATGAATAACACCCATCACCACCGTCCTTCCACTCGCGGAGCGCCAAGTCGGTGTCATGAAGATGGTTACCGATTCCGGATTGGTCCCGCGACGGACGGCAACGGCGGCGTACGAACAGAGGGACGCGGTTTTCGCTGACTGCCACCTGGGCAAAGGCAGGGCTTACGTCAGCATGGCCGCCACGCAGGCGGTGAGAAAACAGGCGATGCTGCCGCCGATGAGGGCCCTGACGCCCAGCGCGGCCAGGGTCGGCCGTTGATTGGGGGCCAGGGCGCTGATGCCGCCGATCTGGATGCCGATCGAGCTGATGTTGGAAAACCCGCAGAGCGCGTAGGTGAGGATGATGACCGCGCGCTCGTCGGCGATGGCGCCCGAGGCCTTTAATTTGCCCAGCGTGGTATAGGCATAGAATTCGTTGAGAATGGTTTTTTCGCCGATGACCTGGCCGGCCAGCAGCAGGTTGCCGGAATCGATCCCCATGAGCCAGGCGAGGGGCGAAAAGAGATAGCCGAAGAAAGCCTGCAATGTGAATTCCGGATAGGCGCCGTGGCTCACCCGGGCCATGAGTCCGTTGAGCCCGGTCCAGTCGCCGATCCAGTGGCTGAGCAGGTAGTTGGTCAGGGCGATCATCGCGGTGAAGACCAGCAGCATCCCGCCGACGTTGACGGCCAGCCGCATGCCGTCGGTCGTGCCGTTGGCCAGCGCGTCGAGCACGTTGGTGCCGATGCGCTCCCGGCTGACCTCGAGGTTGCGGTTCACCTCCTCGGTCTGGGGCAGCAGCATCTTGGCGGTGAGCACCGCTGCGGGGGCGGAGATGACGGAGGCCGTCAGCAGATGCATGCCGAACACAACCTGCTGCTCCACGCTGTTGCCGCCCAGAAAACTGATGTAGGCCACCATCACGGCCCCGGCAATGGTGGCCATGCCGCCGACCATGATGCAGAGGATCTCCGACGGGGTCATGGTCGCGAGGTAGGGCTTGATCAGCAAGGGCGCCTCGGTTTGGCCGATGAAGATGTTGGCCGAGGCGGAAAGGCTCTCCGCACCGGAGAGGTTCATCGTTTTTGTCATCACCCAGGCGAAGGCGTAGACAATGCGCTGGAGGATGCCGAGGTAGTAGAGCAGCGAGGTGAACGCCGCGAAGAAGATGATCGACGGCAGCACCTTGAAGGCGAAGAGGTAGCCCCACGCCTGCTGGTCGTCCACGAGCTTGCCGAAAAGGAATTCCGCCCCGGCGTTGCTGAAGCCCATGATCGCCACGAAAAACCGGCTCACCGCCTCGACCACGGCGCGCAACGGAGCCAGGTGCAGCACCGCAAAGGCGATCACGACCTGCAGGATCATGCCGGCGCCGACCAGCCGCCAGGGAATGGCCTTGCGGTTGGAGCTGAAAAGGACGGCCAGACCGAGAAACGCGGCGATCCCGATCAGGCCGCGGAGGAAATGCGTCAACGTTTCCATGATGCGAAAAGGGCTGGAGGCGAAACGCAGGCCGAGCTTGCGCAGCGGAGCGCCCGGCGCGAGAACCAAGTTGCCATGACCGTCCAGGAACGACTCAAACTCCATCTCGGCAAGACGCCCGACACCGCGCGGGCCGGCTTCATCGCCGCCAACGCCACCGTCATCGGTGACGTCACGCTTGGGCCCCGGTCGAGCGTCTTCTACGGCGCCGTGCTGCGCGGCGACATCGCGCGCATCATCGTGGGCGAGGGGACCAATCTCCAGGACAACGTCATCGTGCATCTGGCGGACGACGGCGACGCCATCATCGGCGCGTGGTGCACCGTTGGCCACGCGGCCATCGTGCATGCCTGCACCATCGGGGACGAGTGCCTCATCGGCATGGGGGCGACGGTTCTCGACCGGGCCCGCATCGGCGCGCGCAGCATCGTCGGCGCCAACGCGCTGGTGAAGCAGGACTTCACCTGCCCGCCGGGCTCGCTCGTGGTCGGCTCGCCCGCGAAGGTCGTCCGTCAGCTCAGTCCCGAGGAGCAGGCCGGGCTGCGCCAGTGGGCGGAGAAATACGTGGAGGTCTCGCAAGCCCACGCCGCGCGGCAGCCAAGGAGAGCATAGCTGGCCTTTGCCGGGCCGCGGCCCGCATCGTCCAGGCGGAGTATTCGTGAAAACGTGATTGCCTCGAATGGCGAAATAACGGTTCACTCAACGGCGTCGTGAAGGCAGTACCCCGGCAGGTTTTCCTGATTGGCATCGGTCTATTGCTGCTCGCCAGCGCCTTCGCGCGAGAGAAATGGATTTATGCGCGGACCGAGCATTTCGAAATGCTCAGTTGTGCGTCCGAGTGGGAGTCGAGCAAAATCCTGAGCAAACTTGAGCAGTTTCGTGCCACCGTGCTGGCGATCTATCCCCTGCCGCGGTTTCACGATCCGAAGGCGACGATCGTGTTGTTCGCCACCGACCGGCAGTTCGAGCCCTACAAGCCGTTGTACCACGGCAAGCCCGCGGAAGCGGCCGGCTATTGCATCGGCGGCTCCGATGAGACGGTAATCGCGATGTCCGCCGACTACGATTCCGAGCAGACCGACGAGATCATTTTCCACGAGTACGTGCATCTGCTGCTGGCGGTGGGGGGTGAGCACCCACCGCCCTGGCTCAACGAGGGCCTGGCCGAGCTGTTTTCCACCTTTGCGATCGAGCGGGGCTCGTTCAAACTGGGCCTCGAGAAGCCGGCTCATACCGAGTTTTTGCGCCGCCGGCAATTGATGCCGCTGGGCCGGCTGTTCGCGGTGACGCAGAATTCGCCCGAATACCATGAAGGGCATCGGCGGGACATTTTTTACGCTGAGTCATGGGCGCTGCTCCATTTCCTGGTCTGCGGCCAGGATCGCGCCACCACTCTGCCCGAGCTGCAGCGCTTCACGGAGCTGATTGCCACGCCCGGCCGAGCGATCGACCAGAGCTTCCAAGAGTCGTTTGGAATGGGCTATGAGGAGATGGAGCGGGAGCTTAAGCGCTACCTGGAGGACGGACGTTATTATTACCGGCGCGACAAGCTCATCATGGGCGACCTGTCGGCGCGGATCAAATTTCGGCCGGCAAGCGAACTGGAGCGGGAGGTGGAGTTGATCAACCTCCGCTCGCGGCTCCAGGAACCCGGCAACGCTGCTTATCTGCTCCTGCAACTGGCCAAAAGTCATCCGGAAGCTCCACGCCCCCACGAGGTGATGGCGGCGGTGGCCATGCGGGAGGGCGATCCGGAGGGTGCGCTCATGCACTGGCGGCGCGCAGCCGAACTGGGCTCGGACAACGCCTATGTCTATGTGCGTCTGGCGGCTGAGCGGCTCGACCAGATCACCTCCGGTTTGACCTTGGATTACCGCCTACCCGGAGAGGCGGCAACAATCCTGCGCGGATGGCTGGATCGGGCGGTTGCCTTAAGTCCCCGTTATCTTGAGGCCTACGAGGGACTGGCCCTGGTGGAGGCTCTCGCGAAGCAGCCCCGGGCGGAGATCGTCAAACGTGTGCTGGAGGTCATGCCGAGAATGCGCGACAAATCGCGCGCGTTGCTTGCCCTTGCGATTGTCTCCTGGCGCGCGGGGAATTTTGCCACGGCCAGCCAGATCGCCAGATCGTTGATCGATGACCCAAGGCTTTCGCCGCATCTGCACTTTCTGGCCCGACGACTTGCAGAGCCGCCGCAGCCGAAGGAGCAGGAGCCGCCGGAGGAGCTGCCGCCCCTGCTGTCGCCCGACGATGCGGGATTGTCGCCCTGAAAGACGCCCTTCCTGGGACGGACGCCATTCAGACGACTGGTGCCGGGACCGGACTTGACCGGGCGGGACCGGAGGAGTAATTGGCCGGTGTTGGCCTGCTTACGGGCCCGGAGCCGCGGCGAACCCCGTCTGCCGCGGCACAACCAAGGAGACAGTCATGAAAGCAAACATTGGAACCGCTGACCGCGTGGTCCGGATCATCATCGGTCTCGCCATCATCGGCGTGGGCATTTGCTACCGGAGCTGGTGGGGCCTGATCGGCCTGCTGCCGCTGCTGACCGCCGCGGTGCGTTTCTGCCCTGCCTACGTCCCGTTTGGCATCAGCACCTGCAAGGCCGAAGGAGAGAAGCCGCCGGTGCCGCCCGGCGGTCCGAAACCGGCCTGAGCCCGGATATTTCATGGGGACGCGACGCCTTCGTCGCGTGTTCCTACGGTGGCGAGGGCTTCGCCGCCCCAGTTTGCAGTTTGCCCACGGCAGACACTGTGGGTGTGAAATAATCGGGTAGGGCGCGACGGCCCGGCGCGCCGCAGTCCCTTGTTCATAGTCAGCCGGAGGGGGACGCTCGGTTGGAGCGGCGGGGTGTCAGCCACGTAGCCAAACTCGTGAGAGTTTGGAGCGAGCGGTATCTTCATAGCCTCACGGCTTTGGCTACGAAACCTCGATCTTGCCTGGAATGAGCTTGTCGGCCGTTGAGGAGCTGTGCCCCCAGCTACGCCAGCACCGTCCCTTTTTCGCGCAGCAGCTCGCGCAGCACCGAACGATGGCAGTGCGCCTCGTTCTCGCAGTAGCAGCCCACCGAGAAGTTGGTCTGGCGGGACAGCGCGGCGAGCAGGGCGATGGCGCGGGCGTTGTCGGGCGCGGCCATCTCGGCGCGGTATTTTTTGTCGAACGCGGCCCATTGCGCCGGGGTCTGGGCGGCGTGCCCCAGCTTTACGAGCGCATCGCTGGGCGCCAGGTTGGGGAACCACACGTCGTACCAGTTCTGGGAGGCGAACTCCGCCTTGGGCACGCCCCGTGGCGGCCGCCGCACCGTCCCGATGCGCAGCCCTTCGCCTTCCACCCGCGGACTACCAAGCCTGACAACGCGTAAGGGCATGAATAATTTCTTTCAGAGATGCCCGAGAGCGTAATTGAAGCTACTCTATTTCAGGGCAATCGGGCTATTTTATGCTCGTCGAAATGGCGTTTCGATCTTTTGCCTCCCATCGTGAAATCAATGGTCAGGCATTTCGGATGCCCTTCACTTGGATCTTTCAATAGGGCTATATCGCAAGGCATTTCAAAATGCCCCTCCGCAGAAAGATGTTTTAGGGCAATATCCGTAACATCAGATGTCGCTCCTTCCGCATGCCAAATGGCTGAATGGATGACCAGCGCGTTTAGCTGACGTTCCATCTGCACAATGATCTTAGTTTTTTCTTTGTCTCGTTTATAAGGAAGCCAGATGCAAAACGTCAGGAACGAATAACTGAACGCCAAGGCTCCAATCCCTGTTGACGCTCGGGAATTAAGGAATGCTGCGAAAACGTCGGCTCGAATGTCGAACCATTGCAGGCCAAAGATTACCGCTGCCACGATAAACGCCAACAAGGAGCTAACCATCTCAAAACGCTCTTTTGCGGTTTTGATATTCTTCGTCCAATAGGCCCAGCACTCTCTGAGCTCTGACATGCAACGGCATATTTGCTTGGTTCCGGCTTCGCCTCCAGACCAAATTTCGAACCCAGTTGCCCAGTCAAATTAGGACACTACCGACGGTGTGCCTGTCTTTTGCCAAGGCATGGCAAACAAGCCGGCACGGCGTGCTTCACTAGGGTCGACGTGCCCTCTGACATCTGACGTCTGATCTCTGCCGCGCAAAAGCGCGGCGCGCTACGCCGAGCCCGCTTTCGCGAAAATGGCCCGGCATTTTCGTTTGGTGGCCTGGAAGGCTTATGCCTGACAGGCCACCAGTCGGACGCTCTCGACCGCGATGCGCTCAACGGGGGTGCTGCGCTCGCCGCCACCCGCCGAGCAGGGTACGCTAGCAATGCGGTCCAGCACGTCCAAACCCTTGATCACCTCGCCGAAGGCGGTGTACTGCTTGTCGAGAAAACGCGCCTCGCCGTGGCAGATGAAGAACTGGCTGCCGGCGGAGTCGGGATGCGCCGAGCGGGCCATGGAGAGCACGCCCCGCACGTGCGGCTTGGCGTTGAACTCGGCCTTGAGCTGCCAGCCGGGTCCGCCCGTGCCGGGCTGACCCTTGGCGCCGGCCTTGGTGTTCGGGCAGCCGCCCTGGATCATGAAGCCCTTGATGATGCGGTGAAAAGCCGTGCCGTCGTAGAAGTTTTCGCGGACCAGCTTCTTGAAATTCTCGACCGTCTTGGGCGCGACGTCGGGCCAGAAGGCCACGGTCATTTCCCCGTAGGTGGTCTTGATGACGACGTTTTCGGCGGCAGCGGGAGTGGTGCTCATGAAGGCGCGAGCAAGACGCCGGTCGCAGCGGCGGGCAAGCCGCAAAAAACCAGGCCAATCGTTTTACAGGAGATCGCGGAGGTAGCAGAGAATTTCCCGGCCAAGCCGGCGGCATTTAACCGCTTATGCACACTGATCTCCGCTCATCGGGTGGGAGATAGACGAAAAATAGGAGCAGATTTTTGAACCACTGCTGGGCACTGATGAACACTGATTGGATCAGCGAGCATCAGTGTGGATCAGTGGTTCCACCCAAACCCTGCTCGGCATGATGATGCGACGGCTGGTCGCGGGGGTGGGCCTGGGGGATCCGTCGGCCGATATATGTCAACTATTAGATGACATGTTTTTGAGCGAGAGCCGGAAGCCGGCGGGAATCTTGCTTTGCGAAGTCCGCGGCCTCCTGTTCAGTAGATTCCGTGCCGTACTTCGACCACAACGCCACCACGCCGCTGTCGCCCTGCGCCCGCGAAGCCTGGCTGCGCGCGGCCGACGAGGCGTGGCAGAATCCGTCGAGCCCGTACCGTGACGCGGCGCGGGTGCGGGCGCGGCTCGATCAGGCGCGGGAGCAACTGGCGCAACTGCTGGGGTGTCCGGCCGAACGGCTGGTGTTCAACTCCGGCGCCACCGAGGGGACCAATGCACTCTTTGCCCACTGGGCGCGCACGCTGCCGTCCGGCAGCCGGGTGGCTGTCAATCCGACGGAGCATCCATGCGTGATCGAGGCCGCGCGGCATTATTTCCCGCCGGAGCGGCTGGTCTGGCTCGAAATTGACGGCCGCGGTGTCGTGAAAACGGGGCCGCTCGAAGCGCTGCTCGCGGATGGTTCGACAAGCTCACTGCAAGCCGGCCCGATCAGCGCGGTGTCGGTGATGGCCGCAAACAACGAGACCGGCGTGCTGCAGCCGTGGCGGGAGATTGCCGCGCTCTGCCGGCGCCATCGTGCGGCCTATCATGGTGATGCCGCGCAATGGCTCGGCAAGCTGCCGGCCTCGGGTTTCGGCGAAGCCGGCTGGATCACGGCCAGTGCGCACAAGTTTGGCGGTCCCAAGGGCACAGGCTTTCTCGTTCTGCCGGCGCAGGCGGAGGGTTTTCGCTCCCAGCGGGGCGGCGAACAGGAGCGCGGCCATCGCGCCGGCACGGAGGATTATCCGGCCATCGCCGCAATGGTGGCGGCGCTGGCCGAGGCCGAAACCGCCAAGGTGCTGCACGAAACGGAACGCCTGCGCTGGCGCGACGCCTTCTTGGCGCAACTGCGGACGGTTTTGCCCGGCGTGCGGGTCGTCGGCGATGGGACCGAGCGGCTCTGGAATACGGTGTCGCTCGTCATGCCACTGGCCGAAAACCACCGCTGGGTGGCCCGGCTCGACAAACGCGGCTTCCAGGTTTCGACCGGCTCGGCCTGCGCCACCGGCAGGGAAGGACCCTCCCACGTGTTGGCAGCGATGGGTTTTGCCCCGGCGGAGGCCAAACGCGTCCTCCGCCTCAGCGCCGGATGGGAGACAACCGAGGACGACTGGCGCCAGCTGGCCCTTGCGCTGGTTGAAACAGAAGCCGAACTTCGTGCATCGGCTTCGTCCGACGTGGTCCAGGCCTGAGGTCTCCATGCGCCTGCGCAAACTCACGGTCCAGCACTGGCGCAATCTCGCCCTCGTCAGCCTCGCCTTCGACGGTGGGAAACAATTCCTCGCCGGCGCGAACGGGCAGGGGAAGACCAATCTGCTGGAGGCGGCGGGTTTCCTCACGGCGTTGCGCTCATTCCGGACGCTGGATCCGCGCCTGCTGGTGGCGCATGGACAGACGGAGGCTGCGCTGGCCTGCGTCGTGGAGCATGAGCGGCTCGGCGAAACCACCGTCACCATCAAGCTGGGCTCCGCCGGCAAGGAGGTCTGGTGCGACCAGGAGCGGATCACGCGCTTGGCCGACTACGTGGGGCGCTTCCCCACCGTGGTGTTCTCGGCGCAGGATCAATTGCTCGTGCGCGGCGCGCCGGCGTTGCGGCGTCGCTGGCTCGACCTGGCGCTGGCGGCGACCAATGCGGAATATCTGACGACGCTGCAGACCTATCACCGCGCGCTGGCCGAGCGGAACAGCCTGCTCAAGGCCGGTCGCAACGGCGCGGAGCTTGCGGCTTTCGACACCCAGTTGGTGCCGGCGGGCGTCCGGCTCATCGCCTTACGCACGGAAAGCCTGCAAGTGCTGGCGGCCCACATGCGGACGGCCTATGCGCGGATCGCGCCGGAGGCGGAGACCGCCGGGCTGGCCTACGCGCCCGATTGCAGCGCGGCGGACGAAACGGCCTTCGCGGCGCTGCTGGCGGACAGCCGGGCGCGCGACGAGCTGCTCAAGACGACGCAGCGCGGACCGCACCGCGACGATTTCGAGTTCTCGCTCGACGGCCGGCCGGCGCCGGAGGTCGCCTCGGAGGGGCAGCAGCGCGGCCTCGTGCTGGCGCTGCGGCTGGCGCAGGTCGCGTTTTTTGAGGAACGTACCAACGTGCGCCCCGTCCTGCTGGCCGACGACGTGCTCGGCGAACTCGACCCGGAGCGGCGGCGGCGCTTCTGGGCCGCGCTCGATCCGGAGCTGCAGATCATCGCCACCGGCACGAGCCTGCCGGATGACGCCATCCCCGGCCGCTGGCAGGTATTCCGGGTGGAGCAGGGCCAGTTTACACCGGCAGCATGAACATGGATTCGGCAATCCGACACAGAGTACACAGCACGGCGAGGCCGCAACCAAAGGAGGGGCGTTTAGCCGCGAGTGAGCGTGAATAGAAAACCAATCCAATGATTTTACAGAAGGCCGCGAAGGTAGCAGAGAGAATTCACCAACCAGTCCTTGTGCCTTTTTCTTTCGAGCCTTATGCGCCTCTTGTGGCCATTTCACATTCTTCGTGGTGGGCGAGGATTGACCACTTCTACACTTGAAAGCGCTTTCCGAATTCAGTCTCGCCGAATTCCAGCAGCAGATCACTGCGTGGGGCTTCAAGACTCCGCATGCCAAGGCGCTGCTGCGGAATTACTATGCCGGGGCGGGCGTGGTGGAATGGTCGGAACTGGAAACACCGCGCGGATTGCAGGACCGGCTGGCGAGGGAGATCGCCATGATGGCATCCGCGCCGGCCGCCCGGCAGGTCGCGGACGACGGGACGGTCAAGCTGCTCTTGAAACTGGCCGATGGGCGGACGGTCGAGTCGGTGGTCATGCCGGCGTATCGGGCGGACCGGGTGGCCGGCTGCCTTTCGTCGCAGGTGGGCTGTGCGATGGCGTGTGATTTCTGCGCGACGGCGCAGACCGGGTTTGCACGCAACCTGTCCGCGGGCGAGATGGTGGAGCAGTTCCTGCATTTGCGTCGCGAGGCGCAGGCCATCGGCCGGCGGCTGCAGACCGTTGTCTTCATGGGCATGGGCGAGCCGCTGCTGAATCTGGAGAACGTGCTCGAGGCGGTGCGGCGCATGGCCGGCGGCGACATGGGCGCGCTGGGCTGGCGGCAGATCACCGTCTCGACGGTCGGCATCGTGCCGGGGATCGACGCGCTGGCCGCGGCGGACCTGAACATCAACCTGGCCGTGTCGCTGCACGCGCCGGACGACGCCACGCGGGCGAAACTGATTCCGTCGGGCCGGCGGTTCGGCCTCGGGGAGATCCTGGCGGCGGCGGACCGCTTCCAGGCGAAAAACCACGGGCGCCCGGTCTCGATCCAATACTGCCTGCTGCAGGGGGTGAACGACTCGCCGGAGCAGGCGCGACAGCTCGCCGCGCTGCTGTCGGGCCGCCGGATGCACGTCAACCTGCTCCACTACAATGCCACCGGGGTGAGCCTGACCGGGCGGACCTACGAGCCGTCGCGGCCGGAAGCCGAGGAGGCCTTCATGGACGAACTGAAGGCGCGCGGGGTGGTGGCGCATTTCCGCCGCTCCCGCGGACGCGACATCGACGCCGCCTGCGGCCAGCTCCGGCGCCGGACTTCCGCCTGAAGTGCCGACGGGTGTTTCCAGGCGTATTACCGGACAAAATCGGCCAACAGCACTGCCGTTTGCGGAAACGCTTTCACCACCTGCCGGTCGTTGGTCACAAGCTTCACGCCCAACTGCGCGGCCACGGCCACGTACTCACAGTCGTAAGCGGAGCAGGGTGATTGCGCGGTTAGGGCAAAAACAGAGTCGGTAGACACCACATGCTCCCGGCGATGGAGAAAGTCCTCTGCTTTCTGCATCACCTCGCCCGCCTGCCGCCAGTCCAGCTTCCGGCGCCGGACAAACCCGGCCAGCAGATTGCGCATCTCGGAACGCCAAAGGAGCGGGGCATGCCACTCGGAATCCCGGCGCAGGCACGCCTCGGTGGGCGTGGTAAACTCTCCCGGCAGCCAGAGATAGGCGACCAGGTTGACGTCGACGACGATCATGCCCGTCCGGCCCGTTTGTGGAGGTTCAGCTCCTCCTCGCAGGTGGTAAAATTCAGCCGGGCGCGGAAACGGGCGGCTTCCTGCAGCCATTCCTCAACCGGGCGGATTCGCGGGGTGACACTGGACTCGAGGGTGGCCAGAATTTCCCGGTTCAGACTGCGACGATTGCCTTCCGCCCGGGCCTTCAGGGCCCGGTGGAGGGAGCGCGGAATGTTCTTGAGGGTGACCGCAGGCATGAAGGAACCATAATGGAACCGGTTTGCCTGTCAAGGCGCGGTGCCGGCGGCGCCGTGGGCGGTGCCACTTTCGGGTGAGGGTCGATGGGCACATCTCTTCTCTAGTTTGATCCTGAGAAGGTAAAAGGTACAGCATGACCCCAGAGGATTGGCACTCATGCGAGCCAATACAAGAGCAGGCCGTTGTTGGGCTTCATTTGATCTTTCGGAGCATCGGTTCTGCGTACTTGATGAACTCCTGCTTGTGGTTGCCGATCCGACCGTTGTTCCCAATGTGGGGATCGTCGTAGAAGAATCCACTCCCGATGAGCCAAAAAGTCTTGTCCGCATTGTACGGCGTGACGTTCGCGTTGCGCGCCACACGGACAATTGCCTTGAACAACTGATAGTCGTCTTCTCCGTCCTGAAGAAGACCCAAGGCTGTGAAGATGTCCCGCAGGTGGACGTCTGGTTTGGGGAAATCCAGGTAGCCGAGTTCCTTCAGAAAGTCGCAGGAGAGAGCAAACCCGAAGCCTTCGATCTCGTGACTGAGGAGCATTGGAAGGCTCGGGCGTGCTCTGTCGTCCCGGTCAAAGAAATCAACCCAGGCAAAGAACTCGTCTGCCGTACCGAATTGCTGCACGAAGGTGGCAGCCGACAGGATCGTCTGGCAGTAGTGGGGCCAGATGCTTCGCGGAGTCCTCCGAATCTGGCCTCGTGGCTTGAGCGTCTTCACGATGTCATCAAGTATGGTTAGCCAGTCAGTTCCGTATTTCGCCAGGACCGCGTCCGGGGCGAAGCTCTCCAACACGGGAGCCAGCTTGCCAACGCCACCGATTGACCGGCCAATGACGCCCGCTTTCATGTTCGCATTCTGCGCCGACTCAAGAACGCGCTGGTATAGTCCTTGTTTCGTCGTTGGCCGGGGATTCAACGATGCCGGATTCAGGTATCGCTCGACGAGCGTATCGGTAACACCCGTGATGTTGAGGCGTGGCAGATACGCTCTTGCCAGTCCGTAGGCGGTCTTGTCGATCTCGGCTATCGTCTTCATTTTCTCCTGCCGAACGCTGTTTAGGCAGACCAAAGTGTGGGTTTGCCAATGAGGGTGGGATGATAGGCAGAAGTTTGAATCGCAAGAGAGACCGCCAACTTCCAGCCGGCGAAGGGGCAGCCGCTCCTGGGTGGGGAGGCGCGGGAGGGCTTCCGGCTCAAGGCACGCTTCACGCAGGCTGTTTTATCCAGGCTTTCAGGTGGGGCGAGGAAATTTCGAGAAAGCACGGTGCTGGTCGCAGGCCGAGCGGCATTTCCGAAGGACGGCCACGAAGGATCACAGCGCGGCGGAGTCGCAACCAAACCCGGAAGGACTTTTTTGACCACCGATTCCGCGGGTGGGCACGGATAAAACCAAGGCGCGGCATTCCGTATTAATCCGTGTCATCCGTGTAATCTGTGGTTGGTTTGGGATTGAGAGGATCTGGGTAAATCATCGCGGCACGCGAGGATTTGGCATTACAGCAGTACAAAAAGCTTTCGTGTTCTCTGGGTTCCATGCTTTCCTTCGTGGCTCAATGCAATGCACCGGCTTGAAGATCAGTGCCCATTGGGGTGGATCAGTGGCTAAACCGTTTTGGCAACATGCATCTTGAAACCTGGCAATGGGCGCTGGTCGTCCTCGGCGCGTTCCTGGTAGGCATGTCGAAGACCGGCATCGCCGGGTTCGGCATCCTCTTCGTCGCCATTTTCGCCAACGTCATCCCTGCCCGGCAGGCCACGGGCTTCGTGCTGCCGCTGCTGATTTTCGGCGATGTCATCGCGGTGGCCAGTTACCGGCAGCACACCGTCTGGCGCCATCTCTGGCGGCTGTTCCCGTGGACGGCGCTCGGCGTCATTTTCGGCACGCTCGCGCTCGGGCGGCTCGATGACGGGTCGACGCGCCGGCTGATCGGCGGCATCATCGTGGCGATGTTCGCCCTGCACGTCTGGCGAAAGTGGCGGACGCAGCGGGGCCGCCCGGACGAGGAGCTGGTCGCGCACGCCCCGCCGTGGTTTCCCGTGGCGGCCGGGGTGCTGGCGGGCTTCACGACCCAGGTCGCGAACGCCGCCGGCCCCGTCATGATCCTCTACCTGCTGGCGATGCGGTTGCCAAAGATGGAATTCCTCGGCACGGGCGCGGTGTTTTTCCTCTGCCTGAATCTCTTCAAGGTGCCGTTCATGGCCGGTCTCGGCATGATCACGGCGTCGAGTTTCCTGACCAATGTCCTGCTGGCGCCGGCGGTGGTGGCCGGAGCGCTGGCCGGGCGGTGGGTCATTCACCGCATCAACCAGCAGTGGTTCGAGCTGATCGCGCTGGTGCTGACGTTTGCGGCCGGTCTGAAGCTGCTGTTCTTCTAACCACAGAGGCACAAAGGACACGAAGGGAGCAACCCGAGGAAGGTACGCTCGACTGCGGCAGGATTGAAGGTAGCCAAAGCCGTGAGGCTTTGGCTCAAGGAATGAAATCCAAACTCTCACCAGCCGTTGCTCCTCGAGCTATGGCTGGCAGGCGAGTTTGGCTACTGCCTGGGTCGCTTTCCCTGTGCCCTCTGTGCCTCTGTGGTGAAACCCGGCTGTGGATCAGACAGGCCAGACTCTCCTTTGCGCCCGTGGCGTGAGGGAATGCAGGCATGAGGATAATCGTTTCTTTTCCGGGTGTTCCGTGTATTCCGTGGTGGCATCCATGGCGCGCATGTCGGTCAGGCAGATGTGGAAGGCGAAGCTGGAGGGAAAGCTCGCGGCTCCGGGCTGGCCGGCGGCGCCCGATCTGCGCCGGCCCGCGTTTGCGGGCAAAGTGCTTGGCATCGATCCGAGCCTGCGCGGCACCGGCCTGGCGCTGATCGAGTTCACGCCCGGACGGCCGGCGGTGCTGCTGCGGGCGCGCACGGTGCGCGTTCCGTCCCGGCGGCCCATGGCCGTGGCGCTGGCGGAGATCCATCGCGCCGTGACGGCGCTGCTGGCCGATTTCGACGTGCGGCACGTGGCGCTGGAGCAGACGATCTACGTGCAGAATTTCCAGACGGCGCAGATCCTGGGCGCGGCGCGCGGCGCGGCCATCGCGGCCGCGGCGTTGCGTGACAAACCGATTTTCGAGTATCCGCCGCTGCGGGTGAAGCAGGCGGTGGTGGGCGTGGGGCGGGCGAGCAAGCAACAGATGGCCAAAACCATCATGGCCATGCTCGGTCACGGGCGCCCGCTGGCGCCCGACGAAGCCGACGCCGCCGGCGTGGCCGTGTGCCACGCGCTCACCTGGCGGGGGGAGTAAGCCGGCGTTCGTCCTCTAGCCGGCCGAGGAGTCGGAGCAGGCCGTCGAGAATCGTCAGGGGATGGGGCGGCCAGCCGGGAATGAAGAGGTCAACGGGCACAACCGAAGCGGCGCCATCCCGGACCTCGGGATGACCCGCGAACGGCCCGCCCGAGATGGCGTCCGCGCCCACGGCGATGACGATCTTGGGTTCCGGCATCGCATCCCACGTTTTTTTCAACGCCAGCTCCATGTTCCGTGAAACCGGGCCGGTGACGACCAGGCCGTCCGCATGCCGGGGTGAAGCGACAAACTGGATGCCAAAGCGGCCCAGGTCCCAGCCAATCGTGCCGAGCACATTGAGGTCGGCCTCCTCGGCGCCGTTGCCCCCGGCGCTCACCTGCCGCAGCCGGAGCGAGCGGCCGAAGAGCTTGCGCAGCTTGCCGTCCAGGGCGGCCGCGAGCCGCACCTGCTCCCGGCCCGGCTCGCCGAGCACGAGATCCTCGCGTCGGCGGACGGCCATGCGGTAGTCGCCGGTCTGGGTGATGGCGCTATGGGGGCACGCCTCGACGCATGCCGCGCAGAACAGACAGCGGCCGAGATCGAGCGCGATCCCCCGGCTTGCCGGTTGGGTGATGGCCACGGTCGGGCATACCGGCAGGCATTCGGCGCAGCCGTCCGGGCATTTGGCCGCGTCGACGCGCAGCGCGCCGCCGTGCCGGTCGGGCAGGGCGGGCGCGGGGCCGTTCGGATAGGCCATGGTTTCGCAGCCGCGCCGGAGGCGATGAGTAATGGTATCAAACACGAACATGGCGGAAGGCGCGGCTCAGAGATCGAAGCCGCAGTAGGAGAGGTTGAAGCTTTTGTTGCAGACCGGAAAATCGGAGATGGCCTGGCCGCGCAGGGCCAGGGCCAGGCCGAGCCAGTTGTGAAATGAGGGATCCACGATCTTGTAGCGCCGGAACCGGCCTGCGGCGTCGGTGAGCGCCACATGGCAGATCTCGCCCCGCCAGCCTTCGACCAGGGCCACGGCCAGCGTGTCCGGGGCGGACGGCGGCAGCTCTCCGCGGATCTCACCCTCGGGCGGGGCCGTCAGTTGCTCCGTGAGCAGCTGGCCGGACCGCTGCACTTCGAGCCAGCGCACCCGCGCCCGCGCAAACACATCCCCGCTGGGCCAGACCGCCACCGGCGCCTGCGCCAGCCGGTGCCAGCCGGCCGGATGATCGTAGCGGACGTCGCGCACGAGTCCACAGGCCCGTGCCGCCGGCCCGACCAGGCCCAACTCCGCGGCCTGCCGGGCATGGATCGTGCCGATGTTTTCAAACCGCGCGCGAACCGAGGCGGCGTCCCACATCCAGGCGGAGGCCTGCTCCACCTCGGCCAGCGCGGCCGTCAGGCGCTCCCGCAGGCGCGCGAGGCGATCCGGTTCCGCGTCGAGGCGGCAGCCGCCAGACCGCACCAGCCCGCGCCCAAAGCGATTGCCGCACAGCAGCGCCGTGAGGTTGAGAAAATCGCCGCGAATCTTGCCGCAGGCCGAGGCCGTGGGCAGGAAGGCCACGTCATTGGACAACGCCCCGAGATCCCCCGTGTGGTTGGCGAGCCGTTCCAACTCGAGCGCGACCGCCCGCAGCCACTGCGCGCGCAGCGGAGGCTCCACGCCGGCGAGCGCCTCCAGGACCGAGGCATAGGCCGTGGCGTGGCCGATGGTCGTGTCGCCGGCCACCACCTCCAGCTGGCTCAGCGTGGCGCGATGCGGCCCGCCGGTCAGCGCCCGCTCGATCCCGCGGTGCTGATAACCGAGGGCGATTTCAAGGTGCAGCACCTCCTCGCCGGCGCATTGGAAGCGGAAGTGGCCCGGCTCGATGATGCCGGCATGCACCGGCCCGACCGCCACCTCGTGGATCTCGCCGCCGTCCACGCGGAAGAAGTCCACGGCGGCGGGCGCGTCGCCGGCGGTTTTCCGCACCGGTTTGAGCCAGGGATGCCCCTCCGGGGTGAGACCGGTTTGTTCCCAGACTTCGCGTTCGAACAGGTGCGCCTGCGGTTGCAGCGCGGTCAGGGCGGGATAACGGCCGGCCACCGGCGCGCTGCGCGCGACGGCCAGCGTGTTGTCGGCGTCGAAGGCGATCACGGCGACGAGCCGCGTGGCGCCGGCTTCGGGCACACCGAACCAGGCGCAGAGCCGGGCGCCCCGGCCCAGTTCGGCGGCGGTGTGGCGCACGAACTCCGCCACCGGCCACTCGGGCACCTCGGCCCAGGGGAGGCTCGTGGCGTTGTCCAAGAGGGCAAATTCGAGGGTTGCATTCATGACTCGGTCAAATGGTGGCACGGAATTGCTTGATTTTTCAAGAGGGCGGGATGCCGCCATTCTTGACCGGCCGGTCGATGCCGGCACCGGTCAGATTCAGATACTGCGCGATCACGTCGGTATTAAACAGGCAAAAGGGCATAAGGGTCGCAAAATCGGGTTTCAAACGGCTCCAGGATCTTCCGCGGCTCCACCGGCAGAACGTTTCTGCAACGGCGCGCCCGACGGGAGGCGCCCGATGGCCAGCAGAATTCCGTGCAGGAGCGCGTGTGGATTGGGAGGACAGCCGGGGATGTAAACATCCACGGGGATGATTGCGTCCACGCCGCCGCAAGTGGCATAGTTTTGCCCAAAGATGCCGCCCGAACAACCACACGCGCCGACGGCGACCACGAGGCGTGGCGCGGGCATGGCGTCGTAGGTCTTGCGCAGCGCCAGTTCCATGTTGCGCGTCACCGGGCCGGTTACCAGCAGCATGTCGGCGTGGCGCGGCGAGGCAACGAAATGGATGCCAAAACGCTCGATGTCATAGACGGGGCTGTTCAGGCCGTTGATTTCGACTTCGCAGCCGTTGCAGGAACCCGCGTCGACTTCGCGGATGTGCAGCGAGCGGCCCAGCACCGACCGGATGCGAGCCTGGAGTTGCCGGCCGGCCGGCGCGATGGACTCGGCGTTTGCGCGCGCTGTCGCGGGAACCGCCGGCAAACCGCGCTGGGTGCCATCGTCATTCAACTGATACCGGGCCGTGTGCCGCAGACGGTGACGGGAGTTGGCGGCGAGTTCACACTGGCTGGTCATGCGGATGGCCGGATCCACGTCGGCGCACAATCCGCAGAAGATGCACTTGCCGAGGTCGAGCGTGACGGAGCGGCCGGCCGGCTCGGCGCTGAATTCAATGGCGCCGGTGGGGCAAATGGCGGCGGCGGGGCGGGCGTCCTTCCAGTTGGCCCAGTCAATCTCCGGCCGGCCGCGCGCGTGGGCGGAGACGTCCGGCGGCGTCTGCGGGTAGCTCGTCGTGACGACGCCGGTCTTTAAACTTTGGCGGAGGGTTTCGAACATAGTCAGCGGTCCGTGCCCGAATAGGACAGGTTGAAGCTTTTGTTCACGACCGGGAAATCCGGGATGATGTTGCCCAGGATGGCCTCGCTTAGCGCCGGCCAGTTTTGCAGCGATGGGTCTTTGACTTTGCAGCGCGCCAGCCGGTTGCCGGGGGCGGTGCGAATCCAATGGAAGATCTCGCCCCGCCAGCCCTCGACAAAGCCGAGCGCCACGCGGTCGGGCGGCACTTCTTCAATCTTCGTCTGAATGGGGCCGCCGGGCATCTTTTCCAGCACCTGCCGGATGATGCCGAACGATTGGAAAAGTTCCTCCCGCCGAACGACCATGCGGTGTTGCACATCGCCTTCGGTGAAGACGGGCACGGCGAACCGCACCTGGTCGTAGAAAGCGTGTGGGAAGTCGCGGCGCAGGTCATGGTCGAAGCCGGACGCCCGGCCCGCGATACCGACGATCCCGAGGTCGCGCGCGACTTCGGGCGTGAGCACGCCGGTCGTTTCCAGCCGGTCGCGGGTGCCGGAGTTGCCGCGAATCAATCCGACCAGGTTGTGGAATTCCTTCTCGAATCCGTCCACGAGCATCATCAGTGCACGGAGTTGGCCGGCTTCGAAATCATACCGCACGCCGCCGATGCACGCCATGCCGCGCAACAGGCGATTGCCGGTGAGCTCTTCGTTGACGCGCAGCACCCGCTCCTTGAGCCGCATCGCGTGCATGTGGGCCGTGACGAACGCCACGTCTGTGCAAATCGCGCCGATGTCGGCGACATGGTTGTAGAGGCGCTCCAGTTCGAGGCAGAGCGTGCGGAGCGCGCGGGCCCGCGCCGGCGCTTCGACGCCAGCGGCACGCTCGACCGCATGGCAAAAGGCGGTCGCGTGCGCGAAGCTGGAATCGCCAGAAATGCTCTCCGCCAGCCGGACGCAATGGGGAATGGGCAGGGCCTCGAAAAGCTTCTCGATGCCTTTGTGGACGTAAAACATCCGCAGTTGCAGATAGAGCACCGGCTCGCCGGCGACGCTGAAAAGAAAGTGGCCCGGCTCGATGATGCCCGCATGCACCGGGCCGACGGGGACTTGAAACACGCCTTCCCCTTCGACCTCGCGGAACTTGTGCCGCACGCCCGTGAAGGGCGGCAGCTTCGTGCGCAAATCGAAGTCTTTGCGCAGCGGGTAAACTTCCGGCCAGTCGTCGTGCAGCACGCAGCGTCGCGGGTTGGGATGACCGCGCAGTTTGATGCCGAACAAGTCCTGGATTTCGCGTTCCTGCCAGTTCGCCGCCGGCACCGCCTCGGTGACCGAGTCCAGCTCGGGCTTGTCTGGAGGAACCGGCACGCGCACGAGAACAAAGCCGGGCGCCGCGTCGAGGGCATAGAGGTAATAAACAAAAAACGCATGCTCCGCGGCGCGGGCGTCCTCGGCGAATACGCCGGTGAGCCGGCCGTGGTATTTCTTGTAGAACGTGGAGCAGAGCGCCCCGGCGAGTTCCAACGGGACGTGCAGGTGGAGTTCGTCCGGCTGCGGCGCGGGAGCATGCTGAATCTGCGCACCAAACCGCTGGGTCAGGTCCTCGAGGATGGAGCAAAAGGAGGGGAGCAGATTCATGGCGTTCCGTGAATGATGCTGGCCGCCAGTTCAAGCAACTGCCGGAGGGACGCCGGCACCCAGAGGGAAAACAACAGCAGCGCGACGAGGGGCAGGCTCATCGCCACGACGCGACCGACGGCCATGGGTTGACGCGGCGGGGCATCGGCGCGGACCGGGCCAAGGACGAGACCGGCCAGCTTGTTCAGCACACCGCAGAAGACTACGAACAGAGATGCGAGCATCACGACGCTGACCCAGACGTGGCCGGAGGCAAACCCGCCAGCCAGGATCGTCAACTCACTCACAAACAACCCGAACGGCGGCAGCCCGCTCACCGCGACGGCGGCCAAGCCCAGCGCGAGGGCGGTCGCCGGCATGGTGTGCGCCAGTCCGCCACCGATGCGACGGAAATCGAGCGTATGATAATGCTGGTGGATGTTGCCGGCCGCGAAGAACAGCACCGGCTTGGTCAGCGCGTGATAGCCCATGTGGAGCAGCGCGCCGAAGACGGCGAGCGGGGCGTTCAAGCCCACGGCGGCGCAGATCAGGCCGACATGCTCCAGGCTCGAATATGCGAGCATCCGCTTGAGGTTTTTCTGCGTGAGGATGAACGGCCCGGCCAGCACCATCGAGCACAGCCCGAAGCCGAGGAGCAGGTGCCGGCTGAAGTCCGCGCCCAGACACGCCGCGGTGAGAATGTGAAAGCGCAGCAGCGCGTAGACGGCGATTTTCAGCGACACGCCGGAGAGCATCGCGCTCGTGGGGGACGGCGCCTCGCTGTGCGCGTCCGGCAGCCAGGTGTGCATCGGCGCGAGGCCGGCCTTCGTGCCGTAGCCGACGAGCACGAAGATGAATGCGAGCCTCACCAGGTTGGGGTCCAGTTGCGGCGCCATCGCCAGCAGCCTCGACCAGTTGAAACTGGGGAGGGCCGTGCCGGCGGACGGGCTGACGGCTGCGGCATAGGCAAAGATTGTCCCGAAGAGCGCCAGCACCAGGCCCACGCTGCCGAGCATGATGTATTTCCACGCTGCTTCGAGCGAGGTGGGGTGGTTGTAGAGTGCCACCAGCAGCACGGAGGACAACGCGGTGATTTCGACGGCCGCCCACATCACGCCGAGGTTGTTCGCCAGGACGACGAGAAGCATGCCCGTCGCGAACAGCGGCGTCAGCACATAGAATTCGCGCACGCGCTGCGCCGTCACCGCACCCGCGGCCAAGTCGCGCCGGAAATAGCCCACGGCGTAAATTACCGAGATCAGCGCGACCACGGAGATGAGCAGCCCCATCCACGCGCTGAGCGCGTCCGCGCGCAAAAACTCTCCCCACGCCGTCACGGCGGCGCCGTCCCGGGCCAGCACGGTGCGCACGAGCTTCAGGCCCAGCCCGAGGCCGATCGCGAAGCCGGCGACGTTGAGCGCCTCCAGCAGGATCCGGGGCCGGGCGACCAGGCAGAGAAGCGCCACGACCACCGGGGTGAGAAGGAGGAAGGTCAACAGCATGGGTCAGCCCTTCAGCTCGTTCAGCTTGCTCACGTCCATCGAGTCGAACGACTCGCGGATGCGAAACACCAGGATGCCCAGCACCATCACCGCGACGACCACATCGAAGAAGATCCCGATCTCGACCACGAGCGGCATGCCGTAGGTCGTGAGCGCGATCGCTGCGAGCATCATGCCGTTTTCGGTCGTGAGGAGCGCCAGCACCTGCGTGATGGCTTTGCGCCGGTTGATCATCAGGAACATGCCGGTCAGCAGGAGGGCGAGGGCGACGGGCAGCGTGTTGCTGCCCAGCCGGGCCAGTGACGTGAAAGGCCGCGCGACGACGTAGGACAGCACGGTCAACGCGCCGCAGATGAGCATCGAGGCCGGCATGTTCACGAACGGATGGATTTCCTGTTCGATCTTGATCCGGCGCACCAGGCGCTGGAGCAGCCACGGGAGAAAGATCACCTTGCCGATCAACGTCAGCACGGCAACGGCCAGGACATGCCACGCGCCGTAGGCGAAGGCCACGACGGTGGCGATGCCGGAGAGGAGCAGCGACTGGAGGGCGAAGAGCCGGATGTTGACGATGAGCATCCGCTGGACGACGAGCAGGAGCTGCAGCACCAGCATGAGCGTGGCGAGCAGCGTGATCAGTCGTGAGCCGAGATCGGTGGAGGGGAGATTCATCGAAAGAGAAACGTCGAAACCAGCGCGAGCGTGCCGAGCATGAACGCGGCGCTCAGCAGGTCCGGGACGCGGAACAGGCGCAGCTTCGCGTTGGTGAATTCGACCAGCACCACCGCGCCCGCCAGGACGAGCAGCTTGGCGGCGAGAAACGCCAGGCCGGCGCCGCAGGCCGCGGGCGTGGCGCCGGGGGCCAGGCCCAGCGGGAAGAACAAGTTTACCAGCAGCGCCATGAGGACGAGCTGCTTGATGGCCGCGCCCCATTCCACGAAGGCGAGACTGCGGCCGGAGTATTCCAGGATCATCGCTTCGTGAATCATCGTCAGCTCCAGGTGCGTGGCCGGGTTGTCCACCGGGACCCGCCCCGTCTCGGCGAGCAGGACGACGAACATCGCGGCGAACGCCAGCGCGTGCGGCGCATCGAGAAACTTCCAGCCCGGTCCCTGTCCCGCCAGGACGATTTCGCCGAGGTTCGTCGATCCCGCCGTGATCGCCACGGTGAAGATCGCGAGCATCAGCGCCGGCTCGGCGAGGGCGGCGATGGTCATCTCGCGACTGCTGCCCATGCCGCCAAACGTCGTTGCCGGATCCAGCCCGCCCAACGCCAGGAAAAACCGGCCCAGCGCCAGCACGCCCACCACCACGAGCGCGCCGCCAAACAGACCCAGCGGCGCATGCGCGGTGACCAGCGGCACCATCAGTCCCGCCGCCAGCGCCGTGAGGAACACCACGACCGGCGTGACGCGGAAGAGCCACGAGGCATGCTCTGAAATCACCTGGTCCTTGCGCAGATATTTCACGAGGTCGAAATACGGCTGCCAGATGCGCGCGCCGCGCCGATTCTGGAGCTTCGCCTTCCAGTTCCTGATCAGTCCGCTCAGCAGCGGCGCCAGCAGGAGCAAGAGCGCGATCTGCGCAACGGCGGCGTAGAGATCGACGTTCATACGGCGAACAGCAGCAGCAGCACGAGCGTGCTGAAAATATAGAGCAGGTAGGCGTGAATGCTGCCGGCCTGGAGCGCTTGCACGCGCCGCGAAGCGCGCAGAATCATCAGCCGCGCCGGCCGGTAGATTTTTTGCTCGAAAACCTCCTCCACATGGCTGTCGAACCGGAGGTTCTTGGCGAAGTAAGGCGAAAAATCGTATTCGCGCTGCACCTCGCGGTGCGGCCGGAACAGCGCCTTGAACACCATCCGCAGCGGCTTCGAAAAGCCGGTCGCGGTATATTCCATTCGCGGCGTCAGGCTGCGCTGGCCACAGTCCCACGTCGGACCGATCCGAACCTGCGCCCGCCGCCCGAAGACCCACGCCAGCGCGAACGGAATCGGCAGCAGGCACAGCCCCATCAGCGCCAGACCCAGCGTGGACGCCGTGCCGCTCCGCTCGGTCAGCGACGTCAACACGAGACCGTGGGCCGCGCCGAGTGGCCCGCTGAGCTGCCGCCCGGTGAGTTGCTGCGTCAGCGGGTCGAGCAGCCGGACGAACTGCACCGGAAAGAGCCCCAGCGCCACGCACGCGGCGGCGAGCAAGCCCATGCCGAGGAGCATCGTGGGCGCGGCTTCGTGCGCCTGGGTGGCGTGCTCGCTGCGCGGCTGCGCGAGAAACGTGATGCCAAACGCCTTGACGAAGCAGGCCGCCGCCAGCGCACCCGTCAGCGCCAGCATCGCACCGCTCAGCGGAAAAATCAGCCGCATCAGGCTGTCGGTGGTGCCGAAGCCCTGAAGCAGGGCCTGATAGGTCAGCCATTCGCTGACGAAGCCATTGAGCGGTGGTAGCGCGGAGATGGCCACCGCGCCGATGAGGAAGAAGAGTGCCGTTTGCGGCATCCGCCTGATCAGCCCGCCCAGTTCCTCCATGTTGCGCGTGTGCGTGGCGTGCACCACCGCGCCGGCGCCCATGAACAGCAGTCCCTTGAACACGGCGTGGTTGATCGTGTGATAGAGCCCCGCGACGAGCGCGAGCGTGGCGAGCAGCGGGTGCCCGGTGTGGAGGAACATCAGCGCCGCCCCGAGGCCCATGAGGATGATGCCGATGTTCTCGATGCTGTGATACGCCAGCAGCCGCTTGAGATCGTGCTCCATCAGCGCGTAGAGCACGCCGAGCACGGCGGAGACCGTGCCCACCGTGAGCACCGTCACGCCCCACCACAACGGCGGCGGGCCGAGAAAATCGAAGGCCACGCGCGTCAACCCGTAGATGCCGGTCTTGAGCAGCACGCCGGACATGAACGCCGACACATTGCTGGGTGCGACCGGATGCGCGGCCGGCAGCCAGATGTGCAGCGGCACGATGCCGGCCTTGATCCCGAAGCCCACCAGAAACAGCAGGAACGCCGCATCGCGGCGGCCGGGCGGCATCTTCGTGCCGATGTCGTGCAGGCTGGCGAACCCGTAATCGCCCGCGGCTTGATACAGCAGCAGAAAGCCGAGGATGATGCACACAGCGTCGAGGTGCGACATGATGAAGTAGAGCACGCCAGCACGCCGCGTCTCGCCGCTCTCGTGCTCGAAGCTCACCAGGCAGTAGGCCGTCAGCGCCATGAGTTCCCAGGCGATGAGGAACGACCACACGTTGTCCGCCGTCACCACCAGCGTGGTGGCCAGCACCAACGCATTGAAGAGCGCGCCCAGCACGCCGACGCTTTTGCGGCCGAAGTATCCCTTTGCATAACCGAGCGAATACGTCGCGATGGCGAAGACGATAAACGAAACGAACAAGAGGAAGAACGCGCTGAGGGCGTCGAGCCGGACAGAGAAGTGCAGGTAAGACAGCGGTGCCGGGAACAGCTCGAACTGGGGCGGCGGCGCCCCAGCGGCGCCGGCGAGAAACAACAGCGCGGCCAGCAGCCCGTTCAGCGCGGAGAACGCCGTCGCGCCGAAACAGAAGAGATTTGCCAGCCGCTCACGCCGCAGGAACAACAATCCGCCCCCTGCTCCGATCACATATCCACAGAGCGATGCGACCAGCAGCACGGCAGGCGTGAAGTTCATTGCGATGTTTCGACGGCTCCCGAAGGCCCGGGTTCAGGCCCGATCGAATACTGGAGTGTGTCCGCGGCGGATGTTTTCAGGCGGGCCGCGCATGTAGTCCAATTAACGGGAACGGCGTTCATGGCCCGGGATGAAGCGATTGGACGGCGGCATCCCACGTGTGTTGCAGGATCGGCGGCGTCGCGAGACCCAGCCACAATGACAACCCCAGCAACACGAGAGGCGGCACAATGACGCTCGCGGTCTCCGGGAAACGTTTGACTGTGGCCGTTGACACCACTCGTGGCCGCCCGTCGACGATGGCGAACACCAGCCGGGTCAGGCCGAAGAAGGCAAACAGGAGACAGCCGAGAAACAGCGCGGTCGCGGTCAGGTGGCCGGTGGCCAGGGCCGCCCGGATCACACCCAGCTCGCTGAAAAACGGTCCGAACGGCGGGCAGGCGGTGATGGCAAACATGCCGGCGACGAAGATCGCCGCCGATTGAGGCGTGATTGCGGACATCCCGCTCACCTCGTCCGTGGTGCGCGCGCCGGCGGCGCGGCGGATGTTGCCCGCGCTCAGGAAAATCGCTCCCTTGGTCAGGCTGTTGTTCCACACGTGAAACAGGGACGCCCACAAGCCGGCGCCACCGAACGATGCGCCGATGACGAGAATGCCCATGTGCTCGATGCTCGAGTAGGCGAGCATGCGTTTGAAGTCGCGCGTGGCCAACAGGAACAGCGCTGCCACCAGCATGGAGAACAAGCCGATGGCCAGCAGTGTGTGATCCGCCACCGCGCCGGCGCCGGCGGCGGCGACGACAGCCCGCACCCGCAGCACCGCGGTGAACGCCACCGTCGTGACCCCGCCCGCCAGCATGGCGCCGACGATTCCGGGAGCTTCGCCATACGCGTCGGGTTTCCAGGTGTGCATCGGAGCGAGGCCCATCTTGGTCCCGTAGCCGACGAGCAGGAACACCCAAGCGATCAGAACCCACGGCCGGGACAGGCCGGCGCCCTGGGCCGTCAGCGCGGCGAAGGTGAGATCCCCGCCGCCGCCGCCGCGGAGCGGGCGTAGCCGAGGCAGAAGGAGCCCAGGAGCGACAGGGCGATGCCGGTGCCGCCGACGAGCAGGTATTTCCACGTCGCCTCAAACGCACGCGAGGTGGCGTTGAAATG